>NZ_JBHLTC010000008.1:0-210900 GCF_042434725.1 Kribbella deserti | reverse complement strand
CGACCGTCCACAGGCCGAACGAGAACTTGTCTTCCTTGCGAGGGGTGTAGTCCGTCATAGAGAGAGGTCCTGCTTTCCGGGAGTGGGTTCGAAGGTGAGGTTGTCGAGGTAGGTGCCCTCGGCGGAGAAGACGACGTACAACGTGTGCGTCCCGGAGACCGCCTCGGGAAGAGGCGCCGCGAGGGTCAGCCAGTTGTGCCGGTGACCGGTGGGCGCGACGTCGATGGTGCCGAGCTCGGTGCCGTGCAGGGGATCGTCCAGCCGCAGGGTCAACGTCGCCGCGCCCTCCTGGTCACGGGCCACCCGCGCGGTGAACGCGGTCACCGAACCCGGGCCGAGATCAACGTCGTCGAAGGCGATCCAGCTGCCGGCCTCGAGCGCGTGCACGGAATCGCCGCGCTCGGGGGAGGCGTCGGCCAGAGTCACCGCGCAGTAGTGGTCGAAGCTGGTCGCGGCCAGGGCGGTACGGCGTACGTCGCGGGCGGGGATGCGTTCGCCCTGCACGTCGATCGAGGCGCTGAGCAACAAATCCGTGGCGGACCGGCCGATCAGGATGCTGTGCCGGGCGGTTTCCACGCACGGGCGGTCCCGGGTGACGTCCCAGAAGGCGAGATCGGCCGCGCGCAGGGTCAGTTCCACCTCGACGGACTCGCCTGGTTCGAGCTCCACCCGGCGGAATCCGCGCAGTTGGCGCAACGGCTGCTTCGCCCGGGAGCGCTGCTGATGTGTGTAGAGCTGGACCACCTCGGTACCGGCCCGGTCGCCGGTGTTGGTCACCCGCACGGAGATCGCCACCTCGCCGTCGGCCGGCATGGTCGTCGAGGAGAGCCGCAGGTCGCCGTACTCGAAGGTGGTGTAGCTGAGCCCGAAACCGAACGGGTACAACGGCGTGCCCCGGTAGTAGAGGTACGTCGCGTCCGCGCCGATGATGTCGTAGTCGAGCAGATCGGGCAGATCCGCCGCCGAGCGGTACCAGGTCTGCGGCAGGCGCCCGGCCGGATCGACCGTGCCGAGCAGTACGTCGGCCAGCGCGTGCCCGTACTCCTGACCACCGTGGGATGACCAGAGGATCGCGGGCAGGTGCTGCTGCGCCCACGTGGTCGAGAACGGGTAGCTGCTGCTCATCACGAGCACGGTGCTTCGATTGGCGGCGTGTACGGCGCGAACCAGGCGGTCCTGGGCGGCGGGGAGATCGAGATCGGCCCGGTCCTCGGTCTCCCGGCCGTTCACCAGCGGGTGGTTGCCGACAACAACGATCGCGACCTCCGCCGCGGCGGCCACTTCGGCGGCCTGGGCGGCACCGTCGACCACGGTCTCCATCGTGAAGATCGTCAACGGATCGGCGCCTTCGTCCTGCAGGCGTGCCGAGCCGGTCGAGTCGAGCGTCACGAAGCGGCCGCTGTTCAGGTGGCGCAGCGCGATCGAGCCGTCGGTCCGTTCCACCAGCGCGAAGGTCTGCTTGACTTCCCAGCCGTTCGGCCCAGGCTGGTCGTCCACCACCTCACCGGCGTCGTTGACCGAAAGGTGACGCTGGTTCCGCACCGACCGCAGCGCGAACGCCCCGCCACCCCAATCGAACAGGTCGAACCAGCAATCCGGCCCCGATGCCGGCGAGGCGGTCAGCGGCTGACCGGCTTCGGCTGCGGCGAGGTAACCAGCTCCGCCATCGATCTTCAGTGCGATCCGGTCGAGGCCTTCGCAGTACGTCACCGACTCGAACCGCTCGGTCAAACCGGCCCGGGCCGTCACCTGGTACGGCAAGGTGCCCGAGTACCAGTCCTCGTAGAGCGTGTCGGCCAGCGGCCCGATCACCGCGACGGACTTGAGATCCGGCCGCAGCGGCAGCAAACAGCATTCCGACTTCAGCAGCACGATCGACTGCGTGGCCGCCTCGCGGGCAAGGGCCTGATGCGCGGGGGAGTTGACCACCTCGGGGTCCACGTCGTCGTACGAGACCGGATCGAACTCGCCGAGGCGGAAGCGCAGCTCCAGCGCACGGCGCGCGGCCCGGTCTATGTCGCCTTCGGCCAGCAGGCCGTCGGCCAGGGCCTGCTCCAGCTTTTGCACGCTCGGCCCGTAGTCCGCGTCGTCCTGGGTGAAGCTGTCGACGCCGGCTTTCAGCGAGGCGGCGTACGCCGTGACGCCGTCGGGGAAGTAGCCCTGCAGTTCGCTCAGGTTGGCCGGTGCGCCCGCGTCGCTCACGAACAGCAGGTCGTGGTCCGTCCAGGTGCGAACCAGGTCGTTGATCAACGGGCTGAGATGCGCCGGCCGTCCGTTCACCAGGTTGTACGACGGCATGATCGCGAAGGCCACCCCGGCCTGCAGGGGCGCCTTGAAGGCCGGCAGGTCGTAGTCGTACAACACCCGCGGGGGCAGGCTGCTCGACGTCACGCAGCGGTCGGTCTCGTTGTTGTAGGCAAGGAAGTGCTTGAGCGTTGGCGCGGTTCGCAGCCGCCGCGGGTCGTCGCCGATCAGACCCTCGCAGTAGGCGACGGCGATCTCGCCGGTCAGCCACGGGTCCTCGGAGTAACCCTCTTCGTTGCGGCCCCAGCGCGGATCGCGCAGTGGGTTGACCACCGGCGCCCACACGTTCAGGCCGGCGCCCGTCGGGTCCTTGTGGTGGAAGGCGCGAACCTCTTCGCCGATCGCGGTACCGACCGAGCGGATCAGATCGGTGTTCCAGCTGCTGGCCAGACCGACGGCCTGCGGAAAGACCGTGGCCGAACCGAGCCAGGCGACGCCGTGCAGCGCCTCGGTCCCGGTGCGGAACGAATCCACGCCCAGGCGCGGTACGGCGCCCTGGTGCTGGTGCAGCAGGCGAAGCTTCTCGGCCAGCGTGAGCCTGCCGAGCAGATCGTCCACCCGGGCGCCGAGGGGCAGCGCCGGGTCTCGAAAGCTGGCAGCGGGGGCTTGGCTCATCGGTGGAACTCCGGTGGATCTCGGCCGCCGGGGCGGCGGGGCGGTGTGGTCTCGAAGCGCTTCGAAGTAGAACCTGTGACACCGTTGTCGAAGCGCTTCGATGATGCAGGAGAAAAAATCCGCCCCGGCTTTTGACGGCCGTGTTATGGCGGAGTGGAACTGAGGCTGGCATCCGGCGCCGCCATGGTCAAGAGGCGGCGCCGGATCGGTATCGCGCAGAGATCACAACGTGGGCAGCCGGCCCGCGTCCAGGCGGTCCAGCGAACGGGCCACCGCGCCGATGGCGGTCGCGTCGGGCCCGAAGGTGGACGCCGTCACCAGGCAGCCACCCGCGTCGGGCGCGATCGAACGCTCCCGCAGTTCCTTGTCGATCGGCCCGGCCAGCCACGGCGCCAAAGTGGCATACGAGCCGCCGAGCACCACCAATCCGGGGTTGAGCACGTTCACGAGTACGGCGATGCCCTGGCCGAGGTGGCTGCCGACCTCCTGCAGCACCTTCGTCACGTCCGGGTCGTCGGCCTCCGCGCGCCGGACCAGCTCGTGGAGGCGGGCCTCCATGTCCGGATCGGGCTCGTCGCCGATGGGGGAGACCCGGTCGAGGATCGCCGGAATACCCGCGACGGCCTCGAGGCAGCCACGCCGCCCGCAACCGCAGACGGGACCGCCCGGAATGACCTGGATGTGCCCGACCTCGCCGACGTACCCGAGGTGGCCGCGCAGGGGGCGGCCGTCGCAGATGACGCCCGCCCCGATACCGGTGTCGCCGGTCAGATGGATCAGGTCCTCGGCGCCGGCGTGCGGGCCGTACCGATGCTCGGCCAGTGCGCCGAGGTTGCCGTCGTTGTCGACCATCACCGGGTACGGCGGATTGCCAAGCGCCTGGATCAAATCGGCCTTCAGGCGTACGTCGTGCCAGCCGAGGCCGGCCGCGACGACCACCGAGCCGTCCGTACTGACCAGGCCGGGGATACCGACGGTCAGCCCCAGCACCTGGCGGCCCGAGTTGCGCACGGTGGTTACGGCCCGTCGCGCCAGTGCCGCGATCGCCGCGACCATCTTGGCCGGAGCGGCATCCGCGGCGGGCGCGGCCCGGTGCCAGCGCAGCAGCTGTCCACCCGCGGAGTCGAACGCGGCCACGGTCAGCCCACGTGCGCTCACGTCCAGGCCGATGGCGGCGAACGCCGAACCGTCGAGCACCAGCAAGGTGGCCGGACGGCCGACGTGGTTCTGCGTCTGCTGGGTTTCGCGGACCAGGCGGCGATCGATCAGATCGCCGACCAGGCTGGTGACAGTGGCCTTGTTCAGGCCGGTGCCGGCTGCGATGGCGGCGCGAGAGCAGGGGGCATTGGCGCGCAGATAGCTGAGGACGGCCGCCAGATTCGTGGCACGTACGTCGGAATGATCCGCGGTCTGTGTCGTGGTCAAGTGTCCGTCCCGTTTCCGCTCATCCGACTCGGTCCCACCGGGTGGCGCCGATGAACCTCAGTTCTACACCCTTGTGGGCCCCGGCGTCGTCGGCTAATTTATTTGGCTACTCGCCAAACTAATTATCCGTGCGGGACCGCCGAAGGGCAACTCCCGCCCGACCGATTGGAACTCATCGTGACCGGAACAACCGCCGGCGGCCCGACCAGCCGCCGCACCTTCCTCGCGTTCCTTGGTGCTGGTGCAGCCCTCGCGGCAGGCGGTGGCGCCCTCGCTGGTTGCTCGTCCAAGCCGGCCAGTTCCGGCAAGGGCCAGGCCGAGACGGTCGACAAGCTGGCCGGTCTGTTGCCGGCGTACATGGCCTTCGGTTCGGTGAAACCGGACCTGCCCGGCGTGAATGGTTCTTCGCCGGGCTTCACGAAGTACCCGACGTCGCTGGTACGCGCCGTGCCCGAGAAGGCGGTGACCAGCGGCAAGGAGGTCACCGCGATGACCCCGCTGTGGGCGCCGCTGCCGCCTGGCCTGGGCAACAACTCGTACTACGACGCGAACAACGAGCGCATCGGCGCGCCGGTCCGGTTCAACATCGTCAACGGCATGGACTACGGCACCAAGCTCGGCACCGTGCTTGCCGCCGGCAACGTGCCCGACATGATCTGCATTCCGGGCTGGGAGATCGCCAAGCTGAGCCGGTTCGACCAGGCGGTGGACAAGCTGTTCGAGGACCTGACGCCCTACTTGGCCGGTGACAAGGTCTCGAAGTATCCGATGCTGGCGAACCTGCCCACGAACGCCTGGGCGTTCAGCGTCTGGAACTCCCAGCTCAAGGCGATCCCGTTCCCGTCGGTCGGCATCGCGTGGATTCTGTACTACCGCAAGGACCTGCTCGACAAGGCCGGCGTGACCCCGCCGCAGAACGCCGACGACTTCATGAAGCTGGGCAAGCAGCTCACCAACGCCAGGGCGAACCAGTGGGCCTTCGGCGGCGTGAACGACGAGCTGGCCCGGGCCTACGGTGCGCCCGGTAAGTGGCGCAAGGAGTCCGACGGCAAGCTGGTGCACAAGTACGAGACGCCGGAGTTCGAGGAGTCCGTGGCCCTCACCGCCAAGCTGTACAAGGCTGGTTACGTGCACCCGGCCGTGGTGGGCAACAAGGACGCCGACCAGAAGCCGCTGTTCGAGGGTGGCCAGATCCTGATCCGCCAGGACGGTACCGGTACCTGGGCAGAGACGCTGCAGCGGCAGCAGGGAAACCGGTCGTTCAACATGCAGGCGGTGAAGCCGTTCGCGCACGACGGCGGTACGCCGATCGTCTGGGCCGGCGACCCGGCCGGCATCTTCACCTTCATCAAGAAGGGCGTTGGTGAGCAGCGCATCGCCGAACTGCTGGGCGTTGCCAACTACTCCTCCGCGCCCTTCGGTACCGAGGAGTTCGAGCTCAGCAACAACGGGGTCGAGGGCAAGCACTACACCCGGGCGGCCTCGGGCGCACCGCAGCTGACCGCCCTGGGCAACAAGGAGGTGGCGGCCACCTACACGTTCCTCGGCGGTCGCCCGTCGGCCATCACCCAAGGCCAGCACGAGGGCTACGTCGAGGCGATGCACGCCTTCGAGGTGGAGTGCGCCAACCACCGGGAAAAGAACCTGTTCGAGGGTATCCGCGTCCAGGAGCCGTCGAAGATGGCCGCGCTGCACACGCCGTTCGACGACCGGCTGCAGGACATCTACCGGGGCCGCCGCCCGGTCAGCGACCTGAAGGCAGCCGTCAAGGAGTGGCAGAACAACGGCGGCAACGAGGGCCGCGACTTCTACGCCAAGGTGCTCAGTGACAACGGTCGATGAGCGGCACCGGGCCGTCGCGGTGAAGAAGAAGGCCGGAGCGGTCTCCCGAGGGAGGCCGCACTGGCGGAGCCGGCTGCGGCAGGACTGGCCGCTGCTGCTGATGGTGGCGCCGGTGGTGATCCTGCTCGGGGTGTTCCACTACATCCCGACGCTGGGTAACGTGATCGCCTTCCAGGACTACTCGCCGTACGCCGGTGTCCGCGGCAGCGAGTTCATCGGTTTCGGCAACTTCCAGCGGATGTTCGGCGAGCCGGCGTTCTGGAAGGCGCTCAGCAACACGCTGATCATCACGTCGTTCCAGCTGGTGTTCTACTTCCCGATTCCGATCATGCTGGCGCTGCTGCTCAACACCGTGCTGTCGCCCAAGCTGCGCACGATGATCCAGGGCATCGCGTACCTGCCGCACTTCTTCTCCTGGGTGCTGGTCGTGTCGTTGTTCCAGCAGATGATCGGTGGGGCCGGCCTGCTGGCGCAGACCTTGCGCGACAACGGGCTGCAGGCGGTCGACCTGATGACGAAGCCCGACACCTTCATCGTGCTGGTCACCGCGCAGTCGATCTGGAAGGACGCCGGCTGGGGCATGATCGTGTTCCTCGCGGCGCTCAGCACCATCAACCCAGCGCTGTACGAGGCCGCGGCCGCGGACGGCGCCAACCGCTGGCGACGGCTGTGGCACATCACCCTGCCCGGGCTGCGGCCGGTCATCATTTTGCTGCTGATCCTGCGGCTGGGGGACGCGCTGACCGTCGGGTTCGAGCAGTTCATCCTGCAGCGCAGCGCGGTCGGTGAGCGCGCCGCCGAGGTGCTCGACACCTTCGTTTACCACCAGGGCCTGCTGCTCGGTGACTACGGGTACGGCGCGGCCGCCGGTCTCTTCAAGGGAGTAGTCGGCCTGGTGCTCGTACTCGCGGCGAATCGCCTGGCCCATCTAGTCGGAGAGCAGGGGGTGTACTCCAAGTCATGAGCACTCAACTCGCGGAAAGACCCGCACACACCGAAGCGCAGAAGGCCAGAAGGCGGACCCGGCTCGATGCCGGCCGGCCGGTCTGGGAAGAGGAACCGACCATCGTCGGGCGTCTGGGCAAGCCGTTGGTGCTCGCGCTGATCGTGCTGATGGTCGTGTTCCCGCTGTACGTCGTCGTGGTGACCAGCCTTTCCACCACCGAGGCGGTCACCCGCGCCGGCGGCCTGGTCGTCGTACCGCGCGAGCTGACCATCGCGGCGTACGTCCAGTTGCTCTCCGGTGGCGTTGTCACCAGGGCCTTGCTGATCAGCACGGCGATCACAGCGATCGGCACGTTCTTCAGCCTCACGGTCACCATCCTGGCGGCGTACGGACTGTCGCGGCCGGGATCGTTGTGGCACCGCCCGCTGTTGTTCGTCGTACTGCTGACGTTCCTGTTCGGGCCGGGCATCATTCCGAGCTACCTGATGGTCAACTCGCTGGGGCTGATCGACAGTTACGCCTCGCTGATCCTGCCGGGCGCGATCTCGGCGTTCAACCTGATCGTGATGCGCTCGTTCTTCATGGGTATACCTGGTGAACTCATCGACAGCGCGCGCATCGACGGCGCCGGCGAGTTCAAGGTGCTCAGCCGGATCGTGCTGCCGCTGTCGAAGGCGGTGGTCGCGGTGGTCGGGCTGTTCTACGCGGTCGGCTACTGGAACGCCTTCTTCAACGCGATGCTCTACTTGAACGACAACAACAAGTGGCCGCTGCAGATGGTCTTGCGCACGTACATCGTGCAGGCCCAGGTACTGCCCAGCGGTGCCGGCGGTGTGACCTCGACGCCTGGCCTGGATCTGACGCCGGCGCCGAGTCTCGCGATCAAGATGGCCATCGTGGTGATCGCGATCGTGCCGGTACTGCTGGTCTATCCATTCATTCAGCGGCACTTCACCAAGGGCGTCATCATCGGCGCGGTCAAGGGCTGATCCCCGTTCTGTAGAAGGAGAAACATGCCGCTTCAACGCAGGCAGTTCATCGCCCTGAGCGCCGGCGCCGCCGGTCTGGCCGCGACTGCCACCACCGCGACTCCCGCCGCCGCTGACGCGGGGCGGCGCGGGGCCGGCGCGTATCGCTGGCGCAACGTCGAGATCGTCGGTGGCGGTTTTGTCACCGGCATCATTCACCACCCGGGCCAGCGTGGTCTGGTCTACGCCCGTACCGACATCGGTGGCGCCTATCGGCTGGACAACCGGACGAAGCGGTGGATTCCGTTGCTGGACTGGATCGGGTGGGACGAGTGGAACTGGACGGGGGTCGAGAGCCTCGCGCTCGATCCCTGTGACCCGCGTCGGCTTTACGTTGCCGTCGGCACCTATACCAACGACTGGTCGCCGATCAACGCCGCCATTCTGCGGTCCGATGACCAGGGCCGCACGTTCCGGCGTACCGATCTGCCCTTCAAGCTCGGCGGTAACGAGCCCGGGCGTTCGATGGGGGAGCGGCTTGTTGTCGATCCGCGTGACGGCCGGATCCTTTATCTCGGTACCCGTAACCACGGCCTGTGGCGTAGCACCGACCGCGGTGCGACCTGGGCGAAGGTGGAGAGCTTCCCGACCGTCGGCAAGGAAGGCCTCGGCCTCGGTTTTGTCTTCTTCGACGCCCGGGGTGCGCGCGCCGGACGGCCGACGCCGACGATCTACGTGGGCGCGACCGACACGGCCAGTCCGCTCTACCGCAGTACGGACGGCGGTGTCACCTGGGCGTCCGTGCCGAACCAGCCGACCGGCCTGCTGCCGCACCACGCAGAGCTGGCACCGGATGGCCACGTCTATGTGACGTACGGCGATCTGCCCGGGCCGTACGAGATGTACAACGGCGCCGTGCACAAGCTCAACACCGCGACGGGCGCCTGGACCGACATCACCCCGCTGCGCCCGAACACCGGCGGCGAGGCCGGGTTCGGGTACGGCGGTCTGGCGATCGATCCGCGCAAACCCGGCACGGTGATGGTCTCGACGATGAGCCGCTGGGGACCGGTGGACGACATCTTCCGCTCGATCGACGGCGGTAAGACCTGGCACTCGATCGCCGAGAAGATCGTGCTCGACACCTCCGGTTCGCCGTACCTGGACTTCCACGGCACGCCCAAGATCGGCTGGATGATCGGTGACATCTCGATCGATCCGTTCGACTCGAACAAGGTCATGTACGTCACCGGCGCGACCATCTTCGGTACGAACGACGTGACCAATGCCGAGGCCGGGCGCGCGACGCACTGGTCGGTGCGGGCCCAGGGGCTCGAGGAGACGGCGGTGCTCGACCTGATCAGTCCGCCGTGGGGTCCGCCGTTGATCAGTGCCCTCGGCGACATCGGTGTCTACCGCCACGCGCGCCTGGACGTCGTACCGCCCGACGGCCAGGCGGCGAACCCGGTCTCGGGTAGTTCGCCCGGCTTGGACTACGCCGCGAAGGCCGAGGGATTTGTCGTACGGGTCGCGTATGGCGGTTCGAAGGAGCGCGGGGCGTATTCGACCGACGCGGGGGTGAGCTGGCAGCCGTTCGCCGGTGAGCCGGCCGGATCTTCGCAGCCCGGGCGGATCGTACTGGCCGCGGATGCCCGCACGATCGTATGGGTGCCGGGTGATGTCGCGCCGCACTACTCGCGCGATCGCGGTACGACCTGGACACCGGTGAACGGCCTGCCGAACCAGGTGGCCGTGGCCGGGGACCGCCTGGACGGTAGCCGGTTCTACGCGTTCGACCCGGCGACGGGTACGGCGTACACGAGTGTCAACGGCGGAGCCACCTTCTTGCCGTCGGCAACAGGTCTGCCGACCGGCTACGGCAAGCTCGAAACCCTGCTCGATCGGACCGGCCATTGCTGGCTGGCCGCGGGTCCGGGTGGCCTGCTGAAATCGGTCGACGGTGGTAAGACGTACCAGGTGGTGCGCGCGGTCGAAGAGGCCTACACGATCGGCTTCGGGATGCCCGCGCGCGGGCGGACCGACATGGCGGCGTACATCTCCGGCAAGGTCGGCGGCGTGCGCGGGATCTTCCGCTCCGACGACGCCGGTACCACGTGGGTGCGGGTGAACGACGACAAGCACCAGTGGGGCTACACCGGCGAGGCGATCACCGGGGATCCGCGCAAGTACGGCCGGGTCTACGTCTCGACGAACGGCCGGGGCATCCAGTACGGCGAGCCTGCTCCGGGTAGGTGGTGACCGGATGCGTTGGCCCTTGGGCGTGACGGGTCTTTGCTACGGCGGCGACTACAACCCCGAACAGTGGTCGCCGGAGGTCTGGAAGGAGGACGTCGCGCTGATGCGCCGCGCCGGGGTCAACCTGGTCAGCCTCGGCGTGTTCGCCTGGTCCAGCCTCGAACCGGAACCCGGCCGATACGAGTTCGGCTGGCTCGACCAGGTGATGGATCTCCTGCACGACGGCGATATCAAGGTCAACCTGGCCACGCCGACGGCCTCGCCACCACCGTGGTTCAGCCTCGCGCATCCGGACGCCCTGCCGATCGACGGCGACGGGGTCCGGTTGACCCACGGCAGCCGGGACACCTACTGCGTTTGTGCCCCGGCCTACCGCGAAGCGGCGAGCCGGATCGCGACGGCGCTGGGCGATCGGTACGGCAACCACCCGGCGCTGGCGATGTGGCACGTGCACAACGAGTACGGCAGCTACTGCTTCTGCGATCACGCCGCGGCATCGTTCCGGCGTTGGCTGCAGGAGCGGTACGGCGACCTGGATCGGCTCAACGCCGCCTGGACGACGGCCTTCTGGAGCCAGGGCTATTCCGCCTGGGAACAGATCCAGCCGCCGCGGAAGACGCAGTACCTGTCGAACCCGACGCAGGCGCTGGACTACCGCCGGTTCCTGTCGGACGAGCTGCTGGCTGCCTTTTGCGAGCAGCGGGACATCCTGCGCGAGCGGTCGGCGCACATCCCGGTGACGACGAACTTCGTCTTCGCCCCGTGGGTGCCGGTGAACCACATGCGCTGGGCGCAAGAGGTCGACTTGGTTGCCCTCGACCACTATCCCGAAACCTCGGACATCGGCGCCGAGGAGCAGACCGCCTTCGGCGCGGATCTCGCTCGCGGATGGGCCGGCGGCTCATGGCTCTTGATGGAGCAGGCGTCGAGCGTGCTGAACGACGCCGGCCGGATGCATACGAAGGAGCCTGGCCGGATGGCCCGGATGAGCCTTTCGCATGTGGCTCGTGGTTCGCGCGGCGCGATGTTCTTCCAGTGGCGGGCATCGCGCAGTGGCTCCGAGATGTGGCACGCGGCGATGGTGCCGCACGCCGGTCCGGACAGCCGGGTCTACCGGGAGGTAGCGGAGTTCGGCGCGTTGCTGCCGCGACTGGCCGAACTGGACGACTCGACGGTTGACGCCGACGTGGCGATCCTGTGGGACGCCGAATCGTGGTGGGCCCTGCAGGCGCGGATGCTGCCTTCGCCGCGGCTCGACTACCTCGCGTCCGTACGGGCGATGCACCGCCAGTTCTGGCAGACCGGGGTAGGCGTCGACTTTGTTGCACCAGGCACCGACCTCTCGTCGTACCGGCTGGTGGTGGTGCCGAGTCTGTACCTGATCACCGACGCGGCGGCGGAAGTCCTGCGCCAGTACGTCGATGGTGGTGGTCAACTGCTGGTGACGTACTTCAGCGGGATCGTCGACGAGAACGTGCAGGTCCGTCTCGGTGGATACCCCGGCGCCTTCGCCGAGGTGCTGGGCATCCGGGTGGAGGAGTTCCACCCGCTGGCCGACGACCAGATGGTCTCGCTGACCAACGGGGGACAGGGCAGCGTCTGGAGCGAACACGTCCACCTCGCGGGGGCCAAGGCTGTGGCGCGTTATGCCGAAGGCACCCTCGAGGGAATCCCGGCCATCACGAGGCACACCTACGGCCAAGGCAGCGCGTGGTACGTCTCCACCCAGCTGGCGGATCCGGCCTATTCGGCGCTCATCGCGGACGTATTGGCCGCCTCCGGGCTGGAACCGGTGGACAAGCCGGCGGGCGTAGAACTCATCCGCCGCAGCTCACCCACCACCAACTGGCTGATCGCCATCAACCACACCCCCACCCCCGCGACCCTCGCCGCCACCGGCACCAACGCCCTCACCGGCGAACCCGTAACCACCCCCCTCACCCTCCCCCCACACACCCCCACCATCCTCCGCACCTGACCTCAACCCCCAACCCCCGTCCCCACGACCCCGACGGTCGGTCGCACGATGCCGCAGGCCGGTCCCATTCCGCCGACGGTCGGACGCACTTTGCCGTAGGCGGGGTCCTATTCCGCCGACGGTCGGACCCACTATCGCGACGGTCGGACGCGGCAAACCGCGTCCGACCGTCGCGCCCCCTCCCCCCGGCCCGTCCGCCCAAACCCGGGAGTCCCCAGATCCCCTTTCGCCCCTTGACGGAAGGTCCACCGGGGTGGCGGGCCGCCGAGGTGGCCCGGCTGTCCGTCGTCGCGAGTAGGCCGCGGCCTGTGGAAACCCCTGCGACGGTCGGACGCGATATGCGGTCGGCTGTGGAAACCCCTGCGACGGTCGGACGCGATATGCGGTCGGCTGTGGAAACCCCTGCGACGGTCGGACGCGATATGCGGTCGCCTGTGGAAACCCTTCCGACGGTCGGGCGCGAAATGCGGTGGGGCGTTTGTATCGGCTCCCGCGAGTGGTCGTGTGCGGACGTGGCCACTCGCGGAATGAGGGTGCAGAGGCGGCCACCCGCATTTTGCGTCCGACCGTCGGAAGGGTTTCCACAGGCGGCTGCCCCGTGCGTCGTACTGTCGCAGCGGTTTCCGCAACCGGCGGCATACTTCGTCCAACCGTGGAGGGGGTTTCCACCGGCGGCGGTATTTCGGGTCCGACCGTGGCAGGGGTTTCCACAGGCGACCGTATTTGGGGTCCGGCCGTGGTGGGGGTTTCCACAGGGAGGGCCGGCGCTGGGCGGGGAGCGGGGTGGCTAGGGGGTGAAGTTGAAGTGGAGGGTTCGGGGGTGGGGGGTTTGGGAGGGGGTGGGTTGGCTTTGGGGGCCTAGGGCTGTGGGTGGGTCGAACTTGGTGCCGATGGCGGGGATGGCGTCTAGGAAGGAGAGGTTGCCGGCCGGGAAGGGTGGGGCGGTGAAGCGCGGATCGGGACCCATCTTGGGCGTGCCAACACGGAGGAAGAGGTCGTCGTTTTCGGCGACCACGAGGATCTGGCCTTCGGTTGTGTGCAGCATCGCCCACGAGGTCTCCGCGTGGTACCCCTTGAACTCGGGATACTCCCAGCCCGAGGCGCCCGTCGCGGTGTCGTTCGCGGTCTTGTGCCACACGTCGGTGAGCAATCCCCGGCGCCGGTTCTTCCACACGCGGTACGGCCCCTGCCCGAGCCAGGTCAGACCCGTCATCGCCGCCTCCGGGTAGTCGAAGTCGACCCCGAAGAACGGATGCGCCCCGGCCAGCGAGTACTCGTAGTCCAGCTGGAGCCAACCGCTCGGGTGCAACCGCCACTGCACGTACCGCAGGTCGCCGCTGTACTGCGCCTTGATGACGTACGACGCCCCTTCGGCCCCGTGCGTCAACCCGGCCAGAGTCGCCGTACCGGTCGAGAGGGCGGGACCGTTGGCCAGGGAGATCGGACGGCCGCCCGCGCGTACGCCTGCCAGCCGGCCGGTCGAGGCGTCCACCTGGATCTCCGTACGGCCGGCGCGCATCGTGATGAGCGAGCCGTCGGCGCTACCGTTGACGTGCCGCCAGTTGCCTCGGTCAACGAGTTTGGCGACCCGGTCCGCGGCCTTGCCGACGGTGAGGCGCCAGCTCGTGAGTTCCAGGCCGGTGCTGTCCTCGACCGTCACGGTGAGCGCGTCGAAACGGCGCCAGTTGAGCGGCAGCTTGAGATCCAGTACGCCGCTCGCGCCCGGCGCGATATCCGGCGCGGCGGCCGTACCGCGGACGCGGACGGTGGAACCAGTCCGGCCACTGGCGGGGGTGGCGAAGTCCGACAGCGTCCAGGTGAACCGGCAGGCCTTCGTGTTCGTGAAGTGGTATCGGTTGGTGATCGGGATCTGCCCGGTGAAGCGCGCGGGGAACCGCTGCCGCAGGGCATCCGCGTCGGTGAGCTGGACCGGCGACCAGATGTCCTTGATCGTGGCGAAGCTCGCCTCGCGTTCGCGGAACGGGCCGACGATGCCGTCCGGCGCGGCATTGCCCATGACGTCCATGGCGCCGTCGCGGTCGTCGCGTACGACGCCTTCGTCGGCCAGCGCCCAGAGGAATCCGCCCGCGCCCAGGGGAGTACCGGCCATCAGCTTCCAGTAGTCGTCCAGCCCGGCACCGGACCCGCCGTCGTACAACCCGTGCAGGAACTCCGTCGACATGAAGATCGTGTCGCCTTCGAGGATCCGCTTGGTGCTGTCGTACGACTCGTAGTGATCGGTGTTGATATCGCTGAACGTCGCCCACGGGTGCAGCACCTTGCGCCCTTGCGGGTCGTACCGCTCGTAGTGGCTGTCCAGCGCGGTGTTCCAGCCGCCTTCGTTGCCGTTGCACCAGAACACGACCGACGGGTGGTTGACGTCCCGCGTCACGAGCGACTTCACCAGCGGCGCGGCGACCTCCTCGTCGTACTTCTTCTGCCAGCCGGCGAGTTCGTCGAGCACGTACAGCCCGAGTTCGTCGCACAGGTCGAGGAAGTGCGTGTCCGGCGGGTAGTGCGCCATCCGGACCGCGTTCATGTTCATCTCCTTCATCAGGAGGATGTCGTCGCGGCTCAGCTTGCGGCTGCTGGTCCGGCCCGAGGTGGGCCAGCTGGTGTGCCGGTTGGCGCCCTTGAAGACGATCTTGCTGCCGTTGATGTACACGCCGTCGCCGGGCCGGACCTCCACCGTGCGGAAGCCGAACCGCTCGCTGGTCCGGTGCCACTCGCGCTGGCCCGCATACAGCCGGACCTCGACCTGGTAGAGGTTGGGAGCTTCGGCGTTCCAGGTACGGATCTTGCCCGCGTTGGTTCGCAGCGTGACGGTGGATTCGCCCGCGGCGATCGAGGCCGCGAAGGGCTTACCCACCGGAGTGCCGTCCAGCTTGCGGATCTGGGCCACCACGCGGTCTGCGGTTC
Organism: Kribbella deserti; assembly: GCF_042434725.1. NCBI lineage: Bacteria > Bacillati > Actinomycetota > Actinomycetes > Propionibacteriales > Kribbellaceae > Kribbella > Kribbella deserti. The sequence goes on along the minus strand of NZ_JBHLTC010000008.1, from coordinate 195,647 downwards.
GCGGCCGATCGAGGTACACGTCCACGGCGAAGGAGCCGTCGGCCCGCGCGTCCACGGCCAGCCGCTCGATCGACTCGGCCGGAACAGCCTGCAGGTATACGGGCCGGAAGATGCCGCCGAAGTTCCAGTAGTCGCCCATCCGTTCGGCGCGGTTGACCGACTCGTCGCTGGATTCCTTGTGTACGACGACCTCTAGGTGGTTCGGACTGCCCAGACGCAGCAGATCCGTCACGTCGTACCGGAAGCGGTAGAAGCCGCCGCGATGCCGGGGCCCGGCGGACTGGCCGTTGATCCAGACCTCGGTGTCGGTCATCGAGCCCTCGAACACGAGGTACGTGCGCTTGTCCTGCCAGCGGGCCGGTGGCGAGAAGCTGTGCCGGTAGTGGCCCTTCTCCTCGGGCACGAGGTTGAAGCCCCAGTTGTACGTGCCGAAGCCGTGGAACTCCCAGTGCGAAGGCGTCGGGATCTTCGCCCAGGTGCCGGCGCGACGGCCGCTCGTCACCATGAAGTCCCAGTCGACCGTCTGCTCGCGGTCGCGCCCGGTCAGCAGGAGGCGCTCAGTAGCCGTACCGGCCGTACTGACAGCTCTGGCCAGGTCGGGGCGGAGACCGGCCAGTCCGGCGGCACCGGCCGCCGCGCTGAGAGCGAGAAAGTTGCGACGTTGCAGGGCCATGGGCGGACCTCACAGAGGAAGAGTCGAAGCGCTTCGACAAGGCGTCGAAGCGTCCGGGCCGGGCGGGACCAAGCGGAATCAGGACAGGACGGAGCGGATCAGGGTGCGGCGCAGGTGCTGGCGCGGGGGGTGAGTCGTGGCGGGAACAGCGTGAGGGCCGGGACCTCGTGGCCTTCGAGCTTGGCGATCAGGCTCTCGACCGCCTGCTGGCCGATCTCGTCGGCGGGAATGGCGACCGAGGACAGCTGCGGCACCTGCCGTTCCGCGACGTCGTCCGCACAGATCGCCATCAGCGACATGTCCTCGGGCACCCGGCGGCCGAGGCGGCGCAGTACGTCGAGCAGCGGGCCGATGATCGGCTCGTTCTGGACCACCATGCCGGTCAGGTCCGGGTGTTCGTCCAGCAGCTGGCCAACCGTCTCGAGCACCGCCTCGAAGGTGTTCTCGCAGGGGGTTTCGATACCGGTCACTCCACGCCGTTCGGCCGCGGACCGGAAACCGGCCAGGGTCCGATGCGCGAAGCCGGTCTGACGTTCGTAGACGGCCGAGGGGGTGCCGAGCAGCGCGATCGAGCGATGACCGAGATCGGTGAGGTGATCAACACACTCGGCGCCGGCGTTGACGAAGTCGAGGTCGATACAGGTGAGGCCTTCGGCTTCGGCGGGAAAACCGATCAGCACGGACGGCATCGGCAGTTCGCGCAGTACCGGCACACGTTCGTCGTGCAGCTCGACGTCCATCACGACCAGCGCGTCGACCAGCGCGCTCTGCGCCACCCGTTCCAGACCGGACGGGCCTTCGTCGGCGGTGAGCAGCAGTACGTCGTGGTCGTACCGGCGGGCGGTGGTCACCACCGAGGTCGCGAACTGCATCAGCACCGGCACGTGCATACCGGTTCGCAGCGGGATCACCAGCGCGAGTACGTTCGAGCGGTTCGAGGCCAAGGCGCGCGCGCTGGCGTTGGGGCGGTAGCCCAAAGCTCGTACGCTGGCCTGGACGCGCTCACGGGTGTCGCCGGAGATGGATCGTTTTCCACTGAGCACATAGGAAACCGTGCTGGGCGCGACGCCGGCATGGCGGGCGACATCGGCGATCGTGACCACGGTCGTGGGCCCTTCCTGGCGGCGGCTGGGAAGCTGGAGGTCGAAGCGCTTCGACAATTCCGGCTGGGAAAAGAGTCAAGGGGCGGGCGTCGTGTGTCAAGAGCCCGCGCGGTAGCCGTTCACCTTGTCGTCATCGTCTCGATACCCAAAGTGCTGCTGGCTCTTGACGGTCTCAGGTGGCCGTGACACTGTCGAACCGCTTCGACGACTCCCGCCCGGCTTGATCACTCGGCGGTGGGCGGGTCGATCGGGCCATCTAGCTTTCTCCGCCGAAGGGGCCGCCATGACCCAGTTCTTGCCAGCCGTCACTCGTAGACGGACCGCGCTAGCGCTTGCTTTGCTGCTGCCGGTGAGCTTGTTGTTCGCCCAGCCGGCCCGCGCCGACGCGGACGCTCAGTCGATCAATGCGCGGATCGAGGCCGAACCGGCTTTCCGCGACGCAAAGTTGCCTCTCGCAACCAGGCGCGCCGATCTGCTCGGCCGGTTGACGCTCGATGAGAAGGTTTCGCTGCTGCACCAGTACCAGCCGGCCATCCCGCGACTGGGGATCGGCCCGTTCAAGACCGGTACCGAGGCGCTGCACGGCATGGCCTGGCTGGGTGAGGCGACCGTCTTCCCGCAGGCCGTTGGCCTGGGCAGCACCTGGGACCCCGCGCTGATCCGCCGGGTCGGCTCCGTGGTCGGTGACGAGGCGCGCGGGTTCAACCGGATCAACCCGGCCAAGAACGGACTCAACCTCTGGGCGCCGGTCGTGAACCAGCTACGCGATCCACGCTGGGGCCGGAACGAGGAGGGCTACTCCGAGGACCCCCTGCTGACGTCGGAGATCGCGACCGCCTACGGCCATGGGCTGCAGGGCGATGACCCGCGCTATCTGAAGACGGCGCCGACCCTGAAGCACTTCGCGGCGTACAACGTGGAGGCCGATCGCAGCCGGGTCTCGTCCAGCGTACGAGCGCGGGTGCTGCGGGAGTACGAGTACAAGGCGTTCCAGCCGGCCCTCGAGAACGGCGCGGCCACCGGCGTGATGGCGTCGTACAACCTGCTCAACGGGCGGCCCACGCACGTCGCGCCGGAGCTGAACGAACTCGTCCGCTCGTGGTCCCGCGACGACCTGATGATCGTTGGCGACGCCTCGGGCGTGGGCAACCTCACGGGCACCCAGCGGTACTTCGCCACGCCCGCGCAGGCCGCCGCGGCCACGATCAAGGCCGGCGTGGACAGCTTCACCGAGAACGACGCCAACGGCGGTCCGACGGTGGCGTCGGTCAAGGCCGCGCTCGCGCAAGGCCTGCTGGCCGAGGCGGACGTCGACCGGGCGGTGGGGCACCTGCTGTCGATCCGGTTCCGGCTGGGTGAGTTCGACCCTGCCGGGCTGAACCCGTACGAGAAGATCGGGCCCGAGGTCATCAACGCCCCGGCCCACCAGGAACTGGCCCGCGAGGCCGCTCGCAAGCAGCTGGTACTGCTGAAGAACGAGGGCAAGACGCTGCCGTTGCAGGCGGCGAAGACCCGCAACGTCGCGGTCATCGGGCCGCTCGCGGACACGCTGTACGAGGACTGGTACAGCGGCACGATGCCGTACCGGATCACGCCCAAGAAGGGCATCGCCGATCGCCTGGGCACGAGCGCCACCGTCAACGCCGAGGAGGGCATCGACCGGATCGCGCTGCGCTCGGTGAGCACGGGCCGCTACGTCTCCGCGCCGACCGCCACGACCGGTGGTGCGCTGGTGGCCGACAGCGCCGCGGCCGGCGACGAGCAGGCCTTCGACGTGTTCGACTGGGGCGGCGGCAACGTCACCCTGCGTTCCGTTGCCAATGGCAAGCTCGTCTCCCGGGCCGGCGACATGTCGCTGGTGAACGACCAGGACAAGCCGAACGGCTGGTTCGTGCAGCAGAAGTTCGGCCTCGAGAAGCTTGCCAACGGCAATTACGTGCTGCGGTACCGCGGCAACGAGGTCAAGGAGTCCTGGTACGGCAAGAACCAGTACGTCGTCCTGCGGGCCGACGGCACCCTGACCGTTGGTGCCGAGACGAGTGATGGCGCGGCGCAGTTCAGCAAGGACGTGCTGGTGAGTGGAACGGCGAAGGCCGTCGCCGCCGCGAAGAAGGCCGATGCCGCCGTGGTCGTGGTGGGCAGCATGCCGTTCGTGAACGGGCGTGAGGACGACGATCGCCAGAGCACCGAGCTGGCACTGGGCCAGCAGGCGCTGGTCAAGGCCGTCACCGCGGCCAACCCGAACACGGTCGTCGTACTGGAGAGCAGCTACCCGCTCACCGCGAGCTGGGACGCGGCCAAGGTGCCCGCGCTGCTCTGGACGTCGCACGCCGGCCAGGAGACCGGAAGGGCCCTCGCGGATGTGCTGTTCGGCGACTACTCGCCCTCCGGGCGCTTGCCGCAGACCTGGTACCGGACCGACGCGGAGCTGCCGTCGGCGCTGGACTACGACAACATCAAGGCGGGCTGGACGTACCAGTACCACCGGGCCAAGCCGCTGTACTCCTTCGGCCACGGTCTGACCTACTCCGAGTTCCGGTACTCGCCGCTGCGAGTGGACCGGCCCGTGGTTTCCGCCACCGGTACGGTCAAGGTCAGCCTGGATGTGACGAACGTCGGCAAGGTCCGCAGTGACGAGGTCGTTCAGTTGTACTCGCACCAGCGCACGTCGCGGGTCGAGCAGCCGCTGAAGGTGCTGCGCGGCTTCCAGCGACTGTCGTTCGCGCCGGGGCAGCGTCGTACGGTCAGCTTCGAGGTCAAGGTGACCGACCTCGGATCGTGGGACGTGACCCGGAACAAGTGGGTGGTGGAGTCCTCGGCGCACGACCTGATGGCCGGTAGCTCGTCCACCGACCTGCGTAGCCGTAGCGCGATCCTGGTGCGTGGTGAGGAGATCCCGCCGCGCGACCTCAGCCGGGTGACCTCAGCGGCCGATTTCGACGACTATGCGGGTATCGAGCTGATCGACGCCTCGAAGGTCCGTGGTGACGCCGTTCGCGGGACGAAGGCGGGAGACTGGATCGCCTTCCGTGGGGTGCGACTGGGCCAGGGCGTTCGGTCGATCACCGCCTCGGTCTCCCGGGCCGGAACCGGCTCGGCGAGCATCCAGGTGCGGATCGGGCGTCCGGACGGGCCGATCGCCGGCACGTTGACGGCGACCGGTACGGGCGATCGCTACCAGTGGTCGTCGGTTTCCGGCGCAGTGGATTCGCGGTTGGCCCGTGGCGTGCGGGACATCTATCTGGTGTTCGGCGCGGGCGATACGAACATCCGCGATCTGTCCCTTCGATAAGCGAGTGTCCCGGGCCTTCGGGCCCGGGACACTTGTTCAATTTCGGATGAGTTGTTGACCGGAATTCGGCTGGCTGTAATAGTTCTCCTAATCCGCCGGCAGGCGAATTGCACGGTATTGTCGATTCGATTCGAATTCGACAGGCAAGCCCCCCTTTTTTAAAAGCCTGTATTCGAAGCGCTTCGATTCCTCCGCGGCCGTTCTGTACGGCCGTGTCCGCTCTGGGGAAAGGGAACACAAAATGCCGAAGTCATGGAGATTTCCGGTCGCGGCGGTCGCCGTGATCGCCAGCCTGGTGGCGGCGATCACCCCCGCGCACGCGGCGACGTTCGAGTCGTCCGACAAGTGGGGTACCTGGAACAACGGCGGCTACGTCGTCCGCAACAACGTCTGGGGTGGCGGCGCCGGCCCGCAGTCGATCTGGGCCAACTCCTACAGCCAGTGGGGCGTCTGGGCCAACCACCCGAACACGGGCGGGGTGAAGTCGTACCCGCACGCCGGTAAGAACATCAACAAGCGGCTGAGCTCGGTCGGCACGCTGCGCAGCAGCTTCAACGTGAGCCGTCCGAACGCCGGCGCCTACACCGCCGCGTACGACATCTGGGCCGACAATCACCGCTACGAGGTGATGATCTGGATGAACAAGCAAGGCGCGGTCGGCCCGATCGGCGGCCGGCAGACCACTGTCTCGGTCGGCGGTCACACCTGGGACGTGCACAAGGGCACAAACGGCTCGAACGAGGTTTTCTCGTTTGTGCGCACGTCGAACACCAATGCCGGTTCGGTCGATATCAAGGCCGTGATGAACTGGATCAGGAACCGCGGCTGGTTCGGTGATGTCGTGATCGGCGAGGTTCAGTTCGGATTCGAGATCACCTCGTCCAGTGGTGGTCTCAACTTCACCTCGAACAGTTTCTCGATCGATTCCTGGTAAATCCTTTCAACTGAGATATCGGCGGCCGGGCGAAATTACCCGGCCGTCGATATCTCAAAGGAATTTCCGTAGGCTGTCCACCAGCGCCTGAGGTGCCTGTTCGGCGACGTGGTGGGTGGACTCGATGCCGTGGCCGGCAACGTGCGGGCACCACGGCCGCCAGACCTCCAACGGGTCGCCGTACAGCTGCTCCATGTCGTCCTTGGTGGACCACAGCACCAGCATCGGGCACTCGATCCGCCGCCCGGCGGCCCGATCTGCCGCGTCGGCCCGCGGATCGGGGCCGAGCCCGGCCCGGTAGTCCTCGATCATCGCGTGCACGGTCGCCGGGTTCCGGATCGCGGCCAGGAAGTCGGCGTGGTTCTCGGGGCCGAGTTCGGCCGGGCCGTTGGCCGTCCAAGCGTTGTACCAGGTCTCCGGATCGGCGCAGATGACCCGCTCCGCCGGGTTCTCGGTCTGGGCGAAGAAGAACCAGTGCCACCATTCGGAGGCGAACCGCACGTCACACCGGTCCAGCGCCTCCACCGTGGGCACGCCATCGATCACGACCAGCTTCGAGACGGCGTCCGGGTGGTCCAGCGCGGTGCGATACGCGACTTGTGAACCCCGGTCGTGGCCGACGACGGCGAAGGTTTCGTGGCCGAGGGCCCTCATCAGCGCGACCACGTCCGCGGCCATCGTGCGTTTGGAGTACGGCGTGTGGTCCTCGGTGCTCGCGGGTTTGTTCGATTGGCCGTAGCCACGCGTATCCGGGCAGACCACGGTATGACCGGCCGCGGCCAGCGCCGGGGCCACCTGATACCAGGTCGTGTGGGTGCGGGGATGGCCGTGCAGCAGGACCACCGGCGAGCCGGCGCCGCCGTACCGCACGCGCAGGGTGACATCGCCGGCTTGGACCCGGTCCAGCGTGAATCCCTCGAACACCCGTACTCCTCCCAGTCCGGCCGCGAACGCCGGTGGACGCGGCTCCGGAGCCAGCCCGGTACCCGCCACGGCGAAGCGGAATCCGCGTCACCTCTGGCGTCCGGGCCGGGGAGGTGCACACTGTAGGGGCTGACGAATGCTCACGTCGGCTTTAGCCGTAGGAGCTGACCAGGCCATGAACATGCCGCTGCACGAAACGCAGTTGGTGGAGCTCGTCACTGACGTGGCCGAAGCCCTGAAGTTGCCGTTGGACCTGGACGAGGCCCTGCGGCAGATCACCATGAGTGCGGTCGACAGCATCGACGGTATCGAGTACGCCAGTATTTCGGTCACCGCTCGCGGCGGTGCGATCGAAACCCTCGCCCCGACGGACTCGATCGCCACCAAAGCCGACGAACTCCAATACGAGTTGGGCGAGGGCCCCAGCCTGGACGCGGCGATCACCGAACCGGTGGTGCAGGTGGATGACCTGGCGGCGGATCCGCGCTGGCCGCGGTACGGGCCGCAGGCGGCCGATCTCGGCCTGAGCTCGCAACTGGCGTACCACTTCCGGGCCGAACCGCACGCCCGCGGTGCGCTGAACCTCTACGGTGTCGAGCCACACGTCATCGATGCCGAGGCCCGGTTGCTGAGCGAGATGTTCGCGGAGCTGGTGGCCGTGGCGATGGGATGGTCCCGCCAGCAAGGCACGATGAACGCCGCGCTGCAGAGCCACCAGATCATCGGTCAAGCCGTCGGCATTCTGATCGAGCGGTACCGGCTGGACAGCACCCGGGCCTTCGCCTTCCTGGTCCGAACCTCCCAAACCGGCAACACCAAACTCCGCACGGTCGCCGAAGGCATCGTCGCCGACGCCATCCGCCAGGCCCAGTAGGCGATCCCGTGTCCACCCGCCCTCGGGTGGGTACTCAGGGCAGATGCCTTCTGTCTTCAAGAACCTGGCCCGGCTGCGGCGAGGGCCCGTGCTGCATCCGGACGGCCGGACGTTCACGGCCGAGGTCGAGCTGACCGGCCTGGATGAGCTGGGCCTGCCGCGAGGCCGGTACGACGCGCTGGTCCGGTTGTCCAAGGGCGGCGGAACGCCTGGGGGTTATCCCGACGTGCTGGGCCTGGCGATACGGCTCAGCCTGCCGTCCGGAGGACTGTGCGACGTCCTGCTGTCGAGTTGCGGCATGGGTCGTCTGACGCGCTTGCTGCCGTGGCCCGCGTTGAACTGGGGAAGCGCCCGGTACGGCACGGTCATGCCGTACGACGTGGCGGGGCAGCGGTTCTGGCTGGTGGCGATTCCGGCCGGGCCGGACGCGCGGAACGCCTCGACCGCCGACTTGCCGGCGGAAGCGCCGCGGGCCTTCACGTTGCGGTTGGCCGGGATCAGCTGCGAGTGGATTGCGGTTGGCGAACTGGTACTGGGCGAGGCCGTCACGACCGAGGCCGAGCTGGTTTTCGATCCGATGGTCAACCACCCGCCGGCCGCGACGCTGTCGCCCCGTTGGCTCCGCACTATCCGGGAGCGCGCCTACCGCGGCAGCCGCCGAGGCCGCCCCGGCCCCACCGATCTGAACACCCTGCCCACTCGTACTGTCCGCGGCTGAAGCCGGAGCGGCACAATCACCCTCCGCCCCGTACGCCGCCGTGAAAGCCACCCGCGAGTGGTCACGTCTGAACGCGACCACTCGGCGCGCCCGTCCTTGTGCGGGCCTCCCCGATTCCGACCGTCGGCGGTCGGAATCGGGGGTGGACGTGCGAAATCTGACAGGTCCACCCCCGATTCCGACGGTCGACGGTCGGAACTGGAGGGCCGAGCGGTGGTCAGAAGGGTCCGATGAACGCCGACACGCCGCGTCACAAGGGTCCGATGAACGGCAAGGGGGCGCGCCGGGGCGGGGGTGTTAGCGGTTGAGGTGCCAGAGGGTGGCGTTGAGGGCTAGGGCGAAGGTGGTCCAGGCCCAGTAGGGGAGTAGGAGGGCGGCAGCGAGGGGGCGGATGCGGTGGAAGGTGAGCACGGTCCAGGCGATGGCGAGCCAGAGCGCGATGATGTCGATCAGGGCCGGGCCGCGGGCGGCGAGGCCGAAGAACAGCGGGGTCCAGGCGGCGTTGAGCACCAGCTGTACGCCGAACGGCACCAGGTCGCGGGACCAGCCGGTTCGTTGCCAGACGAGCCAGCCGCTGAGCGCGATCATCGCGTACAGCACGGTCCAGACCGGGCCGAAGAGCCAGCTGGGCGGTGCCCAGCCAGGCTGGCGGAGATCGGCGTACTGCCCGGCGGTGTTGCTGACCGCCAGTACGCCGATCAGCGCGGCGGCCGTCACGGCGGCGGCCAGTACGCCGAGGGCCAGCGCGCTACGAAGAGGCCGGTGCTCTGTCCAGGTCGTCATACCGGCCCGGTACCCACTCGGGCGGCCGGGCCAACGCGCGGCCGCGGCCAGGAGGTCCCCGGACCGCGCGTTCCTCCAGGGCGGGCTGCTCAGGCCGGGCGTTCCTCCAGCGCCGGGGTCCGGGCGATCAGTTCGATCAGGTCGGCGACGGCGCCGTCCGCGCAGGGGCCCATCACGGCGTCGGCGATGCGCAGCATGTCGGCATGCCCATCGGCCGGTACGGCGCCCAGGTCCGCGGTTTCGATCAGCTCCAGATCGTTCGGGTTGTCACCGATGGCGGCCACCCCGGCCAGCGGAATACCAAGCACTTCGGCCAGTTTGAGCAAGGCCGCGCCCTTGGTGGCCTGGATCGGAAGGATCTCCAGGTAGCTCCGTTCGGACCGCACCTGGCGGGTCTTCGGCAGCAGCCCGGCGACAACTGGTTCCAGCCGATCGAGCGCTTCCGGCGCGGCGATCAGCATCACCTTGGTGAGATCGGCCGGCGGCGGTCCGGCCAGCAGGCTGATCTGGTCCCGGGCGGCATATCGGGTGAGCGCCGCCGCCGGTTTGAGTACGTGGGCGGTGGTCTCGACAAAACCGACGGCGCCGACGCCCTCCGGCAGGGCCGGCAGGACGAGTTCGAAGAAGGCGCGGGCGGTCGGCGTACCAAGGGTGAGATCCAGCAGGCGTTCGTCCCCGCCTGGACTCACGATCCGGGCGCCGTTGTAGAGGATCAGCGGGGTGTCGAGCTCCAACTGGGCGTGGTACCGCCCGGCGGACGCCTCGTTGCGCCCGGTCGCGATGATGACGGTTCCACCGGCCTGGCGGTAGCTGCGAATCGCGGCGAGGTTGCGCTCGGGAATGACCAGGTCACGGGCGACCAGGGTGCCGTCGAGATCCGTGACCAGCCAGGGCCAGCGCAATGGCGTCACCACGTTGGACCGGCCGAGCCGTCGCCGTACGAGGAGACGAACTTGCGCAAGGCGTCCGGGCGCAGCTGTGCCGTGTACGCGACGTAGGCCGGCTGGTCCCAGCCCTCGCCGCGGAAGCCGTGATAGTTGCCTCCGGCCTGTTCCACGATGAGCTTCGCGGCGCAGATGTCCCACGCGCTGACGGAGGTGCCCATCGCCGCGTCCGCCCAGCCGGCTGCCACGTGCGCGAGGCTCAGCGCGGCACTGCCCGGGCGCCGTACGGTGCCGTACGCCGTCACGAGATCGGCGTACAGGGACAGCCTGGCCTCGCCGTCGCTCGCGATGTCGCGCGCGGCGGGATAGCTGGTGATCAGCATCGCCCGGGACTCGTCGGTGACACCGGTGGAGCGGATCGGCTTGCCGTTCAGCAAGGCGCCGGACTGATCGGCGCTGAACAACGTGCCGGCCATCGGATCGAGAATCGCGCCGGCCACGATCTCGCCGTCGACGACCGCGCCGATCGAGGTACAGAAGAAGGCCAGGCCGTGCGCGAAGTTGGCCGTGCCGTCGATCGGGTCGACGTACCAGGTGACGCCGGTGGTGCCGTCGCGGCGGCCACCTTCCTCGCCGACGATCGTGCTGCCGGGTACGGCGCTGGTGAGGAACTCCGCGATGCGCTGTTCGGCCCGCCGGTCGTGTTCGGTGACGGGATCGTGCTCGTCACGCTTGAAGTCGACGTGCATCGTGGCGCGGAACGCCGTCACCAGGTCCGCGGCGACCAGCCGGGTGGCGTCCGCGGCGATCTCGCGCAACCGGGATGAGTAGGTCGGGTCAGTCATGGTTCCCCCTAGAGACGGCGAGCAGCAACTCGCGGAGTTCGTACGGATCGGCGACGACGGCGTCGGGAACCGCCCGAACGGCGAACGGAGTGTCGTAGGTGCCCTTGGCCTCCATCAGGATCGTCGCCCCGGCTCCGGCCCGGCAGCCACAGACGACGTCCCGATCGAAATTGTCCCCGACGTACCAAACCAGGCCGGGGGAGACGTCCAGTTCGCGGACCGCGATCCCGATCATCTCCGGATTCGGTTTTCGCACCCCGGCCTCGTCGCTGTAGACCTGCAAGGCGAACCGCGCGGACAGGCCCTGCTGTTCGAGGAAGTCGCGATGCACCTGCCCGGACAGGGCGTTGCTCACGATCGCGACCACCAGGCCCTGGTCGTCGGCCGTGTCGAGCAGTTCGGCCATACCGGGCCGTACGGTTCGGGTCTGCCGCAGCTCGCCCATCCGGCGGCACAGCTCGGTGGCGTGCTCGGTGACCCACGCCCGTGGCTCCGCCGGCCAATCCGCGGCCACGAAGTCGGCCCAGAACTCGGCGTGCGTGAGTTCGCGAGGCGCCAACGGCCGTGACATCGCGTTCTTCCATTGGCTGTCCGCGCTGGCTCCTGCCTCGATATCGGACCGTACGTCGTCCAGGCTCAGGGCCGAGCCCAGCCGCGGGTGGATCGCCCGGGCCAGGTCGTCGGCCCAGCCCGCGCGCTTCGCCGTACTGACGACCACACCGCCGAAGTCGAGCAGTAGCGCGCTCGGCTGGATCAGCTCAGGCATGGGCCGTGCCCGCGAGCTCCGGCCGTACGTCGGCCAGGTCATTGCGGGCACCCGACGAGTCGAACAGATGCAGGGCCGACGCGGCCGCCGCACAGCGCACGGTGTCCCCGCTCACGGCGGCAATCGCCTTGGTGGTAACGAGATACAGCTCGGTGTCGTCGACCATCAGGGAGATCGTCCAAGCCGCTCCGGTCGGCAGAACCGCCTTGACCGTCGCATCGAAGGCCCAATCGGCCTCGGTCGACTCCTGCGCATCCACGATCCGCAACGCCTCCGGCCGTACTCCGACGGTGTGTACGCCGGCGGCGTGTACGTCGCCACCGGTCAACCCGCCACCGCTGAGGTACTTCCAGGCCTGCCGGCCCAGCACCCCCGCCTCCGGCCCGCACTCGAACAGGTTCATCGCGGGACTGCCGAGAAAGGCGGCCACAAAGGTGTTCGCCGGGCGATGGTAAACGTCGAGCGGCGGCGCCAGCTGTTGCAGTACGCCGTCCCGCATTACCGCGACATGGGTGGCCATCGTCATCGCCTCGAGCTGGTCATGCGTGACGAACACGATGGTGTGTCCCGTTTCGTCGTGTACGCGCTTGAGCTCGGCGCGCATCTCCAGCCGCAGGGTGGCGTCGAGGTTGGACAACGGTTCGTCCAGCAGCAGGACCGCGGGATTCACCGCCAGCATCCGGGCCAGCGACACCCGTTGCTGCTGGCCGCCCGACAGCTGGGAGGGATAGCGGTCCGCGACATGCAGGATCTGCATCATCGTCAGGGCCGCGTCCACCAGTCGTTTCCGTTCGGCCGAAGGTGTCTTGCGCACGGTGAGCCCGAACTCGACGTTGCGCCGTACGCTCAAGTGCGGCCACAACGCGTAGTTCTGGAAGACCAGGCCCATACCGCGCTTTTCGGGTGGTACGAAGATGCCGCGCTCGACCGAGTCCAGCTGGCGATCGCCGACCCGGATGGAGCCCTGCGTCGGGTGCTCCAGGCCGGCGATCATGCGCAGGGTGGTGGTCTTGCCGCAGCCGGACGGGCCGAGCAGGCAGGTGAAGGAGCCGTCCGGAATGGTCAGGTCGAGGTTGTCCACGGCCAGCGGCCCGCCGGCGCTGTAGGCCTTGCTGACGGCGGTCAGGGTGATGTCGGGCACGGGCTAGCCTCCGAGTCCGGACGCCAGGCTGGTCCTGGTCAGTCGTTGGGTGAGATAGGTGGCGAGGAACGACACCAGCGCGATCACCAGCACGACGGCGTTCGCCATCTGGTCGTAGGCGAAGTCGATCAGGTTGATCGACAGCGTGGTGAGCAACTGCGTGCCGGTGGTGGTGAGCATGATGACGATGCTGAGTTCCTTGATGCCCGAGATGAACGGCAGGATCACGCCGGTCACCAGCGCGCCCTTCTGGATCGGCAGCACGATCCGCCGGACCCGGGTGAACCAGCCGGCGCCGGCGATCTGCGCCGCCTCCTCCGGTTCCCGGCCGAGCTGCGTCATCGCGCTGATTCCCGAGCGCGACGCGTACGGCAGATGCGTGACGGCCAGCACGATCACCAGCAGCGTGATCGATCCGTACAACGCCGGAATCGGTCCACGCTGAACGGCGAACAGCGACAGGAACGCCGCCGCGAAGGCGATTCCCGGAACCAGATAGGGCAGAAAGCTGATCTGGCGCAGGAAACTCGCGATCCGGGAGCCGTCGGACCGAACCACGACGTACCCGACGAGCAGGCCGACCAGTCCGCAGATCAGCGAGGCCAGTCCGACGATGCGCAGGCTGTTCCAGGCGGCGTCGAACAGCTCCGTGCCGCGCAGAATGCCGTGCGGGAAACCGGGCGCGCCCGCGAGGTTGTCCGAGATCCAGTACTTCAGGGTGAAGTTCTCCCGGGTGAAGATGCCCGGTGTCACCGTCACAGTGGACAGCGCGAGCGTGACGACCGGGATCACCACTCCGAGCAGGAAGATGCCGAAGGCAACGGCCGCGGCCGGCCAGCGCCAGCGGCCGAGGTCGGTCAGCCGGTCCATCGCGCCCTTACCGCCGACCGTCACGAACCGGCGCTGTTCGCGCAGCAACCGGGCGTCCGACACGACCACCAGTACGCCGATAGCGACGATCACGGTCGCGATCACGGCGGTGATACCGGGCTCGTGGTTACGCACCGCCGAGAACAACGAGGTGGCCAGTAGGTTGAAGTCCACCGGCAGCCCGAGGATGTACGGCGTACCGAACGTGCCGAGGATGCGCCCGAACACAAGCAGGGTGGACGACGACAGCGACGGCAACATCAGCGGCAGGGTGATCCGGCCGAGCACGGTTCGCTGCCGGGCGCCAAGGATGCGCGCCGAGTCCTCCAACTGCGAGTCGAGCCGCCGCAACGCGTTGCCGAACAACAGCAGCACAAACGGGAAGTAGTGCAGTCCAAGGCAGATCGTGATCGGGAACGCGCCGTACGCCAGCCAGTCCGGCGTTCGCACACCCCAGGCCTCGAGAATGCCGACCTGACCACCTGAACGGTCGTTCTTGAACAACGCCAGCCAGGCCAGCGCAAAGGTCCAAGACGGCAACATGTACGGCACTACCAGAGCCGTCGACAACCACTTGCGGCCGACAACGTTCGTCCGGGTGAGCAGGAAGGCCGCCGTACCACCGAGCAGCAGGGCCAGTACGGTGACGCCGATCGCGACCACCATCGTGTTGACGAGTGGCTGCCAGAACACGATCGAGCTGACCGGCGAGCGGAACACCCGCCACAGGTAGTACCCGGTGAGCTCGCCCGGCGACTGACCGGTCTTCGGCTGGTCGCCGAACTGCACCCGAACGGCGTCGGACAGTACGGCGACCAGTGGCGCGATGACCAGATAGGCCAGTACGGCGATCAGGAGCAGGCCGATCAGCAGGGTCGGCTCGTGCCGGGCGATGCTGAGCCGGTACCGCCAGCGGCGGGTTCGCGTGGCTTTGTTCTCGCGCAGCATCGGTGTCACCGGTGGCTGACGCGCCAGTGGTCCTGCATGGACTGCGCGTTCTCGTAGTCCGTGATCAGGGCGACCGAATCGAACTGCATCAACTGCTTGGACCAGTCGGTCAGCCCGGGCGGATTGTTCTTACTGGCCGGCACCGCCGAGCTACCGGACACGCCACCTGAGCCCATCTCCGGCGTGATGCCCTCTTCGGTGAGCACAAAGCGCATGAACAGCTTGGCCGCGTTCGGGTGCTTCGAGCCGGTCGCGATCGCGCCGAACTTGGGGTACTGGTAGCCGACGTACGGCGCCATCGTGTCGCAGACCTTCATCTGGTAGTTCTTGCCCTTCACATCGCGGAACTTCGCGATCGAGACCAGGCCGATGCGCGGTTCGGTCTGGTTCGGTGAGGCCACGGCGGCGGACACGTCGTCATCGGCCGACGTCAGGATCGGATCGTTTTTCGCGAGCTGCTTGACCCATTCGTGCGCGGCCGACGGTTCGGAGGTGTCGAGATCGCGGCCCGCGGACTGCTTGAACGCATCGCGTAGGGCGGTGTCGTAGCTGCCCGCCATCTGGTTGAACCACTCGATGATGTTCGGTTTGCCGAGCGGATCCTGCAGCGCGACCTTGCCCTTCCACTCCGGCGCGGCCAGGTCCCAGATGTTGTCGATCGGGCAGCCCTGGGGAAACACCTTCGGGTTGTAGATCCACACGTTCGCCTTGGACAGCACCAGCAGCGGGTTGCGGTTGCGCTCGGGAATATTCTCCTGCAGATCGGCCGGGATCCAGGTGTAGACCGTCTGCTGGGGAATCAGCTGGCCGACCAGCGTGGGCCCGTTCTCGTACAGGGTGGCGTCGATGGTGACGTTGCCGGCCTGCGCCTCCCGGGTCATCTTCTCCAGGGTGTCGCCGACGTCGGACTTCACCCCGGTCGCCTTGATGCCGTACTTGGCGGTGAAGGCCTCGGCCACCTTCTTGATGTCACCGGTGCTGTCGTACACGGTGACGCTGCCCTCGGCCTTGGCCGCCGCGATCAGCTTCGCCAGGTCGAAGTCGGCCTCCACCACGGCGGGCGGCAGGGACTGTTCGGCCGCGGGCGAGCCACCTCCCGCGGTGGACGGTGCGCAACCGGCCGTGACCGCCACGATCGCGGCCGTCATCAGCCGGCCGGCCCGGAATGTGCCTGCGGATCTCACCTTCATGTCTCCTCCTGCGTGTCAGCTCTGGCGGGTCCGCGAGCAGGGCTGCGTGCGTTGCCGCGTGCGGTGCTCGGTGCGGTCCAGACGGGGCAGGGCCCGTGCGGCCAGGTGGACAAACCGTTCCGCGAATAAGTCTATATGTCAAGACATAAGAACGTAATCCGGTCAGTTTTCTCAGCCGGGTAAGTGGCCAGAAGGTTACCGCCAGGTGAATGCTTGTTTGTCTAGACATAGTGAGGTAGCTTCCAGCGCATTCCCTCATCTACCGCCCCTCAGGGAGGCAAGGATGTCCAGATTCCGCAGCAGCCGGCGCGGACTCGCGCTCGCGAGTTGTGCCGCCGTCGTCCTGGTGGCCGCCGCACCTCCGGCCACGTCGGCCGGTACCGGCGCCGGCACGATCGCCTCGATCGAGGCCGTCACCGAGACCCCAGCCCAGTTCGACGACGACGCCGGTGGCAACGCCGACGCCGACGATCCCGCCATCTGGCGCAACAACGCCAACCCCGGCCAGAGCCTGGTCATCACCACCGCCAAGGAGGGCGGGCTCAAGGTCTACAACCTGTCCGGCGTACAGGTGCAGGCACTACCGGTACCGCCCGCACCGGCTCCAGGGCTGGAGACCGGCCGGTTCAACAACGTGGACCTGATCAGCGGGGTGCAGTTCCCCGACGGCAAGGCCGACGTGGCCGTGGTGTCCGACCGTGGCCGCGACCGCATCCGCACCTACCGGATCTACCCGGGCCGGCCGTCGGCTCCGCTGACCGACGTCACCGCCGCGAACGCGCCCCGGATGTTCTCCGCCACCGAGGCCGACGTGGAAGACCAGAACACGGCGTACGGCCTCGCGTCGTACACGGACAAGGCCACCGGCAAGCACTACGCGGTAGCCAGCCAGCGCAACCACACCACGATCAAGCTGGTCCAGCTCGTGGTGACGGGCTCGACCATCACGTACGTGCCGGTGCGAACCATCAACCTGCCGGCCTCGTTCGTGCTGCCGAACGGGACGAGGTGGAGCCCGTGCGACGAGCCCGGCTCGACCCCGCAGGTCGAGGGCATGGTCTTCGACGTGCACGCCGGCAAGCTGTACGCCGGTCAGGAGGACGTCGGCATCTGGAAGCTCTCGTCGAACCTGTCGGGCACACCCACCCTGGTCGACAAGGTCCGTTCGTTCGGCGTACCCGGCACGTACGACCCCGAGACCGACGAGTGCACCTACGGCCCGGACCCGGGCTACGGCGGCAAGCGGATCGCGGCCGACGTCGAAGGCCTCACCATCTTCGATGACGGCGACGGCGAGGGCTACCTGCTCGCGTCGAGCCAGGGCGACAACACCTTCGTCGCCTACGACCGCGAGGGCAGCAACCCGTACCTGACCAGCTTCCGGATCGGCGCCGGCCCGGCCGTCGACGGTTCCGAGGAGTGCGACGGCGCGATGGTGTCGAGTGCCTCCTTCGGCAGCGCCTATCCCGACGGCCTACTGGTCGTCCAGGACGGCTTCAACGGCCCGGACGTGCTCGACCCCGAAGGCGAACCCCGCCCCAACACCAACTTCAAGTTCGTCAGCTGGGACGACGTAGCCGACGAAACCCCCCTAGAAGACTAACCCCCCGCCACGCCGCCACGCCGCCACGCCGACACGCCCCCCCGCCCCCCGCCCCCGCCCCCGCCCCCCCCCGCCCCCCCGCCCCCGGCGTGTCGGTATCCCGTTCATCGGGCGCTTGTGACGCGGTGTGTCGGGGTTCATCGGACGCTTGTGACCACTCAAACGTGGAGTGGCGTACGTCGGCTGCCACCGGACGTACGCCACTCCACCCGCTCCGGAGGTGTGCCATCGAAGGCGTTGTGCTGCTCGGTACCGCCCTGGTCTTCGTCTTCATCTGCGGCGCGAACGACGGCGGGGCCCTGCTCGCGCTGGCCACCCGTCACCGGGCCCGGTCCAACCCGCTGGTGTTGCTCGTGCTGGTTGTTGCCGTCGGCATCGGTCCGGCCTTGTTCGGTCTGGCGGTGGCGCGCACGTTCACGCACCGGCTGCTGGCCGGAGCCGGTGACAACGCGCAGACCGCCTTCCTGGTGGCGGCGGCCGTCGCGATCGTGATCGTTTTGACCCTGACCTGGAAGGGGATTCCGACCAGCATCACGCTCGCGTTACTCGGTGCACTCGCGGGCGCGACGGCCGGATTCGGAACCAGGCCGGCTTGGGGTCACCTCGGATTCATCCTGTTGCTCGGGATTCTCGCGCCGCTGGTGGGCCTGGCCGTGGCGTACTTGCTCGGTTCGCTCGTACGACGCTTGCCGGTGCTGCCGCGGATCAGCCGGCTGACGGGCGGCGTACAGCTCCTGGCTTTTGCCGGGCAGAGCCTGGCGTATGCGGCGAACGACGGGCAGAAGATGTTCGCGGTCGTGATCATGGCCGCTGCCGCTCTCGGGCATCCCTTGCTCGGCGGCTTCCAGGTCGGGCCCGCCATCGCGGTCGCGGCGGTTTTCGCGGCCGGTTCGGCGCTGAGTCTGCGCCGGGTCAGCCTTGGCGCGACCACTGGCCTGCTGCGAGCACGGCCCGGGCATGTTATCTCGGCCGAGATCGCCTCGTCGGTCGCGGTATTCGGTAGTGCCGGGGTAGGCGTGCCGGTGAGCATCACCCAGTCGACCACCGGCGGACTGGTCGGCGCGGCGCTGATGGATGGCCATCATCGCGTTCGCTGGCAGTACGCCGTACCGCTTGTCGTGGCGTGGGTCGTCACGCTTCCGGCGGGTTTGGCCGGCGGCGCGCTGGCCGCCGTACTGGTCGAGGGCCTGCTGTGAAGCGGACGCCACGGTTTGTCGAGGGCCTGCTGTGAAGCGGACGCCACGGTTTGTCGAGGATCTGCAGTGAAGCGGATGCGGCGGTTTGTCGACGACCTGTCGGGACGGGCCCAGCATCGCGCGATCGAGGCCCTCGCGGAGCAGATCGGCGCGGCGCTGCGCGGTGTCGAGCTGACCGCTCGGATGACGAGTGGTGAGCTGGAACCGGCCGAAGCCCGGGCGTTGATGTCCGTGCTGGAACACTCCGGCGACGATCTTCGCGCGCAGCTGGTCGCGGAACTCGCGACGGCCTTGACCACGCCGATCGATCGCGAAGACCTGTATCGGTTGTCCCGTTCGGTCGACGATGTGCTGGACAACCTGCGCGACCTGGTTCGGGAGACGGACCTCTACCAGGTGAAGCCCGAGCCTTCGGATCTGGAGGCGTTGCACGCGATCGGTGAAGGCCTCGACCATCTGCAGGTGGCCATGCGGAAGTTGTCGCGGCGTCCGGCGGAGGTGACCCAGTCGACCCTGGCGGCGCGAAAGTGCGCGGGTCGCGTGCGGCAGCTCTACCAGGCGGCGCTGGCGGAGCTGTTCCAGCAGGAGTTGTCGATCTGGCTGCTGAAACGCCGCGAACTACTCCGCCGCCTCGACGTCATCGGCCTCCGCCTAGGCGAATGCGCCAACGCCCTGTCCGACGCCATGCTCAAACGCTCCCACTAGCCCCTGGTTCAGCCGCCAGGCGCGGTCACAAGGGTCCGATGAACGGCGACACGCCTGGTAACAAGCGTCCGATGAACGGGTGACGACACGCCGGGCGGGGGCGGGTTAGTCGCGGGCTACGGAGATGTCGATGGAGTAGAGGGCGGCGCTGTAGAGGTCGCGGCCGAATTCGACTGGCCGGCCGGCCTGGTCGTAGGCGGTGCGGTTGACGGTGAGCAGGGTGGCGCCGCGAGGTTGGGCGAGGAGTTCCGCTTCGGCCGTGGTGGCTCGGCGGGCGCTGACGGTCTGGTCGGCGCTGCGGATCTCGGTGCCCTTGCTGCGCAGCAACTGGTACAGCCCTTGGCGTTTCAGGCCGGCCTCGGTCACGCCGAGATCGCGGAGCACGTGGTTTCGCAGGATGGCGAGTGGCTCGTCCCCGGCGAAGCGCAACCGGCGCAGCGACAGCACGTCGGCGCCCACCTCCAAACCGAGGGCGGTCGCAACCTCCGGGGGAGCGGGCACGACCTCGTACGACAGGACCTGCGTGCTCGGGTGGCGTCCGGCCTGCTCCAGGTCCTCGTACAGGCTGGTCATCTCGACCTTGCGGCGGACGCGGTTATGGATCACCGTCGTACCGACACCGCGTTTGCGGGCGAGATAGCCCTTGTCCACCAGGTATTGCATGGCCTGGCGGATGGTCGGACGCGCCAGGCCGAGCTGGGACGCGATGACCACCTCGTTGTCGAGCATCGAGCCGGTGGGGATCTCCCCGGACTCGATCAGGTCCTGAAGGCGTTGCGCGACCTGGAAGTACAGCGGCACGGGACTCGACCGGTCCAGGGAGATGACCTGGCCGAGCGGTAACGCGGGTTTGTCCACTGTCGCCTCAGCTCCGGAACGTACAAGCAATCTGACACCCGCAGTTTGTCATGATGTCAGTATCAATGGCCCACCACCCGCCGCGGCACGCGGTCGGCGCCGAGGCCGACGGAAACCTGCTGCAGCATGTGACCGCCGCGAAACTGAAGTTACAAGGCGGCCCGCCGTACCGAAGGAGCAGCCGTGCCTTGGCGAGAACGGGGCACATTGGGAGTTCCCCGAGCGCCAACCCGAGAAGTGGCCGCGGGAGCGTTCGATCGAGCACGAGACGCTCACTCCGGTCATCGGTACGGCCTGTCCGCCGAAGGGCCTGTCCGGGGTGATTCGCCGGTACTCGTACCGCCGGTTCAGCGAGGGCCGCGCCGCGCATTGGCTGCTCCTACCGGCCGCGGATCGGGTGGATGCGGTGGAGAGCACCGTGCGGTCGTTCGCCACCTTGCGTCCGGACAACCCGTTGACCGAAACCGGTTTGCGCAGTGAGTTCACCCATCACGGGCTGAGATCCCGGACCGGCCAGAAACGCGCCGACCTGGCTCATCAGCCGCTCGACCCCGTCATCGTCGTGGCGCCTTGGCTGGTGGCGGGCGGCGCGGTGTTCTTGCTGGTCAGGAAGGCGATTCGGCGGTAGCCCGCTGCTTGTTGCGCGCGGCAACCAGGCCGAGTACCAGGCCGACCGCCAGCAGGATGCCGCCGCGCAACCAGACGCCGGCCTCGATCCGGGTGAACAGCAGCAGGCAGGAACCGATGCCCAGCACGGGAATGATCGTCGGCGCACGGAAGTGGTCTTCGTCGACGGTCTCCCGGCGCAATACCAGTACGGCGGTGTTGACCGCGAGGAACACGATCAGCAGCAACAAGACCAGTGTGGACGCCAGTTCCGCCACCTGGCCGGTCAGCGCCAATACCAGTGAAAGGCTCGTGGTCACGAGGACGGCGAGCCACGGAGTACGGCGCTGAGGCAACAACCGGGACAATACCTTCGGCAGCAGCCCGTCGCGCGCCATGCCGTACGCCAGCCGCGACGACATGATGCCGGTCAGCAACGCGCCGTTCGCCACCGCGACCAAGGCGATCGCGCTGAAGACCCAGGTCGGTACGCCGCCCGCGGCGCGAACCACCTCGAGCAACGGGCCACTCGATTCCGCCAGGGTGCTGGTAGGAACCACCGCTGAGGTGACGAGACCGATCGCCAGGTAGACCACTCCAGCGGTGGCCAGTGCTCCGAACAGCGCCCGCGGGTACGACCGGCGCGGGTCCTTCGTTTCCTCGGCGATGTTGACCGAGGTCTCGAAGCCGACGAACGAGTAGTACGCGAGCACGGCACCGCTCAAGGTCGCGGCGACGGCACCCGTCTCGCCGCTGCCGATCTCGGTGAGCCGGCCGAGGTCGCTGTCGCCGCGGGCGATCACCCAGCAGCCCAGGCCCACGATCAGCAGCAGTCCGGTCACCTCGATCATCGTCGCGACCACGTTCGCGCGCAGCGAGTCCTTGATGCCGTAGATGTTGAGCGCGGCCAACGCTGCCAGGAAAACGATGGCCACTATCGCGGTCGGCGCGGTGAAGAACTCGGTCAGGTATTCGCCGCCGAAGGCGCGAGTGAGTGCGCCGACCGAGACCAGGCCGGCCGCCAGCATGCAGAAGCCGACCGCGAACCCGGCGAGTGGCCCGAACGCCCGATGGGTGTAGTGCGACGCGCCACCCGCACGTGGGTACTTCGTGGCCAGTTCGGCGTACGACGTGGCGGTTAGCAGGGCGAGCAACAACGCGAGCACCAGGGGCAGCCAGACGGCGCCGCCGGATTCGCCGGCGATTTCGCCGATCAGCACGTAGACGCCGGCGCCGAGCGTGTCGCCGAGGATGAACAGGTACAGCAGGGGTGTGGTCACCTCACGGCGAAGCGATGGCACGGTCTACCTCCAGTTTCGGCTGGCAGCCCAGTACCCGCGATCGCGTTCGTCAGTCAGCCTTACCACCCAAGGCTGGTTGCCGATGGCAAAGAAGCCTTGCGCGAAGTGCGCAGGGCTCCTTTGACCGGCGTTACTTGCAGCCGAGCCTCGACCTGTAGTTGCCCGGGTCCTTGCCGGCGGCGATCAAGCCCACCAAGTCCCACAGCACGGCAGAGTAATCGCCGTCCTTGGCCATCTCCTTGAGGACTTTCCAGTTCCGGCTGGTGTTCATCGCCTGGACGGATGCCTGCATTCCGGCGGCGTCGCCGGCCTTCCTGGCCTTGACCCACTTGTCGACCCACAGGCAGGTAACCGCTCCACTGACGTCGGCCCCAAGGTGGTACCGGTCGTTCGGCGCGCCCTGGTAGAGCTTCTCGCGGTTGAGCCCGGCCGGAATCGGGACATCGGCCAGCATCTCGCCGACCACGACTTCCACCTCGGACGGCTTTACGACGCTGCCTGGCAAGGCGTCCACCCAGGCATTGCTGTCCACCACGTACAGCTTGGACAGCAACTCGCGGAACTCCTTCTCCGTCCCGCCGGACCCGCGGATCTCGAGGAAGTGCTTGCCCTTCGGTGGCAGCATGGCGGCGTGGTCACGCGCGCTGTAGTTGAACACCGAACCCTGCTGGCCGAGCAGCTCGATCGGCTTGGGCGCACTCACGTCGGCGCGGTCGTCGTAGTACGACTTGTACAGCTCCGCGGCGCGCCAATGCACACTCAGATCCTTCTTGCCGTTCTTGAAGTCCAGTTCACCACCGTCGAAGGTCCCACCGCTGATGAACTGGTCGATCTTCCATCCGGGGGCGTTCAGCAACAGGCGCTGGGCGCCGTCTGTCCGAACCTGGGCGGACCCGATGCTGCCGGCTGGCCCTGGGGCCGGCTGGGCGGAGCCGAGGGGCAGCAGTTGAGATGCGAGTACGGCGATGGTGGCGACCGCGGCGGCGGCCAGCACCATGGCGCGGCGGCCGCTCGGTTTGCGCTGAGGGGTGGGCTCGGCGGTGATCATGATCTCCTCCAGCAGGTCGGACTCGGCGTCGTCGATCGGCAACTGCCGGACCGTGTTCTCGCCGAACGGGTTGGCCTGCGCGATCAGGCGGCTGAGCTGGTCGTCGTTCATCGCTCCTCCTGAGCCGGTCGCGCGTGCGGTTCATCCCGTACATGTCCGTCTGCGTCGAAAGCGTCTCCGAGCAACTTGCGTAGTCGGGTCCGGGCCCGATGCAGGCGGGTCCGGACCGTACGCGCGGGAACACCGAGCACGATCGCGACCTCTCGCGGATCGAGCCCTTCCCAGCCGGTCAGCATCAGCAGTTCGCGATCGCTTTCGCCGAGCCGGGCCATTGCCGCCCGCACCACGGTGTTCGAGTCGATCGAATCGGTCGGGTCCGGGGCGACCTGGACCAGTTGCAGGCGAAGGCGCTCGCCCAGCCGGTCGCGCCGGGCCTGCCCGCGCCGGTGGTTCGCGAGCACCCGCCGCGCGACGCCGTACAGCCAGAGCCGGGCGGTGCCGTCGATCGGCACCTCGTCGATCCGCCGCCAGGCCACGAGCATCGTCTCCGCCACGATGTCCGAGGCGTCCTCCGGCGAGCACACCCGGCGCAGGGCGAAGCCGAGCAGATCGCGGGAGTTCCCGGCGAACAGCTCGCGGAATCTGAGTTCCTGGTCCGTCACGGCCCGTAACGGCGCGAGACGTGGTGGACTCGGCGTACTCGTCATACTCCGACCATGTCCGGCAGTATGCCGATCGTTACAGGTCAGTTCCCGGCCGTACGCCGACAGGGCTGAGCCCGCCGCTTCGGGTGCGACGGGCTCAGGACCTCCGACGTCCTGAGCGGGTACGACGGCCAGGCCGCCGTACCGGCTCAAGGCGCGTCGTACGGGCTCAGGGGGTGCGGTTGGGTGGGTCTGCCGCTTCGGGGCCGCCGGGGTGGAAGTCGGCCGGGTCGGAGTTGCCGTGCTCCGGCACGTTGTCGGCGTTCTCCGCGGTCCGGGCGGCCTGCCCGCGGGGTGAATGCGGCTGAGCGCCCTCGTCGTGCTCGATATCGGCCTTGCCGAGCAGGCTCTCGTCCACCGTGCCGGTCCGTTCGAGTTCGGCGTTCACGTCGCTGTCGGTGACCGTTCGCGGTTTCTCGCCGGGCGGATACCGGCCGTCTGCTGTCAGTCCCATCAGGGATCACCTCTCTCTCGACCGTCCGGTACCCGCCCCGCGCGACGACAACCAGCCCGGCGCAAATCGGTCGCGGCAGCGGCGGGCGGTCGCTAGGGTCGGTCGGATGTTCCCTGCCGCGATCGAAATCCAGCCGGCCGAGTACGTCGAGCAGCTCGGCCGGGTCTTCGCCCGGTTCGGGGCGGATACGCAGGACTCGGGCAACGTGTCGTACGGCGTGGAGACTCCGGCCGGGCGGTACTTCCTCAAGACCGCGGGGGATCCGGCCGACCAGGCGCCGTACCTCGACTTCGACGGCCGGGTGGCTCTGCTGCGCAACGCCGTCCGTATCGCCGAGGCGGTTCCGCATCCGCTGGTACCTGAGCTGCACGCGGTGATCGAGTCACCCGGTGGTCCCGTACTGGTCTACGAGTGGCGCGATGGCGAGCACTTGGGGACCACCCGGGAGCGGCGGGACGATCCGGCCACGGCGTACCAGCGGTTCCGCTCGTTGCCGGTGGGCGAGATTCTGACTGCACTAGACGCGTTGTTCGAACTGCATGCGCGGATCACGAGCGCGGGGTGGGTTGAGGGTGACTTCTACGACGGGTGCCTGTTGTACGACTTCACGCGTCGGCGGTTGACCGTGATGGACCTCGACACCTACCACTTCGGTGCCTACCGCAACGACATGGGCCGGATGTTCGGCGCGCGCCGGTTCATGGCGCCGGAGGAGTTCTCCCTCGGCGCGCCGATCGACGACCGCACCACCGCCTACGTGCTGGCCCGCGCGGTGTTGGTCTTCCTATCGGACGGCACTCTGGACCGCTCGCCCTTCCGCGGTAACGACGCCCTTTACGCCGTCACCCAAGAGGCCGTCACCACCCGTTTCCCCTCCTACGAAGCCTTCCACCAGGCCTGGCTCGCCGCCCGTTAGGCGCGGGGACTGTTCGAACCCCCGCGATCTGGCACCTTGCCTGTGGCTAGCCGCTTGGGTGGTCAGGCGCTGAGGCGGGTGGTGACTACGTCGGCGAAGCGGGTATAGGCGGCCGGGTGGTCCGGCAGGAACAGGTAGGGCTCGATCAGCTCGGCCTCCATCAGCAGGAACCGGCCACCGGCCATGATGCCGTCGATGCGCGCGTACACCGGCGGTACGCGTACGTCGAGCGACGCGAGCGTGCGCTCGGCGACCTCCAGGGCGGCGGGCGGGGGCTCGATCGCCTCGGACGTGCCGCCGAACTCCTGCTGGATCCGGAAGTCGCCGTCGGCCGCGCGCTTGAGCACCGCGTGGCTGAACTGGCCGTCGAAGTACAGCAGCGACCACTCGCCGTCGGCGGTGACCTCGCGCTGGAACGGCTGCACCAGGTACGCGCCATCCGGCAGCTTGTCCAGCTCGGCGGCCAGTTCCGCGCTGCCGGCGATACCGCGCACGGTGTGCGTCGCGCTCGCGCTGACCGTCGGCTTGACCACGATCTCCTGGCCGGTCAGGCCGCCGACCACCTCACGCAGACAGGCGCCGGCCGCGACCTGCGTTGGCACGATCGCGACACCCTTTTCGCGCAGTTCCAGTAGGTAGCGCTTGTCCGCGTTCCACCGGACCAGGGCGCTGTCGTTCAGCAGGCGCACGCCCGCCTTGTCCAGCTGCCCGAGCCATTCGGTGAACTCGAGATAGCGCTTGTGGTAGTCCCAGATCGAGCGCAGCAGCACCGCGTCGTACGACGACCAGTCGATCGAGGGATCGGTCCAGACCACCGGCACCGCGTCGAGACCGGCCTCGCGCAGGGCGGCCAGCAACGGGAGGTCGTCCTCGTGCAACTGGGCGTGCTCGGCGGAGGTGGCCAGGGCTAGGCGCGGAAGACGGTCGGACACGGAAGGGCCTTTCACTCAGACGTTCGTTCGCCGCCTCACAACGCGACGGCCTCCCAGTGTTGGCGCCGTTGGCCACCCGGGTCAAACCGGATTCGCCGTATTCGGACGCTCCGTGTGAGCGCGAACACGGCGGGTGGATCGTACCGCCGTCGCGGTGACCACGATCACGGCCGCGGCCAGGTAGATCAGACCCTGCCGGGGCCCGTCGGTGTAGTTCACGTACGCCGCGTAGGCCGCCGTCGGTACGACGAGCCACTCGGGCCGCGTCGCGAGTACGGCGAGCGCGATCAGCGGGAGGCCGTACCACGGATAGGCGGGCGTGGTGAGCAGCAGCGCCGCGCCGTACAGCCAGCAGCAGGTGACCGCGACGGGTTCGCGGCCGAACTGGCGGACCGCCACGACGGCGAGGGCCAGCGCTATCGCGGCGGCGGCGAACTGGCGAAGTTCCGGCGGTAGCACCAGGCCGAGCAGCGACGAGCGCTCGGTGAAGTTCTCCTGGGTGAGATAGCCAGGGAGGAATCCGATCACCAGACTGCCCGAGACGAGCAGGTAGGGCAGGTACGACGCGACAAAGGTGCCAACGGCAACAAACGGCGCGGCTAGTTCGCGACGGCGCAGGCTGGTGAATGCCGGCAGCAACAAAAGCGGCAGCAACTTCACG
The DNA here is from genome assembly GCF_042434725.1 of Kribbella deserti. Lineage (NCBI taxonomy): Bacteria > Bacillati > Actinomycetota > Actinomycetes > Propionibacteriales > Kribbellaceae > Kribbella > Kribbella deserti. Next base: position 168,718 of record NZ_JBHLTC010000008.1, on the reverse strand, counting down.
CTCGCGGCGGCACCCACCAGTACGCCGGCCGCGAACGGACGCCGGGCGGCAACGATGACGGCGGCAACGAGCAGGAATGCAGCGAGAACGTCGACATGAGCCGCGCTACCGGTTTCCAGGACGACCATCGGGGACCAGCCCCACAGCACCGCCCAGCGAGGATCGCGGCCGCCGGCCTTCAGCGCCCAGGCGAGCAGCCAGGTGAGCAGTACGGCGATCGCGGCCGAGGCCAACTGCAACCCGAACGTACCGGCCTGCCAAGGAGTGACCAGCGCGACCGTGGCGAAGTACGCCTGCGCCACCGGTGGGTAGATCGTCGGCACCCGCGGCCGGTTGATCTTCGTGCGCGGGTCGTCCTTCGCCAGGTCGATCAGGCCGGCCTCGTCGGCGGGCACTCGCGGTGGTCCGGTCACGCCGGAGCGGTCGTTCGCGCCGAGGCCGGGGAAGAGCAGTGGATCGCGCAGCTGCGCAAGCTCGTCGTCGAGCGGCACATGGGCATACGGGGAAGTGCCAGATATCGAGACTCGGCCATCCCAGACATAGCGGTACGCGTCGGTGCTGGACAGCGGCGGCATGGTCAGACCAGGCAGTTGGCACAATGCGGCGCCCGCAAGCAATGTGATCACGACGTGCCGCCCGGGTGGCTGCCGGGTAACGACGAGGGCGATACCGGCTATGGCCACAGTTGCCCCGAGCAACACCGAGGTCGGCCACCAGCTGTTGGCGGTGGCAACGATCGTCCCGGCGCAGATCGTTGCCGCGAGCAAAGCGCCAAGTCCGAACCTCATCCGCCCACCCGCGCAACGCGGTGGGAGCCGCAGCGGCGGAAGGTGAGAAAAGCCCGGCCGTCCGCGCGCCAGTCCTCCGTGGCCAGCAGGTCGGCCGCAAGCGCATGCCTCAGGACCGCCAGACTGCCAACCCGTGCCCAAGGCAACGGCGTCGAGCGGCGGCCGGTGCCCGGGCTGTGCAGCACGATCGGACCCGACTCGTCGAGGCTGTCGTCGGGATCGACCTCGACCAGCACCAGGCCCTCCGGCCGGACCAGTTCGGCGCACCGGCGCAGCAGTTCGCCGGGCGCGCCCCCGATGCCGATGTTCCCGTCCATCAGCAACACCGTGCCCCAACGGCCCTCGCCCGGCAGCGGCTCCTGCACCGGTCGCCGCAAGGCCGGCGCGCCCTGCCTGGTGGTGAGCAGTACGGCCTGGGCCGACACGTCCACGCCGAGGGCCGGAATTCCCCGTTCGGCCAAGGCGGTCACGATCCGGCCGGGTCCACACCCGATGTCGAGCACCGGCCCTTCGCAACGGCTCAGCGCGAGCCGGTCGACCGCATCGGCCGGCGCGTTCCACCGATCCACCTCCGCCAAGCCCGGGACGGCGCGTCCATCGGAGCCGAAGGCAACAACCGGTTCCCCGCCGAGCGCCCGTTCGAACAACATGGCGGGATGAGCCGAACGCTGCAGCCGTCGGTGCAACCGCGACATTCGCAGCCCGGGATAGGTGGTTGCCACGGCCATCGCGTCCGCTGGCGTATCCACGTCGCGCAGCGTCGGCAACAGCCGCACGTTGTAGCCGAGGGCAACCAATTGATCCAGCTGGTCGGCGCCGGTGTGGTCGGTGGACATCGGCACCCGATCGAACACGCGTCGATCCGGATGCCGCAGCCCGATCGTCCAGTAACCGCCGTCATCGGTCAGGCCCAGGACCGCGTCGTACCCGGTCCAGTCGGGTTTGAGGAGTTCCGACGTGAGCTGCGGCGTATCCATCCCGACCAGCAGCATCGGTTCACCCTCGTACGCATCCTCGAAAGCGGCCGCCAGCCGTTCGGCGAGGCCTTCGCCGCGTTGCGGCACAACCTCGAACTCCGGTGGCAGCCACGGACCGGCCCTGCCGTCGAGAGCCAGCACGGTACGACGTACGGGTTGCTCGGTGGCGGCGGCCGCCCGAACGGCCTGCAGGGTGTCGGTCAGGGCCGCGCGGGCGAGCGCGGCGGCCTCCGCGGGGGTGAAACCGGTTTGCAGGCGCGTCTTGACTCGCCCCGGCACGGGCTCCTTCGCGATCACGATGTAGGTCATCCGGCGAGGACCTTGCTCATGTCGAGAACCGCCCGGGCGGCACCGAGCGGCGTGCCGGTCACCTTCGAACGGCCGGACCGCGGCAGGTAGTCCACCTCGACTTCGGCGATCCGCCATCGCGCGTCGGCCGCTCGTACCACCGTCTCCAGGGGATAGCCCGAACGACGATCGGTGATCCCCAGGCCGAGAAGTCCCTCCCGCCGGGCCGCCCGCATCGGACCCAGGTCGCGCAACGTCAGGCCCGTACGGCGGCGGATGCGGCGGGAGAGCTCGGCGTTCGCGAGGCGTAAGTGCCACGGCCAGGCCTGGCGCGAAACCGGTTTGCGGCGGCCGAGCATCAGGTCCACCTCGCCCGCCTGGACCGGCGCGATGACCCGGTCGAGCTGGCGTGGATCGAGCGAGGCGTCCGCGTCGAGGAAGGCCACGATCTTTGCGGTCGAGGCCTCCAGCCCCGCGTGGCAGGCGGCGCCGTACCCCTTGAGGTCGCAGTGGACCACCGTCGCGCCATGGGCGGCAGCGATCGTGGCGGAGCCGTCGGTGGAGCCGTTGTCGACCACGATCGCCCGTACGCCGGTGGGCAGGCGGCCGAGGACCCAGGGCAGGGCGGCGGCCTCGTTGAGGCAGGGCAGTACGAGGTCGATCGTCGGTTCGGGCACTCTTCGACGGTAGGTACGGCGCGGCCCGGGTGGGGCCTGGACGCGATGACGGCTCGCTTACGTACGCCGGGAGAAGTCGCAATGGGCGGTGAGATGCGGTCGGGAGGTTCTACGCTCAGACCGTGGCTACTCGCGTGCTCATCGTGGATGACGACCCGACCGTGTCGAACGTCGTCTCCGCCTATCTGACCAAGGCCGGCTACGAGGCTCGGGTGGTCGCCGACGGCCTGCAGGCGGTTGAAGCCTGGCAACAGTGGCGGCCGTCGGTAGTGGTCCTGGACGTGATGCTGCCTGGCCTGTCCGGACTGGAGGTGTTGCGCCGTATGCGCGCTGCAGACGACGGCGCGGCCGTGATCATGTTGTCGGCCCGGGGCGAGGAAGAAGACCGTCTAGTCGGGCTGGAGTTCGGTGCCGACGACTACGTGGTCAAGCCGTTCAGCCCGCGCGAGATCACCCTGCGCGTGCAGGCTCTGTTACGCCGTGAGGAACGCCTAGGCGGGCAGACGCTGACGCCGAAGAAGCTGGCCTGTGGGCCCGTTGCACTCGATACGGCGGCCCGGACGGCTTCCCTGGCGGGTGAACCGTTGTCGCTGACGCACCGGGAGTTCGACCTGCTGGCCTTTCTGGTCGGTCATCCGGGCGAAGCCTTCACCAAGGCGGAGTTGCTGCGCCGCGTCTGGGGCTGGGACTTCGGCGACTCGTCGACGGTGACCGTGCACGTCCGCCGGCTGCGGGAGAAGATCGAGCACGATCCGTCCGATCCCCGGCTGGTGCTCACCGTGCCGAGAACCGGTTATCGCTTCGCGGCCGAGGAGGAGCCGGCCGGATGAAGGACATGTTCACGATTCTCGCCTTCACCACTCTGACCACGGCGGTGGTGGCGGCGCTCGGCGTACTGCTGCTGTGGCGGGTCCGGCGGCGCTCGTTACGCGTCACCATGATCGTGGCCGCGCTGGTTCCGATGGCCGCGGCACAAGCGGCCGTGATGCAGAACGTACGGGCCATGTTCATCTCCAGCCACGACTCGCTGGTGGTGATGTGGACGCTGGCCTTCGCCGCCCTGCTGGGCATCGGCCTGGCGATCCTGCTCGGCCACTGGATCACCGCGGGCTCTCGCGACGTCGGCCGCCGGCTTCGCGGTCTGGCCGACGACACGGGATCCGTGGCGGAGCAGCCGGCTCTGGCGGTTCCCGCTGAGCTGGCCGAGCTGTCGGACGAGCTGGAGAAGACCCGGCAGCGCCTGTCGGCCTCCCGCGAGCGCGAACGCGCGCTCGAGGCCAGTCGCCGTGAGCTCGTCGCCTTCATGTCGCACGATCTCCGTACGCCGCTCGCGGGACTGCGGGCGGTTTCGGAAGGCCTGGAGGACGGGGTCGTCGAGGATGTGCCCGGCGCGCTGCGGCAGATGCGCACCACGGTGGACCGGATGACCGGGCTGGTGGACGACCTGTTCGAGTTGTCCCGCCTGTCGGCCGCTCCGGCGCCACGCCGGCGTTCGGCGGTCAGCCTGCGGGAGCTCGTGGAGGATGTCGCGGGGGAGACCGTGGAGCACGCCCGCGCCTACGGCGTCGTACTGGCGGTTGATACGCCCGCCGGGGACGACCGGCTCGCCGTACACGGTGACGCGGACGAACTGACTCGCGCGGTGACGAACCTGGTCGGCAACGCGATTCGCCATACCGATGAAGGCGGTACGGTCCGGCTTGCGGTGGATCGGGACAGCGACGGGCGGATCCGCCTCGCGGTCACCGACGGCTGCGGCGGCATTCCGCCGGACGACCTGGACCGGGTGTTCGACATCGGCTGGCGCGGTGACCTGCAGCGAACCCCCTCCGACAACGGCGGCGGCCTCGGCCTGGCCATCGCCCGCGGCGTGGTCGAGTCCCACGACGGCCGAATCGCCGTCTCCAACATCGAGGGCGGCTGCGCCTTCGAAGTCCACCTCCCACCCATCCCCGCCCCGGCCTAACCCCGCGCGCCCGCCGGACCACCGCTCGACCGCCACAGTCGCGGCGCTGAGAGGGCGGATCCGGACCGGTGAGCGCCTACGAGTTGGTGGTGAGCACGTCCTTGATGCCGGTGCGGAGGTCGTAGGTCGGGGTCCAGTGCAGGGTGGTGCGGGCGCGGGTGGAGGAGGCGGTGATGTGGCGGACATCGCCGAGGCGGTATTGCCCGGTGATGACCGGTGGCGCGGCGTTGTAGGCGCGGGCCAGCTCCGCCGCGAGATCGCCGATGGTGTGCACCGTTCCACTGCCCACGTTGTACGCGGCGAACGGCTGTTCGTTGCCGAGGGCAAGCGAAACCGCCGCGGCGACATCCCGCACGTGCACGAAATCCCGGCGCTGGCGACCGTCCTCGAAGACCCGCGGTGGTTCGCCACGGTCGAGCGCCGAGCGGAAGATCGCGGCCACCCCGGCGTACGGCGTATCGCGTGGCATGCCCGGCCCGTACACGTTGTGGAAGCGCATCGCGGCCACGACGCCACCCGTCTCCCGGGCCCACGAGGCGGCGAGGTGTTCGCCGTTCACCTTGGTCGCGGCGTAGGTGTTGCGCGGATCCAGCCGGGCGTCTTCGTCGATCAGCCCGGGCGTGAGTGGTTCGCCGCACACTGGGCAGAGTGGTTCGAACCGCCCTCGCTCCAGGTCCTCGATCCGCCGGGGCCCAGGCGCGACGGGCCCGTGCCGGTCGCAGTCGTAGTGCCCCTCGCCGTACACCACCATCGAACTGGCGAAGACCAGTCGTCGTACGCCGGAACGGGCCATCGCGCGCAGCAGTACCGCCGTACCGAGGCTGTTCGTACTGACGTAGTCGTCGAGATCGTCGACGTCGACGCCGAGGCCCACCTTGGCCGCGAGGTGGATCACCGCGTCGACGCCCGGCAAGGCCCGATCGAGCGCCTCGGCGTCCCGGACGTCGGCCTGGATGACGTCGAGTCCGCGGGGTGGTTCGCGATGAACGTCGGCGCGCAGTGAGTCGAGTACGTCGACCTGGTGGCCTTCGGCAACAACCTGGCGGTGCACGTGCCTGCCGATGAAGCCGGCGCCGCCCGTGACCAAGATCCTCATGGCAACTCGAACGGCAGCGGAAGGCCGTCCAGACAGTGGTGGCAGGCGCAATCGGAGTCGGTCGAAGGGAGTTCGGCAACGACCTTGGTGAGCAGGGACTTCAGTGTCTCGATGCTCTTGCCGAACTGGGCCAGTACCTCGGCATGAGTGACGCCTTCACCGGCCTCGACCCCCGCGTCGTGATCGGTCACGACCGCCACGGAGGTGTAGCAGAGCGCGAGTTCGCGGGCGATGGTTGCTTCCGGCGCCCCGGTCATGCCGACCAGGGACCAGCCCTGCGCCGCATGCCACTGCGACTCCGCCCGGGTAGAGAACCGCGGCCCGTTGATCACCACCATCGTGCCGCCGTCGACCAGTTCATTGCCTTGGGCGACTACTGTCGCGCGTCCGCGCGGGCAGTACGGATCGGCGGGGGAGACGTGCACCGGCGGCCCTTCGTCGTACACGGTGTGTGCGCGACCCCAGGTCCGGTCGACGAGCTGATCCGGTACGACGATCGTGCCCGGGGTGAGTTCGGCCCGCAGGGAACCGACGGCGCACGGCCCGAGCACCTGCCGTACGCCGAGCGCCCGCAAGGCCCACAGATTGGCGCGGTAGTTCACGCGATGCGGCGCGAACCGGTGATCCGCGCCGTGCCGGGGGATGAACGCCACCCGGCGACCGCCGACCTCTCCGGCCACCGGTGGTTCGCTCGGCGGTCCGAAGGGCGTGTCGATAGCGACCGCCCGTGCGTCGGCCAGGAACGAGTAGAAGCCCGAACCGCCGATCACGCCGATCTCAGCATCCTTGATAGCCACGTTTCGACCCTAGGGCCGGCGCCACCCGCTGTCCCTGGAACAGCGCTGAACGTCAGCGGCCCGTAAGCGCTGGTCGACCCGGTCCGGGCGATGAGGTGGAATGGGGGCGTGTGGGCCTGGGTGCTGGTGGCGGTTGTGGTGGTCGTCTTGCTGTTGGCGTTGTACTCGACCTGGACCGCGGGACGGCTTGACCGGCTGCATCACCGGGTCGCGACGGCCCGGGCCTCGCTCGACACCGAACTGGCGCGGCGATCGGCGCTGGTGTCGGAACTGGCCAGTGCGGGGGTTCTCGATCCGGCCAGTTCGTTGCTACTGCTGGACGCCGCGCACCGGGCCCGGACGGCGTCAGCCGACGACCGGGAGCAATGCGAGTCCGCGCTCACGCGGGCGATCGCTGCCACGCTCACGGGTGCGGCGATCGAGCCGTGGGTGGGGGAGTTGGCCGCCACCGCGCGGCGGGTTCAGCTGGCGAGGCGGTTCCACAACGACATCGTGGTCTCAACCCGCGCCCTGCGTCAGCGCCGCCTTGTCGGCGTGCTGCGCCTGGCCGGCCACGCGCCACTGCCCCGCACCATCGAACTCGACGACGGCAGCTAGCGCCGCCAGCAGGTCAGCTGAGGCGTTCGACCAGGTCGTCGATGGCCTCGTCCCACTCGCCCGGCTCGGGGTCGATACCGCGCCAGTGCTCCAGCAGTTCGGAACCAGGCGCCCGGACCCGCTCGGCGGCGAGCACGGCGAGAACGCGGTTCTCCTTCGTGCCGAGCTCGGGATGCTTGGATCCCCAGGCCAGCGCCTCCGCGTTGTACTCGTCGGCCTCGACCGGGCTGCCCGCGGCGGCCGCGACCACCTCGGCGGCGGCCAGCGCCTCGCAGGCCAGATCCGCGTCGAGGACGTCGTCCTCGGGGGTCTCGGCCACTTGCGAAAGCAGCTCCACGATCGAATCCACCGAACCAGCGTCGATCAGATCGCCGGCCCAGTCGGCGGCAGTGTCGTTACCGAAGACCGACGCGTCCCATGCACCCATGGGAAAAAATGTAGCGGCCGAACCGGCTCATGCCGAAGCCCTGCGGCCCACCTTTTCACTCCCCGGAATCCCAACCGTCCGCTCCCCGAACCAGCTACCGGCTCGTAGCGGTCATTTCGCGTCCGCGTAGCACTGCACGACGGCGATCGTGAAGGGAAAGCGCGTGGGGGTTTCGCCGAACGCTATTCGTCCGGCAAGCTCCCCGGCGGCGCGGATCGCTGCCGACACCTGCTCAGCCTCGTCTTCCGGGCAGTGCACGATCACCTCGTCGTGCTGGAAGAAGACCAGCTCCGCCTGCAGATCGGTGATCGACCGGCGAAGCGCGGCCAGCATCAGCAACGCCCAGTCCGCCGCGCTGCCCTGAACGACGAAGTTGCGGGTGAAACGCCCCCGGGCCCGCGCGTCCGAACCGGAATAGCCCGCCGCGTAGCGCGTTTCCTCCACCTCGACCGACGGGTCCACCTCGCCCGTGCGCACGGCGGGCGGGCAGGTCCGGCCGAGGTGGGTCCGGACCAGGCGGCCTTCCTCACCGGCCCGCGCCGCGTCGTCGACATACGCCACGGCTTGGGGGAAGCGGCGGCGGAGATCGGCCAGGTTCTCCAGGCCGTCGCCCGAGGTCTGCCCGTAGATCGCGCCCAGCACGGCGAGCTTGGCGGTCTCGCGATCACCCGCGAAGGCCTTGTCCGAGACGGCCTTGTACAGGTCGCCGGCCTTGCCCGCGACCTCCATGAAGGCCTTGTCCCGGGAGACCGCGGCCAGGATGCGTGGTTCGAGCTGATCCGCGTCCGCGACGACAAGGCGCCAGCCGGGATCGGCGACAACCGCCCGGCGGATGACCTTCGGAATCTGCAGCGCGCCACCGCCGTTCGTCACCCAGCGGCCGGTCGCCGTACCGCCGGGGAGATAGCCGGGGCGGAAGCGCCCGCCGTGCACCCAGTCCTGCAGCCAGGACCAGCCGTTCGCCGTGTAGATGCGGTAGAGCGATCGGTACTCCAGCAGGGGAGCGACGGCCGGATGGTCGATCCCGGCCAGCTCCCACCGGCGGGTCGAGCGCACCTTGATCCCGGCCTGCCCGAACGCCTTGATCACGTCGGCGGCGAGTGCGGGCCGAACCGGCCGGCCGAAGGCCTCGGACACCTGGTCGGCCAACTCAGCGAGCCGGCGTGGTTCGACCCCGCCCGCATAGCGCTCGCCCAGCAGTTCGTCGAGCAGGGCGCGGTGGACCTCGGCGCTCCATGGCAGCCCTGCCTGGTCCATCTCGGCGGCGACCAGCATGCCCGCCGACTCGGCCGCGGTCAGCAGCCGCATTCGATCGGGATCAACCGCCTTCTCGTGGCGTTGCAGCTGATCGGCGTAAACGGTCAACAGCGCGTCGAACGGGACCGGCTTCGGCTGGATCTCGAACAACGACGACTGCGATCCCGGCTCGGCCGCGCGCAGCGGCGGATCCGGTGGGACCTGCAAACCCTTCAGCCGGGCCCACGCGGCCGCCGCCGATCGCGGCTCGCCGAACCGGCCCTCGTGCGCGAGCAACAGACCTTCAGCGTTCTCGATGTCGTAGCAGCGCTCGACCCGGACCCCGGCCGTGAGCAGGCGCGGATACAGCTCGGCCGTCGCACGCCAGACCCAGCGGTCCACGGCCGGTCGCGAGCGCACGGCAGTAACGAGATCGCCCTCGCGCTGGACCGGAGCCGTTGGCCGCCCGTCCACCCCGAGCGGCACGACCTCGGCCCCGCCGCCTTCCAGCGGCGCGATCGCCCACCGTTCGCTCATAGGTTCGATTCTGCCACCACCCACCGACAATTCGCGGAACGAGCCGAAGGCCGGTTCACTGGCGAGGTTTCACCCGCTTGGTCGGGATGGCGGTGAGTGGATCTTCGGGCCACGGATGGCGGGGGTAGCGGGCTCGCAGATCGGCTCGCACCTGGGGATAGCCCTGCTTCCAGAAAGAAGCGAGGTCGCTCGTGATCGCCACCGGGCGCCGGGCGGGCGACAGCAGGTGCAGAACGACGGGAACACGACCGTCCGCGACAGCCGGAGTGGCCGTCCAGCCGAATACCTCCTGCAACTTCACTGCGAGGACCGGTGGCTCAACACCGTCGTACGCGAGTCGCACCTCGGAGCCCGAAGGGACCTGGAGCCGTTCCGGTGCGAGTTCGCCGAACCGGGCTGCCGCGGGCCACGGCAGTAGTCGCCGGAGCGCCGAACCCACGTCGATCTGGGCAAGATCGCGCGCGCCTCGCACCGAGGCGAGTTCGGTACCGAGCCAAACGTCGAGCTCGGCCAGTAGCGCTTCGTCGTCGACCGCAGGCCAGGGGGCGCCGAGATGGGCGTGGCAGAACGCGAGCCGCTGCCGCAAGGCGAGGGCGGCCTCCGGCCAGCGCAGTACGGACAGACCGCTGCGCCGGATGCCGTCCCGGACGGCCGCTTGGACGAGCAGCGGATCGGGTTTCGCCAGCGGGACGTCGGTCAGCACGATCGCGCCGAGTGTCTCGACGCGCCTCGTCACGATCCGGCCGTCGTCCCAGCGGATCTGGTCGTTGGTCGAGACGAGGTCGCCCGCGATGTCTCGCGCGGTCTGCTCGTCGATCGGAGCCGCGGAACGGATCCTGGCGTCCGCACGGCCAGGGGCCCGATCGGCAACCGCGATCGCCAGCCACGGCGTGGTCCGCAGCGGCGATTGCGGATCCAGCGCAGCACCCGTGCCACCGGACATCTGGTACGTCGCCGAGTCGGCGGTCCGGATCCGCGCGATCCGATCCGGATAGGCCAGTCCCACCAAGGTTCCCACCGCAAGATCGTCCGGTACGCCGCGCGTCCCTCGGCCGGCCGAGCCGCCGTCCGTCGTGCCGCCGTCCGTCGTGCCGCCGTCCGTCGTGCCGTTGTCGGTCGTGTTCCCGTTGAGGCGCTTTGCTTCCTCCCGCCAGCGAGCCGTGGCCGCGCGGTCCTCGCCGCGGCGCAGAGCCCGCCAGCGGGCCGGCAGATCGTCGCCGAAGTCGCGGCCGGAGTCGTCCGAGAGCATCGCGACGATCTCGCGCGCCCGGTCGACGCCGACCCGCGGCGTTCCGTCCAGCAACGCGCGAGCCAACCGTGGATGCGTGCCGATCGCCGCCATCCGCCGTCCCCGCTCGGTGATCCGGCCATCGTCGTCAAGGGCATCGAGCCGGTGCAGCAATTCGGTAGCCGCGGTCATCGCCACCATCGGCGGTGCTTCGAGCAAGGTCAGGCCGTCACCAGCAGGCGCACCCCAGGCCGCGAGGTCAAGCGCGAAGGCCGCCAGATCGGCGATCGCGATCTCCGGCGCCGCGTGATCGTCGAGATGCATGTGATCGGTGGCAGACCAGCACCGATAGACCCGGCCCGGCGCCTCCCGCCCGGCGCGACCCGCTCGCTGGTCGGCCGACGATTTCGAAACCCGGCAGGTGACCAACGTGCCGAGCCCACGGGATTGATCGGTCCGCGGCTCCCGGGCCAGACCCGAGTCGACCACAACCCGGACCCCGGGCACGGTCAGCGAACTCTCCGCGACCGAGGTCGTGACCACGATCCGTCGAGTAGCGGCCGGCGCCAGCGCGCGGTCCTGTTCAGCCCTCGACTGGCGACCGAACAACGGCAGTACGTTCAGATCCGCCAACCGGCGAGTCACGCCGTTGATCTCGCCCTCACCCGGAACGAACACGAGGACGTCGCCGTCGTTCTCGGCACACGCCCGCCGTACGACGGCCGCGACGTGATCCAGCAGGCGCGGGTCGACCCGCCCGCCGGGAAGCAGCGGCACGGGGACCGGTGGCGGGGCCCATTCGATCGCCACGTCGAACAGCGCGGCGGACGCGGTGATCACTGGCGCCGGAACGTCCGTGCCCAGTGCGCGACTCAGTCTGATCGTGTCCGCAGTGGCCGAGGTCGCGACGATCGCCAGGTCTGCCCGCAGATTCGCCCGGATGTCGACGCAGAACGCGAGCAGCAGATCGGCATCGAGGTGCCGTTCATGGCACTCGTCGATCACGATCGCGGCGACACCCGGCAGCTCCGGGTTCTGCTGCAGGCGTCGTACCAGGAGCCCGGTCGTGACCACCTCGACGCGCAGTCCCTTGCCGCCGCTGCGTTCACCGCGCATCGCGTAACCGATGCGCTGCCCGAGCGGTTCGCCGACCAGCGTCGCCAGCCGGGTCGCGGCCGCACGCGTCGCCATCCTCCGCGGTTCGGCGACGATGATCGTTGTCTCGAGGGCGTCGGCCAGCGCAAGTGGCAACAGCGACGTCTTGCCCGATCCAGGCGGCGCGACCACAACCGCCGTACCGCGCGAGCGCACCGCATCAACCGTGGCAGGCAGCACCGCCCGGACAGGCAGATCCGCCCCCGGCACCGACGAGTCAGGCAACAGCACGCCCTGACGCTAGCGGAGCCACGCGTTGTTTCCGCGGGTAAGGCCAGTTGTGTCAGAGTGGACTTATGTGGCGAGCCGATGACCTCGATCCCGCGGACGGCACCAAGACCGCGCAGGTGGAGGGTCTGGTGCTGCGCCGGATTGAGCGCGGCGACCTCTCGATCGGCTCGCGTCTGCCCTCCGAGCGGGTACTCGCGGACCGCCTGGGCGTCAGCCGGGTGACGGTTGTGCGCGCGCTCGACCAGCTGCGCGCGGACGGCGTACTCGAAACCCGGCGTGGCTCGGGTACGCACGTACGCCCGCTGGACCGGCTGCTCGACCCGATCGCCCCCGCCTCCACCGTCACCACTCAAACCGGCCGGGCCCTGGTCCAGGCGGATGAGCCCCTACTCGACTTGCGCTTCGCCACGACGGCCGCGCCGCACGATGTGGCCGAGGCCTGCGCTCAGCTTGTTACGGGTGGTCTGCCGCAGGCCATGGGTGGCGACGGCCCGCCGCCGGGTGGTTCGGCCGAGCTTCGCGCCGTACTGGCCGCGCAGCTCACGCGGGAAGGCGTACCGACCGAGGCGGATCAGCTCACGCTCACGGTTGGCGCCGCCGCCGGGCTGAACGCCGCTCTCGCCGGGCTCGACCTCGGCCCGGGCATCGCGATCACCGAGTCGCCGACGTATCCCGCGGCCCTCGACATCCTGCGACGGCACCACCTGGAGGTGGTTGGCTGGCCCGCGGGTGTTTGGGATCCGGACCAGCTCGCGCATCTGTGCCGGCGCCACAAACCCAAGGTGATCTACCTGCAGGCGGACAACCACAACCCGACGGGCCTCAGTCTGCCGGGGGATCGCCGCCTCAAGGTGGTGGAGATCGCCCGCCGGTACGACGCCACGCTGATTTGCGACGAGACCCTGCGGCCGTTGTGGCTGTCCGCGTCCGAGCAGCCCCCGCCGCTCAGCCGGTATCCGCGGACCGTCAGCGTGGGCAGCCTGAGCAAGACCGTCTGGGGTGGCCTCCGCGTCGGCTGGGTTCGTAGCGGCCGGCAGTTGCGGCGGCGCATGACCACCACCGCGCAGCTCAACATCACCTCGCCGAGCGCCCTCGACGATCTGCTCGCGCAGGCCCTGGTGGACCGCCTGGACCAACTCGTCGTACGGCGTCGTGCCCGGCTGCGAGCCAACCTGGCCGCGCTGGAGACGGGCCTCCGTACGTTGCCGGGGGTGGCGTGGGTCACGCCGACCGGCGGTATGACGCTGTGGCTCGAGCTGACCGAACTGCGCTCGCGCCGGGTCCTCGAAATCGCCCGGCGGCACGGGCTGTTGCTCAGCGCGGGGGACCTGTTCACGCCTGACGGTACGGATCGGCGGCACCTGCGCATCCCGTTCACGGCACCCCCTGAGACGCTGCGGCTGGTGGTGGATCGGCTCGGCCAGGCGCTGACCGAGGCGCAGGACACATCAGTCCACATGATCTGAAGTGGACTGATCCGGGACCGGTCGCACGGCCTACGCTGGGAGCGCAGCAGCCACACAGCGATGGAGGATCGAGTGACCGAGAACAGTCCGCAGACCGGTACGTCGAAGGTCAAGCGCGGGATGGCGGAAATGCTCAAGGGCGGCGTCATCATGGATGTCGTCAACGCCGAGCAGGCCAAGATCGCCGAGGACGCCGGCGCCGTCGCGGTGATGGCTCTCGAGCGTGTTCCCGCCGACATCCGCGCCCAGGGTGGCGTCTCCCGGATGAGCGACCCGGACATGATCGACGGCATCATCTCGGCCGTTTCGATCCCGGTGATGGCCAAGGCCCGGATCGGTCACTTCGTCGAGGCGCAGGTGCTGCAGAGCCTCGGTGTCGACTACATCGACGAGTCCGAGGTGCTCACCCCGGCCGACTACGCGAACCACATCGACAAGTGGCAGTTCACCGTGCCCTTCGTCTGTGGTGCGACCAATCTGGGTGAGGCGCTGCGCCGGATCACCGAGGGCGCGGCGATGATCCGCAGCAAGGGCGAGGCCGGTACCGGTGACGTCTCGAACGCCACCACCCACATGCGTCAGATCCGCCAGCAGATCCGGCACCTGCAGAACCTGCCCACCGACGAGCTGTACGTCGCGGCCAAGGAGCTCCAGGCGCCGTACGAGCTGGTCAAGGAGGTCGCGCAGGCCGGCAAGCTTCCCGTCGTGCTGTTCACCGCCGGCGGTATCGCCACCCCGGCCGACGCCGCGATGATGATGCAGCTCGGCGCCGAGGGCGTGTTCGTCGGTTCGGGCATCTTCAAGTCCGGTAACCCGGCCCAGCGCGCCGAGGCCATCGTCAAGGCCACCACCTTCTTCGACGACCCGGACGTGATCGCCAAGGTCTCGCGCGGTCTCGGCGAGGCCATGGTCGGCATCAACGTCGACGAGATCCCCGAGCCGCACCGTCTTGCCGAGCGCGGCTGGTGATTGCAGGGCTCAGTGACCGGACCGGCCGGGAGTTGCGGGGTTTGGCCCGCGTCCTGGTCCGCTCCGGTTATGCCGACCGGAGCCAGGTTGAGGCCGCACTGACTGAGGCCGTTCGCGAGGACGCGCCCGAGGTCGATCCGGCCGCTCTGGTTCCGGTACTGATCACTGAGGCCGTCACGGATCTGCAGGCCGAGGCAGCCACTTGGCCGGACGAGACCGACACGGACCGGTTGGACGCCGTACTGGATGAGCTGGAGGCCCTTGGGCTTGTAGTCGTCCGGTACTGCGCCGACCACCACGAGGCTCGTCAAGCGCTTGAAGCGGCTACGGAGGCTAAGGGCTTGGTGTTCTTCACGGACACCGATGTCTGGCACGCGGTCGATTTCGGCATGCTCGAGCTGAAGGTCTGGCACCCGGACACGGCGAACGTCGCGCCGGGGGAGCCGCTGCTCGAAGACGTGCTGGCTCTGCTGGCCGAACGCGACATCCCGGCCGTGTTCGACGAGGGCCGGATCGAGACCACCCTCAATTGGCAACGACGAGTGGCGCTGTGATGTTCGGCCCCCGACTGGAGGAGAGCGATGAGTAAGCCCGTGATCGGGGTATTCGCCCTGCAGGGCAATGTCCGCGAACACCTGGCCATGCTCGCGCAGGTCGGCGTCGAACCCCGGCCGGTACGACGGCCTTCGGAGCTGGCCGAGGTCGATGGCCTGGTGCTACCGGGTGGCGAGTCCACCACGATGGACAAGCTGGCCCGCGCCTTCGAGCTGTTCGAACCGCTGCAGAAGCGGATCGCGGACGGCATGCCGACGTTCGGAACCTGCGCCGGCATGATCATGCTCGCCAACGAGATCACCGGTGGCATCGAGGGCCAGGAGACACTCGGCGGACTGGACGTGACCGTACGGCGGAACGCCTTCGGCCGGCAGGTGGACTCGTTCGAGGCCGACCTGGAATTCGCCGCGCTGAACACGCCGTACCACGCCGTCTTCATCCGGGCGCCGTGGGTGGAACGGGTCGGCCGGGACGTCGAGACACTGGCGACGGTCACGGAAGGCCCGGCCGCGGGTAGGATCGTCGCGGTTCGCCATGATCGGCTGCTCGCCACGTCGTTCCACCCGGAGATGACCGGGGACGCACGGCTACACGGGCTGTTCGCCGAGATCGTGCGCGGCCAGTAGCCAGAAACAGCAGTCGGGAAGGTTGGGTCGCGCATGTCAGGCCACTCCAAATGGGCCACCACGAAGCACAAGAAGGCCGTCATCGACGCGAGGCGCGGCAAGCTCTTCGCGAAGCTGATCAAGAACATCGAGGTGGCCGCCCGCACCGGCGGTGGCGACCTGGCCGGTAACCCGACTCTCTACGACGCCGTTCAGAAGGCGAAGAAGTCGTCGGTTCCGAACGACAACATCGACCGCGCGGTCAAGCGTGGCTCCGGTGCCGAGGCGGGCGGCGCCGACTGGCAGTCGATCACCTACGAGGGTTACGGCCCCAACGGTGTCGCGATGCTGATCGAGTGCCTCACCGACAACCGGAACCGGGCCGCCGCCGACGTGCGCACGGCGATGACCCGCAACGGTGGCTCGCTGGCCGACCCGAACAGCGTCGCCTACCTGTTCAACCGCAAGGGCGTCATCGTGCTGGCCAAGGAACAGGACGGCCGCACGCTGACCGAGGACGACGTGATGGAGGCCGTGCTCGAGGCCGGCGCCGACGAGGTGAACGATCTCGGCGAGTCGTTCGAGGTGATCAGCGAGGCCGGTGACCTGGTCGCGGTCCGCACCGCCCTGCAGAACGCGGGCATCGACTACGAATCGGCCGACGCGTCGTTCGTGCCGTCGATGACGGTCGAGCTGGACGCCGACGGCGCGGCGAAGATCTTCCGCCTGATCGACGCCCTCGAAGACAGCGACGACGTGCAGAACGTCTACGCCAATTACGACGTCTCCGACGAGGTCATGGCCGAGGTCAGCTGACTGATCCCGGTCATCTCGGTACCGCCACCACGGCGGCGCTCACGCCTCTTCGCCTAGCCGTCCGGACGCGCGTCAAACGACGCGTGTCCGGTACTGGCCGTGCCCAGTCGGCTACGGGCCGTTGACCGCCCGAGTGTGAGCGATAACAATCCCGGTCAGTGGAAAGCGGTTGCCCCGCCCTTTCCTTGATTCGGGAGGCATATCCATGTCCAGATCCATCCGTACCGCGTTCGCCCTGACGGCGCTGTTCACCGCCGCCGTCGCGCCAACCGCCCAGGCTGCAGCACCGGCCGAACCTCGAACGGCCGACCTGGTAACGGCCGCATCGACGGTCCAGCCGAACCGCGCCCAGGCGATCAAGGGCGACCAGACAGGCAAGATCGCCGCCGACTGCGGCACCGGGACGTACAACGCTCTCGTCACCGTCAGCGGCAGTACCTGGACCGCTCGCAACGGCAGCAGCACGAGGTACACCGGCTCCAGCATGCTGGCGGCCATGCAAGCGGCGGTGAACAGCCTGACCGCGGGTCGTACCTCCAAGCAGCGGGTCGTCGTGCAAGGCTCCGGCACGTTCAGCGCCGGCTCACGGCTGTCCCTCGCCAGCTACACCGTGCTCGACGTCTGCGGCACCATCAACGTGACGGGTTCCGGTTCGGGCGACTACGCACCGATCTACGCGCGCGGCGTTCGCGACGTGGAGGTCCAGCACCTGAACCTGACCGGCACGCCGATCTACGGCATCTTCATGCGCAACGTCACCAACGTGATCCTCGGCCAGATCGACATGCGCCTGTCGAACGGTCTAGGCGTCCGGATCGACAACCGCGGCGACACCAGCCAGTGGACCCGCAACGTCCGGATCGACCACGTGTACGTCTCCGGCAGCGGCTCCCACGCCGTCGAGACGTACGGCGTGGACGGGCTGTCCATCGGCACGGTGATCGCCCGCAACACCGGTCATTCCGGCCTGCTGCTCAACCAGACCATCAACGCCACGATCGGCACGGTGGACGCCGATGGCGCCGGCACCGGCACCGGGTACGCCGCCTTCCGGATGGCCAACCGCAACGGCCGCGTCGGTAGCAGCTACCCGACCAACATCCGGGTCGGCACGGTCATCGCCCGCGGCGGCGGTCGCGGCGTGTTCTGCGTATCCGAGAGCGGGGGCGCCGTCATCGATCGCGTGACGATCTCGAACACCGGCAACAACTCGATCCTGATCGAGAACTGCTACAACGTGAACATCGCCGCGGTCAGCGGAAGTGTCACCGGCGGCGGCGAGATCCGCCTCGCGGCCCGGACCGAGTTCGCCAACAACCGCGACATCCTGATCCAGAACCTCACGGTCACCAACACCCGCATCACCGAAAACCCCTGCGGCACCAACACCACCTTCCGCAACCTGATCCGCAACAACGCCCCCCTCAACATCTGCAGCTAACGCTGTATACCGTTCATCGGACCCTTGTGACAGGGCGTGTCGCGGTTCATCGGTCGCTTCTGACCAGACCGCGGCGTGTCGTCGGACCCTTGTGAACAAAGGGGTCTGCGGTCACAAGGGTCCGATGAGCGGCGACACGCCTGGTCACAAGGGTCCGATGAGCGGCGACACGCCTGGTCACTAGGGTCCGATGAGCGGCGACACGCCTGGTCACAAGGGTCCGATGAACGCAGACATGCCGCGTTAGCTGGGGTCGGTGAGAGGCGGCAGGTGGGGGTGGGGGTGGGCTAGGAGTTGGATGGCGGCTAGGGCGTATTGGGCGGCGTCGTTGGTGGAGATGAAGGCGGCTTCGTCGACGGGCATTAGTACGCCGGGGCCGGTGATGGTGGTCAGGCGCCAGTTGGTCTCGCGTTGTAGGGCGTTCCGGTTGAGCTGATCACCTTCGTCGAGCTGGAACTTCCGCCACGCAAGGCGCATCAGGCGTTCGTCACCCGTCCGGGCGGCGGCGTACGCGGCCAGTCGGCTGTGCGCCTGGATCAGCGAGATGCCCTGCAACGGATGCCCCACCTCGGCCGCTTGTTCCTCCGGAGTCGCGAGGTAGAGCCGGCAATAGTCCAGCCACACCCGCTCGAACCCGTCGACCTCGACCAGATCGATGAGCTCGGCAACGATCTCCGGCAGACCGAAAACGGCCGACAGGTGGGACACGCTGATCGCGTCCACCGAGGTATCGAATCGCCCTGTCGCCAAGTCCATTCGCGCTTGCCCGGTAAGGAATCCCCGGGGCATCGCCGCGATATCCGCCATCGTGCCGAGGAGGCGGTCCCGCGCCCGCTCGTCGCCGTACCGCTCCCAGCGGGTGAGCCAGGCGGCGGCCAGCGCGCCCCAATCCGCGCCGAGGCCGACGGACAGCGCGCCGGGATCGGGCGTGTACACATCGGTTCGTACCTTGCGCAGTGGATCGATCGCGAGGAACGTGTGCTCCGGCGTGGTCAGCTCGTCGAGTAGATCGCCGGTTCGCTCGTCGGCCGTGAGGTAGTAGTAGATCCGCCGGTACGCCGCGTTGGAGATCCGTAGTTGCTTGCAGCTACAACCCCAGTGCTGGACGTTGTGCCGCGAGCCGAGACCACGCCACTGCCCGAGGTGATACACGTCCACCTCGCCGGTATGCCGGGTCATCGCCTCGGCGAACCGGAACACGTCAGCCCGGCCGGTGCGGAGGAACTGGTACCAGAGCCACAGGTCAGGGGAGAGCTCCGAGTTGTCCCAGGCGTATCCACCCACGTCGTACCGCCAGGTGTGCCTGTCGGGGTCGTACGTGTGCATGACGTCGCCGTAGTCCCAGAACCCGTACCACCGGCGCTGTTCCTGCTGACGCACGTAGAAGTCGAAGAGGAAGTCGAGCCGGTTCTCGATCTCCTGGTGCTCCGGATCCGGCAGACCCCAAACCCCGAAGACGTTTGCCGCTAGCAACCATTCGGGCGATGCCGTCAACAGGCCGGGGGAGTTCAACATCGTTGCGTGCTCGGCGAGTTCGTCCGTGGCGGGTGTCGCGGCGTGGGCCCGGAGCGTCAGTTCATGCGTACGGGCGATACCGCGCGGATCGCCGAACCCCGGCTCGTAGTCCTCGTAGGTGATCTCGAGGCCTTCGAGCTGATCCTCGAAGGTGTCCTGGCCCATTCCGTCATGCCAGCACCGCAGGTCCATCGGTGGCGCGCTCGGCGACCACATCCACACCGTCGCGGTCGCTAGGTCCGTCGCGGCGCCACGGATGTCGAGGCGCGTCGGGTGCAACTTCCAGAAGTCGCGTAGGCCGAAGCCGAGACCACCCTGGCCGTCTCCGACGTACCCGTATCCCGGCGAACGCGTACCGGCCGGAATCGTCACCCACGCATGGCCCGGCGCCGTTCGTTTACGCAGGCTGAAACCGTCGGCGGTGGTCTGGTCGAGGGTGTAATCGTTCCAGGTGGGGATGAACCGCAGGCGCGACCCAACTCCCGGATCGGCTACCGGTCGGCCCGTCACCTGTGCACGTCGTACGTCGACCCCGGGGTCGATCCGCAGACCAGTGAGGCCGCGAACCGCCTCGGTCAGGAATCCCTCCAGGCCGGCCAGGCGAACGTGCCGATTGTGCGGCTCGTCCCGCAGCACCACGTCGGCGGCGAGGCCCAGTCCGGCCAGGAAGTCCTGCCCGGCGTCTCCGTCCCATACGAAGCTGTGCATGATCCGTACGTCGGGAGCACCCGCGTAGAAGACCAGCCGCACGCTGAACGGCAACCAGTCGCCATGACGCCCTTCCAGCCGTACGACGGCTCGCACAGGTCCTTCCTGCTCGACGGTGATCCGCTCCACCTGGGCCGTCGTCTGCGTCTGGACGATCGATCCGCCCTCGTCCGGGCTATCCCGGCGCAGGCTGATCAACCGCACGTCACGCGCGACCGCCCGGCCGTCGTACTCGATCGCGGTGATGAGGTTCGGCCGGTTCAATCGCCAAGTGACGGGCCCGGTGCTTACACGGACCTCATCGCCGTCACGGACTACCTGCACGGGCGAGGCCGGTACGGCGGGTTGGCGGCCGGGCACAACGTCGTACGACTCGGCTGGTAGTTCCTGCGGGCCGATCGCGTGAGCGGACCACTTGACCGAGCCGTCCGGCCAGGTGGCGGTGATCCAGCTCTGCAGCGGCGTACCGTCCGCGAGCGCGAACGGCGTACCGGGCGCTACCGTGCCGCGCGGCCAGGGAACTCCCCAGCAGGTGCCCTGTCCGCGCGGTTCCTCCAGCCAGCGGACCTCGGTCACTCCTTGACCGAGCCGATCAGCACGCCCTTGGCGAAGTGCTTTTGCAGGAAGGGGTAGAACAGCAGGATCGGCAACGTCGCGACGACCACCACCGCGAACTTCAGGCCCTGCTCGGGAAAGGTCACCGACTCCAGCTGCTGCAGCACGTTCGCCGAGTCGGCGTTGGTCGCCGTGAGCTGGCGGACGATCACCTGCAGGGTCCACTTCTTGCTGTCGTCCATGTACAGCAAGGGCGACATGTAGTCGTTCCAGATGCCGACGGCGTAGAACAGCGAGAAGGTGGCGATGATCGGCTTCGACAACGGCAGCACGATGCGCAGGAACACGCCGAGTTCGTTGCAGCCGTCGATCCGGGCCGACTCCTCCAGGGCCTGGGGCAGTTCCTGGAAGAAGCTCTTCACCACGATCAGGTAGAACGGGTTGATCGCGAGCGGCAGGATCAGCGCCCAGTAGCTGTTCAGCAGGCCGAGGTCACGCACCACCAGGTAAGTGGGGATCATGCCCCCACCGAACACCAGCGTGAAGATCACCATGTTCAGTACCAGCGCCCGGCCGGGCAGGTACCGCTTGGCCAGGGGATAGGCCATCGTCAAGGTGAGCAGCAGCTGGACCGCCGTGCCGACCGCCGTCACGCCGATGGTGGTGAGCAGCGCCCGGATGAAGGTGTCGGTGGAGAAGATGTACTCGTAGGTGTCGGTGACGAACTTCTCCGGCCACAGGAAGAACGGCCGGCTGGTGATCTCCGACTCGGTCGCGAACGATCCCGCCAGTACGTAGACCAGCGGCAGCACCGTCACCACGGCCAGGCCGATCAACAGGATGAGGTTGATCGCGTCGAACGCCCGGCTGCCGACGGAGCTGTAGTGCTTCACGGTCTGATTTCTGGCCATCTCCGCCTCCTCAGAACAATCCGCGCTGGCCGAGACGCTTGGCCAGCCAGTTGGAGCCGAAGATCAGGAGGACCCCGATCAGGCCTTTGAACAAGCCCACGGCGGTCGCGTAGCTGAACGCGCCCTGGGTGATGCCGACGTAGTACACGTAGGTGTCGAAAACATCCGCCACCGACCGGTTCAGCGAGGTGGTCATCAGCCAGATCTGCTCGAACCCGGAGTCCAGCAGATTGCCGGAGGTGAGGATGGCCATCACCACCACGGTCGGCCGGATCGCGGGCAGCGTGACGTGCCAGAACTGGCGCCACCGGCCGGCGCCGTCGACCCGGGCGGCCTCGTACAGCTGCGGATCGACACCGGCCAGCGCGGCCAGGTAGATGATCGTGCCCCAGCCGGTCGCCTTCCACAGCAGCTGCAGCACGATCAGCGGCCGGAACCACGCCGACTGCGCCACGTAGTCCACCTTCGGTCCGCCGACCAGGCCGTGGATGTAGTTCGCGATCACGCCGAAGTCCACCGAGAACAGCAGATAGGTGAGCGAGGCAACGATCGTCCAGGACAGGAAGTGCGGAATGTAGATCAGCGACTGGACCGAGCGCTTCACCAGGTTGATGCGCAGCTCGTTCAGCATCATCGCGACCACGATCGGCGCCGGGAAGACGAACAGGATCGTCAGCAGCGCGAGGATCAGGGTGTTGACCATCAGCCGGCCGAAATCCGGTCCGCTGAACAGGGTCTCGAAATGCTTCAAGCCGACCCAGGGACTGTCGGAATAGCCGAGGAACGGTACGAAGTCCTGGAACGCGATGGTCAGGCCGTACATCGGCAGGTACTTGAAAAGAATGAAGTACACGACGCCCGGCAAGAGCATCAGGTACAGCCAGCGATAGCGGTACAGGTCCCGGCCCAGCGGTACCTTGCGCGCCTCGCGCTTGCGCCGGCGCCCGGCGATCTTGGTTACGTCAACGGGTGGCGGCGCCGGGTTCGGCGCCAGATCGGTGGCCACGGCGGATCCCTTCGAGAGTCAAGACAAGCTGATCCGGGGCCGGCGAAACCGGCCCCGGAACACGCTGGGGAATCAGCCGCCGAGCTTGGCGTACAGGTCGTTCGTCTCGGCCACGATCTGGGTACCGCCGCTGTCGTACCAGCGCTTGATCTCGGCCTTGAGCTGGTCCTCGTTGATGGCACCCGACAAGAACTTGACCCGGGCGTCGGACACGATCGTCTCGATCGTCTGGCCCTTCTCGATCGAGGTCGGCGCGACGATGCCGAGAGCGGGGTTGTGCACCGCCGTCTTCAGGTCCTCCGCCACCAGCCTCTCCCGCAGTTCGTAGTGCAGACGGCTCGGCTCGTCGTTCGGCTTGGGGGTGTACGCGCCCATGCCGACGCTGGCCTTGGTACCGAGCTGGATGAACGCCTTGTCCACGTCGTTCTTGATCTGCTGGATCTTCGGGTCGGACTCGTTGATCGGTACCGCGAACTTGCCCTCGGCCTTGAAGTTACGGCCCTCGATGCCGTTGGTGAGCAGCACCTGACCCTCCTTCGAGGCCAGCTTGTCCAGCAGCTTGAGCACCTCGGTGAGCTGCTCCTCGGTCCGGATCTGCTGCTTGGAGATCGCGATCACGCCCGCGTAGCCGGTGAACGGGTACGAGAACTTCTTGCCGTCGGACCGCTTCAGGTTGCCGACCATCTCGACCTTGTCGAAGTCCTTCGGGTTCTTCTCCTTGAACAGGTCGAGCATCTGGATGGCGCGCACGTTCACGTCGATGATGATGCCGCCCTTGCCCTGTACGAACGGGTTGGCCCAGTCACCGGTGTCCAGGGTGGCGAAGTCGGGGTTGATCAGGCCTTCGTCGACCCAGGTCTTGAGCCACTTGTTCGCCGCCAGGAACTCGGGGGTGTCGAAGCCCGGGACCAGCTTGCCGTCGCGTTCGCCCCAGCCGTTCGGGGCGCCGAACCAGGTTTCGATCACGTCGTACGGGCTGGCACTGCTGTAGTTGCCGGGCCACTTCGGAATGATCAGGCCGTAGGTGTCCTTCTTACCGTTGCCGTCCGGGTCCTGCTCGGTGAAGGCCTTGGCGACCGTACGCAGCTCGTCGACCGTCTCCGGCGCCTTCAGGTTGAGCTTGGTCAGCCAGTCCTTGCGGATCATCACGGCCGAGCGCAGCAGCGGGCGGACCCGGTAGATGCCGTAGACCTTGCCGTTCACCATCGAGTTCTTGGCGGTCTGCGGTTCGGACGGCTTGAGGTTCGGGTAGGCGTCGAGCTTGTCGGTCAGGTCCCAGAACGCGCCGGCCTCGGCGGCCTTGACGAACGACGCGGTCTTCTCGCCCTGGATCACCATCACCTGCGGGATCTTGTCCGAGGCCAGCGTGACGTTGGTCTTGTCCGGGTACTCGGCGTTGGGCACCCAGGTGATCTTGAGCTTCTTGCCGACGAGCTTTTCGACGGCCTGCTGCATCTCACCGCTCGGATCGGGCGCCGTACCGAACAGCGGGACCATCATGGTCAGCTCGTCGGCGGACGCCTCTTCGCCGTTGCCGCCGGAACAGGCGGTGGCGAACAGGGCGGTGCTCAGCGCGAGCGCGGTCGCGGCGATCGCGCGGGAACGCAGGGGTGGACGGTTCATGAGATGCCTTTCGCTTGCAGGCGCGCCTCGTTCTCCGCGAAGAAGCGCAGGCAGAGCCAGGTGTCGAGCTGGATCCAGCCGCCGACGGCCAGGACCAGTCCCAGGAACGGGAAGGAGTTGCCCAGGTAGACGACCGACGCCAGCACGAACAGCAGGACGACGGACGAGGCCGGGCGGGTAAGGGCGAACAGCGACGCCTTGGGCAGGTAGGCCCGCGCCGGCAGGTCGTAGTGCACGAACATCGGCAGCAGATACGAGCTGACGAGGGTGAGCGCGATCAGCGCCGCGACCGTGATCAGCCGGGGTACGGCGGCCGCGGAGCCGAGAGTCGCGAACCAGAAGTAGTTCGCGACGAGCAGGGCGAAGGCCCCGGCCAGGGGCAGCACGAGCAGTGAGCCCCGGACGAACTCCCGCCGGTAGGCGGAGAGATAGGCGGGCCAGGCTTGAAACGATTCACCGGAAGCGCGCCGACGGGCCACGGTGTAGGCCGCGACGGTTGCCGGACCGATGCCGAACACGATCCCGCCGGCGAGCGTGAAGGTGATCCAGAGCAGGGTGAGCGTGAACGCCCAGAACAGCTCGTCGGCCGCCTCGTAGAGGCG
Organism: Kribbella deserti; assembly: GCF_042434725.1. Lineage (NCBI taxonomy): Bacteria > Bacillati > Actinomycetota > Actinomycetes > Propionibacteriales > Kribbellaceae > Kribbella > Kribbella deserti. The sequence goes on along the minus strand of NZ_JBHLTC010000008.1, from coordinate 143,946 downwards.
CAAACCCCAAGCAGGTAACGTCATCGCGAGCCGCCGGTCGGGCGGAGCGAAATGACGATCGGAGTACGTTCCACCGGTGTACCTGCCTCATCAGGAGAGCGCTTGCCAGGGCGGGAAGTGGGAAGGAACGTATATTTGAATCGTATCAAAGTCAATGCTCCGCGAACCGGTTGTCAGACACCGGTCACCGGCCGCGACCGGGACGTGCGTTAGCGCTGACTATCCGTGACGGATTTGGTCGCGACGGCGGTCTTTTGGCGAAGCACCGCAGGCTGACGTGAACGCGGCTGAAGCCCGGTGACGCCGAAGCGCCGAAGCCGGGTGAGGTGAAAGGGGCTAGAGCTCGGTGACGCGGAGGTTGGCGTATTCGCCGATCAGGGGCGCCATCTGGCGGAAGCCGAGCTTGCCGCCGGCCAGGGGATCGTCGTCGTGCCAGCGGAACGTCGTCAGCCCGTCGATCTCGAAGCTGATGTCGCCACCCTGAACGGACAGGCGCATCGCGTACGGCCCTTGGGCATCCAGCACCGCGGGTAAGGGATCCGGCCCCTGAGCGACGAGGTGGAACCCGTGGCTCTTGCGCAGGTTGCACGTGTGCAACTTGCGCTCGGACGGCCACATCCGGCGGAAGTACGACACGTGATACGCGTTCAGATCGCCGTGGTGGTACTGCTCGTACGGCCCGGTGCGAGGTGCCAGGTCGAACAGGTCCTCGCCCCGGCGGCCGCGGGCGTTGAAGAACATGATGCACAGGCCTGGTTCGCGGATCGGCCAGAAGTCCCATTCCACCGTCAGGTCGGGACCGAAGTTCTCCGGGCACCACAGCACGATGTTGGCGTCCTGGCCGTCCTCCGGTGGGCGGAGGCTTTCGAGCCGCATCCGCCCTTGCGGGAACGAGACCGCGCCGTCGCCTTCCAGCCGGAATCCCGCCAGGTCGTCGGGTGAGGCCAGCGGATTCTCGTACGCCACGGTGGCGGTCCTCTCAGTTGTCGTGAGCCGATCCGCCTGAATTATGGGCCAACGCGCTGGATTCGCGGATGACGAGTTCGGGCTGGAAGATCACCTGACGGTGGCGATGTCCCTCGGGTGCTTCGACCTCGACCTGCAGCAGTTCCATCGCGGTCCGCCCGAGCAGGTCCGGCGGCTGCCGCACCGATGACAACGGTACGGCGGCGGTGGCGGCGAACTCGATATCGTCGTACCCCACGATCGCCATGTCACCCGGTACGGCGAGCCCGCGCGCGGCCATCGCCTGCAAAAAGCCCAGCGCCACCATGTCGTTCGCGCAGAACGCGGCCGTCGGGCGCGACTCCGGCGCGCGGGCGGCGATCGCGTCACCCGCGGTACGACCCTGTTCCGCGCTCATGCTGGGCAGTTCGAGCGTCTCCAGCGAGACGCCGTCGGCCGCGGCGACGGCGGCGGTGATGCCTTCATGGCGATCGGCGACCTGCTGGATGGTGAGCGGCCCACCGATGAAGATGATGCGCCGGTGACCGCGCTCGATCAGGTGTTCACCGACTCGCCGCCCACCGAGGTGGTCGTCGATCGACACCGCGCAGTGGTCGCCGCTGGGCGCGGCGCGGTCCACCAGCACCACGGGGGTACCGCGGGCCGCCATCGCGGTGAGCAACTTGTTGTTGTGAGTACCGACCGGGGTGATCAGAATGCCCAGCACGCGTTGCTGTTCGAGCTGGTCGAGGTGATGCCGCTCGCGGACCGGATCGGTGCGGCTGTTGCACAGCATCACCACGGTGTCGTGATCCGCCGCCAGTTCCTCGGCGCCCGCGGCCAGATCGGTGAAGAACGGGTTCGACACGTCGAGTACGACGAGGCCGATCGTGCGGCTGCGACCGGCCCGCAGATGACGGGCGGCCTCATTGCGGACGAAGCCCAGTGCCTCGATGCTGCGCTGCACTCGTTCGCGCAGCGGCGGTGTCACGATCCAGGGCTTGTTCAGCACGTTGCTCACCGTGCCGACGGAGACGCCGGCGTGCCGGGCGACCTCTTTGATGCTGGGCGTGGCCATCGTCCTTCGTCCAGGTGTCGGAATGCTGAGCCGCGGTGGAGACAACGTCGGACAGTGCGGCACATCATATCGGCCGGGCCGGTGGCAGCCTCCGGGGTAAGTGACTCGAGGGTAACATCGGGTCATGGCGACCTCGGTGTTGGCGATGTACACGAAATTGAGTCGGCTTCCGGCGGGCCGGCGGCTGTTCTCCGCGGCGTTCGCGCGGCAGGCGCCGTACTTCCGCACGATCCGGCCGCGGTTCCTCCAGGTCAGCCCGAACTACGCCAGCCTGATGCTGCCGAAGCGCCGGGCGGTGCACAACCACATCGGCACCGTGCACGCGATCGCGGTCTGCAACGGGCTGGAGGCGGCGATGGGTGCGCTGGCCGAAGCCACCGTGCCAACGGGCAAGCGCTGGCTGCCGAAAGGCATGGAGGTGGAGTACCTGGCGAAGTCCACCACCGATCTGACCTGCAGCGCCGAGACCGACCCCGGCGACTGGTTGTCTGGTCCCGACGTACCGGTCCGGGTCAAGGCGGTCCGAACCGACGGCACGGTGGTGGTCGCCGGCACCATCCACCTCTGGGTGACCGACAAGCCCGCCCCCGCGCCGAAGGACACGCCTGCCCACTGAGTTGGGAGTTGCATGCGTAACGGCAGGTGGGTGCTGGCAGTGGGCCTCGCGTTGATCGCCGGTTCGGCGGTCTGGCTGTTCGCGACCGGGCATACCGGCATCAGGTACAGCGCGGACCACGATCGCACTCAGCCGCTGTGGTGGCGCTGGGTTCCGGTGGCGATCGGCCTGCTGCTGACCCGGTTGATCCCGCCCCGGCTCGATCGCCCGCCACTCGAAGTGGACCGGCGCGGCGCCTACCTGCTGGCCGGCGCGGCGGCGGCGTTCGCCGTACTGCTTGTGGCTTTTGGTGGTGGGGAGCCGGCGCACAGCGTGCTGAAACTCCTTCTGTTGCTGGCGTTGCCGCTGATCGCCTTTCGGGTGTGGAAGTCGAAGATCGTGCCGGCGCCCGGTCCGGTGCTGGTCCCGGTGGTGGCGGTCGCGGCCTGGCTGGTGGTGAGTTACGTCGGGCCGGTGTCGGTGCTGACGCCGTTCGAGACCGACCTGCAGATGGCGGAACTGCTGATCGTGGTGGCGGTCGCGTTCCTGGCCAACAGCGTGCTGGAGGAGTTCTTCTACCGGCGCTGGCTGCAGACTCGGTGGGAGGCGCTGATCGGGCCGTGGCCGGCGATCGTGCTCAGCTCGGTGCTGTGGGCCTGCTGGCATGTCGGCATCCAGGGCACGGGGGACCTGTCGGTCGATCTGCCGTCGGCGCTGGTCAACCAGGGCGTGCAGGGGTTGTTCCTCGGCTATCTGTGGAGCCGGTACCGCCGGATGTGGCCGTTGATCGTCGTGCACGGCGCGGTCAACACCGCCTCGATCATCGTGTGGGCGCTGTAAAGGCGAGGCGTTCGGGCGGGTGGTCATTTAGGGTCGGAGCGTGAGTGATGAGCTGCGGTTTGCCGACCTGACCGAAGACCAGTTGCCCGAGGTGATCCGCATTCGTGCGCGGTCGTTCGGCTTGATCAAACCCGCCCAGCAGGAGGGGTGGCTGGCCGACGCGCGGGAGTTCGTCGCCAACGGCCGGTTCTTCGGCGTACTGGCCGGAGACCGGGTGGTCGCAGCAGCCCGGATCTGGGACTTCGAGCAGTGGTGGGGCGGACGGCCGGTCCGGATGGCGGGTGTGGCTGGTGTGGTCGTATCGCCGGACTACCGCGGTAGGGGAGTCGGCAGCCTGTTGATGCGAGGAGTGCTCGAACGCGGCAAGGCGCTCGGCTACCCGATTAGCGCGCTCTACCCGGCAACAGTGGTTATCTACCGGCACCTCGGCTACGAGTTCGCCGGCGGCTGGTACAAGTTCTCCTTCCCTGCGGCGGATCTACGACTTCTCGGCGGCAAAGACGTCAAGCTCCGCCCAGGCACTCCGGACGACGCCGAACTACTGCTGGACTTAGTAGCCAGTGTGCGAGGACCGGCCCGGGAGAACGGCATCCTGCGTTGGCCGGTCGACAAGGTGCGCGACTGGCTCGCAGAGGACGACAACTTCGTGTACGTAGCGGAGGACGGTTTTACCGCCTATACCTGGGACGGCTCCGAGCTGCGGGTTGACGAGCTTGTAGCTGGCTCGGAGGCGACCGCCCGGGCGTTGTGGGCCACGGTTGGTTCAGGCTCCTCCACTGCTAAGACCGTCTCGGCGTACCTCTCACCGCAGGACCCCATCCACTACCTGCTGCAGCACGAAGCGGCGGCCGAGGTGAACTACCAGCGCTGGATGCTTCGCCTGCTCGACGCACCCGCCGCCATCGCCGCCCGCGGCTGGAACCCGGCCGTGTCGGTCGATACCGAGTTCGAGATCGACGACGTGGAAATGCCCGCCAACTCCGGCCGCTGGCGCCTGAAGGTCTCGAACGGTTCGGGCGAGCTCATCCCCGCCAGCGGTACGACGCCGGCGCCACGCCTCTCGGCCCGGGGCGTCGCCGCCCTCTTCGCCGGTACGGCGCTGAGCACCTTGCGCGCTTCAGGCCTCGCGAGCGGTGGCGGTGCCGAGGACGATCTACGGCTGGATGCGGCGTTCGCGGGGGCTACGCCGTACATGCTCGACTACTTCTAAATAGGGCGCGTCGGTTCTCGCCTGGGCATGCCCACCGACTAGGGTGTCGAACAAACGTTCGGAGTGGTGGAGGGTGGTCTAGTGCGCGTGCTCGGAGTCGACCCGGGGCTGACCCGGTGTGGTCTCGGGCTCGTTGATGGCGCGACCGGGCGGCCACCGACCCTGGTCGCCGTCGGCGTGGTGCGGACCCCGGCCGATCTCGACATCGCGCGCCGGCTGGTACTGATCGAGGCCGGCATCGTCGAGTGGATCACCGAGTATCGCCCCGACGCCGTCGCGGTCGAGCGGGTCTTCGCGCAGCACAACGTGCAGACCGTGATGGGTACGGCGCAGGCGGCCGGAGTGGCCATGCTGGTCGCGGCCCGGATGGGCCTGCCGGTCGCACTGCACACGCCTAGTGAGGTCAAGGCGGCCGTTACCGGCTCAGGCCGGGCGGGCAAGGAGCAGGTGACGGAGATGGTCACCCGTATCCTCAAGCTGCCCGAGCGGCCGACACCCGCCGACGCCGCTGACGCGCTCGCACTGGCTATCTGCCATGTTTGGCGCGGTGGCGTGACGAACAGGTTCCAGCAGGCTGTCGCCGCGCAGGCGAGTAGTAGAGGAGGACGTCGATGATCGCGTTCGTCCGTGGCCCGGTGGCCGCGATCGGCGTGGACAGTTGTGTGATCGAGGTTGGTGGCGTCGGGTTGCAGTTGTTCTGCCATCCCGGCACGCTCGCGGGGCTCCGGCCCGGCCAGGAGGCGCGGGTCTCCACCTCGATGGTGGTCCGCGAGGACTCCCTCACGCTGTACGGCTTCGCCGACGACGACGAGAAGCAGTTGTTCGAGCTGTTGCAGACGGCTTCGGGCGTCGGTCCCCGGCTCGCGCAGGCGGCCTTGGCCGTGCTCAGCCCGGATCAGATCCGTCAGGCCGTCGCGAACGAGGACCTGGCCATGCTGGTGAAGGTGCCCGGCATCGGCAAGAAGGGCGCGCAGCGGATCGTGCTCGAGCTCAAGGACAAGATCGGCCTGCCGTCGAGATCGGTCAGCGGCCGCCCGCTGCAGACCGCGAACGACTGGCGCGCCCAGGTCCAGGCCGGCCTGATCGGCCTGGGCTGGTCGGCCCGGGACGCGGAGGACGCCGTCATCGCCGTCTCGCCGCTGGCCGTGGACCAGGCCGAGCCGTCCGTACCGGATCTGCTCAGGGCGGCTTTGCGCACGCTGTCGAAGGCCTGAGATGAACTCTGAGGACAACGTCCGGCCACTGGTCTCCGCCGACGCCGATTTCGAGGAGCGCACGTTCGAGTCGGCGCTGCGGCCGAAAACGCTGGCCGAGTTCGGCGGCCAGCGCCGGGTCAGCGAACAGCTCGAACTCGTGCTGCACGCGGCCCGCGGGCGCAACGGCGTACCGGACCATGTCCTGCTCTCGGGTCCGCCCGGGCTGGGCAAGACCACGCTGGCCATGATCATCGCCAGCGAGTTGTCGGCGCCGCTGCGCATCACCAGCGGTCCGGCGATCCAGCACGCGGGCGATCTGGCCGCGATCCTGTCGGGCCTGAGCGAGGGCGAGGTGCTCTTCCTCGACGAGATCCACCGGATGTCGCGGCCCGCCGAGGAACTGCTTTATATGGCGATGGAGGACTTCCGTGTCGACGTGATCGTCGGCAAGGGGCCGGGGGCAACGGCCATTCCCCTGGAGATTCCGCCGTTCACGTTGGTGGGGGCGACCACCCGCGCTGGTCTACTGCCGGGGCCGCTGCGTGACCGCTTCGGCTTCACAGGGCACCTTGAGTTCTACGAGGCGTCGGAGCTGGAGCGGATCATCAACCGCTCGGCCGAACTGCTGCAGGTGGACATGACCGCCGAGGGCGGCGCGGAGATCGCGTCGCGTTCACGCGGCACACCCCGGATCGCGAACCGGCTGCTGCGCCGGGTGCGGGACTACGCCCAGGTGCGTGCCGACGGCATCATCACGCTCGCGCTGGCGAAGGCCGCGCTGGATCTCTACGAGGTCGACCGGATGGGGCTGGACCGGCTGGACCGGGGTGTGCTCGACGCGTTGTGCCGGCGGTTCGGTGGGGGACCGGTCGGGTTGTCCACCCTGGCGGTCGCGGTCGGCGAGGAGCGGGAGACGGTCGAGGAAGTGGCCGAACCGTTCCTGGTCCGGTCGGGTTACCTGGCCCGTACGCCGCGCGGCCGTGTCGCCACCCCGGCGGCCTGGCGCCACCTCGGCCTGAACGTGCCGAAGAACGCCACCTTCGCCGACACGCTGTTCGACGCGGACGACGACGCCTGACGGTGCCCGGGTCGCGACGGTCGGCAGTTGTGGGCGGGCGCGGAACTTTGGCCGGGCGCCATCCGTAAATCCCTCCGGGCTGAGTAACTCAACTGTGACCACCGGTGATGCGCCAGTTGTCCACGGTCAGGGTTAGACTCCCCGGTGGCCTGGCCCCAGGTCATCCGATCGCGTCGCCGGCCGGTTCTCGACAGTTCGCCTATCGAGAAACCTGGCCGGGGACAGCCGTACTCGACGAAGGATTTTCGATCCCGATGCTTCTCACCGCTGTCCCGATGGCCGAAAGCTCCAGCGGAGGCTCCGGCTTTACGCTGCTGCTCCCGCTCATTCTGATCATCGGCATGATCTGGTTCATGAGCCGCTCGCAGAAGAAGCAGAAGGCCCGGCAGGCGGAGACCGTCGCGGCCCTGAAGCCTGGTACGCGAGTGATCACCACCAGCGGCCAGCTCGGCACCGTCTGGGACATCGACGAGGAGTACGTCACGCTCGAGGTCGCTCCCGACGTGTACACCCGCTTCGTCAAGCAGGCCGTCGGCCGGGTGCTGCCCGACGAGGAGCCGGACGACGAGCCCGCCGTCGCCGACACCGACGCGACTGACACCGACGTCACCGACGCTCCGGTCAAGGACTCGGTCGAGGACTCCAAGCTTCCGCCCACGCACACCGAGAAGTGACCTCGCGGTCCAGTTCGGTGTAGGCGCCCGGTGACGATCACCGGCCGCGCCCTGTAGCTCGAGGAAGAGACTGACGTGGCAACGACGACATCACAATCACGCCCCGGCCGGCAGCTCATCGCGCTGGGCGTGGTGCTGGTCATCCTGTTCGGCATCATGGCTTTGACCAACAGCTGGAAGCCGAAGCTCGGGCTGGACCTGCGCGGCGGCACCACCATCACCTTGACGGCGAAGAGTTCCGTCACCGGTGGTGCGGTGACCGCGGACAAGCTCAGCGAAGCCAAGAACATCATCGAGCAGCGGGTGAACAGCCGCGGTGTGGCCGAGGCGGAGATCACTACCTCGGGCGGAACCCACATCACCGTCGCCGTGCCCGGTCAGAACAACGACGCGCTGGTGGCGCAGGTCGGCCAGACGGCCGAACTGCGCTTCCGGATCGTGTACGACGCGCAGGCGGGCGTGGTCACCCCGACCGCCGTGCCGACGCCCACCCCGACGGGCAAGCCCACGGCCACGCCCAGCGGAAAGCCGTCGGCCAACCCGAGCGTGAAGCCGTCGACGCCAGTCAGCAGCAAGCCGACCACCACGCCGAACGGCCGCGCCTGGACCGGCGTACTCGCCGATCCGACGCCGACCACCACCCCCGCGCCGACGCCGACCCCGGCAGCCACCGGCACCCCGGCCGCCACCGGCACCCCGACGCCGGGCGCGACCCCGACGCCGGGCGCTACTGGTACGCCGAAGGCGCCGGTGCTGCCGGTCGCCTCGGGCGATCCGCTGAAGTGGCAGCCGGACCCCGCTACGCAGGCGGCCTTCGCGGGCTACAACTGCGAGGCGCCCAAGGTGGAGGACGTCTCCAACAAGCCGCTGCTGGCCTGCAGCCGCGACGGCAGCACCAAGTACCTGCTCGGCCCGGCGATCCTGCAGGGCACGGACCTCAAGGACGCCTTCGCGGGTATCCCGCAGAACGGCATCCAGTGGCAGGTGAACCTGGAGTTCACCGGTGAAGGCGGCACCAAGTTCCTGAACGCCACCACCGCGATCTCGCAGCGCGGCGAGGGCAACAACCTGTTCGCGATCGTGCTGGACGGCGAGACCATCTCGACGCCGAGCGTGAGCGCCCCGATCCCCGGCGGTACGGCGGAGATCACCGGCACCTTCACCGAGTCCGAGGCGCGCGACCTGGCCAACGTGCTGAAGTACGGCGCGCTGCCGCTGGCGTTCGAGGTCTCCGAGGTGAGCAACGTTTCGCCGCAGCTCGGTGGTGACCAGCTCGACGCCGGCATCCTGGCCGGTCTGATCGGCCTCGGCGTGGTTGTGCTCTTCTCGTTCCTGTACTACCGCGGCCTGGGTGTGGTCGTGGTGCTGTCGCTGGCGGTGGCCGCCGCGATGACCTACGCGCTGGTGGTGCTGCTCGGCAAGTCGATGGGCTTCACTCTGACGCTCGCCGGTATCGCCGGTCTGATCGTCGCGATCGGTATCACCGCCGACTCGTTCGTCATCTACTTCGAACGACTGCGCGACGAGGTCCGCGAGGGCCGTAGCCTGCGTACCTCGGTGGAGACCGGCTGGGCCCGGGCCAAGCACACGATCATCGCGGCCGACTCGATTTCGCTGCTCGCCGCGGTCGTGCTGTTCATGCTCGCCGTCGGTGGCGTCAAGGGCTTCGCGTTCACGCTCGGCCTGACCACGCTGGTCGACCTGCTCATCGTCTTCGTCTTCACCAAGCCGCTGGTCACGCTGCTGGCCAAGACCGACTTCTACGGCCACGGCCACAAGCTGTCCGGCCTCGACCCGGAGAACCTGGGTGTCGAGCGGCTGCCGGGGCAGTCGGCGCCGGGCAGGAAGAACGCCGGTCCCCGGGCCGGTACCAAGCCCGTCGGAGGGGAGATCTGATGTCGAAGCTCGGAGCCATCGGTGCCAAGCTGCACCGCGGCGAGATCTCGTACGACTTCGTCGGCAAGCGCAAACTCTGGTTCACCGTTTCGGCGGTGCTGGTGCTGCTCTCGATCGCGGGCCTGGCCTGGCGTGGTCTTGCCCTGGGCATCGAGTTCCGCGGCGGCAACGAGTTCATCGCCGCTGCCAAGGTGAACGACTCGACCGTGGCGGATGTACGCGAGGCGGTCATAGCGACCAACGCCCAGGAGCTCGGCGACCCGATCGTCACCACGCTGAACGACAACAAGGTCCGGGTGCAGACCCGGCCGCTGAGCGACGCCGACGTACTGAAGGTTCGCGACGCCATCGCGCGCGAGGTCGGCATCAGTAATCCGGAGCAGGTCAACCGGCAGCAGATCGGCGCGTCGTGGGGCGCGCAGATCGCCAACAAGGCGCTGCTCGCGCTGGGCATCTTCCTGTTCCTGGTGTTCTTCGTGATCTGGCTGTACTTCCGGGAACCGAAGGGCTCGATGGCGGCGATCATCGCGCTGGTCCATGACGTGCTCATCACCATCGGCCTCTACGCGCTGATCGGCTTCGACGTCACCCCGGCGACGGTGATCGGCATCCTGACCATCCTGGGTTACTCGCTGTACGACACCGTCGTGGTGTTCGACAAGGTCCGCGAGAACACCCGCGGTATCACCGGCTCGAACCGGCAGACCTACAGCGACGCGGCCAACCTGGCCGTGAACCAGACGGTGGTGCGTTCGATCAACACCACGATCATCGCCCTGCTGCCGATCGGCTCGATCCTTGTCGTCGGCACCTTCGTGCTCGGCAGCGGTCCGCTGAAGGACCTTTCGCTGGCGCTGTTCATCGGTGTCGCGGTTGGTGCCTACTCGTCGATCTTCATCGCGCCGGCCCTGCTGGCTGCGTTCAAGGAGCGCGAGCCGGCCATGCAGGCGCTGGACCGCCGGGTGAAGGCCCGTCGCGCCCAGGCTGCCGGCGCCGCTCGGCCCGTCGCTGGTGTCGCGGTCGCCGGTGCTGGTGGGGGCGTCGCCACGATCGAGGGCCCACGTCCCCAGGACAAGGGCACGCGGAACGCGCCGAAGGCCGGTCCCACCGGCGGTGGTTCGCCCCGGCCGATCAGCAAGACCAGCAGCGCGGGACGGCCTCAGCCGAAGCGCAAGCCGCGGTCGAAGCGCGGTAAGTAGTGCCGTCACTCGATGAGGTCCTGAAGACCTTGATCCGCGACATCCCGGACTACCCGCAGCCCGGGGTGATGTTCAAGGACATCACCCCGCTGCTGGCGGACCACGCGGGCTTCACCCAGGTGGTGGACGCCCTCGCGGCCTCGGGCCGGGACAGCCTGGGCCAGACCGTGGTGGACAAGGTGGTCGGGATCGAGGCCCGCGGCTTCATCCTGGCCGCGCCGGTGGCCCTCGCGCTCGGCGCCGGATTCGTGCCGGTTCGCAAGAAGGGCAAACTGCCCGCCGCCACGTTCGAGGCGTCGTACGACCTGGAGTACGGGCAGGCCACGATCGAGGTGCACCAGGACGCGTTCGACCCGGGCGATCGGGTGCTGGTGATCGACGACGTGCTCGCCACCGGTGGCACGGTCGAGGCCTGCCTCGGGCTGATCCGCCGCTGTGGTGCCACGGTCGCCGCGTCCGCCGTACTGCTCGAGCTGTCGTTCCTGCCAGGGCGCGAGCGCCTGGCGGGGGAGCGGATCGACGCGCTGCTCACCGTCTGAGACGAAGCGGCTCCGGCGTGTTGTCCACAGGGCGCGTCGGGGCCGTTGCCGTTCTCCCTCTAGACTGGTGGAACGTCTGCGGAGGGAAACAATGTGGGTGAAGACCCGGCGATGACTTCGGCGGTACCGAATGTCGTACCGCCTGAGCCCCCGCGCGCGCCTGCCGCTACGTCAGCCGAGAGGCCTGCGGCAGTGACCTCGGCTGCCCGGCCGCCGGCGACCCCTCCACCGGCTGCTCCGCCACCCGCGGCGCAACCGCCGCGAATCGCGCCGGCCCGGGTCCGCGCCCGCCTGGCCCGCCTCGGTGGCACGAGACACCCGAACCGCGCCCCGATGCTGGAGCCGCTGTTCCGCGTCGTCCGGGCCACCCATCCCAAGGCTGATCTCGCCATCATCGAGCGGGCCTACCGGACCGCCGAGAAGTACCACACCGGCCAGCTGCGCAAGAGCGGCGACGCGTACATCACGCATCCCCTTGCGGTCGCGACGATTCTCGCCGAGCTGGGTATGACCGCTCCGACGCTGTGCGCGGCCCTGCTGCACGACACCGTCGAGGACACCGACTACACGATCGACGAGCTGAAGAAGGACTTCAGCGAGGAGATCGCGATGCTGGTCGACGGCGTCACCAAACTGGACAAGGTCAAGTACGGCGAATCCGCCCAGGCCGAGACCATTCGCAAGATGGTCGTCGCGATGGCCAAGGACATTCGCGTGCTGGTGATCAAGCTGGCCGACCGGCTGCACAACATGCGCACGCTCGGGTTCCTGCGCCAGGAGAAGCAGGAGCGGATCGCCCGCGAGACGCTGGAGATCTACGCCCCGCTGGCCCACCGGCTCGGTATGAACACGATCAAGTGGGAGCTCGAGGACCTGTCGTTCTCGACCCTGCACCCGAAGGTGTACGACGAGATCGTGCGGCTGGTCGCGGAGCGCGCGCCGTCGCGTGACGAGTATCTGGCCACCGTGATCGATCAGGTGCACGAGGATCTGCGCGCCGCGAAGGTGAAGGCGACCGTCACCGGCCGGCCGAAGCACTACTACTCGATCTACCAGAAGATGATCGTGCGCGGCCGCGAGTTCGGCGACATCTACGACCTGGTCGGCATTCGCGTGCTGGTCGAGTCGGTCCGGGACTGTTACGCCGCGCTGGGAATTCTGCACGCGCGGTGGAATCCGGTGCCCGGCCGGTTCAAGGACTACATCGCGATGCCGAAGTTCAACATGTATCAGTCGCTGCACACCACCGTGATCGGCCCGCAGGGTAAGCCGGTGGAGCTGCAGATCCGGTCCTTCTCCATGCACCGCCGCGCGGAGTACGGCATCGCCGCGCACTGGAAGTACAAAGAAGACCCGAACGCGCCCGCCCCCGAGGTCGGCGCGCCACCGGCCACCGAGGTCGGCGGGCCGAACGATATGCCGTGGGTGCGTCAGCTGGTCGACTGGCAGCGAGAGACCTCCGACCCGTCGGAGTTCCTCGACTCGCTGCGCTTCGAGATCAACAACGCCGAGGTCTACGTCTTCACGCCACGCGGTGACGTGATGTCGCTGCCGACGGGCTCCTCGCCGGTCGACTTCGCCTACGCCGTACACACCGAGGTGGGTCACCGCTGTATCGGCGCCCGCGTCAACGGCCGGCTCGTACCGCTCGAGAGCACTCTCGAGAACGGCGACGTGGTCGAGGTGTTCACGTCGAAGGCCCAGGGCGCTGGTCCGTCGCGCGACTGGCTGACGTTTGTCAAGAGCCCGCGCGCGCGGAACAAGATCAAGCACTGGTTCAGCAAGGAACGCCGCGACGAGGCGATCGAGCACGGCAAGGACGCGATCGCCAAGCAGCTCCGCAAGGAAGGCCTGCCGCTGCAGCGCCTGCTCTCGCACGAGACGCTGACCCAGGTCGCGAACTTCCTGCGCTATCCCGATGTCACCGGGCTGTACGCCGCCGTCGGCGAGGGCCACGTCGGCGCCCAGGCCGTCGTTCGCCGCCTGATCGAGATGCACGGTGGTGAGGAGGGCGCGGCCGAGGACCTGGCCGAGGGCGTCCGCCTGCCCGCGAGTCGCGAGCGGCGCAAACGTACCAACCGTGGCGACGCCGGCGTCATCGTCAAGGGCACCACCGACGTGCTGGCCAAACTCGCCAGGTGCTGTACGCCGGTGCCAGGCGACGAGATCATCGGCTGGGTCACCCGTGGCGCGGGCGTTTCGGTCCACCGCAGCGACTGCACCAACGTGGACAACCTGAAGGCCCAACCGGAGCGCATCGTCGAGGTCGAATGGGCTCCCACGGCCCAATCGGTCTTCCTGGTCGCGATCCAGGTCGAAGCCCTCGACCGGGCCCGCCTGCTGTCCGACATCACCCGCGTGCTGTCCGACTACCACGTGAACATCCTCTCCGCGGCCCTGACCACCACCCGCGACCGAATCGCCAAGTCCCGCTTCACCTTCGAAATGGGCGACCCAACCCACCTGGGCCACGTCCTGAAAGCCGTCCGCTCCGTAGAAGGCGTCTTCGACGTCTACCGCGTCACCCAGTAGGTCTCTTCGCGGCCGTGCGCACGCTCCGATTAGGGTGTGCGCATGGCTGAGTTCACCGGGTTCCCGGTTGCCGCGCTGGACTTCTACGACGATCTCGAGGTCGACAATACGAAGACCTTCTGGGCGGAACACAAGGAGATCTACGACGAGTCGGTCCGCAAACCGATGACCGCGCTGGTCGCTTTGCTGGAAGGCGAGTTCGGCCCGGCGAAGATCTTCCGCCCACATCGCGATGTCCGCTTCGCCAAGGACAAGACGCCGTACAAGACCAACCAAGGCGCGTTCGTCGCGAAGGGCCCGTCACTCGGCTGGTACGTCGAAGTGGCCGCGCCGGGTGTGCTGGTCGGCGCCGGCTTCTACGAGGCCTCCCCGGAACGGCTCGCCGCCTTCCGCGACGCCATCGCGGACGAACGACGCGGAACCGAACTCGAGAAGATCCTGGCCAAACTGAAGAAGGCCGGCTGGATCGTAGGCGGCGACCGCCTGAAGACCAGCCCGCGCGGCTACGACGCCGACCACCCCCGGATCGACCTCCTGCGCCACAAGTCGATGAGCCTGTCCAAGTCGTACGGCTTCGAACCCGTCATCCACACCCCCGAACTCGCCGACCAGATCCGCCGAGACTGGCGAGCCGTAACCCCCTTCATCGACTGGGTAACCGCCACCGGCCCCTAACCTCACCACCTCCGCGGCAACCGTGGCTCCATCCCTAGAATCTCGCCCACGGCGTACTCCAGGCTGACGCTCCGACCCCAGACGTCGCCACGTCGTACGGACAAGATGAGCCAACCGCAATCCTCCAGGTCGAGTCGTCGCGTTTCGTCGCGAAGCGCCGCCCGCCTGCCGGTGTGCCACTTGTCGCTGTCGTACTCAAGGCCGATCCGGCGCCCATCGAACTTGATATCGGGATATCCCAGGTCGATGCGGCGATCTCCGGCCGGTGTCAGCACGCGGACTTGCGCCTCCGGCCGGGGAAAGCCGGCATCAAGCAGGCGGAGCCGTAGCCAGGACTCGCCCGGTGATTCGGTCAACGGCTCGGCGAACAGAGCGAGTTCACGCGCCTGGGCAATGCCTGGGTGTTTCGGATAACGCCCGACTGCGGCGTTCAACTCGTCAGGGCTGAACAGCCCGGCGTGGAGCATCGCGTCGATGGCGGAAAGCGCATACGGCCGAGGCAGATGCCGCGCGAGGTGCACGGCAGTGGCCAGCGGTGTGGTGACCCGCAGGCCGCGATGAACCATCACGTCGCCAGGCAACACCGTCTGGCTGTGCCCCGTCACCTTCGACCGGCGAACGGCGCGATAACGGCCAGGCCGCAAGGTGTCGATCGCCATCGGCTCGTCCCGCTCCTGCAGCGCGAAGGTGTCGACGCCGAACAACCAGGCGGCCGTACGGCGGCAGATCACCGCATCCAGTGGCGTGACCAGGCACAACGCGGCGGCCCGTAGCTCCAGCGAATCCGGCACCAGCGCGTCGACGTACACGGTCTTGAGTACCTGGCGGATCAGCCCGTTGGCGAGGTGCCGCCGCAGCGTCGCGTGGTCCCAACCGCGCACCGCCGCCTGTATGCGCGTGAACGGCGCGCCGTCGAAGTACCGCAGGTCGTCGAAAAGCATCGGACCAGAATGCGCTCCGCGAGACGAACCTGGCCGCCCTTCATCCACAGCCCCGCATTCCACGTCCGACCGTCAGAAGGTTATCCACACCCACCCCGTGCGGGTTGGCACTTAACCTTCCCGTGGTCGGACGTGGGATTCCGCGTCCGACCGTCGGAAGGTTGTCCACATGCACCCCGTGCGGGTTGGCACTTAACCTTCCCGTGGTCGGACGTGGGATTCCGCGTCCGACCGTCGGAAGGTTGTCCATATGCACCCCGTGCGGGTTGGCACTTAACCTTCCCGTGGTCGGACGTGGGATTCCGCGTCCGACCGTCGGAAGCCAGGGACGCTCGTGCCGCATTTTGCGTCCGACCGTCGGGAGGTTTTGGGCGGGCGGGCGTGGGGGGCGGGAAGAAGTTTTCTGACGGTTGGACGGGGATGTGGCGGCGGGGATAACGGAAAGGCCCGCGGTCCCTGGTGGGGGAGCGCGGGCCTTGGGGTGGGCTAGCTGAAGTCGGTTAGGGCTTGTTGGGCTTGGGCTAGCCAGGCTCGGCGGGCTTCGGCGGCTTCGCGGGCGTCTTTGGCCTTTTTGGCGTTGCCGGCGGACTCGTGCTTGGCGGCTTGGGCTTCGAGGTCCGCGATGAGGGACTCGAGTTGCTTGACCGTGGCTTCGGCGCGGGCTCGGGCCTCGGGGTTGCTGCGTTCCCAGACCTCGTCCTCGGCGGCCTTGACGGCTTGTTCGACGGCTCGCAGGCGGGCGTCGATCGTACGCATCGAGTCGCGCGGGACCTTGCCGATGGCGTCCCAGCGGTCGAGCAGGACGCGCAGCTGTTCGCGGGCGGCCTTGGGATCGCGGACCGGGAGGATGGCCTCGATCTCGACCAGCAGTTCCTCCTTGGCCTGGAGGTTGGCCTGCTGTTCGACGTTCTCCTCGGCCTGGACCGCGTCGCGGGCGCCGAAGAAGGTGTCCTGGGCGGTGCGGAACCGGGCCCAGAGCTTGTCGTCGACCTCGCGCGGAGCGGGACCAGCGGCCTTCCACTGGCGCATCAGGTCGCGGAACCGGCCAGAGGTGGGACCCCAGTCGGTCGAGTTGACCAGGGACTCGGCCTCGGCGGCGAGGCGCTCCTTCACCACGGCGGCCTCGTCGCGCTTGGACGAGAGCTCGGCGAAGTGTTGCTTGCGGTGCCGGGTGTACGTCGTCCGCGCGGAGGAGAACCGGTGCCACAGTTCGTCGTCGCTGGACTTGTCGAGGCGGGGGAGCGCCTTCCACTCGTCCAGGAGTTCGCGGAGCCGGGTGACGCCGTGGCGCCAGTCCGTACCGGCGGCGATGCCCTCGGCCTCGGTGGCGATCTTCGTCTTGGCCTCGCGGGCCTCCTCGACCTTCGCCGCGCGCTCGGCCTTGCGCTTCTCGCGCTGCTGCGCGACGAGCGGGTTCAGCGCCTCCAGGCGGGCCCGGAGGCCGTCCAGGTCGCCGACGGCCTGTGCCTCGTCGATCGCGGTGGTCACCTTCTTGACGGCGGCGCGCGCGTCGTCGGGCGAAACCGTGCCCGCGGCGACGCGCTGCTCCAGCAGTTCGACCTCGAAGGCGAGGGCGTCGTACCGCCGGGTGTAGAAGGCGAGTGCCTCGGCGGGATCCGCGTCTGGCCATTGGCCGACCGCGCGTTCACCGTCCTTGGTCCGGACGTAGACCGTTCCGTCCGCTGCTACCCGGCCCCAGCTGTCCTCGGCCACAACTCGCCCCTTTCGGCGGTATGTCTTGCGCTCGCTGCCCATTCTGGCCACTGTCCGGTTCAAACGCGTAGCCGGGTGCCCAGTAGGCGTGTTGTCGAGCCTCACAAACTCCGGCCGGGTACGCAACGGGGTTCGGGTCTCAATCCGGTTAGTCCCTCGGCCGGGGGCACCGGTAATCTTGGCTCGTTCCGGATTCCCTCAGGAAGGTCAGTCGTGCTCATCGCCGGGTTCCCCGCAGGTGCGTGGGGCACGAACTGCTACGTCGCCGCCACCGGCCCGGGCACGGAATGCGTCATCGTCGATCCCGGCCAGGACGCGGTCAAGGGCATCCAGCAGATCGTCGCCGAGAACAAACTCAAGCCGGTCGCCGTACTGCTCACCCACGGGCACGTCGACCACATGTTCTCCGTCCTGCCGGTCTGCGGGACGTACGACGCGACCGCCTACATCCACCCCGACGACCGGCACCTGCTGGCCGATCCGATGGCCGGTATCAGCCCGGAGACGGCGCAGATGCTGCTCGGGGGGAACTACACCTTCGCCGAGCCCGACGACGTCGCCGAGCTCAAGGACGGGTCCAGCCTCGAGTTGGCGGGTCTGCGGTTCACGGTTGATCACACGCCCGGGCACACCCGTGGCTCGGTCACGTTCACTTCGCCGTACGACGGGCCGGAGGATGTTCCGGCCGTGCTGTTCTCCGGGGACGTGTTGTTCGCCGGTTCCATCGGGCGCACCGATCTGCCCGGTGGGGACCATCAGGCCATGCTGCATACGCTGGCCACCAAGATCCTGCCGATGCGCGACGAGATCGTCGTACTGCCGGGTCATGGTGGCCAGACCTCGATCG
Source organism: Kribbella deserti (assembly GCF_042434725.1). Taxonomy (NCBI): domain Bacteria; kingdom Bacillati; phylum Actinomycetota; class Actinomycetes; order Propionibacteriales; family Kribbellaceae; genus Kribbella; species Kribbella deserti. Next base: position 125,988 of record NZ_JBHLTC010000008.1, on the reverse strand, counting down.
GCCGGGAAAAGGCGACCAACCCCTACTTGCAGGACCTGGAGATCCCCAACACATGAGCAAGGTAACCCCCATTAGTGGGTTCCCCGAGTGGCTGCCGTCGGACCGCATCGTCGAGCAGTACTTTCTCGACACGATCCGGGAGACGTTCGAGCTGCACGGTTTCGCGTCCATCGAGACCCGCGCGGTCGAGCCGATCGAGCGGCTGTCCAGCCAGGGCGAGGACGCCGACAAGGAGATCTACGCCGTACGGCGCCTCGCGGCCGGCGCGGATGACGACAGTGGCCCAGGTCTCGGGCTGCACTTCGACCTGACCGTGCCGTTCGCGCGGTACGTGCTGGAGAACTCGGGCAAGCTGGCTTTCCCGTTCCGCCGCTACCAGATCCAGCGCGTCTGGCGGGGTGAGCGCCCGCAGGAGGGCCGGTTCCGCGAGTTCACCCAGGCGGATATCGACATCGTCGGCGACGGCACGCTGCCGTTCCACTACGAGGTCGAACTGCCGCTGGTGATCGCGGACGCCTTCTCCAAGCTGCCGATCCCGCCGTTCCGCATCCAGGTGAACAACCGCCAGATCCCCGAGGGTTTCTACCGCGGTCTGGGCATCGAGGACGTGGCGAGCGTGCTGCGGATTGTGGACAAGCTGGACAAGATCGGCCCGGATAAGGTCACAAAGCTGCTCGTCGACGCGGGTCTCACCGACGCCCAGGCGAAGTCCGCGCTGCAGCTGGCCGAGATCTCCAGCACGGACGCGTCGTTTGTCGAGCAGGTCCGCGCCCTCGGCGTGAAGCACGAGATTCTCGACGAGGGCCTCGAGCGTCTCGCCGCGATCATGACCGCCGCCAACGAGCACGCGCCCGGCCTGCTGGTGGCGGACCTGAAGATCGCCCGCGGCCTCGACTACTACACCGGCACGGTGTACGAGACCCAGCTGATCGGCCACGAGTCGTACGGCTCGATCTGTTCCGGCGGGCGGTACGACTCCCTCGCCAGCGACGGCAAAACGACGTACCCGGGTGTCGGTATCTCGATCGGGGTCTCCCGCCTGCTGGCCCGGTTGTTCAGCCAGGGCCTGGTCAAGGGCAGCCGCTCGACGCCCACCGCCGTACTGGTCGCGCTGAACCAGGAAGAAGACCGGGCCGACGCGATGCGTACCGCCGCCGCCTTGCGTGGCCGGGGCATTCCGACCGAGGTGGCACCCGCCGCCGCGAAGTTCGGTAAGCAGATCAAGTACGCCGATCGCCGCGGTATTCCGTTCGTCTGGTTCGCCGGGGAGAACGGCGCCGCCGATTCGGTGAAGGACATTCGCAGCGGCGAGCAGGTGGAGGCCGACGCGTCCACCTGGGCGCCCGCGGCCCAAGACTTGCGACCCAGCATCGAGAACCCCCAGGAGAACCAGTGATCCGTACCCATTCCGCAGGCTCGCTCCGTGCCGAGCACGCCGGTCAGACCGTCGTCCTGGCGGGCTGGGTGGCCCGGCGGCGCGATCACGGTGGCGTGGCGTTCATCGATCTGCGCGACGCGTCCGGCACGGTCCAGGTGGTGATCCGGGACGAGGAGATCGCGCATCCGCTGCGCGCCGAGTTCTGCCTCAAGATCGTCGGTGAGGTCTCGCCGCGGCCCGAGGGCAACGCGAACCCGAACCTGCCCACCGGTGAGATCGAGGTGATCACGACCGAGGTCGAGGTGCTGAACGAGGCCGCGCCGCTGCCGTTCCCGGTCGAGGAGCACCACGCGACGCCGGTGAACGAGGAGGTCCGCCTCAAGTACCGCTACCTGGACCTGCGCCGCCAGGGCCCGGGCAACGCGTTGCGCCTGCGCAGCAAGGTCAACCGGGCGGCGCGCGAGGTGCTGGCCAAGCACGACTTCGTGGAGATCGAGACCCCGACGCTGACCAAGTCGACGCCGGAAGGCGCCCGCGACTTCCTGGTCCCGGCCCGCCTCCAGCCCGGTTCGTGGTACGCGCTGCCCCAGTCGCCGCAGCTGTTCAAGCAGCTGCTGATGGTGGCCGGCATGGAGAAGTACTTCCAGATCGCGCGCTGCTACCGCGACGAGGACTTCCGCGCCGACCGGCAGCCGGAGTTCACCCAGCTCGACATCGAGATGAGCTTCGTCGACCAGGACGACGTGATCGCGCTGTCCGAGGAGATCCTGGTCGAGCTGTGGAAGCTGATCGGCCACGAGGTGCAGACGCCGCTGCCGCGGATGACGTACGCCGAGGCGATGGCGCGGTTCGGTAGCGACAAGCCCGATCTGCGCATGGGCCTCGAGCTCGTCGAGTGCACCGACTACTTCAAGGACACGCCGTTCCGGGTGTTCCAGGCGCCGTACGTCGGTGCCGTGGTGATGCCGGGCGGGGCCGACCAGCCGCGCAAGCAGCTCGACGCGTGGCAGGACTGGGCCAAGCAGCGCGGCGCCAAGGGCCTCGCGTATGTGCTCGTCGGCCAGGACGGCGAACTGGGTGGTCCCGTCGCCAAGAACCTGTCCGAGACCGAGCGCGCGGGTCTGGCCGATCACGTCGGCGCGAAGCCGGGGGACTGCGTGTTCTTCGCGGCCGGCCCGGTGAAGTCGTCGCGGGCGCTGCTCGGCGCGGCCCGGCTGGAGATCGGCCGTCGCGGCGGCCTGATCGACGAGTCGGCCTGGTCGTTCCTGTGGGTCGTGGACGCGCCGCTGTTCGAGCCGGCCGACGACGCCACCGCCGCCGGTGACGTGGCCGTCGGGTCGGGCGCGTGGACCGCGGTGCACCACGCGTTCACCTCGCCGAAGCCGGACTCGCTCGCGACGTTCGACACCGACCCGGGCAACGCGCTCGCCTACGCGTACGACATCGTCTGCAACGGCAACGAGATCGGCGGCGGGTCGATCCGTATCCACCGCGAGGACGTGCAGAAGCGCGTGTTCGCGGTGATGGGCCTGTCCGACGAAGAGGTGACCGAGAAGTTCGGCTTCCTGCTCGACGCGTTCAAGTTCGGCGCGCCGCCGCACGGTGGAATCGCGTTCGGCTGGGACCGGATCACCGCGCTGCTCGCCGGTACGGAGTCGATCCGCGACGTGATCGCGTTCCCGAAGTCCGGCGGTGGGTTCGACCCGCTGACGGCCGCGCCGGCGCCGATCACCCCGGCGCAGCGCAAGGAGGCCGGCGTGGACGCCGTACCGGAGCCGAAGGGCTGAATCGACGGATCAGCGGCCGGTCAGTACGCAGTCAGTGGCCGGCCGCACGCTCTCAGGGTCAGACATTCCGCATATGTCACTGGGAGCTAGAGATGTCCATGCGTACTTATCTGAAGACCGGTTTCGCCGTCACCGCGCTGGCCGGAGCCGCCTTCGCGTCCGCACCCGCTGCATCGGCCAGTACGCCGGTTGCGCCCGAGCGGATTTCCCTCGCGCAGAGCGGCGGGCCGTTCACCGCGCAAGGCGGCTCCTGCGACAGCGTGGGCGACAACGGCTATAGCTGGTGGGCGAACTGCCGGGTGAACTCCGGCCATGCCCGCGCGATCACCACCTGCTCTGACGGCACCACGAAGTACGGGCCGTGGCAGGGTGTGGGCTACTGGCGGTTCGGCGGGGAATGCGCGCCGCACCGCCTGACCGGCTACTACGCCCAGTTCGTCGGCTGATGTCGAAGCGGGCCAGGTCACCGACGGCGACCTGGCCCGCTCCTCAATGGTTCCCGAGTGTTAATGGTTTCCGAGTGGCCAGGACACGCTCGGGGTAAGGCGCTGGACCAGATCCCGTACTTCGTCGGCGCTCAGGACCCGGAGCTCCGCCAGCAAGCTGAGCGCCGCCTGCTGCTCGGCTCGCCCGGACAGCGCAAGATCCTGGCGGGCCTTGGCGAGATGCCACAAACAGAACGCCTCCGTCGCGCGATCCCCGGCCTCCCGGAGCAGCGCGAGCGCACGCTCGAAGACAGCCAGCGCCTGATGCGAGTCGCCGCGACGCACATGCAGCCGGCCGACACTTGTCAGCACCATGCCCTGGTCCTCACCGATGGCGAGTCGCCGGAAGAGCAGATGTGATCTGGTGAAGTTCCGCAGCGCGTCGCCGAACTGACCTTGCTCCATCTCCACCAGACCGACCGCGTGCAACAGATGCGCCTCGCCGTACACGTCTTTCGATGCGCGACGCAGCGCGAGGGCTCGCTGGTGGTAGCGGAGCGCACCTGTCAGGTCGCCGGCCGAGGCCCGTAACGCCCCCAAGCTGTAAAGCACCGATGCCTCATGCCCGAGGTCGGCCATGGCCTGCCAGCCACGCAATGCCTGCTGGAAGTAGTGCTCGGCTTCATCGGGCCTGCCGGTGAGCCTGCAGGCCCGGCCGAGATCGCCCGCGGCCAGCGCGACTTCCCGGGGGCTGCCCACCGCGTCGGCGACTCGGAGCGCCAGCCGGTTGACACCGAGCAGTAGCGGCCAGCGCTGATAGAGCACCCCCAGCCCGTTCATGGCGGCGGCCAGACCCAGCGCGATGGCCGGTCCGTTGCCTGGGGCAACCGATGCCTGCCGGATCGTGGCGAGCAGGTTCAGGTCTTCCCGCCGGAGCCAGTCCAGCGCTGCCGCTTTGTCCGTCAACGGCAAGCCGGCCTGGGTCACCTCGTCTGGCGGCAGACCGGCCAGCAGCCGGCTGCCGCCGTCGATGACGGCGCGCATCAACGCCGTACGACTGGTCGCCAGGTAGTGCTCCATGGCTCGCTGTATGGCGGCAGACCGCTCCGATTCGGACAGCTCTTGCGCTGCCAGCTCACGGGCGTAAAGCCGGACCAGGTCGTGCATGACGAAGTGGTGCTGATCGACGGCCCGCAGCAGCTGAGCCTCCACCAGCAGGTCGAGGTGGTCCGCAACCTTGTCGTTCGGTAGTCCGGCCAGTGCACTGACAACGGGCGCGGTCAGCGTGGGGAGTTCGAGCAGGCCGAGAAGTGGAAAGACCGCGGCCGCTTCCCGCACGACCCGTCGGCGATCTGCCCGCAACTGCTCGAGACTCATGGTGAAACTGGCCCGGACGGCGAGATCGGCGTACTCCAGCTCGTCCAGCCGGACGTGGGCGCGGGACAGCCGTTCGGCGAACACCCGTGGCGTCCAATGGCGGCGGGTGGCGAGTCGTGCACCCGCGATCCGGATGGCCAGCGGCAGTCGCCCGCACAGCCGGACGATGTCCAGCGCGGCCGTTTCGGCGCCGGCCACCCGGTCCGATCCGGCGAGTGCGGTGAGCAGCCGGAGACCGTCGTTGTCACCGAGAACGTCCAGTCGCACCTGGGTGACGCCGTCCAGAGTGGGCAGCTCGACCCTGCTGGTGATCAGCACCCCGCAGCCCGAACCGCCAGGCACCAACGGCCTGAGTTGCGTCACGTCGATCGCATCGTCGAGGACGAGCAGGAGTTTCCGGTGCGCGGTAAGGGTCCGGAACCGCGCGGTCGCTTCGGCCAGTCCGGCCGGTCGGTCCGCGGTATCTCCCAGCGCCCGGAGCAGCCGGTCCAGCGCCTCCTCCGGGGGCAACGGCTGAACGCCAGGCGTGGCTCCGAGGAGGTTCACGTAGAGCTGGCCGTCGGGAAAGGCTTCCGCCACCGTGTTCGCCACCTGGACCGCGAGGGCCGACTTGCCGACTCCGCCGACCCCGCTGATGGCTGTCATCACCGGCCCGTCGGTCGTCCGTCGGAGCAGGTCGCTGATCAGCGCGGTCTCCGCCTCGCGACCCACGAAGTGGCTGCTCGGTGCGGGCAATTCGGCGGGCACCACATCCTTGCTGACCTCGACCCGGTCCGGCACCAGGTCGAGGGCCCGATCTGCTCGCAGGATGTCGGTCTCCAGGCGCTGGAGATCGTGCCCGGGCTCCAGGCCGCACTCGGTCCTGATCAGCTCTCGTCCATCGCGATACGCCGCAAGTGCGTCGGCCTGCCGTCCCGATCGGTAGAGCGCGAGCATCAGCTGGGCGCGGAAACGCTCCCGCAGCGGGAAGCTCGCGCACAACCGCGTGAGCTCCGGTACCAGCTCGTGGTGCCGGCCGACCTGCAGCCCGGCGTCCATCTGTTCCTCCCACACACAGACCCGTAACTCCTCCAACCGGGCCGCTTCCTCGCGAACCAGGGCCAGGTCCTCCAAACCGGCGAAGGGTTCGCCTCGCCAGAGGTTCAGCGCCCGGCGCCAGAGGCCGGTGGCCTGCTCGATCGACCCGGCTCCGGCCGCGCGCCGGCCGGCCTCGGCGTCGTCTTCGAAGCGCCGTGCGTCCAGCTCGTCCGGCTGTACCACCAAGGTGTATCCGGCAGCGGTGTGCCGGATTCGTTCATCACCGAGCGACTTGCGCAGGCGGTAGACCTGGACCTGAAGGCTGTTGCGGACTGCCGCCGGTGGACGGCGTGGCCAGGCCAGGTCGATCAGCTGTCCGGTCGATATCGCCTGATTCGGCTGACACAGCAGTGCTGCCAAGATGGCTCGCTGCTTGGCGCCGAGCGCCACCCTCGCTCCACCGGCTGCCAGTACCTCGACGGGCCCCAGAACCCCGTACCGCATCGACCGCCTCCCCTTGTGCCGTCTCTTCGACTCTAGGCACGAAGAGTTGGCTGCACACGGTGTTCGATCTCCGTCGAACCATCGGGTCAGACGGACCCAACGGCTGCCCGTTGCGTACTTGAGCAACCCGGTGCTGTGGGGAGCACGGTTGAGGTCCGACCCTCCACCGCCAGGGAGTGCCCATGGTCAGGTTCGCTTCACTTTTTGTTGCCACGCTGGTTTCTGCCGCGACGTTGGTGGCGACACCGGCTCAGGCGGTCGGTTTTCAGACCACCGCCAACAATCTCAACGTGCGATCGGACGCCTATCTGTCGTCGTCCGTGATCAAGGTGCTGCCCGGACCGGTCGCGGTCGACGTCGACTGCCAGCGGTCCGGCGACTCGGTCACCGTGCCCGGAAAGGCGGCAACGACGTGGTGGGCGCATCTGCCCGCGCACAACGGTTACGTCACCGTCGGCTATCTCAACACCACCGCGACGAAGCTGCCCGGCGTGCCCGAGTGCGCGCCGAACCCGAACCCACCGGTCAACGTCACGCTCGCCGACGTACAGGCCATGTTCGGTTCACGCATCGCCAACCCGACGCTGGTCAACCAAGGCCTGCCGTCGTTGAACCAGGCGATGCGGGACGCGAACATCACCACGGCCCGGCGCAAGGCGGCCTTCCTGGCGACGTTGGTGCACGAGTCGCGGCTGGAGTACAACATCCGCGAGATCGGGGACACGCGCTTGTACGGCGGTCGCGGGTACATCCAGCTCACGGGTGACTTCAACTACGGGCCGGCTGGGCGGTACTTCGGTATCGACCTGCTGGGCAATCCCGAACTCGCCCGGTCGTTGCAGTGGAGTGCGCCGATCGCTCGCTGGTACTGGACGGTGGCGCGCAATATCAACCCGATGGCCGACGCGTTGCACATGGGCAAGGTCAACGCGGCGATCGGTTATCCGGCCGGCGCCGAGGACCAGCGTCGCTGTGACTCGTTCAAGAACGCGCTGCGCTATCTGACCGGATCGGTTCCGGCGGGCATCATCTGCACCCGCCCGACGGCGTACGCGGGCGATACCAGCAAGCTCAGCCGCGCCCAGTTCGACGCCCTCGGCATCGCGCCGGGAACAGTCGGCTGATCCCTCGAGGCGTTGTCTGAGCTACGCCGGCAGCGCCGTGATGGGCAACCGTCACGGCGCTGCCGGCTGTTGCGCTGGAGTCGAAAGGCTTGAGCGCGAGCCGGGCTGGGTGGAAAGTGACGATGCCGTAACAGTGTTTCGGTAATTGTTCACGGCGCCCGTCAGAAGCTCCGCCCTTCTGCCCGCCCGGGAGAAAACATGCGCGTACCAACGATTCGCCGGCTCGGAGCCGCTTTGCTCGCTCTGGCCGGTATCACCGCCGCCGGAGTGATCGCCGCGACTCCGGCCCAGGCTGCCGTCTTCTCGACGTACGGGACCGGGGTGAACGTCCGCGCGGACGCCTACCTCAGCTCGGCGGTGGTACGAACCCTGCCCGGCCCGACCTCTATCGACGTGGACTGCCAGAAGCTCGGCGATCGCGTCACGGTGTCTGGTGGTTCCAGTAGCTGGTGGGCCCACGTTCCGGCTTTGGGTGGTTATGTCACTGTCGCCTATGTGAGCATTCCCGAGGACAAGCTGCCCGGTGTGCCCGAATGCGGCGGCAATCCGAACCCCGGTCCCGACATCACTCTGGCCAACGTGCAGGCGATGTTCGGTTCGCGGATCGCCAACCCGAGGTTGGTCGAAGAGGGCCTGCCGTCGCTGAACCGGGCGATGCGGGACGCGAACATCAACACGCCGTATCGCAAGGCCGCGTTCCTGGCGACGTTGGTGCACGAGTCGCGGTTGGAGTACAACATCCGCGAGATCGGCGACACCCGGCTGTACGGAGGTCGCGGGTACATCCAGTTGACGGGGGACTTCAACTACGGCCCGGCCGGTCGGTACTTCGGGATCGATTTGCTGGGGAATCCGGAGCTGGCCCGGTCGTTGCAGTGGAGCGCTCCGATCGCCCGTTGGTACTGGACGGTCGCTCGCAACATCAACCCGATGGCCGACGCGTTGCACATGGGCAGGGTGAACGCGGCGATCGGCTATCCCGCCGGCACCGAGGACCTGCGCCGGTGTGACTCGTTCAAGAGCGCCATTCGCGTCCTGACCGGGTCGGTGCCTGGCGGCATCATCTGCACCCGCCCGTCCAAGCTCTCCGGTGACACCAGCAAGCTCACGTCCACCGAGTTCGACCGCTTGGCCGGTACGCCGACCAGCAAGGGCTGAACCGCGAAGCGCCCGGGCCTTCGCTCAGGCCCGGGCGCCACGAGGTGGGGGATCTATGCTCGGGGGATGGGTGTGGTGCCGGTTGAGTTGTTGCCGCATTTGCGGCGGGCGCGGGACCTGGCTGATCGAAATTTCGCCGAGCCGCTGGATCTGACCGCATTGGCGTCCACCGCGGGAGTTTCGAAGTACCACTTCCTCCGATGTTTCGCCGCGGAGTACGGCGAGACGCCCATGCAGTACGTCGGCCGGCGGCGGATCGAGCGCGCGGCCGATCTGCTGCGGGCCACCAACCTGACCGTGACCGAGGTGTGCCACCTGGTCGGATTCAGCAGTCTCGGCTCGTTCAGCCGGCGGTTCACCAGTTTGCTCGGCATGAGCCCGTCGGAGTACCAGCGAACCCAGGACGGCCCACGCGTGCCGGGGTGTTACGTGTTCATGCTCGGCCTGAACAGCGCAATTCCGGCGAAGCCCGATCCGGCCGCGAGGGCTTAGCGTCGTACCTGTCTTCGTAATTTCGAAAGGGAGGTCGCCGTGATCACCAATGTTTCGCTGATCCACGTGTACGTGAACGACATCGACGAGGCCAAGGCTTTCTACACCGAGAAGCTCGGTTTTACGGCGATGCAGGACGTCACCGTCGGACCCGATTTTCGCTGGTGCACGATCAGTCAGCCAGATCATCCCGAGCTGGAGATCCAGCTGGCGGTGCCGGGGCCGCCGCTCGATCCGGAGGCGGCGGACGCGGTGAAGCGGATGATGGCGAAGGGGATTCTGCACGGCTTCGGCATCGCGACGGAGGACTGTCGCAAGACCTTCGACGAACTCGTTGCCAAGGGCGTCGAATACATCCAGGAGCCGTCGGACCGCCCGTACGGCGTGGAGGCCGTGCTCCGGGACAACTCCGGTAACTGGCTCGTGCTGGTCGAGCGGCACCCGTACACCGAGGCCGACTTCGCCTGACCCCTTGAACCGGGCTGGCGTGCTGCCTTGCTTTGCGTCAATACAGCTGGTGCAAACTGGACATGAGCGTGGCACGCCCTGGATCGGGCCCAGTCGCGCCGGGTGGGTGGAAGCGTGATTATCGCGGTTGATCCAGCCGCGGCGGCGCGCATCCTCGACCAGGTCTGGTGACGCGCCGGGGTTGCTTCGCGAGCGGTTGACCGGAGGGCACCGATACGCTCGGTCGATGGACATCACGGTGGACCCGGTCGGGGCGATCCCGCCGTACGAGCAGGTGAAGGATCAGATCGAGCAGCTGATCCGTACCGGCGAGCTGGCTCAGGGTACGAAGCTGCCGACCGTGCGGCAGCTCTCGATCGACCTCGGGTTGGCGGTGAACACGGTGGCGCGCGCGTACAAGGAGCTCGAGGCCGACGCGCTGGTCGAGACCCGGGGCCGCAACGGCACCGTCGTACTGGCCGGGCGAAGCCAGATCAACGACGCCGCCACCCAGCGAGCCGCCACGGCTCTCGCCGTAGCGGCCCGCCAAGCCGGCCTCAGCCTCGCCGAAACCACCCAGATCCTCGCCAAAGCCTGGTGACCACACTGCCGGCTCAGGCCCTCACGCCCGGCCGACGAACGGCTTAGGCGCGGTAGTCCATCACCTGTTCCGGCGGCGGGAAGCCGTCCTCGACGTTCAGCCCGTGTACGTCGCGGATGTGGTCGCGGAACCAGCGGTCGAACGGATCGTCAGAGGTGGCCAGTCCCGTCAGGGCCGCCGCGATATCGTCGGCCTCCCAGTAGACGACCGCGACGTCACCGCCCGGGGTGCTCGGCGGCCAGCGCGGCTCGGCTTGGCACGGACAGCTTCTGGAAGACGTGCCGCAGATGTGTGTTGACCGTGTGCGGCGAGATGTGGAGGCGGCGGGCGATCTCGCGGTTGGTGAGCCCTTCGGCCACGAGGTCCGATACCGCGTGCTCGGTCGGGGTGAGACCGTCCCACCCTGCGGACGGACGTTGCCGCGGCCCGCGCGTGCCCCGCCGTACGCCGTGACGCCGCAGCAGCGCCAGCACCCGCGTGGCCCACGCGTCCGCGCCCACTGCCTCGTACCGCTCGAGGGCTTCTGACCACAGCGCGATCGCGTCCTCGGTACGGCCGGCCGCACCGAGGACGCCGGCCGCGTCCTCGCACGTGAACAGATGGTCGATCAGCCGCCCGACCGGACGGGCCAGCTCGACGGCCCGGATCAGCGCGTCCGGATCGTGTTCGAGCAGGCCGCGGCAGCGCAGAGCCGTGCTCTGGACGGTCGGCACGTCCGGCGCGAGCTTGGCGCCCGCTTCCACGGATTCGGTCACCGCCCGGGCGACGTCGTCCTGACCGAGCAAGAGGCTGAGGCGGACGAGAGGTGGTGCGAGGTACCGATGGTAGTAGCGGACCTCCCGTTGTTCGTCGAGTTGCCAGAAGCGCAGGAGCAGCTGGTGCGCCTTCGTCGCCTGACCCTTGGCCTCGGCCAGTGAAGCCGTCGCGAACGCCACCATCTCCACGCCGTACTCGGGCGCGTCGTTGTCGAGCTGGTCCCGCATCGGAGCGAGCGCAAGCTCAGCGATCTTCCAGGCGGTTGAACCCACTACGCCGTACGCCGGTTGGTTCTCGAACGATGTGGCGGGGGAGTGGAGTGGCGTCGATCTAGCCGCCCAAGCCGGCGTAGAGGCCTTACCGGCGGACTTCTACATGAACGGCACTGTGCACTCCGGAGTGGCTGCGCCGGTCTCGGCGAAGGTCGGGCCGCTTAAGCGGGTTAAGGCGCAGAAGAAGATCTACGTGACGATGACCATCGGCGAAGGCGACAACGTCCAGTACTGCCAGCGCCGGATGCGCGAGCTGTGGGACGACCCGCGCCGTGGCGAGGCCCCTGCGAACTGGACGGTCAGCCCGCTGCTAGCCGACATCGGCCCGGGCCTGCTCAGCCACTATCAGCGAACCGCTACGGCCAACGACTTGCTCGTCTGCGGTCCGTCGGGCGCGGGTTACACCTACCCGGGTTCGTGGCCTGCGGCGGACGTAGACGCGTACATGCGGTTGAGCGGGGAGTACATGCGTCGGACCGGTATGGACCTTGTGTACGCCTACAACCACCGGGAGGACGACAAGTGGGTTCCGTTCTCCGAGGCGATTGGGAAGGCCTATGCGCGGTACACACCGGTCAAGGGCATCGTGCAGTCCTGGGAGACCGGAGACCTTCTAGCGGACGCTGTAGGCCTGCGCTCGTGGTCAGAAGGGTCCGATGAATGGCGACACGCCGCGTCACAAGGGTCCGATGAGCGGGATACCGCCACGCCGGGGATGCCGGGGATGCCGGCGTGGCGGGCTGGTTAGGGCTCGGTGCGGGGGAGGACGGGGGAGACGGCGACCAGGGCCAGGGAGAGGACCAGGGGCAGGATCATGGCGTTCTGGATGCCGATGTGGTTTACCAGTTGGCCGATCAGGACCGGGCCGATCAGGAAGGCGGCGTAGCCGAAGGTCACCACCACGGCGAGCATGCGGCCGCCGCCGGTATGGCCCGCGACGGCGTACACCTGCGGGGCGACCAGGCCTACGCCCAGACCGACCAGGGCCCAGCCGATCAGCAACAGCCCGAGTGGTTCGGTGAAGACCGTGACCAGGTAACCCAGTACGGCCGTGACACCGCCGAAGCGGACCACCGCGCGGCGGCCGACCCGGTCGACGATGCGGTCGCCGAGCAGCCGGATCACCACCATGAACCCGCTGACCGCGACCAGCCCGAGCGCGCCCGTGGACGGATCGATCCGGGCCACGTCGGTGACGTGCACCGAGGACCAGTCGACCGCCGTACCCTCGGCCAGGCCGAAGCAGAAGGCCATCACGCCGAGCAACCAGGTCAGCCGCGGCAACGGCGTACGAACTCCGTCCTGGTGGTGCGTGACCCGCTCACCGACCGGCACGAACCGGAAGACCAGTGCCAGCGCGACCAGGCCGAAGACGCACAGCGTACCGAGGGCGGGGCCGACCACCGACCCGCCGGGGCGGTCGAAGGCCCGGGCGATCAGCACGATCACCGCCGCGCCGACCAGGTTGCCGATGCTGAAGAACCCGTGGAACCGGCTCATCACTGGTTTCGGCCGGACCTTCTCGACCTGCACGCCGAGGGAGTTCATCGCGACGTCCATCGCGCCGTTGCCGAGGCCGGCGAGCACCATCGCCACGATCGCGAGCGGCAGCGAGTGCGCCACCGAAAGGGTGCCGATGGCAACAACCAGCATGACGGCGGTGAACAGCGCGACCGGCCGGGCCCCGATCGCGTCGGCCAGCCGGCCCCCGATCTGCATGGACAGCACGGCGGAAACCGCCAGGGACAACAGCAAGAGCGAGATGCCGCTCGCGTCGATGCCGAGGCGTTCACGCAAGGCCGGCAGGGTACCGCCGATACCGCCGAGGATCGTGCCGTTGATGGCGAACAACGCGCCGACGGCGACTGCCGCGGACTTCGCGGCCAGTGGGCTGGAGACTTCGGTGGATGTCGTCATGCGAGCCGGATCTCCGCCCCGGCCGCGCGATAGACCTCCAGCGCATCCGGATCGGCGTCCGCGTCCGTCACCAGCACGTCGACCGCTTCGACTCCCGCCACCGTGACCATCGCCGTCCTCTCGAGTTTGACCGATTCGATCGCCAGCAGAACCCGCGCCGACGAGGCGATCAGGGCCCGCTTCATCGCGTTGTCCGCAAGCGTGTTGGTGGTCAGGCCGTCCGCGGGCATCGCCGCACAACTGCTCACCACCGCGGTGTCGAAGTGCAGGCCCCGAACGGCCGCCTCCGCCATCGCGCCGTACGACGCGAGCTCGGGCGAACTCACCTCGCCGCCCGGCAGGATCAACTTCGTCCGCGCGGATTCACCGAGTACGACGGCCGAGTGCAGCGACAGCGGCATCACGGTGATGGCCCGTCCGGCTAGCTCGCGCGCGATCGCGAGGCAGGTGGTGCCGTTGTCGAGCGCGACCGCCTCGCCATCGCTGATCAGCTCCGCCACCACGGCCGCGATCCGCCGTTTGACCTCGGCGCCCTGCTTGTCGCGCAACGCGAACGGGATGATCTCCCCGCGCTGCACCACCCCGACCGCCCCGCCGCGAACCCGCCGGAGCAGCCCCTGGCTCTGCAACAGGTCGAGATCCCGCCGAATCGTCATCTCCGAAGCACCCGCGTCCCGGGCCAACTCAGCCACCCCGACCCGCCCGGTCCGCGCCAACTCCTCCACAACATACCTAAGCCGCTCCTCACCATTCACCTGTTCATTCGAACACGCCTCCTGTGCGATCCACAACCCCACCACCCCACCCCGCCCTGTGCAAACCCCTGCCACGGTCGGACGCAAAATGCGGCGCGCTGTGGACAGCCCTGCCACGGTCGGACGCAAAATGCGGCGCGCTGTGGACAGGCTTCGCACGGTCGGACGCATTTTGCGGCCATCCGACGCAGCGGCCGGATGTCAAGGGAGGGACGGCCGAGGCAAGTTCGCATCTTGCGTCCGACCGTGGAAGGGCCGTCCACAGGTGGGCGGAATTCCGCGTCCGACCGTGACGAGAGAGAGCCGTGCGCGGGAGCCGCATTTTGGGTCCGACCGTGCGAAAGATGTTTACAGGGGAGGCGCCGGGTTTGGTTCGCGGTGCACGGGGACCTGTTTGGGTACACGAGGACCTGTTTGTACGCGTTGACTCGTGGCTGGGGTGGCGGGTGGGCCGTTCGGATGCGTTGGCTCGCGGGAGGGGAACGGGAGGAAGGCGGGGCAACCCGTCTCGGTCTTCTGGATTGCCGGTACGCCGACGGGCGCGTACGACTCACCGGGTAAATGGGTTGCGTGGGGGAGGGAGGATCGGGGAGTGGATGACTTGTTGCGGGTGTTTCATGAGCGGGTTCGGTTGCCTGACGCGGATGCGATTCCGGGTTGGGTGCAGGAGACGTCCGGGTTGGTGCATCGGTCGTATCCGCCGGATCCGGGGCCGAATGCGCGCGGGTTCATCGAGTCGCCCAGAGGGCTGGGGGACGATCCGGACGCGGTGATCGCGGAGCAGCGGGACTTCTTCGCCGGGATGGGGATGAACGTCGAGTGGAAGACGTACGACTACGACGAGCCGGTGGATCTCGCCAAGCGTCTTACGGACGCCGGGTTTGTGCCGGATGAGCCGGAGACGTTGATCCTGGGCCACGTGGACGCCGTACTGGCCATGCCGACGGTACTGCCTTCCAAGGTTGTACTGCGCGACGTACACGAGTCTGCCGACTTCAGGCGGATCGCCGACCTCGAGGTGGAGCTGTGGGGTTCCAACCGGGATTCGGTTCACGAGCAGCTTTCGACGGAACAACGGGACTTTCCCGACCGGTTGATCGTCACGGTCGTGGAAGAGGCCCCAACCGGTCCGGCGCTTACTGCGGGCTGGGTGCGGTTCCACCCGGGCACGGGCTTTGCCAGCCTTTGGGGCGGCGGGACCCTGCCGGAGTGGCGGCGCAAGGGCTTGTACCGCGCTGTGCTCATGCACCGGGCCAAGTTGGCCAAGGCGCACGGGTACGACTACCTGCGGGTAGACGCGTCGGAGGACTCCCGGCCGATCCTGCAGAAGTGCGGCTTGTTCGCTGTCGCGACAACCACCCCCTACCTCTTCAACGTCAACTGAAACCACGACACACCGACCTGCCTGGGGGAACCTGCCGCGGAGGCTGTACGTTGCGGAGACCATGGCACTGAAAATCACCTCGCGCTTCCGCCGGCTCCTGCAGCGCCCCGGCTCGATCGACCTCGGCCCGTATGAGCGGATGACCGCTGCCATCGCCGAGTGTGAAGAATCGGTCGAGGTCTTGACCGACGAAGAGCTCACCGCGGCGGTCGAGGCGCTGCGTACCGAGGGCGGTCTGGACGAGGACGCCCTGATCGAGTACCTGGCCCTGGCCCGTGAGGCCGCTCGCCGTGCCATCGGCGAGCGGGCCTTCGACGGCCAGCTGGTCGGCGCCATCGCGCTGCTGGGTGGCCGCGTGATCGAGATGGCCACCGGTGAGGGCAAGACCCTGGCCGGCGCCATCGCCGCCGCGGGGTACGCCATCGGCGGCCGCCGCGTCCAGGTGATGGCGGTGAACGACTACCTCGCGCATCGTGACGCGGAGTGGATGGGCCCGGTCTACAAGCTGCTCGGCGTGAGCGTCAGCGCGGTCGGCCAGGCCTCCACGCCGGACGAGCGGCGCGAGGCGTACCAGGCGGAGATCTGCTACGCGCCGGTCAGCGAGATCGGCTTCGACGTACTGCGTGACCGGCTGGTCGCGGATCCGGCCGACCGGGTCAGCGCCAAGCCGGACGTGGCCCTGGTCGACGAGGCCGACTCCGTGCTGATCGACGAGGCCCGGGTGCCCCTGGTGCTCGCGGGCGCGTCGTCCTCGGAGGAGATCGACGACGACGTGGTCGCGCTGGTCCGCACGCTGCGCGCGGGTGTCGACTACGAGATCGACGGCGACGGGCGCTCGGTCGCGCTGACCGACAAGGGCACCGATGTGGTCGAGGCGCATCTCGGCGGCATCGACCTGTACGACGAGGAGAACCTCGACCGGATGACCCAGGTCAACGTCGCGCTGCACGCGGAGGTCCTGCTGCGTCGCGATGTCGACTACCTGGTTCGCGACGGCAAGGTGCACCTGGTCAACACCAACCGCGGGCGGATCGCCAAGCTGCAGCGCTGGCCCGACGGTCTGCAGGCCGCGGTCGAGGCCAAGGAGGCCGTGCCGGTCAGCGAGAGCGGCGAGATCCTCGACAGCATCACCGTGCAGGCCCTGATCACCAGCTACCCCACACTGTGCGGCATGACCGGTACGGCCGTGGTCGTCGGTGAGCAGCTGCAGGAGTTCTACGGCGTCGAGGTGGCGGTTGTGCCGCCGAACAAGCCGAACATCCGCAAGGACGAGCCCGACCGGCTCTACCTGACGGTCAAGGACAAGCAGACCGCGCTGGTCGAGCACATCGCCGAGGTGCACGAGACCGGCCGCCCGATCCTGATCGGTACGCATTCGGTCGAGGAGTCCGAGCAGCTCAGCGAGTTGCTCGAAGCCGCCGAGATCGAGCACGTCGTACTGAACGCCAAGAACGACGCCGAAGAGGCCGCCATCATCGCGGAGGCCGGTGTACCGGAGACGGTCACGGTCTCCACCCAGATGGCCGGCCGTGGTACCGACATCCGCCTCGGTGGTCGCGACGGCAGCCACGACCGGGACCGCGCGATCGAGCTCGGCGGCCTTTACGTCATCGGTACCGGCCGTCACCCCTCCAGCCGGCTGGACGACCAGCTCCGCGGCCGGGCCGGACGCCAGGGCGACCCGGGTGGTTCGGTGTTCTTCGCCAGCCTCGCGGACGAACTCGTCACCCGCTACTCGGTCACGAGTGGTCTCCGCCCGTCGCCGGACTCCGAAGGCCGTCTGACCGACCGCAAGGCGCTCGGCGTACTCGAGCACGCGCAGCGCGTCGCCGACGGCGCGAACCACGAACTGCACCGCAACACCTGGTCGTACCACCGCCTGACCGGACAGCAGCGGGCCATCGTGCTCGAGGTGCGCGAGAAGGTGCTGACCGACGACCTCGCCAAAACCGAACTGGCCGATCGCCAGAAGGAGCGGTTCGACGAGTTGGTCGAGCAGTACGGCGAGGAGGTGGTCGCGACCGCGGCCCGGACGATCGCGCTGCACCACCTGGACCGGCGCTGGACCGATCACCTGGCGTTCCTGGCCGACCTGCGCGAGGGCATCCACCTGCGCTCGCTGGCCGGTGGCATGGTGCACATGAAGCCCATCGACGAGTTCAACCGCTCGGCGATCGAGTCCTTCAACGCGCTGATCGCCGACGCGTGGAACGACGCCGCCGAGACGTTCGCGACGGCCGAGATCACCGCCGACGGGCTCAACGTCGAGGCCAGTGGCGTCGCCCGGCCGACGGCCACCTGGACGTACCTGGTGAACGACAACCCCTTCGGTACCGAGGCCGACCGGATCCTCGGCCGCCTGCGCAACCTGGTCAAGCCCGACGCCCCCGCGATCGAGGACGTCGTACCGTCGGAGGTCGATCTCGACACCGAGTTCGTCGACCTGCCGCCGGAGCTTCGCGACGCCGATGACGACGAAGACGACACCGACGCGGACGCCGGGACCGACGTGAACGCCGAAACCGACGTGAACGCCGAAACCGACGTGAACGCCGGGACCGACGCGGACGAGGACAAGGCCGACACGGACGAGGACAAGAAGAAGTAGCCGCCGGCTCCCTGTCTTCGCGTTCATTCGTCGGAATCCGCCCACAGTCGTCGCTGCGGACCTGCACCTACCGAGTTGTGGCGGCGGCTACCGGGTTGTAGTGCGGCTACCGGGTTGTGGCGTGCCCGCTACCGAGTCTTTGCGCCGCTACCCGGCTGCAGCCAGGTAGCGGCGCAAAGACTCGGCAGTGGATCGTCTCGAGCGACTTATTCCGAGGGTCGACTGTCGGAATGGGGGGTGGACCCGTCAGATTTGGCACGTCGACCCCCGACTTCAAAGGTCGACCCGGTGAAGAGGCGAGGGAAGACCCGCCTTCGCAGGCGCGGAACCACCTCCGACCGATCCGACAGCCCGGTCACTCGCGTGCGCTCGCGACCACTCGCGACCACTCGCGTGCACTCGCGACCACTCGCGACCACTCGCGAATAAGCATGCACGCCTCCGTCGCCTCACCCCTGCCGACGTCACTTGCCGACGTCACTTGCCGAACGTCACCAACGTCCTGACGCAAACTCCGTCACGGCGGTGGCCGAGGGCGGATTGTGACGGATGACCGCAAAGGCGGGGACGGTAGGTAGGCTTGGGTTGTGACCGAAGGTTTGTTCGATTTGCCTGGCGCGCCCGCTCCTGCCCGCGGGGGCGGCAGCCTGTCGGATGCCGATCACACCTCGGCGCCGCTGGCGGTGCGGATGCGCCCGCGCAGTCTGGACGAGCTCGTCGGGCAGCAGCACCTGCTGGCGCCCGGTTCGCCGTTGCGCCGGCTGGTCGAGGGCGATCAGCCGATGTCGCTGCTGCTCTGGGGCCCGCCCGGCACGGGCAAGACCACCATCGCGGCGGTCGTTTCCCACCAGACCAACCGGCGGTTCGTCGAGCTCTCGGCCGTTACCGCCGGGGTGAAGGACGTTCGCCAGGTCATCGACGGTGCCCGCCGGGATCTCGCCCGGCCGGGGCAGAGCGTCGAGACGGTGTTGTTCATCGACGAGGTGCACCGCTTCACCAAGGCCCAGCAGGACGCGTTGCTGCCCGGCGTCGAGAACCGCTGGGTCACGCTTGTCGCGGCCACCACGGAGAACCCGTTCTTTTCGGTCATCTCGCCGCTGCTGTCGCGTTCGCTGCTGCTGACGCTGGAATCACTCACCGATGACGACATCGCGCTGCTGCTCGAGCGGGCGCTGGCCGACGAGCGCGGGCTGAACGGCGAGTTCGAGCTGGCCGAGGACGCGCGGGACCACCTGCTCCGGATGGCCGGGGGAGACGCCCGCCGCGCGCTGACGTACCTCGAAGCCGCCGCGGGCGGTGCCCGGGCGAAGCAGGCCGAGGTGATCGACCTGCCGACGCTGGAAACGGCCGTCGACCAGGCCGCCGTTCGGTACGACCGCGCCGGGGACCAGCACTACGACGTCGCGTCGGCGTTGATCAAGTCGATCCGCGGCTCCGACGTGGACGCCGCCATGCACTACCTGGCCCGGATGATCGCCGCAGGCGAGGACCCGCGCTTCATCGCGCGCCGGCTGGTCATCTCCGCCAGCGAGGACATCGGCATGGGCGATCCGACCGCGCTGGGTGTGGCCGTCGCCGCGGCGGACGCGGTCGCGTTCATTGGTATGCCGGAGGCCCGGATCAACCTGGCCCAGGCGGTAGTGGCGCTCGCGCTCGCGCCGAAGTCCAATGCCGTGATCAAGGCCATCGACGCCGCCCTCGCCGACGTGAAGGCGGGCAAGATCGGGCCGGTGCCGCCGCATCTTCGCGACGCGCACTACGCCGGCGCGAAGAAGATCGGCCACGGCAAGACCTACAAGTACGCCCACGACGACCCACGCGGCGTCGTATCGCAGCAGTACGCGCCCGACGTCGTGGACGGCGCGCGGTACTACGAGCCCACCCGCCGCGGCGGCGAAGCGGCGTATGCGGACCGGCTGGCCAAGATCCGCGAGATCCTCAAGGACCGCTGACCAGACGGTCAGCCTTTGTTCTTACCCTTGCCCTTACCGTTGGCCTTGCCGCTCGATTTGCCCTTGCTGGCATTCGGGCCGGCGTTCTCGGTGCTCGCCTTCACGCTCGGCTTCACCGCGGTGGTGGTCGTCGTACGGCTGACGCGGGTCGCGGTGGTCGGTACGCGCGTCGGCCGGGGCGTCGGCGTACGGCCCGTGGAGGGGTTGGACGGCTTCACCGTGGGCTTGACCGACGGCGTGCTCTGCGCCGGCACCTTCGCATCCTCCGGCACCAGGCCGCCCCGGCCACCCGAATCCAGCATCAGCGCCGTCCCGACCGCCATCGCGAGCGCGAGTGCGCCGCTGACGATCAACGCGCCGGCCTTCGGCGTGACGGTCTTCCGGGCCGGTGGCGCCGCCAGTGCGGAGGGCACGGTCAGATCGTGGCGGGCCCAGCGCACCAGCTCCTCGGCGGTCGGCCGGTCCTCAGCCTCCTTCGCCAGCAGCCGCATCAAGTAGTCCTCGAACGGCCCAGCGAAGGCCGGACGCAACTCACCAGGTGGAACCGGCGGCGTGTGCACGTGCTGGTAGATGATGCCCGCCGGGGTGTCGGCCGTGAACGGCACGTGCCCGGTCATCAACTGGTAGAGCACACAGCCG
This sequence comes from Kribbella deserti, assembly GCF_042434725.1. Taxonomy (NCBI): domain Bacteria; kingdom Bacillati; phylum Actinomycetota; class Actinomycetes; order Propionibacteriales; family Kribbellaceae; genus Kribbella; species Kribbella deserti. The sequence goes on along the minus strand of NZ_JBHLTC010000008.1, from coordinate 105,395 downwards.
AGGGAGTACATGTCGGCGGCTGGACCCGTCGGCTGGGCCATCGCCCGCTCGGGCGCGAGGTAGTAGCTGGTGCCGACGATCAGCCCCGCGCTGGTCAGGCCATCGGAATCACCGAACCGGGCGATACCGAAGTCCGCGATCTTGACCGTGCCGTCGGTGGCGATCAGCAGGTTGCCCGGTTTGATGTCGCGGTGGATCACGCCGTGGCGATGGGCTTCCGCAAGCCCGGCCGCGACCTGGCCCGCGACGTCGCGCACCCGGTCCGGCGTGAACGGCCCGTGCCGCTCAAGTTCCTCCGCCAGCGATAAGCCGCTGACCAGTTCCATCACCAGGTACGGATGGTCGTCGTGGTAGCCGAAGTCGTGCACCGAGACGACGTTGGGATGAGCCATCTGGCCGGCCACCCGGGCCTCGCGGCGGAACCGCTCGTGGGCCGACTTGTCCGGGCTGGTCGGCAGCAGCAGTTTGACCGCCACCTCCCGGCCGAGCACCTCGTCGGTCGCGCGCCAGACCTCACCCATCGCGCCACGCCCGAGGGACGTGGTCAACCGGTAGCGATCGGCGACCAGCATGACAAACCTCTTTTCCTCCGGACGGCGCCACCGGTAGAGGCGGACAGGACGCGGGCATGGCGTACGGACCTGGTACCCGACGACATGCCTCTCGCGCGATAAGGTCCCGGTACCGAGGCGTAACGAGACAGCGCCACCATCGGTTACCCCAGGGAATGCACAGAGCTTCGAACGGAAGGTGGATCGAATCCATGAGCGTCGGTGAAGTCGCGGGGCTGATCGCGGCCTGCGCACTGCTCATTCTGGTGGGCCTGCTGGCCTATCCGATCCTGAAGCTCGGCAAGGTGTTCGACGAGACCCGGATCATGGTCAAGGGTGTGTCGGACTCGAGCGTGCCGCTGCTGGGTGAGGTGACGACCACGGTCGCCACCACCAACGCGCAGCTGGCCAAGGTCGATACGATCACCGACAACGCCACCACCGTCACCACGAACGCGGCCGCACTGGCTTCGCTGTTCGCGGCGACGGCCGGCGGGCCGCTGGTCAAGGCCGCCGCGTTCACCTACGGTGTGCGCCGCGCGTTCGGCGAGAGCCAGCGCCGCGATGTCGCCCGCCGGGTGAAGAGCGACATGAAGGCCGAGCGCAAGGCCGGCAAGCGGGCGGGCCGCAGCGCGGCGCCCCGGCAGAACTTCGACAACCCGGAGTCGGTGCTGTGAAGAAGATCTTCTGGTTCATCGTCGGTACGGCGGTGGGCGTCTACGCGGTGACCCGGCTGAAGAAGCGGGCCCAGGTGCTCGCTCCGGAGAGCCTGCAGGCCAGCGCCGAGAAGGTGGCCAGCGCCATCCGGCACTTCGGCGACGAGGTCCGCGCCGGTATGGCCGAGCGCGAGGACGAACTCCGCGAGGCCCTCGGTATCGACACAGCCACCAACGAGCAGCGTGAGGACTTTCGGTAACAACCCATGGAGACAAGCGAGATCCGCCGCAGGTTCCTGAAGTACTTCGAGGACCGCGGTCACACGGTGGTGCCGAGCGCGCCGCTGCCGTCGGAAGACCCGAACCTGTTGTTCGTACCGGCCGGCATGGTGCCGTTCGTGCCGTACTTCGTCGGCCAGCAGACGCCGCCGTACCAGCGCGCCACCAGCGTGCAGAAGTGTGTCCGGACCCTCGACATCGAGGAGGTCGGCAAGACCACCCGGCACGGCACGTTCTTCCAGATGAACGGCAACTTCTCCTTCGGTGACTACTTCAAGGAAGAGGCGATTCAGTTCGCCTGGGACCTGGTCACCAAGTCGCAGGCCGACGGTGGTTACGGTTTCGACGAGTCCGTGCTGTACGCCTCGGTGTACTACGAGGACGACGAAGCGATCGACATCTGGAAGCGGGTCGCCGGACTGCCCGACGACCGGATCGTGCGCCTGGGCATGAAGGACAACTTCTGGTCGATGGGTGTGCCGGGTCCGTGTGGCCCGTGCTCGGAGATCCTGATCGACCGTGGCCCGCAGTTCGGTGCCGACCGTGACTGGGAGGCGGGTGACCGCTACCTGGAGTTCTGGAACCTCGTGTTCATGCAGAACCTGCGCGGTGACGGCCCGGGCAAGGAGGGCTACGAGATCCTCGGCGAACTGCCGAGCAAGAACATCGACACCGGTCTCGGCCTGGAGCGGGTGGCCTACCTGCTGCAGGGCGTCGACAACATGTACGAGATCGACGAGGTCTTCCCGGTGATCGCCCGGGCCTCGGAGCTCAGCGGCAAGAAGTACGGCGAGAACCCGGTCGACGACGTCCGGTTCCGCGTGGTCGCGGACCACGTGCGCAGCGCGTTGATGCTGATCGGCGACGGCGTCACCCCGGGTAACGAGCAGGGCGGTTACGTGCTGCGCCGGTTGCTGCGGCGCGCGGTGCGCTCGATGCGCCTGCTCGGTTACGAAGACCCGAGCCTGCCGGAGCTGCTGCCGGTCAGCAAGGACAAGATGAAGGCGTCCTACCCCGAGCTCGAGCAGGGTTTCGCGCGGATCAGCCAGATCGCGTACGCCGAGGAAGACGCCTTCCGCCGTACGCTCACGGCCGGTACGAGCATCTTCGACCTGGCCGTTTCCAAGCTGAAGGCCAGCGGGGTCACGACCGTGCCGGGCGCGCAGTCGTTCCAGCTGCACGACACCTACGGTTTCCCGATCGACCTGACCATCGAGATGGCGGCCGAGCAGGGCCTGGAGGTCGACACCGAGGGCTTCCGCACGTTGATGGCCGAGCAGCGCGAGCGCGCGAAGGCCGACGCCCGGGCGAAGAAGCTCGGGCACGCGGACACCAGTGGCTACCGGGAACTGCGCGAGCGCGGTATCACCGAGTTCACCGGCTACTCCGAGCTGGCGACCGACTCCCAGGTTCGCGGCATTCTGCGTGAGGGCACGATCGCGCCGGCCGCGGAGCAGGGCGAGATCGTCGAGGTCGTGCTGGAGAAGACCCCGTTCTACGCCGAATCCGGTGGTCAGATCGCCGACGAGGGCCAGATCGTCGCCGACGGCGTCAAGCTGCAGGTGCTCGACGTCCAGCGCCCGGTCAAGGGTTTGATCGTGCACCGCGTCAAGGTCCTCGAGGGCGTGCTGCAGCCCGGCGCCGACGTGCACGCGCAGGTCGACCGCGAATGGCGGATCTCCGCCTGCCAGGCCCACTCCGGCACGCACGTTGTGCACGCGGCCCTGCGCCAGGTGCTCGGCCCGACGGCCCTGCAGAGCGGTTCGTACAACAAGCCTGGGTACCTCCGGCTCGACTTCGCGTGGGGTTCGTCGCTGGACCAGGCCACGCGCAGCGAGATCGAAGAGGTCTCCAACCTGGCGGTTCGCGAGGACCTGCCGGTCTCCGCGGAGTACATGCCGCTGGCGCGGGCCCGTGAGATCGGCGCGCTGGCCCTGTTCGGCGAGACGTACGACGAGGAGGTGCGCGTCGTCGAGATCGGCGGGCCGTGGTCGCGCGAACTCTGCGGTGGCACGCACGTCAAGCACTCGTCCCAGGTCGGCACGCTGACCGTGACGGGTGAGTCCTCGGTCGGTGCCGGCGTACGGCGCCTCGAGGCCTTCGTCGGCATGGAGGCGCTGCGCTTCCTCGGCCGCGAGCGGGCCCTGGTTCGCACGCTGAGCGAGAACCTGAAGGCCCGGCCGGAGGAGTTGCCGGCCCGGATCGCCGACCTGGTCGAGCGGTTGCGGGTGGCCGAGAAGGAGATCGAGAAGGCCCGTGCGGGTCAGGTGCTGGCGGCCGCGGCCGAGTTGGCTGCCAACCCGAAGGACGTGTTCGGCGTCAACTACGTGGGTCACCGCACGCCGGACGGTCTGGGCGGTGGCGACCTGCGCAAGCTGGCGCTGGACATCCGTGGCCGGATGCCGACCGACCGTCCCGCGGTGATCACGATCGCGGGCGTGTCCGACGGCAAGCCGGGTGTGGTGGTCGCGCTCAACGATCTGGCACGCGAGTGGAGGCTGAAGGCGGGTGACCTGGTACGCATCGCGGCCGAGGCGCTCGGTGGCCGTGGTGGCGGTAAGGATGACGTGGCGCAGGGTGGCGGAACCGATCCGGCCGGTGTCGATCAGGCCCTGGCCGCGGTCGAGCACGCGGTCGGTCAGTCCGTCACCGGCTGATACCCCCGCGCATGCGTAGGGGAGTGCGGCTGGCGCTGGATATCGGCGACGCCCGGATCGGCGTCGCCACCAGCGACCCGCACGGAATTCTCGCGACCCCGGTGGAAACGGTTCGCCGGGGTAACGGGGACCTTGACCGGATCGTTATCCTCGTATCCGACCTCGAGGTGTTCGAGATCATCGTGGGGCTGCCCCGGTCGTTGTCCGGCCGGGAGGGTCCCGCGGCGGAGCGAATCCGCGAGGTCACGGCGCAGATCGCCGACCGGATTCCGGGGGTGGCGGTGCGGCTGGTGGACGAGCGGTTCACCACGGTCACCGCTGAACGGATGTTGCGGGAGCGGGGCAAGAAGGGCCAGAAGCGCAGAGCCGTGGTCGACCAGGCCGCGGCCGTGGTCATTCTGCAGCACGCGCTCGACTTCGAGCGGGAGACGGGTAACCCACCGGGGAGCCCGTTGTGACAGTGGACGGGACACCGGTGGACCAAGACGGCGATCTGAACGAAGACCTCGGCCTGCGCCCGGCCAGCCGCGCGGATCGCCGTGCGGAGGTCCGGCGCGTGCGCGCCCGCCGCGGCCGGGGCTGCCTCGCGGTGGTGATCTCGCTGGCAGTCGTCGGCGCGCTGGTGGTCGCGGTGGCGCTGGGCTTCGGCCGGATCCGGGACAAGGTCGACGGCATGTTCGCCGCGCCCGACTACACCGGTCCTGGTACCGGCTCGGTGACCGTCGAAATCGCCAAGAACTCCACCACCAAGGGCATCGCCGAGGCGCTCGAGGCCAAGGACGTGGTGAAGAGCGCGAAGGCCTTCGAGCGGGTCGCCCGCAAGGACGCCGACTCACTGTCGATCCAGGCCGGTACGTACACGATGCGCAAGAAGATGTCGGCCGAGGCCGCTTTGGCGATGATGCTGGATCCGAAGTCGTCGATCCAGGTCCGCCGGGTCAGCATTCCGGCCGGTAAGACGCTGAAGGAGGCCGCCGCGATCCTGCAGAACTCGAAGGCGGCGAAGCTGCCGGCCGGTTCGGTCGCGGCCGCGCTGGCCAAGCCCAGCACGCTCGGTCTCCCGTCGTACGCGCACGGCAGTGCGGAGGGCTTTCTCTACCCGGGCACGTACGACCTGCCGAAGAACGCGACGGCCACGTCGATCCTGCGGCAGATGACCATCGAGTACACCAAGGCCGCGATCAAGCTCGACATGCAGCGGATCGCGCAGCAGGGCGGGGTGGACCCGTGGACCGCGGTGCGGGTGGCGAGCATCGTGGGCGCGGAGACCAACCGCAAACAGGACTATCCGAAGGTGGCCCGCGTCATCTACAACCGGCTCAACGCGAACATGCGGCTGCAGATGGACTCGACCGTGCACTACGTCGCCGGTCGTGACGGGAAGGTGTTCACCACCGCCGAGTCCCGTAACTACGACTCGCCGTACAACACCTACAAGTACCCGGGCCTGCCGCCCGGCCCGATCAACTCGCCGACCGAGGAGTTGCTGCAGGCCGCGCTGCACCCGGCGAAAGGCAACTGGCTGTACTTCACGCTGGTCGACCTGGACACCGGTGAGACGGCCTTCGCCAGTTCGCTCGCGGAGCACCAGCGCAACGTGAACCGGCTGCAGGCCTGGTGCAAGGCGCACAAGGGGCGGTGCTGATGCCGGACCGTTGTGCCGTCCTGGGCCAGCCGATCGCGCACTCGCTGTCCCCGGTGATGCACCGCGCGGCCTACGCCGAGTTGGGCATCGACTGGACGTACGACGCCTTCGAGGTCGCCGAGGACGAGCTCGCGGCCTATCTGGCGTCGGCCGGACCGGACCTGCGCGGGCTGTCGCTGACGATGCCGCTGAAGCGGGTCGCGATCGACCTGGCGGACAAGGTGGATCCCGTCGCGGAGCTGATCGGCGCCGCGAACACGCTGGTGTTCGAGCCGGACGGCAGCCGGTCGGCGTACAACACCGACGTACCAGGCCTGGTCAACGCGTTCGCGGAGCACGGCATCGCCCAGGCCGACAGCGCGGTCATTCTCGGTGGTGGCGCGACGGCCGCCTCGACGCTGGCCGCGATCCGGGGCATGGGAGTGCGCGAGGCGACGCTGGTGGTTCGCGACGCCTCGAAGGCCACCCGCCTGGCGGATCTGGCCGCGGAGCTCGGCATCGCGACAGCGGTGGCGACGTTCGACCAGACCGAGCAGATCGGTGGTTTCGATCTGTGCATTTCGACGCTGCCCGGTGGTGCCGTCGATCCGTATGCCGAGCACTTCGCCGCGGTGGCGCCCGTGGTGTTCGACGTGGCCTATCACCCGTGGCCGACGCGCCTGGCGCAAGTGGCCTACGGGATCGGTACGGAGCTGTTGAACGGTCTTGATCTGCTCGTGCACCAAGCAACTCTGCAAGTGGAGATGATGACGGGTAGGTCGCCCGCGCCTCTGGCGGCCATGAGGTCCGCCGCCCTTGAGGAGCTTGATAACCGTGACCCCGGAGCCCGTTAACCGCCGGACGCTACTGAAGGCCGGTGGCGCGCTCGCCGCCCTGGCCGCCGCCGGTTGCACCGAATCGCCTTCCGGTCATGCGTCGCCTTCGATCGCGCCGATCGCACCCGGTGGTCCGGACGTCGCGGCGGCGCCGGACTGGGCCGGGTTCGGACGTGGGCTGGACGGCAGGTTCTATCGCCCGGGCAGTTCCGGTTATGCGGGCGCGCATCAGCTGTTCAACCCGCGCTTCGACAGTGTGCAACCGGCCGGTGTGGTGAAGGCGGCCACGATCGCCGATATCCGCGAGTCGGTGGCGTTCGCCCGGAAGAACCGCCTGCGCTGTGCGCCGAAGGCCGGCGGCCATTCGTACGTCGGCGCCTCCAGCGTGGCGAACGGCCTGGTGGTCGATATCGGCAACCTGCGGTCGATGTCGTACGCGAACGGCGTGCTGACCGTCGGCGCGGGCGCCCGGCTGTACGACGTACACGCGTTTCTCGACCGGTACGGGCGGTCCCTGCCGACCGGCACCTGCCCGACCGTCGGTGTCGCGGGTCTCGCGCTCGGCGGTGGAATGGGCGTGCACACCCGGGCCTACGGTCTGACCGGTGATCGCATTCTGTCGATGCAGGTGGTGACCGCAGACGGCGTCTTCCGCGCCTGCAGCCCAACGCAGAACGCGGACCTGTTCTGGGCGCTGCGGGGTGGTGGCGGCGGCAACCTCGGCATCGTCACGTCGTTCCGGCTGTCCACGATCCCCGGCGGCCGGCTCGGCATCTTCGTACTCAAGTGGACCCAGGCGCAGGCCGCGGCGGTGATTCGCGGCTGGCAACGCTTCGCGCGCGAGGCGCCGACCACCTCCTGGGCGAACCTGCACCTCGACGCGCGGGCCGACGGCACCATCGCCGTACGGGCCGTCGGCGTCTCCACCACCGGCTCGGCGACGGCCGCCGCGGCGCAACTGGAGTCGTTCGTGGGCGCCCGCGCGTCATCGCGAACCTTCAGCCAGAGGTCGCACCTGGAGGCGGTCCGCTTCCTCGGCGGCGGTACGACGAGCCCGCGCACGGGCTTCACCGCCGGGTCGGACGTGCTGCGTGGCCCGATGGACGCGGCGACGATCAACGGTCTGGTGAACACGGTGAAGGCCCGGGCCCGCGCGGGCAAGACGGCCTCCGCGATTCTCGATCCGCTCGGCGGCCAGGCGGTGAAGGTACCGACGGGTGGTTCGGCCTGGCCGTGGCGGTCGAGCCTCGGCGTCATCCAGTGGTACGTCGGACTCGCGGCGCATCCCACCAGCACGTCCTACAACTCGGCCCGGGCGTGGATCACGTCGGGCCACCGGGCCGTCGCGAAGGCGTCGGCCGGTGGCTACGTGAACTACGTCGAACCCGGGCGGGCGGTTCAGTCTTACTACTCCGGCAGCTGGAACCGGCTTCGCACCATCAAGCGCAAGTACGACCCGGCAAACGTCTTCGGTGGGCCGTACGGGATCAGTTAGGCCCTCCGCGCCCATAGGGTGCGGGTATGCGATGGCGGGTAGTGGCGGGAATCGTGCTGGCGGCGGCCGGCCTGGGTGTGGTGTCACCGGCTTGGGCCTGTGGCTGCGGCGGATACATGCCGGAGCTAGGAGCCGGTACGGCGTCCGAGCGTGCCCGGGTCTATGGCGAACGGGCTCTGGTGCAGCACGCAAACGGCCAGGAGACGATCACGCTCGCGATGACCGTGCGGGGTTCGTCGAAGAAGGCCGCGTGGATCATGCCGGTGCCTTCACAGGCGCGGGTCCAGCTCGGCGATCGGGACCTGTTCGGCCAGTTGGCGATGGCGACCCGGCCGCGCAAGGTGTATCGCACCACCTACTGGCCGTTCCGCGGGTTCCTGAAGGAAATCGGCGGCCGGCGTGACGGAGCTGGCGCGCCCGCTGCCGGCGGTGGCGTCGACGTCCGCCAGCAGATGCGGCTCGGCCCGTTCGAGGTGGCCCGGCTCGGCGCGACCGATCCGACCGCGGTGACGCGATGGCTCGCCACCAATGGATACGTCGTGCCCGACGGGCTGGCGGCCAACCTCGCGCCGTACGTGATGGAGAAGTGGGAGATCATCGCGGTGCGGTTGGCGCCGGAGGACAAGAAGGGCGAGCTGTCGGGGGAGACGCCGCCGTTGCGGCTGAGCTTCGCCTCGGACCGGATCGTTTACCCGATGCGGCTGAGCAAGGGTGCGACCACGCCGCAGACCGTGACGGTGTACGTCGCGACCGGGCACCGGGTGGAGCCGACCGTACTGCCTGATCCGTCCGTTCAGCCTGAGCTGGTTTTTGCGGGCCGGGCCGACGTGGCGGCGCTGTCGTCGATCTACCTGACGGCGTACTCGGTCAAGTACGACCAGCCTGGCCGGATCACGAACGACTTCACTTTCGCGCAGGCGCCGACCGATGACGAGTTCCGGCAGGTGGTCACGATTGAGCGGAACAACCCGGTGCCGGTGACGCTGGCCATTCTGGCGGTTCCGCCGCTGGCCGGGTTGATCGCGATTCTGATCGGCGTTCGGCGGCGTCGTACTGCCCGGCTGCCCTAAGCTGCACCACCATGCAAAGCAATCTGGCCGTGGCTCTGGCCGCCCTTGTGGTGTGCGGTGGCGCCGCGGCCTTCCTGGGGCCCTGGCTGTTCCGCCGGATCCCAGAGCCGGAACTCGACGAGGGCGATACGAAGCTGACGTACCGCTCGCTGGCGACACGGCGGGCCGCGATCTGGTGCGGGATCGGCGGGGCCATCGCGGGCGTTGTACTCGGGCTGAAGCTTGACTGGTCGGCGCCGCTGGCGGCCTGGCTCGCCTTGGCCATCTCGGGTGCCGTGCTCTGCTACGTCGACCTGCGCACGCGGTACCTGCCTTCGGCCATCATCTGGCCGACCTACGCGGTAGTCGCGTTGCTATTGCTCGGAGCCTCCGCAGCCACCGGCGACTGGGGTGCGTTCGGACGAGCGGCTGCAGCGGGTGCGGTCGGCTTCGCCGTGTTCTACCTGCTGTGGTTCGTTTACCCGGCCGGTATCGGCTTCGGGGACGTCCGCCTGTCCGGGCTGCTCAGTGGCGCCCTTGGCTGGCTGGGCTGGAGCGAGATGGTCATCGGCGTGTACGGCGGGTTCGTGCTCGGGGCCGTGCTCGGCGTACTCCTGACGGCTCTGAAGGTTTTCGACCGTAAGGCCTTCGCCTTCGGGCCGTTCATGCTCGTAGGCGCACTAGCGGGTGTCGTGCTGGGAGAGCCGGTAGCGCGCGCGTACCTGGGATGAGGTTGGACTTCATCCTCCGGACGGACGCGAGCCGTTGACGTGCGCAGGACTTCGTGGACAACCCTGACGTCAAGGTGTTGCTCGACATGTCCCAGTTCGCCGAAGTGGAGTTTGACGAGCGGTACTGCGCCTTCTCGATCGGAGCGGGTGCGACGCTCGGCCAGGTCTACGAGGCGTTGTTCTACGGCTGGGGCGTCACGGTGCCAGGAGGCGGTTGCCTCGGCGTAGGCGTCGGCGGCCACTTCAGCGGTGGCGGGTACGGGCCGCTGTCTCGGCAGCACGGTTCGGTCGTGGACCACCTGTACGGCGTTGAGGTCGTCGTGGTGAATGCCGAGGGCAAGGCGCGTCCTGTGGTCGCGACTCGCGACAACCAGTACAAGGACTTGTGGTGGGCGCACACCGGTGGAGGCGGCGGCAACTTCGGCGTCATCACCCGGTACCTGATGCGTACGGCCGGTGCTACCGGGTCCGACCCGGCCAAGCTGCTACCGAAGGCGCCGGGCCAACTGCTGAGCAGCCTGGTGTTGTGGGACTGGAAGACCGTCACCAAGGCTGGGTTCATCCGAAGCCTTCGGAACTTCTTCACGTTCTACGAGCGGCATAACACCGCCGGTTCGCCGTACGACAGCTTGTACAGTCCGCTGCTGGTTCCGGTCAGCTCGACCGACGGGTTCCTGCTCTCGACCCAGCTGGACGCCTCCGTGCCGGATGCGGAGAAGCTGTTGAAGGCGTTCAACGCGGCCATCGCCGAAGGTGTGGATCCGGCACCGACTGCGATCGAGGTTGGCGCGAGGCCGTTCATGCACACCACCATCGAGCGTTCGATCCCGGAGCTCGTCACCCCGGAACGCAATCTGTGGAAGGCGGGCTACCTGCGCAAGGGTTACACCGACGCGCAGCTCGGCACGATCCACAAGTACCTCACCGATCCGGCGGGCCGCCCGCAGAACGCGACGTTCCTGCTGGTGCCGTACGGCGGCAAGGTCAACACGGTTCGCCCGGACGCCACTGCCACCTTCCAGCGCGACACCGTGGCCAAGATGGTGATGAACATCGTCTGGTCGGATCCGGCCGAGGACGCCAAGCACGCCGACTGGACGCGCAAGTTCTACCGGGACCTCTACGCGACTACTGGCGGTGTGCCGTTGCATGACGAGTACAACGCCGGCTCATACATCAACTACCCGGACCTGGATCTGGCGGATCCGGCGTGGAACACCTCGGGCGTGCCGTGGCAGACCTTGTACTACGGCGACAACTACCCGCGGCTGCAGCGGATCAAGGCGAAGTGGGATCCGCGGAACGTCTTCCACCACTCGATGTCGATCACCAAGCCGTAGGCCTTACGAGCCTGGGTAGAGCCTGATCCGTTCACTGTCGTGCTCGTGCTTGTCCGAGCTGAATTCGGCGATGAGGTCGTCGGCGAGCCGGCAGATGGTGTCGCGACCCTCGACGCCCTGTACGAGAGCCTGCGGAAGTGCGGTCTCACCGTGCAGGGCGCCGAGGATGTTGCCGCAGATCGCACCGGTCGAGTCGCTGTCGCCGGAGTGGGTCACCGCGAGGGCAAGGGCATCGAGCATCTCGTCCGGCCCCGGATGGGCGAGCGCGGCGTACAACCCGATCGCGAGCGCTTCCTCGGCCACCCAGCCACCGCCGAGCTGTTCGATCGCCTGCGGGGGAGCCTCCCGGGCAGCGACGATGGCGCGGCTGGTTTCCTCGTGACCGGGGTATTCGCCCAGTAACGCAAGGGTTTTCTCGACGGCTGTCGAGAGATCCTGGCCCTCGACCAGGTAGCGGATGAGCACGGCCAGCGCGCCCGAGGCGAGCTTGCCGGTCGGGTGGCCGTGGGTGAACCCGGCCGCCTCGGCCGCGGCGTCGAACGTCCAGCGCGGATTGGCCTGGCCGGGTGGCAACAGGCCGATCGGGGCGACGCGCATGACGCCGCCGCAGCCCTTGGAGTCGTTGTTCGCCTGCTGCCCGAACTGCTGGTTCGCGCGGGATTCGTGTAGCGCGGTCAGACAGGTGTTGCCCGGTGCCCGGCGCGCGTACAGCCAGGGCTCGTTTTGCAGCCAGCCGTCCCGCTCACCACTAGGCCCATGCAGGAGCTGGGTGTCGAGCCAGCGGTCGTAGGCGTGGTGCACGGCCGCGAGTGTGAAGCCGAGGCCGAGGTCGTTGCGAACGCCCGCGCGGATCATGCCCTCGGCGGTGAACAGCGTCATCTGGGTGTCGTCGGTGACCGTGCCCGGCGGCCAGCCCGGCCCACCGGCGACAAACGTGCGCACGCCGTCCGGATGGTCGCCCAGGATCTTCGCCAGGGGATCGAACTCCACCGGGCCGCCCAGCGCGTCGCCGATCGCACCGCCGAGCAGACACCCCCGGACCCTCGCCCGGTACTCCTCGGCCGCAGCCCGTTCCATGACGTCCTTCCGTTTGACAGACCGCACGATGGTAGCGCCGACGCCGTGCCGGCGCGGCCCCGCAAGCCACAGCGGAGTGGCCGGGGATGGACGCGTGTGCGGGGTGGGCGGCGCAGCGTGAAAGAATCGGGCTCATGCTGCGCTGGCTCACCGCCGGCGAGTCGCACGGACAAGCGCTCGTCGCCGTACTCGAAGGTCTTCCCGCAGGCGTCCAGGCCACCACTGAAGATGTGGCCGACGCCCTGGCTCGTCGTCGTCTCGGTTACGGCCGAGGCGCCCGGATGAAGTTCGAGCGGGACGAGGTGACGTTCATCGGCGGATTCCGCCATGGGCTGTCCCTCGGCAGCCCGATCGCCATCCAGGTCGGCAACACCGAGTGGCCGAAGTGGCAGCAGGTGATGGCGGCGGATCCGGTGGACCCGGCGATCCTGGCCGATCTCGCCCGGAACGCGCCGCTGACCCGGCCCCGGCCCGGCCACGCCGATCTCGCGGGCATGCAGAAGTACGGCTTCGACGAGGCCCGTCCGGTGCTGGAGCGTGCGAGCGCCCGGGAGACCGCGGCCCGGGTCGCGCTCGGGGAGATCGCCGCCCGGTTCCTGCGCCAGGCCTACGGCATCACCATCGTCAGTCACGTGGTCGAGCTCGGCACGGTCAAGGCGCCGTACGGCTCGGTGCCCACGATCGAGGACGTCGCCCGGCTGGACGAGGACCCGGTTCGCTGCCTGGACGCCGACGCCAGCAAGGCGATGGTGGCCGAGATCGACGCCGCGCAGAAGGCCGGTGACACCCTCGGCGGTGTTGTCGAGGTGGTCGTGAACGGCCTGCCGCCGGGCCTCGGCAGCTACGTGCACTGGGACCGCCGCCTCGACGCGAAGCTGGCCGGCGCCCTGATGGGCATTCAGGCGATCAAGGGTGTTGAGGTCGGCGACGGATTCGACCTGGCCCGGACGCCCGGTTCGAAGGCGCACGACGAGATCGTGAACACCGACGGCGTGGTCCGGCGGGTCACCGGCCGCTCGGGTGGTACCGAGGGCGGCATGAGCACGGGTGAGACCCTGCGCGTGCGGGCCGCGATGAAGCCGATCGCGACCGTGCCGAGGGCGCTGCGCACGATCGACACCGTCACCGGCGAGGCCACCTCGGCGCATCACCAGCGTTCCGACGTGTGCGCCGTCCCGGCTGCCGGCATCGTGGCCGAGGCGATGGTGGCCCTGGTCATCGCGGACGCCTCGGTGGAGAAGTTCGGCGGCGACTCGGTCACCGAGACCGCCCGCAACCACAAGGCGTACCTGGACAGCCTGCCGGCCACGATCGCCGCGCTCCGATGAGCCCGGTGATCGTACTGGTCGGCCCGCCCGGTTCGGGCAAGTCGACCGTCGCGGGTGAGCTCGCGACCCGGCTCGGCGTGCCCCATCGCGACACGGACACCGCCGTCGAGACCGAGGCCGGACGGCCGATCTCCGACATCTTCGTCGACTCCGGCGAGGCCCATTTCCGCAAGCTCGAGCGGGCCGCCGTGTCCGCCGCGCTGCAGCACGATGGCGTACTGTCGCTCGGCGGAGGCGCGATCCTCGATCCGGAGACCCGGGCCGAACTGGCCGGGCACTTCGTGGTCTTTCTCGACGTGACGCTGGGCGAGGCCGCCAAACGAGTCGGCCTCGGTACGTCGCGGCCGCTGCTGCTCGGCAACGTCCGTACCCAGATGAAGAACCTGATGGACGCGCGCCGCCCGTTGTACGAAGAGGTCGCCGCGCTGGTGGTCAGCACGGACGGCCGGACGCCCGCGGACGTCAGTGACGAGATCCTGCAGAAGCTGGAGACGAAGTAGTGAGCGACGCCCGCCGGATCACCGTTGCCGCCAGCGCGCCGTACGACGTGGTCATCGGTCACAACCTGCTCGGCGAACTGCCCGGGCTGCTCGGCGACAGCGTGCAGCGCGTCGCGGTCATCCACCCGCGAGCGCTGCGAGCCAGTGGTGACGCCATTCGCGACGACCTGGTGTCGGCCGGTTTCACCGCGCACGCGATCGAGATCCCGGACGCCGAAGAGGCCAAGTCGGCCGAGGTGCTGGCCTATTGCTGGTCGGTGCTCGGGCAAGCCGGTTTCACCCGGTCCGACGCGATCGTTTCGATCGGCGGCGGTACGACGACCGACCTGGCCGGGTTCGTCGCGGCCACCTGGCTGCGTGGCGTGCGGGTCGTGCACATCCCGACCACCCTGCTCGGCATGGTCGACGCGGCCGTTGGCGGTAAGACCGGCATCAACACCGCCGAGGGCAAGAACCTGGTCGGCGCCTTCTGGGAACCGGCTGGAGTGCTCTGCGACCTCGCGGCCCTCGAAACGCTGCCGAAGAACGACTACGTCAGCGGTCTGGCCGAAGTGGTCAAGTGCGGTTTCATCGCCGACCCGGTGATCCTCGACCTGGTCGAGGCCGACCCGGCTGGTTCGACCTCACCGGAGTACCAGCACACCGAAGAGCTGATCGCCCGCGCGATCCAGGTGAAGGCCGATTCGGTCGGTGCGGATCTCCGCGAGCGCACTAGCTCGACCACCGGCAAGATCGGCCGGGAAGCGCTCAACTACGGCCACACCCTCGGGCACGCGATCGAGCGGCTAGAGCGGTTCAAGTGGCGTCACGGTGCCGCGATCAGCATCGGCATGGTTTTTGTCGCCGAACTGGCCCGGGCCGCTGGACGCCTCGACGACGCGACGGCCGACCGCCACGTCACCGTGCTGGAGTCCCTGGGCTTGCCGGTCCGCTACCGCGCGGACGCCTGGCCGCACCTGCAGGACGCGATGAAGCTCGACAAGAAGACCCGCGCCGACCGCCTGCGCTTCGTCATTCTCGACGCCCTGGCCAAGCCGACGATCCTCGAGGCGCCGGACCCGAGCCTGTTGGTCGCGGCCTACGCCGAACTCACCGACTAGGCTGACCGCGTGACTGAAGCGCGCGAGGTGCTGGTGCTGAACGGGCCGAATCTGGGCCGGCTGGGGTCGCGGGAGCCGGACGTCTACGGCGCGACCACCTTCGCCGATCTGGTCGCCGACTGCGAGAAGACCGGCGCGGAACTCGGCCTGCGGGTCGAGGTGCGGCAGACCGACGACGAGGCCGAACTGGTCGGCTGGCTGCACGAGGCCGCCGACGGCAAGGTGCCGGTGGTGCTCAACCCGGCCGCCTTCACGCACTACTCGTACGCGCTGCGCGACGCCTGCGCCCAGCGCACGGCCCCGTTGATCGAGGTGCACATCAGCAATCCGGCCGCGCGGGAGGAATTCCGGCACACCAGCGTCGTCGGCGCGGTCGCCAGCGGCACGATCGCCGGTTTCGGGCTCGACTCCTACCGGCTGGCCCTGCGCGCCCTGACCGCGCTTTAAGGCTGCTTGAAGGACCATCCGGATCCTTGGGAACAGGTCGGCACTGCTGCGCCGACGCCACGTTCTTGGGGAGGAACCATGCCGAATCACCGGATTCCCGTCTGGGTGAAGGCTCTTGACCCGCTGTCCCAGTTCGGCCTGGTGTACGCGTTGCGCCAGCGGCCCGAGATCACCCTGCTGGCCAGCGGTACCAGCGCCGGCCCGGTGGCGATCGGGCTGATCGCGGCCGACTCGCTCGACCCGATCGCGGTCGAGGCGCTGCGGGCGGCGAGCCGTCGCGGTTGCCGCCGGACGGTGCTGATCAGCGGTTCGCTCGACCGGGAGACCGTACTGGCCGCCGCCCGGCTCGGCGTGTCCGGCGTACTCCGGCGATCCGACGCAACTCCGGACGGCATCATCCGCATGATTCAGTCGGCGGCCGCCAGCCGCCCGCACCCCAGGCCGGCACCGTTCACCGAGGTTGCAGCGGGCCGCGTGCAAACCGACCTGTCCGACCGCGAGACCCAGGTCCTGCGCCTTGTTGCCGATGGCAAGGACACCCAGGAGATCGCGCGCGAACTGTCCTACTCCGAGCGAACCGTGAAGAGCGTGCTGCACGACGTCACCAGCCGGCTCCAGCTCCGCAACCGGTCCCACGCGGTCGCCTACGCCCTGCGCGCCGGGTTCATCTGACGCCCGCTTCACCCACGCGAGCCAACCGGCTGGCCCGAGCGGGGGAGGCCCGGGCGAGCCGGTTTCGCGAGGGTTGGGGAACAAGGTTTCCCCAACCGCACAAGGAGAATCGCGATGCGCAGCACACTCGTCAACCGCCTGGTACGGCTGGCCACCACCGGGGCGATGGTGGCCGGCGGGCTGGCGCTGATCGGCGCGCCTTCCGAGGCGGCACCACCCAAGCGGACCGAAGGCCATGTCACCGGTGACGCCTGGATCTCGTTCTCGCTCGACCCGGGCAACCCCTGCGCCGGTTCATTGTCGACGCGCACGGCAATCCGTACAAGGTGGTCGGCAACAAAGTGGTCTTTGGCGACGCCCGCGGCACGATCCGCTTCAACCACCCGACGCCGGATGGCCAGGGCGGGATGAAGGACAACTGGGGCACGATCGACGTGGACTACGTGATGACGGCGGGCCCGGTGGCGGTGGTCTCGGGGAAGAGCACCGGCAACATCGGATTTCCCAAGGGCCAGCGGTTGTCGGTCAGCGTGTACGACGACCCGCGCGGGCGCCGGTTCGACCGGCTCGGGTTCTCCTGGGGTGTGATCGACCCGGCGTGTGTCCCGCTCGGTCTGGGCCCGGCGCCCTTCACGACGTACGACTCCGGGGCTGGTTACACCGTCAAGTCGGTGCCGCTGCCGGCCGTTCCGGTGGGCACGGATCAGGGCTGCCAGTCGATCTCACCGTTGGCCGGCCGCCAGGGGCTGGGGGAGGCGATCACGATGCCGTTGTCCACGCGGGTGGTGCCCGGGCTCGGGGTCAGGCCGCCACCGCCCTTCTGGTCCGCCGGTGCGTCGAGCAGGCGTCCAGCCCGGTCCAGCACCTGGGTCTCCAGCCGGACCTTGTCACCCTTCCGGAAGACCACCGTCTGGTTCCACACCAGCACGTGGGCGTAGCCGCCCGCCGCGTCCGCGACGTACCAAGGGCCGGGCTTGCCGTTGACGAGGATGCGCTGGCGAACGGACGCCACCCGGTCGTCGACGCGATACCAGCTCTCGCGGGCGAGCAGGTCGGGCCGGGCGTCCAGTTCGATGCTGCCCTTCTCGGTGATGTTGTCGGTCGGCACCGCCGGATGGGTCTCGTCGGGCTGGTTGAGCGCCATCTTGCCGGACTTGGCCTTCGCCGGGTCGCCACCGATGGCGGATCCCTCGAAGGGCACGCCCGGCGCCAATCGGCCGGTGCAGGCGTAGACCAGACCGCTGCGACGATCGAGCACGGCGATGCTGGCCTTCTCCGGGTACTTGCCCCAGGTCCGCGTCAGCACCGCGCTACTGACCTCGCCGAGCACGCCGTTGGAGGCGACATCGTTGAGGCAGGCCTTGGCGGCGGCCGCACGTTCGCTCGCGTTCAGCGGCCGGATGGCGAGCCGGACGCTGGCCGCCGTTCCGCCCGTCGTCGCCGTTTTGCCGGTCGACTTGGAGGTGGACGCGACCGGCGCCTCGACGGGCATGGGCTCGGGCGTACCGCCGCGAGAGACCGAGAGGACTCCGCCCGCGACCACGGCCACGGAGGCGGCCGCCGCGACCGGAACCAGCCAGCCCCGCCGCCGTACCGGCTCGTTGCCGGTGGCAAGCACGTGGTCGAGTACGGTCTGCGGGCGGGGGAGCGGTCGTTCGGTGGGAAGCTTGAGAGTCATGCCGTCTCCTCCTGGGAAGTGCCGAGATCGATACGGGCGGCGAGTGTGCGGCGGGCCCGGGCCAGCCGGGACTTCACCGTGCCCTCTGGTACGCCGAGAGCGCGGGCGGCTTCGGCCATCGAGCACTCGGACCAGATGACGAGTTCGACCACCTCACGCTGTTTGGTGGGTAGTTCGTCCAGTACGGCCCGGACCTTGGCCATCGCGCGCTCATCGTCGAGCCGGGCGGCGGTAGCCGTCGCCGGGTCAGGTTCGTCGCCGGGGTCGAGCGTGCTGACGCGGTCCAGCAGGGCCGACTGCCGACGGCTGGACCGCCGCAGGTTGCCGCACTCGTGCCCGGCCATGACCAGCAGCAACGGCCGCGCCGACGGCAGGGTGAGCGCGTCCACCCGGCCGTTGAGGGCCCGCCGCCACAGCGTGGTGAAGGTCGCCTGGACCGCGTCCTCGGCGGCCGACCAGGACGACAGCCGCCGGAACGCGAAGTTGTAGACCGCGTCGCTGTGCCGGTGGAACAGCGCGGTGAGGGCGTGCTCGTCGGCCTCGCGCAGGCGGGCCCAGAGGTGCTGATCGGGGTCCGCGCGCGACGTCATCGAGACGGCCACCCCCAGCGTTGCTGATCGTGTGCTCATACCCGGAAGAGTCCGGCCGGGGTGGCCGGGTTCCATCAGGAGTTCAGGCGGTCAGTCCAGGTCCATCTCGGAGTCGAACGTCGAGTTGTCGCCGCCGCTTCCCGAGGTTCTGCCCGCGCCGGGGCGACCGGCTTGGCGAACCGTCTCCCACAGCTCGTTCATGTCCGAACGGTCCTCCGGCTCGGCCGTGTCGGTCCACCCGCTGGCCCAGCCGTCGTCCTGCCCGAGGTCGAACGTCGACGTGGCGATCGCGGCCGATCCGACGTACCGCGTCTCGGCGTCCTCAGCGGTACGGCGCTCAGCGTCGTCCGTGCCGCCGGAATCAGCTTCCTGGCCGTCGGTGGCGGGTTGGACCAGCGAACGGGCGTAGCGCTGCGCCTCGATGATGCCCAGGTCCGCCTCGTCGCAGAGCAGGCGAACCGCCCCGACCTCGTTGCCCGCGCCCATCATCCGGCGGACCCGGTCGTCGAGGCTGCCCTGGTTCGCAGGCACCCGGTGGACCGGCTGCTGGCCCGGCGCGGTCTGGAACGGCATCGGGCCGGGCTGGTACGGCTGCGGCTGGCCTTGGTACTGCGGGGGACCGGGCTGAAAGTGCTGCGGCGGCGGCCCGTATTGCTGCGGGCCGGCCTGGTACTGGCCCGGGCCGGGCACGGGGAAGTTGTACGCCTGGATGGGCGCCGGCTGCATCGCGGGTGGCATCGGCTGCGGGGTGACCATGTTCCGCAGCCGCTGCGCGTCGTGCTGGATCCGGGCCCAGGGCGCCGCAGCTGCCTGCTTCTTCTTCGTGGACGCCTTCATCGCGTTGCCCACGATGGCGACGGCTACCACCACGAGGGCGAAGATGAACTCGAACATGGAGCCTCCGGGGTCCGGCGTACCGCTGGTCTGCTTCGCATCGTAGGCCGCCACCAGCCCAACCAGCCCGGCGCGGGCGGCCGCCGGTTGCGCGGAATCGGCTCCAGGGGGTGCTGACCGCTACAATCCGGTGTACCGCTGACGACTTTCGAAGGGCTTCCCGCGTGGCAACGACGAACGACCTCAAGAACGGCATGGTGCTCAACCTGGATGGGCAGCTGTGGTCCGTCGTCTGGTTCCAGCACCACAAGCCCGGCAAGGGCGGCGCCGTGATGCGCACCAAGCTGAAGAACGTGCTGTCGGGCAAGGTCGTCGACAAGACCTTCAACGCCGACGTCAAGGTCGAGGTGGCGAACGTCGACAAGCGCGACATGACCTACCTGTACGCCGACGGCGACAGCTACGTGTTCATGGACAAGGGCACCTACGAGCAGACCGCGATCACGCCCGACGTGGTCGGCGACGCCTCGAACTTCCTGCTCGAGAACCAGGACGCCATCGTCGCGGTGCACAACGAGATCCCGCTGTACGTCGAGCTCCCGGCCTCGGTCGAGCTCACCGTGGAGTACACCGAGCCAGGCCTGCAGGGCGACCGCTCCACCGGCGGCACCAAGCCCGCCAAGCTGGAGACCGGCTACACCATTCAGGTGCCGCTGTTCCTCACCACCGGCGAGAAGGTCAAGGTGGACACCCGGACCGGGGACTACCTCGGCCGCGTCACGTCCTGATCAGCCGACCCGTCGCGAGAGAGCCCTCACCAGAAGATGTCTGCCCGCAGCAAGGCCCGTAAGCGCGCCCTCGACGTCCTGTACGAGTCCGAGGTGCGTGGCCTGGCCGTGGGCGGCACCCTGGCCGACCGGATCGAGGATAACGACCCGCCGGTGGCCGAGTTCACGGTGTCGCTGGTCGAGGGCGTCTCCACGCACATCGCGGCGATCGACGACCTGCTGAGCACCCACTCGGTCGGCTGGACCCTCGAGCGGATGCCCGCCGTCGACCGCAACATCCTGCGCATCGGCGTCTACGAACTCCTGTACGACGACGAGGTGCCCGACGTGGTCGCCGTCAGCGAAGCCGTCGCCATGGCCCGCGACCTCTCCACCGACGAGTCCCCAGCCTTCGTCAACGGCCTGCTGGCCCGCCTCCTCCAGCTCAAGCCAACCCTCAACGTCTGACCCGCATCCTGCATGTTCCGAAGAGCCGGTTGCCCCACGCAACCGGCTCTTCGCACGCCTCCGCTCGCCTTCGGCCGCCGCCCCCTCGCCTTCGTCCGTACGACGGTCCGGGCGGCAAATTTCGGAGGTCGACCAGGGAAATCGGGGGTCGACCCGTCCCACTTGGCCATTCCACCCCCGATTCCGACCGTCGACCCTCGGAATGAGGTCGCCGTGGCTTCGCGGGCGTGGCGAGGTGCGGCGGGAGTGGCGCGATGCGGCGTCAGGGCGCGGTGGACGGCGGCGCTGTGCGGCTGGGGCGGTGCGGCCGGGATTTTGGGCGGCCGTCGGTGCGGCGGAACGATCGGTGGTGGTGGACGGAATGAGTCCACTGGTGAGAGGCCGGCTGACCGGAAATCCGGTGGCCTGCAGGGGTCACGGGTTCCCTGCTGGCCGCTTGGCCCACCCTCGGCGTCTGACCACCACTACGCCCAGGGTGGGCGATCCCACTCTCCTCAAAAGCCCTGCAACTGCCAGCCTGCCGAAGCTTTGAGCCGCGTATGAAGGCTCAACTCCGCCGTCAGGCTGTCCTACGTTCGCTGCGATCTCCTCAGAATGCAGCTGGTACTGCTCAAGCAGCTGCTACTGCTCAGGCGCCGGCGGTCTCCTCGACCTCGACGTCACCCTTCGCCTCGGGGTTGAGAACACCCCAGGAGATGAAGCGCTCGGTCAGAGTGGTCGGAGACTCGTCGTAGATCACGGCGAGGGTGCGCATGTCGTCCTGACGGATCGACAGCACCTTGCCGTTGTAGTCACCACGCTGCGCCTGGATGGTGGCCGCGTACCGCGTGAGCGGGCCGGCCTCCGACGCGTCGAGGTGCTGCAGGGCTTCCAGGTCGAGGATCAGCCTCGGCGGGGCGGCTGCGGCAGCTGCCGCACTCGCGGAACCTGGGAGCAACTCACGGATCGGCACGCCGTAGAAATCGGCGAGCTCGGCGAGCTTCTGGACGGTGACGGCGCGGTCGCCACGCTCATACGAGCCGACCACTACCGCCTTCCAGCGACCCTTGGACTTCTCTTCCACGCCATGCAAGGACAGGCCCTGCTGCTGGCGGATGGCGCGCAACTTGCCGCCAAGTGTCTTCGCGTATTCGCTAGGCACGCTGGTCATTCCCTCCGATGTACGAATCCCTTTGCGGATCCCGTTGCGGTGAACCCCCCACGGTTACACAGAGTAACAATATTCCGGGTCAGAGGCCAGCGTCAAGACGGCGTGTCACTTCCGATAGCATGTCAAGTGGTCCGAACATCCTTTAAAGACCCGTCCAGAGAGGCGGGAAAGGAGGAACGGTGGCAATGACTCCTGCCTCGGCGACTGCGCCGAGAACGGTCCTTGACGCTTCCGACATCTCCCGGGCATTGACCCGGATCGCGCACGAGATTCTCGAGCGCAACCGCGGCGCCGATCCGGTGGTGCTGCTGGGCATTCCGACCCGTGGAGTGGGACTCGCGTCCCGCATCTCGGCACGCATCGCCGCCGTCGAGGGGCAGACGGTGCCGACAGGGTCACTCGATGTAACCATGTACCGCGATGACATCGGCCTCAAGCCGGCTCGCGCGCTCGAGCACACCGACATCCCCGGTGACGGCATCGACGGCAAGGTCGTGGTGCTGGTCGACGACGTGCTGTTCTCCGGCCGTACGATCCGCGCCGCGCTCGACGCGATCAGCGACATCGGCCGCCCGAAGGCGGTCCAGCTGGCCGTGCTGGTCGACCGTGGTCACCGCGAACTGCCCATCCGGGCCGATTACGTGGGCAAGAACCTGCCCACCTCCCTGGTCGAGCGGGTCACCGTGCGGCTCACCGAGTACGACGACTCCGACGCCGTGCTGATCAGCGTCAGGGGAGCGTGAGATGAAACACTTGTTGAGCGCCGGCGATCTGAGCCTGGACGAAGCCAACCTGATCCTCGACACCGCCGAGGAGATGCGGTCGCTGGCCGACCGCCCGATCAAGAAACTGCCCGCGCTGCGCGGCCGGACCGTGGTGAACCTCTTCTTCGAGGACTCCACCCGCACCCGGATCTCGTTCGAGGCCGCCGCGAAGCGCCTCTCGGCCGATGTCATCAACTTCTCCGCCAAGGGCTCCAGCGTCAGCAAGGGCGAAAGCCTGAAGGACACCGCGCTGACCCTGCAGGCGATGGGCGCCGACGGTGTGGTCTGCCGGCACGGCGCCTCGGGCGCACCGCACCTGCTGGCCACTTCGGGCTGGTTGCGCGGCAGTGTGGTCAACGCCGGTGACGGCACCCACGAGCATCCCACCCAGGCCCTGCTGGACGCGTTCACCATGCGGCGCCACCTCGGCTCGCTGGACGGCCGCCGGATCACGATCGTTGGCGACGTGCTGCACAGCCGGGTGGCCCGGTCGAACGTACTGCTGCTCTCGACGCTCGGCGCCGAGGTCACCGTGGTGGCCCCGCCGACGCTGCTGCCGGTGAACATGAACGGCTGGCCATGCGAGACGTCGTACGACCTGGACGCGGTGCTGCCGAAGAGCGACGCGGTGATGATGCTGCGGGTCCAGCGCGAGCGGATGGGCGAGGCGTTCTTCCCGTCCGCCCGCGAGTACAGCCGCCGCTACGGGCTCGACGTACACCGGATGGCGCAGTTGCAGGACAACACCATCGTGATGCACCCCGGCCCGATGAACCGCGGTATGGAGATCACCGCGGACGTGGCCGACTCGACCCGCTCGGTCATCGTCGAACAGGTCACGAACGGCGTGGCGGTCCGGATGGCCGTGCTCTACCTGCTCCTGTCTGGAGCGAACGACAACGCAAGCACAGAGGAGACGACCGCATGACCGCCTACCTGATCAGCAACGCCCGCATCCTGGGCGGCGAAGCGGCGGACCTGCACCTCGACAACGGCGAGATCGTTGCCGTCGGCAAAAACCTGCCCAAGCCCGAAGGCGCGCAGGAGATCGACGGCACCGACCTGATCGCGCTGCCCGGCCTGGTCGACCTGCACACGCACCTGCGCGAGCCCGGCCGGGAAGACGCCGAGACCGTCCTGACCGGTACGCGAGCGGCCGCCCTCGGCGGGTTCACCGGCGTGCACGCGATGGCCAACACCGACCCGGTCGCGGACACCGCGGGTGTCGTCGAGCAGGTCTGGCGCCTCGGCCGGGAGGCCGGTTACTGCGACGTGTTCCCGGTCGGCGCGGTCACGGTCGGCCTGAAGGGCACCCAACTGGCCGAACTCGGTGCGATGGCCGATTCGGCCGCCCGGGTTCGGGTGTTCTCCGACGACGGCCTCTGCGTCTGGGACGCCGCCTTGATGCGCCGCGCGCTGGAGTACGTGAAGGCCTTCGGCGGCGTCATCGCGCAGCACGCGCAGGAACCGCGGCTGACCCAGGGCGCGCAGATGAACGAGGGCGAGCTGTCCGGCGTGCTCGGGCTCACCGGCTGGCCGAGTGTCGCCGAAGAGTCGATCATCGCGCGCGACATCCTGCTGAACGCCCACGTCGGATCCAAGCTGCACGTGTGCCACCTGTCCACCAAGGGCTCGGTGGAGATCGTGCGCGCCGCCAAGAAGCGCGGGCTCGCGGTCACCGCCGAGGTCACGCCCCATCACCTGCTGCTGACCGAGGAGAAGGCCACGACGTACAACCCGGTCTTCAAGGTGAACCCGCCGCTGCGTACCAAGGAGGACGTGGAGGCGGTTCGCGAGGGCCTGGCCGACGGCACCATCGACATCGTCGCCACCGACCACGCGCCGCATCCGGTCGAGGACAAGGACTGCGAGTGGAGTGCGGCGGCCTTCGGCATGCTCGGCCTGGAGACCGCGCTGTCAGTGGTCCAGCACGCGATGGTGGACACCAAGCTGATGACCTGGGCCGACGTCGCCGACCGGATGAGCTTCCGGCCCGCGCGGATCGGCCAGCTCAGCGGACACGGGCAGCCGCTGGCCGCCGGTGCCCCGGCGAACCTCACGCTGGTGGACGCGAACGCCACCCGCACGATCGTGCCGAGCGAGACGGCCTCGCTGTCGCGTAACACGCCCTTCGACGGCATGCAGCTGCCCGGCCGGGTGGTCGCGACCTTCCTGCGCGGTGAGGCGACCGTGCTGGACGGAAAGCTGGCCAAGTGACCTACGCACTGAGCGCCGCCGGCACGCTGGCCATCATCGCGCTGGCCTACTTCGGCATGCTGAAAGGCTGGCGCCACCGCCAGCAGCGGCAGGCCGATCTAGCCACACTTCCCGCCGTACCTACGGCGCTCGCCGAGGCACCGGAAGGTGTCGAAGGTGTCTACATCGCCACCACCACGGCGGGCGACTGGATGGACCGGATCGCGGTACACGAGCTGGGTGTCCGCAGTGTCGCGGACCTGGCCGTCACCGAGGCCGGCCTGCTGTTCCGCCGTCGCGGCGCCGCCGACGTTTTCATTCCCGCGGACCAGGTCACCGGCGTCCGCACCGACCGCGGTATCGCCGGCAAGGTGACCGCGGAGTCGTCGGGTCTCGTGGTGGTGACCTGGTTGCACGACGGGCGCGAGCTGGATACCGGCTTCCGCCCCCGCCGCAAGGCCGACACCGCCACCTTGACCAGTTCCATCTCGACCCTGATCGGAGCAGACCGATGAGTTCGCACAAGCCCGCACTGCTGGTGCTGGAGGACGGCCGGACCTTCGCCGGTACGTCGTACGGTGCGCACGGCGAGACCTTCGGCGAGGCGGTGTTCACCACCGGCATGACCGGTTACCAGGAGACGCTGACCGATCCGTCGTACCACCGCCAGATCGTCACCCAGACCGCCCCGCACATCGGCAACACCGGCGTGAACGACGAGGACGACGAGTCGTCGAAGATCTGGGTCGCCGGGTACGTCGTGCGTGATCCCGCCCGGGTGCCGTCGAACTGGCGGTCCGTGCGCACGCTGGACGACCAGCTGAAGGCCCAGGGCATCGTCGGTATCTCCGGTATCGACACCCGGGCGCTGACCCGCCACCTGCGCGAGCGCGGCGCGATGCGGGCCGCCATCTCGACCGAGGAGCTGAACCCGCAGGTGCTGCTGGCCCGCGTCCTGGAGCAGCCGTCGATGGCCGGGTCGGACCTGGCCTCCGAGGTGACCACCGAGCAGACGTACGTCGTACCGGCCGAGGGCGAGAAGCGCTTCACGGTGGTCGCGCTCGATCTCGGCATCAAGACGATGACGCCGAAGCGCCTGGCCGAGCGCGGGGTCGAGGTGCACGTGATGCCGATGACGTCGAGCCTCGAAGAGGTGCTCGCGGTTCAGCCCGACGGCGTGTTCATGTCGAACGGCCCGGGTGATCCCGAAACCACCGAGCACCCGACCACGTTGCTCAAGGCGCTGCTGGAGCAGGGGATTCCGTACTTCGGTATCTGCTTCGGCAACCAGGTCTTCGGCCGCGCGCTCGGGCTCGGCACGTTCAAGCTCAAGTACGGGCACCGCGGGATCAACCAGCCGGTGCTCGACCGGGCCACTGGCAAGGTCGAGATCACCGCGCAGAACCACGGCTTCGCGGTCGACGCTCCGCTGGACGGCGGCGTCGAGACGCCGTACGGGCTGGCCGAGGTCAGTCACGTCTCGCTCAACGACAACGTGGTCGAGGGGCTCAAGCTCACCAAGGACGGGAAGCTCAAGGGCTTCTCGGTCCAGTACCACCCCGAGGCGGCGGCCGGCCCGCACGACTCGGCGTACCTGTTCGACCGCTTCGTAGACCTGATGGGTGATCGCTGATGCCTCGTCGTACTGATATCGAGTCGGTGCTGGTGATCGGCTCCGGCCCGATCGTGATCGGCCAGGCCTGTGAGTTCGACTACTCCGGCACCCAGGCCTGCCGGGTGCTGAAGGAGGAGGGCTTCCGCGTCGTCCTGGTGAACTCCAACCCGGCCACGATCATGACCGATCCGGAGTTCGCCGACGCCACCTACGTCGAGCCGATCACGCCGGAGTTCGTCGAGAAGGTGATCGAGAAGGAGCGCCCGAACGCGCTGCTCGCCACCCTCGGCGGCCAGACCGCGCTGAACGCCGCGATCGCCCTGCACGAGAACGGCGTGCTCGCCAAGTACGGCGTGGAGCTGATCGGCGCCTCCGTCGACGCGATCCAGCGCGGCGAGAATCGGGAGTCGTTCAAGGCGATCGTCGAGGAACTCGGCGCGGAGGTGGCCCGCTCGGCCGTCTGCCACACGCTGGACGACGTGTTCGCGGCCGCCGACGAGATGGGCTATCCGCTGGTGGTCCGGCCGTCGTTCACGATGGGCGGCGTTGGTTCCGGGATGGCCTTCAACGCCGACGATCTGCGCCGCATCGCCGGTGCGGGTCTGTCGGCCAGCCCGACCACCGAAGTCCTGATCGAGGAGTCGATCCTCGGCTGGAAGGAGTACGAGCTGGAGGTGATGCGCGACAAGGCCGACAACGTCGTGATCATCTGCTCGATCGAGAACCTGGACCCGATGGGCGTGCACACCGGTGACTCGATCACGGTCGCGCCGGCGATGACGTTGACCGACCGCGAGTACCAGACCATGCGGGACCTGTCGATCGGCATCATCCGCTCGGTCGGTGTCGACACCGGCGGCTGCAACATCCAGTTCGCGGTCAACCCGGCCGACGGCCGCCTGATCGTGATCGAGATGAACCCGCGGGTGTCCCGCTCGTCCGCGCTGGCGTCGAAGGCGACCGGCTTCCCGATCGCCAAGATCGCGGCCAAGGTGGCGATCGGTTACACCCTGGACGAGATTCCCAACGACATCACCCAGCAGACCCCGGCGAGCTTCGAGCCGACGCTGGACTACGTGGTCGTCAAGGTGCCCCGGTTCGCCTTCGAGAAGTTCCCGGCGGCCGACAACACCCTGACCACGCACATGAAGAGCGTCGGCGAGGCGATGGCCATCGGCCGGAACTTCACCGAGGCACTGCAGAAGGCGCTGCGCTCGCTGGAGAAGCCGGAGGCCCGGTTCTCCTGGCTGTTGCCCCCGGCAACTTCGGTCGAGCCCTTGCTGGAGGAGATCCGGACGCCGCGCGACGGCCGGCTGCGCAAGGTGATGGACGCGATCCGGGCCGGCGCCTCGGCCGAGCAGATCTTCGAGGCGACCAAGATCGATCCGTGGTTCATCGACCAGCTCTTCCTGATCCACGAGACCGCCCTGACCGTTGCCAAGGGCACCCGAATGACGCCCGAGGTGATCCGGCTGGCCAAGCGGCACGGGTTCTCCGACCTGCAACTGGCCGAGATCCGCGGCCTGGAGGAGGACGTCGTGCGCGGCGTTCGCCAGGCGCTCGGAATCCGCCCGGTCTACAAGACGGTCGACACCTGCGCGGCCGAGTTCGCCGCCGCCACGCCGTACCACTACTCGTCGTACGACGAGGAGACCGAGGTGGCTCCGCGCGAGACCCCCGCGGTGCTGATCCTGGGCTCGGGCCCGAACCGGATCGGCCAGGGCATCGAGTTCGACTACTCCTGTGTGCACGCCTCGATGGCGCTGCGCGACGCCGGGTATTGCACGATCATGGTCAACTGCAACCCGGAGACGGTCTCGAC
Organism: Kribbella deserti; assembly: GCF_042434725.1. Lineage (NCBI taxonomy): Bacteria > Bacillati > Actinomycetota > Actinomycetes > Propionibacteriales > Kribbellaceae > Kribbella > Kribbella deserti. The sequence continues at coordinate 77,169 of NZ_JBHLTC010000008.1, read as the reverse complement.
CGACTACGACACCTCGGACCGGCTGTACTTCGAGCCGCTCACCGCCGAGGACGTGCTCGAGATCGTGTACGCCGAGATGCAGGCGGGCCCGATCGCGGGCGTCATCGTGCAGCTCGGTGGCCAGACCCCGCTCGGACTGGCCCAGCGCCTCGCGGACGCGGGTGTGCCCATCGTCGGTACGTCGCCGGAGGCCATCCACCTGGCCGAAGAGCGCGGTGCCTTCGGCAAGGTGCTCGCGGAGGCCAACCTGCCCGCGCCCAAGCACGGTACGGCCATGTCGTTCGACGAGGCCCAGGTGATCGCGGCCGACATCGGGTTCCCGGTGCTGGTCCGGCCGTCGTACGTGCTGGGTGGTCGCGGGATGGAGATCGTCTACAGCGAGGCCGAGCTGAGCGCGGCGCTGGTCCGGCTGAGCGGCGGCGAGCAGATCGCGAGCTGGGACCACCCGGTGCTGATCGACCGGTTCCTGGACGACGCGGTCGAAATCGACGTGGACGGCCTGTTCGACGGCGAGGAACTGTTCCTCGGCGGCGTGATGGAGCACATCGAGGAGGCCGGGGTGCACTCGGGCGACTCGTCCTGCGCGCTGCCGCCGATCACGCTGGGCCGCGCCGACATCGCGAAGATCCGTGCCTCCACCGAGGCGATCGCCCGCGGCGTCGGCGTACGCGGCCTGCTGAACGTGCAGTACGCGCTGGCCGGCGACGTGCTCTACGTGCTGGAGGCCAATCCGCGCGCCTCGCGGACCGTGCCGTTCGTCTCCAAGGCGACCGCCACGCCGCTGGCCAAGGCGGCCGCCCGGGTGATGCTCGGCGCGACCGTCGCGGAGCTGCGCGCCGAGGGCATGCTGCCCGCGACCGGTGACGGTGGCACGCTGCCGCCGAACACGCCGATCGCAGTGAAGGAGGCGGTGATGCCGTTCAACCGCTTCCGGACCATCGAAGGCGCCTCGGTCGATACCGTGCTGGGGCCGGAGATGCGTTCGACCGGCGAGGTGATGGGCATCGACGACACCTTCGGTACGGCGTTCGCCAAGTCGCAGGCCGGCGCCTCCGGGCCGCTGCCGTCGACCGGCAAGGTGTTCGTCTCGGTGGCCAACCGGGACAAGCGGCACATGATCTTCCCGGTGAAGCGGCTGGCCGATCTCGGCTTCGAGATCCTCGCCACCGAGGGCACGGCCGACGTCCTGCGGCGCAACGGCGTCGTGGCCACGGTGGTGCGCAAGAACAGCGCCGGGCCGGGCCCGAACGGCGAGCCGACGATCGGCCAGATCGTGCACGAGGGTGATGTCGACCTGATCGTGAACACCCCGATCGGCATCACTCAGGACGGTAGCCCGCGGATCGACGGCTACGAGATCCGCAGTGCGGCCGTCGCGCGGAACATCCCCTGCATCACCACCGTGCAGGGGCTCGCGGCCGCCGTACAGGGCATCGAGGCGCAGCGCGCGGGCGACATCGGCGTGCGCTCGTTGCAGGACTGGGCCGCCCGGATCCGCGGAACCGAGCAGTGACGGTTTATCGCCACCTGGTCCGGCCGGTGCTCTACCGGCTGGGCCGTGGCGATGCCGAGATCGCGCACGAGCAGACCCTGCGCGGGCTGCGTCTGCTCGGAGCGGCGCCGAAGCTGGCCGCCGCCCTGGGCCGGACGTCGCCCGCGCTGGCGCGGACCGTGTTCGGCATTCGCTTCCCGACGCCGGTCGGGCTGGCCGCCGGAATGGACAAGAACGGCGTCGCGCTGCCGGCCTGGCGGGCCCTTGGTTTCGGGTTCGTCGAGGTCGGCACGGTGACGGCCGAGCCGCAGCCGGGAAATCCAAAGCCGCGGCTGTTCCGCCTCGTGGACAGCGAGGGCGTGATCAACCGGATGGGCTTCAACAACGAGGGCTCGGCGGCCCTCGCGACCCGGCTGGACGCGTACGGCGATCTCGGCTATCCGCTGGGCGTGAGCATCGGCAAGTCCAAGGTCACGCCGATCGAGGACGCCGTCGCGGACTACGTCACCTCCCTGCGCCGGCTGTACGCCTATGGCGACTACTTCGCGGTGAACGTGAGCTCACCCAACACCCCCGGCCTGCGCTCGCTCCAGGACGCCGGCCAGCTCCGTGAGCTGCTGGTTGCCCTGCGCAACGAGGCGCTTGCCCTCGGCAACGGAGCGGAGCCGAAACCGATCCTGGTCAAGATCGCGCCGGATCTCACCCTGGAGGCGATCGACGAACTGCTCGGCGTCTGCACTGAGACCAAGATCGCCGGGATCATCGCCACCAACACCACCTTGAGCCGGGACGGGCTCAAGCCGGATGACGTCGCGCGCGGTGCCGAGGCCGGGGGACTGTCCGGCCGGCCCCTGACCGGCAAGGCGCGCCGTACCGTCGCGCACATCCACGAGGCCACCGCCGGGCAACTGCCGATCATCGGGGTCGGCGGCATTCTCGATCCGGACGACGCGACCCGGATGCTCGACGCGGGCGCGAGCCTCGTGCAGATCTACACCGGCCTGATCTATCGCGGGCCCGGCCTCATCCGGCAGACGAACCGGGCGCTGCGTCAGGCCCCTGTTGCTTTGGAGACCAGATGATCGTTCCCTTCGGCACCCGCTTGCGCGCCGCGATGGTCGAGCGCGGCCCGCTCTGCGTCGGCATCGACCCGCACGCCCACCTGTTGCAGGCCTGGGGCTTGCCCGACGACCCGAGCGGCCTGGAGAAGTTCACCTTCACCGTGATCGAGGCTCTGGCCGGGCAGGTCGCCATGTTCAAACCGCAGTCCGCGTTCTTCGAGCGCTTCGGCTCGGCCGGTGTCGCCGTACTGGAACGGGCCATTCCGGCGGCGCGCTCGGCCGGTGCGCTGGTGCTGCTGGACGCGAAGCGCGGGGACATCGGTTCGACCATGGCCGGATACGCCTCGGCGTACCTGTCCAAGGACGCGCCGATGGCCTGTGACGCGTTGACCGTCAGCCCGTACCTCGGCTTCGGATCGCTGCAGCCGGCCTTCGATGAGGCGCGCATCGCGGGAGCCGGGGTGTTCGTGCTGGCGCTCACCTCGAACCCGGAAGCCCCCGCGTTGCAGTCCGCCCGTACGGCGGATGGCGCGACCGTCGCCGGGTCCGTGCTGGACGGCCTGTACAAGCTCAACGAAGGTGCCGAGGACCTCGGCTCCTTCGGCGCGGTCGTCGGGGCGACCATCGGCTCGACCGACGAGGACCTCGACATCTGCGGCCCGCTGCTCGCGCCGGGTCTGGGCGCCCAAGGGGCCACCGCGGAGAGCCTGGCCAAGATCTTCGGACCCGCTCTGCACAACGTCGTACCGAACATGTCCCGGGAGATCCTGGCCCAAGGCCCCTCGGTGCAGGCGCTGCGCGACGCCACCGCGAAGGCCAACGACACCCTTGGCCCCGTCCTGGGCTACTAGTTTGAGTGCTCCGTTCGGACAGCTGCTGCGTCGGCATCGCCGGGCTCTCGGTATCACCCAGGAGATGCTTGCCGCGCGGTCCGGCCTGAGCGTCGAGGCGATCGGGGCGCTGGAACGCGGTACCCGGCGAGCGCCGTACCGGGAGACGGTGGAACAGCTCGCGGACGCGCTCGAGCTGGCGGACGACGTCCGGGCCGAGTTCGAACGGTCGGCCCGGCCGCGCGCGACTCCTGCCGGGCCGGAGGCGGGCGTTCTCGGGCAGTTGCCGCCGGTGTTGCGGCATTTCGCTGGACGGGACGGCCAGGTCGAGGAGGTGGTCGACCGCTTGCGCGCCGGGGGCAGCCGGGGCGCCGCGCCGATCCTGTCGATCGAGGGTATGGCCGGGACAGGCAAGACCTCACTTGCCGTGTACGCCGCGCACCGGCTGGCCGACGCGTACCCGGACGGGCAGCTCTACCTCGAACTGAACGGCTTCAGCGCCCGCCCGGCCTTGACCGCGATGCAGGCGCTGACGCGGTTGCTGGGCGCCGTCGGGGTCCCGGCGAAGGCCGTGCCCGACGATGTCGCCGAGGCGTCCGCGCTGGTCCGGTCCAAGCTGGCCGGGCGGCGGGTCCTGCTCTTGCTGGACAATGCGGCCGACGCGGGGCAGGTCGAGCACCTGATCCCGGCCGACGCCGGTTGCGCGGTGATCACTACAAGTCGTCGCAAGCTGATCAGCCTGGCCGGTGCCGAGCACCTCGAACTGGGTCTGCTGCAGCCGGCGGCCGCGCGCGCGGTGCTGCGTTCGGTGCTCGGCAGCGACCGGGTGGACGCGGAACCGGCCGAGGCCGACCGCCTGATCGAGCACTGCGGCGGGCTGCCCCTCGCGATCGGCCTGGCCTCCGCGCGGCTCGGCGCCCACCCGTCGTGGCGGCTGCGCGAGCTGGCGGACCGGCTGACCGACGAACAGGCCAGGCTCGACGAGCTGGCCACGGATGACGCCGAGCTACGCGCCACGTTCTCGGTCTCGATCGAGAACGAGCTCGACTTCGCCCGGCTCGGCGTGGTCGACCTGGAGACCATCGGCCTGGCCGTCGGCGCGGCCATTCTCGATCGCCGCGAGTCGGCGGCCGAGGCGGTGCTGGAGGAGTTCGTCGACCTGCACGTCCTGCAGTCGGCGGCACCCGAGCGATACCACCTGCACGATCTCCTGCAGGTGTACGCGCGCGAGCAGGCGAGTATCGCGTTGGACGAGGGCGAGCGGGACGCCGTACTGGCTCGTGTCCTGGAGCTTTATCGCCGGGTGGCGCTCGAATCCACCGTGCACTATGCGCCGAACAGCCAGGTACTGCGCTGGGCCGACGAGGCCTGGCTCAAGCCGGAGCCGGGGTTCCCCGATGCGCCTACGGCGTTCAACTGGCTCGATACCGAACTGCCGAACCTGCTCGGCGCGGTCTCCCAGGCGATCGCGCTCGGCCGCGGTACGGCGGTAGCGGTGGTGCCCGGCCTGGTTCTCGCCCTCACCCCGTACTTCACCTCGCACGGGCCGATCGCCACCTGGCGCGAGCTGATCCAGGCGACGCTGCCGCTGATCGACGACCTGGTCACCCGCGGGATGCTGCTCGGGGATCTGGCCATCACCGAGATCCTGCTCGGCCATGAAGACGATTCGATCGCGGCCTTCGAGCAGGCGGTCGAGGTACTGGACCGGACCGACGATCGCGCGGCCGCGGCGGTTGCCTGGGGCAATCTTGGCCGGGCGCTCGCACTGAGCGGCCGACGCACCGAAGCCCTCGCACCGCTGGAGAAGGGCCTCGCGCTACACCGGGCGGCCGGCCTGGCCGAGGGCGAGGCGGCGCTGCTGATGACCCTGGGCATGACGCTGTGGACGGACGGGCTTCGCGACGACGGCCTGGAGATGGTGGCGCGAAGCCGCGACCTGCTGGCCGAGTTGGGCAACGTCCGGAGTCTGGCCTTCGCCGAGAACAACCTCGGCACGCTGCTGGTCGAGACGGGGCGAGTCGCGGATGGGATCTCGTCGCTGCTGGCCGGAATCGAGTTGCATCGGTCGATCGGCTACCGGGCCGGGATCGCGGAGACCACCGTCGATCTCGGTACGGCGCTGGTGCGGCACGGCGACCGCGCGGACGGCCTCAACCGCGTCCGCGAGGCGATCCAGATCGTCACGGAACTCGGCGACGAGGTCCGGACGGCCAAGTTCCGCGAAGTCCTCGCGGACCTGGAGTCGTCGCCCGGCGATTGACGCGAGAGGTCACGGTCTCGTTCCATTTCGGGCGCGCGTTATTCATCACGCGCGACCGGGCCGCGGATGACCCCGGCGATCGGACAGGCTTCCACTCGACCGGGAAACATTCGGGATTTCCCCACAGGTACGAAAGTAGAACCAGATGCGTAAAGTTGCGGCTCTCGCTGCCGTTGTCACCATCAGCCTCGGCGCCCTCACCGCCTGCTCGGGCAACGGCGGCTACTGCAGCGCCCTGAAGGACAACTCGGACGCCGCCTCGATCAAGGCCGGCGACATGTCCGCCGCGATCACGAAGATGAAGTCGGTCCGCGACAAGGCCCCGTCGGAGCAGAAGGCGCACTGGGACACGATGATCGGCTACCTGGAGAAGTCCGAGGCGGCCAAGGGCGACCAGGCGAAGATGGCGGAGCTGGCCGGTGAGGCGGCGAAGGTGGGCGAGGCCTCGCAGGCCATCTCGAAGTACGCCAAGGACGAGTGCAAGGTCGACATCAAGACCGGTCCCTGATCGCGTCGTCGTTTTTCCGCCACCGGCCGCCGGAAACCCGGCGGCCGGTGGTCTGCTGACCAGTTCGCGTGACGGGTCGTACCAGTGGGTAGTTGGCCCGGGTCGGTAGGTTCGTGGTTCACAGCAGCTCGAACTGATTGGGTGAGGATGCGCAAGGTTTTCGCGACGGCCGGTATGGCGGCGGCCGCCGTGCTGGTGTCGAGTGGTTTGACCGCGTGTACGGCTGAGCAGGCGTACTGCGTGGATCTGGCCGGGTTCGCCGCGGCTGCCAGCGGGGTCGACCCGACGAACGCGGCCGACTACGGCAAGATCCTGGACGACGCCAAGAAGGTCGGCGCGAACGCACCGGCCGAGGTGAAGGACGACTGGCAGAAGGTCATCGCGTTCGCCGAGAAGGCGCAGAAGGCCCAGGGGAACCGCGTCGAGCTGGCCCGGTTGAGCCAGCAGACCGGCGGCGTGACAACGGCGTACAAGGCCATCGCGACGCACGCCAAGGACGCCTGCAAGGTCGACGTACCGGGTATCGAGTAGCCGCCTGCGCCGCCTGTAGGTCACCTCGAATAAGCCTGGTGTTTGCCGCTGCCCGGGCTCGTTGGCTAGGTTCACCTGCTGAAGCCACAAAACGGGACAAGGTGAAACGGTGCCACTTCCTTCGTTGAGTCCGGAGCAGCGGACAGCAAACCTGGAGAAGGCCGCAGCCGCGCGGCGAGAGCGAGCAGAGGTCAAGAACCGCATCCGTCACTCGGGGGCCTCCCCGCGCGACGTGCTGCACGAGGGCCAGACGAACGACGTCATCGGCAAGATGCGGGTCAGCGATCTGCTGCAGTGCATCCCCGGTGTCGGCAAGGTCCGGGCGCAGCAGATGATGGAGCGGGCGGGAATCTCGGAATCCCGGCGGGTCCGGGGTCTCGGTACCAACCAGATCGCCGCGCTCGAGCGCGAATTCGCCGAGTGAGCATTCAGTCGATGGAGGCCACGGTGGGCACCCCGGACGTCACGAGCACCGACAAGACGGGCCACGGTGGCGCACGTCTCACCGTGCTCGCCGGTCCCACCGCGGTCGGCAAGGGCACGGTCGCCGCGGATATCCGCACGCGCTATCCCGAGGTCTGGATCTCGGTCTCGGCCACCACCCGCAAGGCCCGGCCGGGCGAGGTGCACGGCGTGCACTACCTGTTCGTCTCCGACGAGGAGTTCGACCGGATGCAGGCCGAGGACGAGCTGCTGGAATGGGCCGTCGTGCACAAGGCGGCCCGCTACGGCACGCCGAAGCAGCCGGTGCTGGAGAAGCTGGCCGAGGGCCGGCCCGCGCTGCTGGAGATCGACCTGCAGGGCGCGCGGCAGGTCCGCGAGACTATGCCGGAGGCACTTTTTGTCTTCCTGGCACCGCCCAGCTGGGACGAACTGGTCCGCCGGCTGGTCGGTCGCGGTACCGAAACACTCGAGGAGCGGGAGCGTCGGCTGGACACCGCGCGGGTCGAGCTGGCCTCCGAAAAAGAGTTCGACGTCACGATCGTGAACGCTTCGGTACGGGAAGCGGCCGATCACTTGGTAAAGTTGATTCGATCACCCTCCATCTCTGGAAAGAGCTGAACCTTGTCAGGCACCCAGCCCGTCGCCATCGGCATCACCTCCCCGCCGATCGACGACCTGCTCACCCACACCGACTCCAAGTACAAGCTCGTGCTGTACTCGGCCAAGCGTGCGCGGCAGATCAACGCCTACTACTCGCAGCTCGGTGAGGGCCTCTTGGAGTACGTCGGTCCCCTGGTGGAGACCCACGTCCAGGAGAAGCCGCTCTCGATCGCCATGCGCGAGATCAACGAGGGCGTCCTGACCTGCACCGATATCGACCCCGAGGCCGAGGCCGCCGCCGCGGAGAAGTCCGGCGCGTAGTCGTACCTCGAAGGTTTCTCGATGACGACTGAGACGGCCGACGGCGCTGCCACCGCGCGCCCGTCGGTCGTCCTTGGTGTCGGCGGCGGCATCGCGGCGTACAAGGTCTGTGACCTGCTTCGCCGCCTGACCGAATCCGGCCACCGGGTTCGGGTAGTGCCGACCGCTGCCGCGCTGGACTTCGTCGGCGCCTCCACTTGGGCCGCGCTCTCAGGTCAGCCGGTCACGGCCGACCCGTTCGACGACGTGCACGAGGTTCCGCACGTGCGGATCGGTAAGGCCGCCGACCTCGTTGTCGTCGCGCCCGCCACCGCGAACCTGATCGCCAAGGCGGCGCACGGCCTGGCCGACGACCTGCTCACCAACACCCTGCTCACCGCGCGCTGCCCGATCCTGTTCGCGGCCGCGATGCACACGGAGATGTGGGAGCACCCGGCCACGCAGGCCAACGTCGCCACCCTGCGTGAGCGCGGTATCACCGTGCTCGACCCGGCGGTCGGCCGGCTCACCGGCAAGGACACCGGCCGTGGGCGGCTGCCGGAACCGGCCGAGATCTTCGCGATCAGCCAGTTGATGCTCGCCGACGAGGCCGCCCGGGCCGCCGGCCACAAGATCGCCGACCTGACCGGCCGGCACGTTCTGGTCAGCGCCGGTGGTACCCGCGAGCACCTCGATCCGGTTCGCTATCTCGGCAACTCCTCGTCCGGCAAACAGGGCTATGCGCTGGCCCGGATCGCCGCCGCCCGAGGTGCCAAGGTCACGCTGGTCGCCGCGAACTCGGAACTGCCCGATCCCGCCGGCGTGCACGTCGTACCGGTGACCTCGACGCGGGACCTGTTCGACGAGATCACCGCCCGCGCGGTCGACGCCGACGCTGTCGTGATGGCCGCGGCCCCGGCGGACTTCCGCCCGGCGGATGTGGCCGAACACAAGATCAAGAAGACCGCCGATGGTTCCGTGCCCGCGGTCAACCTGGTACAGAACCCGGACATTCTCGCCACCATCTCGCACGACCGTGCCCGCAAGGACCAGGTCATCGTCGGGTTCGCCGCCGAGACCGGTGATGCCGAGCACAGCGTGATCGACCTGGCCCGCGCCAAACTCGAGCGCAAGGGCTGCGACCTGCTGGTGGTGAACGACGTCTCCGGCGGCAAGGTTTTCGGCAGCGATATGAACGAGGCCGTCATTCTCGACCGCGACGGCGGCGCCCTGCCGGTGCCCTCGGGCAGCAAGGACGCCCTGGCCGGCGTCATCTGGAACCTGGTCGACGCTCGCTGGCAGTAGTGGCCTGATCCTGACCGCTATTGCTGCCTAGGGTCCGGGTATGAAGCTCACCTGGGACGAGGTCTCCGCTCGCCGCCTCCTGCGCCACTTCCTCACCGTTGCCCCTGGCCACGATCCGGCCGGGGTGGTCCGGGCGATGTCCGGCGCGCACGCGCAGATCATCACCGCCGCCGAACTGTCGATCGCGCTGCGCTGCGGCGGCACCACCCGGTACGACGTACAGGACGCTTTGTGGACCGGGCGGTCCCTGGTGAAGACGTTCGGGCCCCGCGGCACGGTCCACCTGCTGCCGACCGAAGACCTGCCGCTGTGGACCGGCGCCTTGCAGGCCTTGCCGACGAAGGTGTCGCCGTTCAAGGAAGACGTACGGATGAGCGAGCGGCAGACCGAGTTGGTGATCGAGGCCCTCGCGGAGGCGCTTGCCGATGACGAGCTGACGATCGAGGAGCTGACCACGGCGCTGGTAGCCCGGCTCGGGGAGTGGGCCGGGGATCTGGTGATGCCCGCGTTCCAAGGTTTCTGGCCGCGCTGGCAGCAGGCGATCGCGGAGGCGGCCAACGCGGGAGTGCTTTGCTACGCGCCGAACAAGGGTCGCAAGGCGGCGTACACCAACCCGCATCGCTGGCTGCCTGGGTTCAAGCCGATGCCGGCGGACGAGGCAGTCGACGAACTGCTGCGGAGGTACTTGTGGGCCTACGGTCCGGCAACACCCGCCCACTTCGCCCAGTGGCTCAGTGCTCCGCGCGGGTGGGCCTCGTCGGTGTTCGAGCGGGCTGAACTGGCGAGGGTCGAGGTGGACGGGTTGGAGGCTTGGGTGATGGCGGATGACGTGTCGTTCGAGTCTTCCGATCCGGCCGGGGTGCGGTTGTTGCCGTACTTCGACGCCTTCGTGGTGGGGAGTCAGCCGCGGGAGTTGCTCTTTCCGGGGAAGGCGTTCGAGCGGGCGCTGGGCGGTGGCCAGGCGGGGAACTATCCGGTTGTGCTGGTTGACGGGGTGGTCGCGGGCGTTTGGCATCTTCGTCGCTCGGGCCGACGGGCGCGGGTGACGGTGGAGCTGCTTGGTGGGGGTGGTGGTGCTCGCGTGCGCACTGCCGTCGAGGCGGAGGCGGTACGGGTGGGGGAGATCGTTGGTGCAGAGCCGACGGTGGCGTTCGAGACCGTGACGGTTGGGCCGCACGCGTAGGCGTTCCTGTCGGCCTTCAGCTGGCGCCTGGGCGGCGGGTGTGGCGGCCGTTGGGGTTGTACTGCGGAGTGGGCGCGGGTGGTTGTTGGTGCGTCCGCTCGGGTGGGGTCTGGCCGGGTTTGCGGGGTCCCGCACGCTGCGCGCCGGGTTGGCTCGGCTGCCGGGCTGGCTTTTGGCCGGCTGGCGGTCTCGATGGCCCAGCTGGTGGTCCGAATGGGGTTGGCGGGTGGTGCGGCAGCGAGGACACCGAAGCCGGGTAGTCGCGCTGAAACCCGGTACCGGGCGGCCGGTTGGTGCGGCGCCTCGGACCGGATCCGGCCAGGCCTCACCGAGCCGACCCCTGACGGGGACGGGTGTCACCGGCGGACCCGTCCAATCGGCCGCGCCGCTCACACCAGCGTCACCCAGTACGTCCAAAACCGTACGAGGATCAGCCCAACGATCGCGAGTCCCCAAACCGTCAGCGCGACGCCGTGGAACCGGGCCAGCCGTGGAGACAACCGATGCGGCACGACGTACCAGAACAGCGGAATGGTGACCGCCCAAACGATCATGCAGTACGGGCACAACGCGCCGATCCGGTAAAGGCTCTGGAAGATCAGCCAGTGTACGAACACCACCCCGGCCAACGCCCCGACCTGCAGCCCACGCCACATCCACCGCGGCAAACTCACCCCGGCCAGCACCACGACCCCGAGCGTCACAACCACGGTGAATCCAACGATCCCGATCAGCGGGTTCGGAAATCCGAAGACCTCCGCCTGCGGTTTCGTCATCACCGAGCCGCACGACAACACCGGGTTGATGCTGCAAGACGGCCGATGCGAGGGATCCTTCAACAGCAGGAACTTCTCGACCGTCAGCACCAGAGCGGCAAGCAGCCCAACCGACCCGCCGCCCACCATCAACCACCCGACCGCGCGATCACCCGACGCCGCGCCACCCGACGCCGGACCTGCCATGGCCGGGTCAGCGGTTGAGTTCGGCATCGATGGCGGCCGTTAGCTCGTCGAGGGACTGGGGCTGGATCTGCTTGCCGTTGAGGAAGAACGAGGGCGTACCGCGAACGCCTACCGCGATTCCGTCCTCGGCGTCCTTCTTCACGCGGGCCAGGGTCGCCGGGTCGGCGTACGCCTTGTCGAAGGCGGTGAGGTCCAGGCCGAGGTCTTTCGCGAATGACCGGAACTTGGCGTCGGCCGGGACCTGCTGCTCACCCCATTCGCCCTGCGACTGGTACATCTTCTGGTACATCGCCTCGAACTTGCCCTGCTTGGATGCCGCCTCGACCGCCCGGGCGGCGCGTTCGGCGTTGAAGTGCGACTCGATCGGGAAGTACCGGACGACGAACGTGACCTTGCCGTCGTACTGCTCGCGAAGTTTTTCGATCGCCGGGAAGGCCGCGGCGCAGGCCTCGCACTCGAAGTCGAGGAACTCCACGAAGGTGACCTTGCCGTCCGGGGCCGTGTCGAGCCGGTGGCTGTCCGGCCGCACCAGCCGTGGATCCACCGTTTCGCCCGATCGCGACTCCACAGTGCCGCCCGATGACGGCGTCGAGGGGGACTTGGTCGCGTTGACGACGAGTAGTACGCCGACGACGAGGGCGAAGGCGGTTGCGATGCCAAGGGACAGCCTGGTGTTCAAACTCATAGTGATCTCCCAATGCCGAAAGGACCAACAGGCCTGCCTGTTGGTTGAGGACGCGTTGAACCGCTGAGCGGCTCAGGTCCGGGAGATCCCCAGGTGCATCGGAGTGATCGCGGTGAGGGCGGCCTGCCCGGTCTCGATCGACCAAGGCGGCAAGGGGGTTTGGTACCGCCTGACCCAACTCGTGGGCCTCAGCAGCATCAACACGAAGAGCAGAATGCCGAGCAGCATTCCGCACAGCTCCGGCAAATCCACGCCGATCGGCGTCGAGGCGCCTTCGTCCATGGCCAGATCGTCGAGCTGGATCGTGTACGTCGGTACGCTCGGGGTACTGGCGTCGGTAGTGAAACGCTCGGCGCAGTAACCGCCGATCAGCACCAAGGCCGACGCGCAGACCAGTACCGCGAACCGGAGCAGAACGGCTCCCGCGGTGTTCGATCCAGTACGGGCGGTCACGCCGCAACTGTACCCAGGCGGTGGATCGGGTGTTCGAGTGGCGGGCAGAGTCATCTTGATACGTGGTCAAGCGTCTCACGGACGTGGATTCGGCTCCGTGGGCTGGCATACTGCCGGGGCAGACGATCCGAGGGATATGAGGGAGAACCGTGGCACGGCGCCTATTCACGTCCGAGTCGGTGACTGAAGGTCACCCGGACAAGATCGCTGACCAGATCAGCGACTCCATTCTCGACGCCCTGCTGGCGGAGGACCCCAAGAGCCGCGTCGCGGTCGAGACCCTGGTCACCACCGGTCTGGTCGTTGTCGCGGGCGAGGTCACCACCTCGGCGTACGTCGACATTCCCGGCATCGTCCGGAGCCGGATCCTCGAGATCGGCTACGACTCCTCGCTCAAGGGCTTCGATGGCGCCTCGTGTGGTGTCTCGGTCGCGATCGGCAGCCAGTCGGCGGATATCGCCCAAGGTGTCGACACCGCGCACGAGACCCGGACCGGTGCCTCGGCCGACGAGCTCGACCTGCAGGGTGCCGGCGACCAGGGCCTGATGTTCGGTTACGCCTGTGACGAGACGCCCGAGCTGATGCCGCTGCCGATCACCATCGCGCACCGGTTGTCGGAGCGGCTGTCGGAGGTCCGCAAGGACGGCACCATGGCGTACCTGCGTCCTGACGGCAAGACCCAGGTCACGGTGGAGTACGACGGTGACAAGGCGGTCCGGATCGACACCGTGGTGGTGTCCAGCCAGCACGCCGCCGACATCAGCCTGGAGTCGATGCTGGCGCCGGACGTGAAGAAGCACGTGGTCGACCCGATCCTCGAGCAGTTCGCGATCGACTCCAGCGACTACCGCCTGCTGGTGAACCCGACCGGCCGTTTCGAGATCGGCGGCCCGATGGGCGACGCGGGTCTGACCGGCCGCAAGATCATCATCGACACGTACGGCGGCATGGCCCGCCACGGTGGTGGCGCGTTCTCCGGCAAGGACCCGTCGAAGGTGGACCGTTCGGCCGCCTACGCGATGCGCTGGGTCGCCAAGAACATCGTTGCCGCGGGCCTCGCCACCCGGTGCGAGTGCCAGGTCGCGTATGCGATCGGCAAGGCCGCTCCGGTCGGTTTCTACGTCGACACTTTCGGCACCGAGACCGTGCCGGTGGACCAGATCACCGACGCCGTGCTCGCGGTGTTCGACCTGCGTCCGGCCGCGATCATTCGCGACCTCGACCTACTGCGCCCGATCTACACCCAGACCGCCGCGAACGGCCACTTCGGCCGGACCGGCGACGCCTTCACCTGGGAGCTGACCAACCGCGTCGAGCAGCTCAAGGCCGCCGTTAACCAGTAGTTCCAGCAGCACCCACGACAGCCCCGGCCATGCACTGGCCAGGGCTGTCGTGTGTCTGATCCCGGACCTGTCCATGCCGCCGTTTAGAGTGCGCTGGTGACCGAGCAAGGACAAGAGCCCGAGCAGCTGATGCTGCTGCGGGAGACCGTCCGCCGCTCGAAGACCAAGGAACCACCCGGCCTGGCCACCGAGCGGCCGGTCGCGCGCGTCGCGGTGGACGTCCCCCTGCCGCATCTGGATCGCCCCTTCGACTACCTGGTCCAGGCCGATCAGGACGAGAAGGCGCAGCCCGGTGCCCGGGTGAAGGTCCGCTTCGCCGGCAAGGAGTACGGCGGCTTCGTGCTGGCCCGGCTGGACGAGTCGGCCCACCTCGGCAAGTTGTCGCGCCTGCGCAAGGTGGTGTCGGGGGAGCAGGTGCTCTCGCCGGAGGTCGCCGATCTGTGCCGGGCGGTCGCCGATCGCTACGCGGGCGTCTTCGCCGACGTCACCCGCCTGGCCGTGCCACCCCGGCACGCGAAGGTCGAGGGCGAGCCGCCTCAACCCGATCAGCCGGTCGCGCCCGTCGGGGATCTGTCCGAATGGTCGCCCTATCCGCACGCGCAGTCCTTCCTGGACGCCTTGACCCGCAAGGAAGCCCCTCGCGCCGCGTGGCGGGCGATCCCTGGCGCCGACTGGCCGCGCGCGTTCGCCCAGGCCGCTTCGGTCTGCGCCGCCGCGGGCCGTGGCGCCCTGCTGTTGGCGCCTGACGCGCGGGACCTGGCCCGCCTCGCGGACGCCTGCGTCGACGTACTAGGGCCGGACGGGTTCGTGACGCTCTCGGCGGACCTCGGGCCGACTGCCCGCTACCGGGCCTTCCTGATGGCGCTGCGCGGAAATACCCGGGTGGTGATCGGGACCCGGGCGGCCGCCTTCGCCCCCATCACGAACCTTGGCCTGGTCGCGATCTGGGACGACGGCGACGACTCGTACGCCGAGCCCCGCGCGCCCTATCCCCATGCCCGCGAGGTCGGGCTGCTGAGGTCCCACAAGCACAGCTGCGCGGCGCTGGTCGGAGGGTTCGCCCAGTCGACCGAGGTGGCGGCCTTGCTCGAATCCGGCTGGATGCGCGAACTCGTGGCCGACCGGGTGACGATCCGCGCGGCATCACCTTCGGTGCACGTGACGGGCGAGTCCGATACCGACCTGGCCCGCGATCCCGCCGCCCGCGCGGCCCGAATCCCGCACCAGGCCTTCGAGGTGGCCCGCGACGGTCTGAAGACGGGCCCGGTGCTGGTCCAGGTGCCACGCGCGGGATACCTGCCGAGCCTGGTCTGCCAGACCTGCCGAACTCCCTCGCGCTGTACGGCGTGCGCCGGCGCCCTTCGTCGTACGGCGGCGGCCGGGCCGGCCGTGTGCGGGGTGTGCGGCCGCCCGGCGGAGGACCATCGCTGTCCCGAGTGCGGCGACCACCGGATGCGCGCGGCAGTCGTCGGCGCGCGCCGTACCGCGGAGGAGCTCGGCCGCGCCTTCCCCGGTACGACGATTCGTACGTCGGGTGGTGACTCGATGCTCGACACCGTCGCGGACAAGCCCGCGCTCGTGGTTTGTACGCCCGGGTCGGAGCCGGTGGCGGCTGGTGGCTACAGCGCCGCGTTGTTGCTCGACACCTGGTTGATGCTGGCGCGGCCCGAGCTGAAGGCCACCGAGGAAGCCGTACGGCGCTGGTTCAACGCCGCGGCGCTGGTCCGCCACGACGGCTCGGTGATGGTCGTGGGCGAGGCCGGTACGGCGCCGATGCAGGCCTTGGTCCGCTGGAGCCCCGAGTCGTACGCCGAGCGCGAGCTGGAGGATCGCCGTACGGCGCGGCTGCCTCCGGCGGCCCGGGTCGCCGAGGTGACGGGATCACCCGAGGCGGTGGAGGACTTCCTCGGGCGCGTGCGCCAGGCGGTTACGGTGCTGGGGCCCGCGCCGGTTGACGACGAGAACGTGCGCGCGGTGCTGAAGGTGCCGCGTGGCATGGGCCTGGAGTTCGCGAAGTCGCTGCACGAGGTCCAGGCCGTGCGCAGTACCAAAAAAGTGCCGGGTTCGGTCCGCGTGCAGATCGACCCACCCCACCTCGGGTAAGTCTCAGGCGGCCTGGAGGAGGTTGTCGCCGAGGGTGGTGCGGAAGTAGAGCACGGTTCGGCCGTCGCGGCGGGCGTCGACCACGCCGGCGGCGCGGAGAATGCCGAGGTGCACGCTCAGCGTCGGCGCCGCTAGGCCGAGCTGCTGGGCCAGGTGGGTCGTCGACATCGGCAGGTCCAGGTGCCCCACGATCGCCGCGCGGGTCTTGCCGACCAGATCCGCGAGTGGCGAGCCAGTGGTGTCCTGACGGCTTTCCCACAAGCGGCCGAGCCCGCGCGGGGGATAGGTGATGGTCAACACGTGCGGTGCGGCCATCACCGACAACGGCGTCGGCCAGGTGAACACGCACGGCACCAGCAGCAGACCTTGTCCCAAATTGGGGTTGTCGGTGCAGTGGAACGGCCGGTCGATCTCGATCCGGTTCCCGGCGAACGAGACGGACGGATGCAGGTTGCGGAACAGCCGGTTCACGCCGCCGCTGGCCAGTTCCTCCAGCCGGAAGGCCAGATCGTCCTGCAGCAGCGCGCGCATCCGGCTCCAGTCCGGCTCGAGCGCGCGCTTCCAGTAGCTGTGCAACGCGTCGGTGATGCGTTCGAGCGCCTCGGCCGGTGCCGCGATCAGCTCGTCGATCACCGGATCCCCGTCGGGCGACTCGTGCCGCAACTTGGTCAGCTCGGCAACCACCAGATCGTGCGGCGTGGCGGCGATCGCGGCCAGGCCCGATTCGAAACTGGTCGACCGGCGAGGTGGCGCGGGCGTGATGAAGTCGGGAATGTAGCCCACCGGCGGGATAAGGGCCGTCAGCAACGAATAGTCCGGCCCGGCCGCGATCGGCCGGACCCGGCTCAGCCAGGGGCCGTGCAGGCTGTTCAACCCGTTCGTACGCAGCGCCCGCACGCTGGTGATCGTCTCCCAGATGGGCGAGAAGGCGAAGCGGATCCGGGCCAGGTCGTCCGCGGTGAGCCCGATGGTGATCACCGGCATAGATTAGCGCACAACCTAATCATCGACGCGGTCTCGGATAGCCGGAAGGCTTGAGCCATGGCTACCGATGTTCCCGCCCTGCCGAAAGCGTTCTGGGCGTTGTGGGCCTGCCAGCTGGTCAACCGGCTCGGCGGGTTCGTTCAACCGTTCCTCGTTCTCTACCTGACCCAGGAGCGGCAGCTATCGGCCGGAACCGCTGGTGCGGTTGCTGCGGCGGTTGGCGCCGGCTCCGTCGTCTCCCAGCTCGTTGGCGGCTGGCTCACGGACCGGATCGGCCGTCGGCGCACGATGCTCACCGGCTTTGTTGGTACCGCTGCCGCCCTGATCGCCCTTGGTTCGGCCAGCTCGATGGCCTCGATCTGGGCCGCGGCGTTCGGGGTGGGCCTGATGGCCGACCTGTTCCGCCCGGCGGTCCAGGCGACCGTCGCGGATCTGCTTGGCCCGCGTGAGCGGGTTCGCGCGTTCGGTCTGCTGTTCTGGGCGATCAACCTCGGCTTTTCGATCTCGACCGTCAGTGCGGGTGTGCTCGCCAGTGTCGGCTACAGCCTGCTGTTCTGGATCAACGCCGGTACGTCACTAGTAGCCGCCTTGATCATTTACCGGGTCGTACCCGAGACCAGGCCGGTCCTGATCGAGCAAGTCCGGCGGCCGTTCCTGCCGGTGGCACTTCGTGACGCGACTCTGCTGATCATGGTCGGTATCTCCGTCATCTACGCCGCGATCTACTTCCAGGGCTACTCGACGCTGCCACTGGCTATGGCGGCCGATGGCCTTCCCAGCTCGACGTACGGCGTTGTGCTGGCGTTGAACGGCGTCGTGATCGTGCTGGTCCAGCCGTTCGTCGGAAGGCGTCTAGCCGAGAAGGACCGTCCAACCGTGCTAGCCGTCTCGATGGCGCTGGTAGGCCTCGGCTTCGGTCTAGGCGCTCTAGCGGACAGCTGGTGGACGTACGGCCTGTCGGTGATCGTGTGGACTATCGGCGAGATCGGCTACGCCACGATGTTCGGAGCGGTCTTCGCGGACTTGGCGCCGATCGACCTGCGCGGGAGCTACATGGGCTTTGGTGGGATGGCGTGGGGTCTAGGAGCCGTCGTTGGGCCTCTGGTCGGTACGAGGGTCCTGGACAGCTCAGGAGCAACCACTGTCTGGGTGGGCTGTGCAGTACTGGGTGTAGGCCTCTTCGTCGTCCAGATGCTGCTGGCACCGGCACTACGGGCTCGAGCCGCCCGAGCCGACCTAGAGCATTCAGTCGCCTGACAGCCGCCAATAGGGGCTTGAGGTGCATGAGAGGGTGGGGGCCATGCCTATCGACACCGTGGTCTTCGACATCGGCGGCGTGCTGCTCGACTGGAGCCCGAACTATCTGTACGAAGAGCTGATCCCCGACCAGGAACAGCGCGAGCACTTCCTGACGAACATCGCGACGCCCGAGTGGAACATGCGGCAGGACGCCGGCCGAACCTGGGCGGATGCGGTCGCGGAGCTCTCGGCCCTCCACCCCGAGCATGCCGAGTGGATCAGCGCGTACGACGCCGGCTGGCTGAAGATGGCCCGCGGGCTCATCGAGGACACGGTCGAGCTGGTCGAGGAACTACGCCAAGCGGGCATTCCGACGTACGCGCTGACCAACTTCTCGGCGGAGAAGTGGGAGGTTGCGCTGGAGGCGTTCCCCGTACTCCGAGACTTCGAGGGCGCAGTAGTGTCCGGAGTCGAGCAGACGGTCAAACCCGACGAGAAGATCTACCGGATCCTGCTGGAGCGGTACGGGCTGGACGCGGCTCGGTCGTTCTACACCGACGACGTCCAGCGCAACGTCGACGCGGCTCGTGCCGTCGGTCTGGACGCCGAACTCTTCACCGGCGCCACAGACCTCCGCCACCACCTCAAACAGCGCGGCCTGCCGGTCTAACTTGCAACGGTCACCAGCGCGTCGGCGTGCTTGGCGCCGGCGCCGAGGGTGGCGCTCTCAATCAGCAGTTGCGAGTCCTGACACGTCGGTGCGGTCAAGGCCGTCTCCGGCTCACTGACGAACACGCTTTGCGGGTCAGCGCCTTCCCGCCAGCGGTGGATCTCGAAGTGCTCCACACCACCGGTGACGCGTCGCACCTGCCAGTAGATCCAGCTACCGCACGGAACGATCGTGTCCGTCAGGATCTGCCCCAGCCTCCGAGTGGGCGCGGCCGCGTTCGTCCGCAGGTAGGCCTCGCTCTGGTACTGGTTCGGCGCATCGGCCGGTACCTCGGACCACACCGTCGTCCCGTTCAGGGTGGCGCCGCTCCACTGGATGCACGGCCGCATCGGCGCGATGGCCTTGGCGAAACCACCCGTCAGGGAGGCAGTCAGGAGGCGCTTGCAGCGTTTCGCCGTACCGGGTGCGGTGATCTCGCTGTAGGTGACGGAGTCCGCCGAGATGATCGGGTCCGCCAGGTAACCGGGGGCCTGCACGCAGCCGACCATCCGGTTCTCGAGTGTGCCGAGATCCGCGACCACCAGGCACGACAACTCCTTCGCGCCAGTGGTCGTGTAGGCGAAGGTGGCGCCGTTCGCGCCGATCTCGGGTTCGGTGATGCGGGGGAGACCCTTGACGCTGCCGAGGTCCTGCTTGGTGCCGGCGTCCAGGTTGTACCGCGTCGCGCGGATCTGCGGCGCGGGTCCCTCGGAGCGGATGTCCTGGATCAACGCCCAACGCCCGGCCAGTACGACCGGCGACTGGGCGACGAACCCTGCTTCGGGTTTGTGCCGCAGCACCACCTTGTCGGTGCTGCGATCGATGATCGTCGTCGTACCGGCGGGATCGCTCGCGCGCATCACCAGGAACGGCCCGTCGAACCCGATCAGGTGATCCCCGTCGACCGGACCACGCCGTAGCCGGGTCCACTGTGGCGCCGGGGCGGACCCGCTCGACTTCGACGTACTAGTAGTGGGCGGAGTCTGGCCTTGGTCGTCGGACGGGCTCGAGCAGGAGGAGACAAGTACGACGACTGTGACGACGCAGACGGCGAGGGGGGACTTCCGCATTCGGTTAGAGCCCAATGTTCTTGAACTGGTTGGCAAGCGTCGCGTTGAACAGCGCTGAGGCGGGAATCTCCTGCGATCCGGCGGTGTCGTTGCCGCGGCTGTTGAACCGCTTCTCGTTGAACACCTCGAAGATCGTGATCGTGCCCTGGTCGGTGTCGTAGCCGCGCCCGACCTGGTAGTGCCCGCTGTAGTTGTAGGCCAGGTAGGGGAAGTACCGCTTCAGCAGCTGGGTGTGCTCGATCACCGGCGCGCCGGTGCCGTCACCGAGGTGCTTGCGGTGCACGTCGAAGAACTTCTTGGTGTCCCAGTGGCCCACGCTCTGCACGATGTAGGTGCCGGCGTAGTTGTCCCAGGTGGTCTTCAGATTGGTCTGCTGGACCATCGCGCCGATGCCGGTGCCGGCGGTCGTCGTACCGAGGTCCTCGGCCCAGGAGGCCTGGCTGTCCTTCTGGTTGTCGTTGGCCCAGTCGATCGACTGGAACGTCGCCGGGCCACACCAGTAGCCGCGTTCCTGCGACGTGCCGTAGCCGCCCATCAGCGCGAGCTTCTTCGGCAGTTCCCGCGCGACCTCCACCTGGTCGGTGCGCAGCGCCTTGGCCTTCTCCCGGCCCTGCCAGGCGGTTCGCATCTCGGCCAGCTCGCTGTCGAGGCGGTCCTCTTCGTTCAGCGCGGCCCGCTCGTGCACGAAGTCGGCCGTGCTGAGTGCGCCGGTACGACCACCGAAGGTCTCGTCGGCCGGTGTCACGGGTTCGGCGGCGGCCGCGGCGATCTCGTCATCGCTGGGCACCTCGTCCACGAAGCCGAGCCCGAGGCAGTAGTTCTCGTCCTGAAGCTTGAAGCAACGCATCATCTGCTGCGCCCGCTCCGCGGGGCCGGCCTCGGCCGCCGCGCTCGCGCTCGGCGCGGTCTCGACGACCTGCTGGACCAGCTGGCTCCAGGAGTACGCCGGGCGCTCGATCGGTGGCGGGGCAGTCTGGGTCGCGTGCGCACTGCCGATCGGTCCGGTCAGGGGTGTCAGAAAGGCACTGATGAGGATGAGTGCGGCCCCCCGTGCTGCTGTGGCCATGGTGTTCTCCCGTTGGGCGTGTGACTGATGTGACTGTAGGTACGCCTGTTGACACAGTACGTTGTCATCCCCTAAGACGGGAAGAGAGGTCCCCGCCGGGCGCGCACCGCCGAGCTGGGGGTGCGAAGCCCTAGACTGGGCGCGTCCCCGTTGGTCGGTGTTGTGGAGTTCGCGTGTCGGTTGTGCCCATTCGCCTGTTCGGCGATCCCATTCTGCTGACCAAGGCCGATCCGGTCGTCGACTTCGACGCGGAGCTGCGCCGCCTGGTCAGCGATCTGACCGACACCATGCTGGCCGCGCCCGGCGCCGGCCTGGCCGCGCCGCAGCTCGGCGTGGGCCTGCGCGTGTTCACGTACAACGTCGACGGTGAGATCGGGCACCTGGTGAACCCGGACCTGACGCTGTCCGAGGAGGAGCAGTTCGGGCCGGAGGGTTGCCTGTCGATCCCGGGTCTGACCTACGACTGCCGCCGCGCGCTCCAGGTGGTTGCCAAGGGCTACAACATGTACGGCGAACCGGTGGTGATCGAGGGCTCGGACCTGCTGGCCCGGTGCATCCAGCACGAAACCGATCACCTGGACGGCGTGTTGTTCGTCGATCGCCTCGACACCGAGACCCGCAAGGCCGCGATGAAGGCGATCCGCGAAGCCGAGTGGTCTGGGCTCGGAGGCCCGCCCGTACTGAAGGTCTCACCCCACCCGACCTCACCCCACCTCACGAACGGATTCGGTCTGTGAGACTCGTTTTCGCCGGTACCCCCGAGGTCGCCGTCACCGCGCTCGCGGCCATCGCCAAGTCCGGCCACGAACTCGTCGCCGTGGTGACCCGCCCCGACGCGCCGTCCGGCCGGGGCCGCAAGCTGGTCGCGTCGCCGGTCGCGGACTACGCCGAGACCCTCGGTGTCGAGATCCTCAAGCCCGTCTCGCCGAAGGAGCCGGAGTTCCTGGCCCGGCTGGCCGAGCTCGCGCCGGACTGTTGCCCCGTCGTCGCGTACGGCGGGCTCCTGCCGCAGGCGGCGCTCGACATTCCGCGCCACGGCTGGATCAACCTGCACTTCTCGGTGTTGCCGGCCTGGCGTGGTGCCGCGCCCGTGCAGCACTCGATCATCGCCGGGGATGACGTCACCGGCGCGAGCACGTTCCGGATCGTGAAGGCGCTCGACGCCGGCCCGGTCTTCGGCGTACTGACCGAGCCGATCGGCCCGTCCGATACCGCGGGCGATCTGCTGGAGCGGCTGGCCGAATCCGGTTCGAAGCTGCTGGTCGACACGCTCGACGGCATCGAGTCGGGCATTCTCGAGGCCCGCGAACAGCCGGCCGAAGGGGTGTCGCTCGCGCCGAAGCTGACCGTGGAGGACGCTGAGATCGACTTCGCGGCTCCGGCGCAGCGGGTCGACCGGCTGGTGCGCGGCTGCAACCCGTCGCCGGGCGCGTGGACGACGTTCCGCGGCGAGCGGCTCAAGGTGCTCGTCACCCGGCCCGCCCCAGAGGCCGAAACGATGGTTCAGGGCGAGCTGCTCGCCACCAAGTCGTCGGTGCTCGCCGGTACCGGCAGCCACCCGATCGAACTGGTGACCGTGCAACCCCAAGGTAAGAAGCCGATGGCCGCCGCCGACTGGGCGCGTGGCGTCCGGGTGTCCGCCGAAGACCGACTCGGTACGCGGTGAACGGGCAGCGCAACGCCCGTAACCGCGCGCCGCAGAGCCGGGCGGACAAGGTTCGCCGCGTCGCGTACCTGGTCGTCCGGCAGGTCAACGCCGAGGACGGTTACGCCAACCTCGCGCTCAACAAGGCGCTGCGCGATCACCGGCTGAGCGGCCGCGACGCCGCCTTCTGCACCGAACTCGTGCACGGCACCCTGCGCTGGCAGGGCACGTACGACGCGATCCTCGCGCGCTGCGTATCGCGGCCACTGGCGGATCTCGACCCGGAGCTGCTCGATCTGCTGCGCCTCGGGGCCCACCAGCTGCTGCGCATGCGCGTCGACTCGTATGCCGCCGTCAACGAGATGGTCACGCTGACCCGCACCGAGGTCGGCCAGAGCCGCAGCGGCCTGGTCAACGCCGTACTGCGCAAGGTCAGCCAGCGCACGTTCGACCAGTGGATCGACTCCGTCGCACCGGCCGTCGCCGAGGACGTGATCGGCCATCTGGAGATCGCCCGGGCCCACCCGCGCTGGGTGATCGAGGCGTTCGCCGACGCCCTTGGAGTCGAGCCGGGTGACTCGCTGGCCGAGGTCGCCGAACTCCTTGCCGCCGACAACGAACCCGCCCGGGTGACGTTGATCGCCCGGCCCGGGCTCGCCGATCTCGACGAACTGGTCGAGGCCGGAGCCACCCGCGGCCGCTGGTCGCCGTACGCCGCGGTGCTTCAGGGCGGCGGAGACCCCGGCCGGATCGGGGCCGTCGCGACCGGCCGCGCGGGTGTCCAGGACGAGGGCTCGCAGCTGGTGGCGCTGGCTCTTGCGGCCGCGCCGGTCGAGGGCGAGGACAAGAACTGGCTCGACCTCTGCGCCGGTCCGGGTGGCAAGGCCGCTCTGCTCGCGGCGCTCGTCAGCGAACGCGACGGCTTGCTCACCGCGGTTGAGCCCCTGCCGCACCGCGCGGACCTGGTCCGCTCGAACCTGCGCGCCGTACACGGTGAGCACGAGGTCATCGTCGGCGACGGGACCGAACCCACGTGGCCGGAGGCCTCGTTCGACCGGGTGCTGGCCGACGTACCGTGCAGTGGTCTGGGCGCGCTGCGCCGTCGGCCCGAGGCGCGCTGGCGTCGTACGCCGGAGGACGTCGCCGAGCTGACCCCGTTGCAGGAGCAGTTGCTCGACTCGGCCATTCGCTCGGTCCGGCCCGGCGGACTCGTCGCGTACGTGACGTGCTCGCCGCATCTGCACGAGACCCGCGGGGTCGTGGAAGCGGTGCTCGAGCGTCGCGGGGACGCCTCCCTCGTGGACGCCCGGCCGTACCTGCCGGACGTGCCGGAGCTGGGGGACGGGCCGGACATCCAGCTGTGGCCGCACCGGCACAACACCGACGCGATGTACCTCGCGCTGATCCGCCGGGACAGATGACCACGATTCAGCCCTCGCCCGTGCGGAGCGCCCAGACCACGCAGTACTGGGGCCTCGGTGCCGCCTTCGGCATCGGGATCCTGGTCGCCATCCAGTCGCGCGTGAACGGCGATCTGGGTCAGCGGCTCGGAGACGGTATTCCGGCCGCGCTGATCTCGTTCGGCTCCGGCCTGGTGATGCTGCTGATCGCCTGTGCGGTCGTACCGCGCATCCGGGGCGGGCTGGCGAGTGTCTGGCGCACCATTCGCGCACCCGAGTCGAAGCTGGTCCGGGGGCACGGACTGCGCTGGTGGCAGTGCATCGGCGGCCTGGCCGGTGCGTTCCTGGTGGCCACCCAGTCGATCACCGTTTCGATCATCGGGGTGGCGGTCTTCACCGTGGCGGTGGTGGCGGGCCAGGCGATGAGCAGCCTGGTGGTGGACCGCCTCGGCTTCGGTCCGGCCGGCCCGCAGCCGTACACCCCGTTGCGGGTGATCGGCGCGGTCGTCGCCCTGCTCGCCGTGGTGCTAGCGGTATCGGACCGCCTGAGCCACCCGGCCGGGCTCGCGCTCGCCATCCTGCCCGCCCTCGCCGGGGTCGGTACCGCCGTACAGCAGGCCATCAACGGCCGGGTCGCCCGCACGGCATCACCCGACGGCTACGGCGCGGTGGCCGCCGCGGTGATCAACTTCGTGGTCGGTACGACGGCGTTGGCGGTGGTGTTCGCGATCGACCTGGCGCTGCGTGGCGCACCCCGGCCGCTGCCGACCGAGCCCTGGCTGTACGTCGGCGGGGCGTGCGGGGTCGCGTTCATCAGCCTCGCGGCGGTGGTCGTTCGCATCGTCGGGGTGTTCGTGCTCGGGCTCGGCACGATCGCGGGCCAGCTGATCGCCAGCCTGTTCATCGACCTGTTCCTGCCCGCCGGGGACAACCCCGTCACCGCGCCGGTCGTCGCCGGCACGCTGCTCGCCCTCACCGCCGTCATTCTCGCCGCCATCCCCGGCCTCCGCCGCTCCACCAGTTAGGCGCTTTGCGGCAACGGCTTCGGGGTGATGGTGGGGCGGCGGGTGAAGACGCCCTGGGAGACCGCGACTCCGGCGAGCACCACCAAGGCGCCGACGGGCTGGTACCAGGTGAGGCGCTCGTTCAGTACCAGGACGCCGACCACGATCGCGAAGATCGGCATCAGGTAGGTCACCATCGACGACGCGCTCGCGCCCATGATGCGGATGTTGCGCAGGCTGAGCACGAACGCCAGTCCGCTACCCAGCGCGCCGAGGGCCAGTACGCTCAGCAGCACCTCGATCGACAGGTCCCACGGCGCGGGCGGCGCGCCGCCGGCGAGCAGCGGCGCCATCACCGCGAGTTGCACCGTCGCGCAGATCAGCAGCGAGGCGGACAGCGAGATGCCGGAGATCGAGCTACCCGCGACAAAGCGCTTCTGGTACGGAATGGCAATGCCGTAGAAGATCGCGGCGGCCATACAGAGCAGCTGGCCGACCAGATCGGCGCCGCCGGAGATGTTCCAGGCGCCGAGCACCACCAGCATGCCGGCGAAACCGATCACCAGACCGAGCCCGCGCTGCAGGTTGAACACCTCGGTCCGGAAGATCAGCACGGCGATCGGCAGCACGATCAACGGTGTGATGCCGTTCCAGATGCCGGCCAGCAGCGAGGGGATGCGCTCCTCGCCGTAGCCGAACAACGTCCACGGAATGGCCGAGCCGACGGCGCCCAGCACGAACTGGTGACCCCACATCCGCGGATCCCGGGGCAACGAGTCGCGCTTGATCGCCAGCAGCGCGAGCAGCACCGCGGCACCCGCAGCGACCCGGCCGAGCGCGAGATAGGCCGGGTGCAGTTCGCGCACACCGACGGAGATGAACAGGAAGCTGCAGCCCCAGATGGCGGCCAGCAGCAACATCGTCGGCAGCCAGGACCGAACCGGCGGCTTGTCAGGAGTCGTCAGTGTGCTCACTCCTGTCATCTTGCAGTACGGAACCGACATTTCGCACCTTGGATAGTGGGCCGCCGGACGGCAGGATGACCGCCATGACCGGATTCGATGTCGCCGCCCGCCAGTCGATGACCGACCTGCTCAACGCGGACCCGGTGACGAGGTGGTGGTGACCCGGCTGGATCACGACGCGAACATCCGGCCCTGGGTCCAGGCCGCGGAGGCCGTCGGCGCGACCGTGCGCTGGCTCGCGTTCGACCCCGGCAACCACCGAGCTGTACGACGTGGCCGAGGTGCTCTCGGATCGGGTGCGGACTTCTTCGCGTGTTCACCGTACAAGTTCTTCGGGCCGCACTGCGGAGTGCTTGCCGCTAGCCGGTACGATCGCCGCGGTACGCCGACCGTGCTGTTCTCGATCGAAGGCCGCGAGTCGGCCGAGGTGGCGAAAGCCCTTGCGGAGAAGGGCGTCAACGCGCCCGCCGGTTCGTTCTACGCGCTGGAGGCGTCGCGCCACCTCGGCTTGGGAGACGCCGGTGCAGTTCGCGCGGGCCTCGCGCCGTACAGCGACCACACCGACATCTCCCGCCTCATCGAGGCCCTTCGCTGAGGTTCCCGGCGGTTATGCCCAAGGGGCGCCGGGGCCGTCCATGCGGTGGGCGAACGGGTCGGCCGGGGTGATGTCGCCGCGGGGGACCGGCCGGCCGGTGAAGGCCGAACGGTAGATGGCGGCCACCAGTTCAAGCGTGGTCCTTGCCTCGCGCAACGACACGGGCGGCACGGTTTTGTTGTCCAGGGCATCGAGTACGGCGGTGACCTGGGCGGTGTGACTGCTGGGCCGCCCGTGCGGGCCTTCCGCCCACGCGGCGGCCACCTGGTCCTCGTGTCCGGGCGCGGCCGTGACGGTGAAGTCGTCGTCGGTGTAGCCGTACAGGTGCTCGAGGTCGACCGTCGCGTGCTCGAAGTCGAACCGCAGGTGGGATACCTCGCGCGGCGAGACGACCGAGTTCACCACGCTCGCCAGTACGCCCGAGTTGAAGCGGATCATCGCCATCGAGACGTCCTCGGTGCCGGTGTCGCGGGAGGTCCGGGCGGCCAGGGCCGTGACCTCCTGCCATTCGCCGAGCATGGCCAGCAGCAGGTCCATCTGGTGAATGCCGTGGCCCATCGTCGGGCCGCCGCCTTCGATCTCGAACGAGCCGCGCCAAGGCACCGCGAAGTACGCCGCGTCCCGGTACCACTGGGTGTGGCAGGTCGCGATCAACGGCCGCCCGAAGGTCTCCGAGGTGATGATGTTGCGGAGTCGTTCCGCGCCCGAACCGAATCGGTGCTGCGAGATCACCGCGACGGATCCGTTCGACTCGGCCTCCGCCGCGAGCAGCCGGTCGACCGCGGCGAGCGAGGTCGCGAGCGGCTTTTCCACCACCACGGTCGCGCCGGCCGCGAGGGCCTGCTCGGACAGTTCGACGTGGCTGCCGGGTGGGGTGCAGATGTGCACGAGGTCGTACTCGTCGACCTCGGCCAGCGCGGTCACCGCGGCCGGGATCGACCACTGCTTCGCGAAGGCCTCCGCCCGATCGCGGTCGACGTCGACGGCGGCGACCACGCGCACCCGGTCGGGGTGGGCGCGCAGAGCCTCGGCATGGGCGGCGGCGATGGCACCGGTGCCGACGATCGCGACTTGATACATACTGATCCTCCAAAGGGCGGAAAGCGTATTCCCCGCTTGTCTACCCGAGTAGTAGTGCAACCGTCAACGTCCTTGACACGTGCTCGCGCAACTAACTAAAGTCATTGGAGTTAATCGTCGACGCGAGAGGCTGCCGGGTGTTCCGTCCGACCGCGGTTTTTGTCCAGGACAACGGCGCGAGCCACCTGGCGGCGCTGCGCCCATCCGGGGACCAGTGGACCGGTTCGCACACCCAGATCACCTGGCGACAGCGCGACGATTCGGCCGATGTCGAGGTGGGCAGCACGGCCGGGTTGTCCCGGATCGCGGTGCGCTGGGCCTTGCCGGCGTCGCCGGGTTCCCTGATCCTTGGTGATGCCTGGGAGCGTTCGTATGGCGATCTGCAGTGGCGGCACCTTCAGCCCGACCGGTTCCTGCCTTGGTACTGGCTGGCGCACGACCCGGTCACCGGCCGGACAACCGGGATGGGGGTCGACGTACAGCCGGCCGCCTTCTGTTCCTGGACGGTCGACGCCGACGGTGTGACGCTGTGGCTCGACCTCCGTAACGGCGGTGGCCCGGTCGAGCTCGGTAGCCGGGTGCTGACCGCCGCGACGGTTCGCTCGTTCTCCGACGCGGGCGATCCCTGGGCGACGCTGGAAGCAGCAGTCGCCACCATGAGCACCCGACTGCCGGCGCGACCTGAGCCCGCGCCGGCAGTCGGGGCCAACAACTGGTACTACGCGTACGGCGTGGACTTCGACGAGAAGGCCGTGCTGAAAGACGCGAGTACCATCGTCGAGTTGGCCGACGGCCACCCGGTCAAACCCTTCAGCGTGGTCGACGACGGCTGGAACCCGGGTGGTCCCGCGTCAGGCGGTCCCTGGGACAGCGGTACGCCGGGGCTGTTCGACGACCTCGCCGGTACGGCGGCCGCGGTCAAGGAGATCGGCGCCCGGCCGGGCCTTTGGTTCCGCCCGCTGCTGTCCCGCGAGCCTGGTCCGTGGGGCCTGCCCGGGCGGCGCGAGCGCACGCTCGACCCGTCGCGACCCGAGGTCCTCGACCTGGTCCGGGCGGACCTCCAGCGCTTCCGCGACTGGGGCTTCGAACTGGTCAAGCACGACTTCAGCACGTTCGACGTCTTCGGCCGGTTCGGGCCTGCCATGGGCGCGGGGCTGACTCACTCCGGCTGGCAGTTGGCCGATCCCACCCGGACGACCGCCGAGGTGATTCTGGACTTCTACCGGGTGATCCGCGAAGCGGCCGACGACCTCGTCCTGATCGGCTGCAACACCGTTGGGCATCTCGCCGCCGGGCTGGTCGACATCCAGCGCACGGGTGACGACACCTCGGGCCGCGAATGGGAACGCACTCGCAAGATGGGCGTCAACACGCTGGCCTTCCGGCTGCCGCAGCATGGGCGGTTCTTCGCGCTCGACGCCGACTGCGTGCCCTGCACCCCGCAGACGCCGTGGGGGCTGAACCGCCGCTTCCTTGATCTGGTGGCACGGTCGGGCACGGCCCTGTTCGTGTCGATCGACCCCGCGGCGCGAACCGACGAGGCCGATCGCGACCTCAGTGCGGCGATCCGGATCGCGCTCGACGGTGGTGACGCCGGTGGCATCCGACCGTTGGACTGGCTGCACAACACGACGCCGCAGGAGTGGGCGACGGGCGGCGGCACGGTGAAGTACGGCTGGTCCGAACCGTGGGGCGCCGACCCGGCGGCAGGCTGATGGCCGGTCAGTTGCCCATGGCCCGGCGCGGGACGAACCTGCTCCGGGTGGGTGACTTCAACGAGATCGTGATTCTGGACGCGATCCGCCGAGCCGAGCACCTGCTGAGCCGGGTCGAACTCGCCGCCGCCACCGGCCTCTCCGGCCAGACCATCTCGAACATCACCCGTCGCCTGCTCGAGGCCGGCCTGATCCGCGAGGCGGGCCGCCGTCCGGCCGACGGTGGCCTCGGCAAACCCCGCACGCTGCTCGCACTCGAACCCACCGGCCAGTACGCCGTCGGGGTGCACCTCGATCCTGCGATCGTGACCGTCGTACTGCTCGACCTGACCGGCCAGGTGGTTGCTCGCCATCGGTCCGAACCAGCTGCGGCCGCCGAACCCGCCGCGTTGATCGACGGGATCGCCTCCGCGATCGACGAGCTGATCCAGTCGAGCGGCATCGAAGTGAGCCGGGTCGTCGGTGTCGGTATCGCCGCGCCCGGGCCGATCGACGTACAACGTGGGGTGGTGGTCGATCCGCCGAACCTCACCGGCTGGCACAACGTGCCGCTGCGCGACGAGCTGGCCAGTCGGACTGGCTTGCCCGTACTGCTCGACAAGGACGTGACCGCGGCGGCCTCGGCCGAGAAGTGGGCCGGTGGTCCGCAGGGCGAA
Source organism: Kribbella deserti (assembly GCF_042434725.1). Classification (NCBI taxonomy): domain Bacteria; kingdom Bacillati; phylum Actinomycetota; class Actinomycetes; order Propionibacteriales; family Kribbellaceae; genus Kribbella; species Kribbella deserti. The sequence continues at coordinate 46,978 of NZ_JBHLTC010000008.1, read as the reverse complement.
GGCAGTTTCGTCTTCTTCTATCTCGGTACGGGCGTTGGCGCCGGACTGGTCATCGGTGACGAGGTAGTGCGCGGTTCGTCCAGCAACGTGGGCGAGATCGGCCACGTCATCGCCGACCCGGACGGCCCGCTCTGCCCGTGCGGCCGTCGCGGCTGTATCGGCGAATCGAGCCAGCCGCGCTATCTGGTCCAGCAAGGCATCGCCGCCGGAATCCTTGCCGAGGGCATCGACCTGGACGATCGTCATGAGGTGGACGCCGCGTTCGCCCGGCTCTGCTCGTTGCCCGGGGCAACTCCGCTGCTGTCGGTGCTGGCGACCCGGATCGCCAAGGTGGTCGAGGACGTCGCGAACCTGCTCGATCTGGACCGGGTGGTATTTGGTGGCCCACACTGGGAACGACTCGGGCCTCTGCTCGGTCCCGCCGTAAGCGCGGAACTGGAACAGCGCTTCCTGGTCCGCGCCGTTCATCCGTTCGCCGCCGTCGGTACGTCGCTCGGCGTGGACGTGGGTGCCGTTGGCGCGGCGAGCCTGGTGCTGGATCACACGTTCTCGCCCAATCCGTCCGTGCTGTTGCTCGGCTGATGCCGAATTCTCGAGAGGTGATGCAGTGATCGATCGTCAGGTTTTGGCCCGGGCAGTCGACGAGGTCCGCCGGGCGACCGGTGATCCCGTGGTGGCGGAGCTGTTCGAACGCTCGATGCGGGAGAACCTGCCGGCCGTGGCCGAACGCCTTGGCGACGGCACCACCTTCGTGCTCACGGGCGATATTCCCGCCATGTGGTTGCGGGACTCGGCCGCGCAGTTGCGCCCGTACCTGGTGCTGTGCGGGCAGGACCCGGCGCTGCAGGACATCCTCATCGGCGTGCTGCACCGTCAGTTGGAGTACGTCGCGCACGACCCCTACGCGAACGCCTTCAACCGCGAGGCCAACGGAGCCGGGCACACCACCGACGCGACCGAGATGTCGCCGTGGGTGTGGGAGCGCAAGTACGAGATCGACTCGCTGTGTTATCCGATCGAGCTGGCCTACCGGCTGTGGCGTATCACCGGGCGCAAGGACGTGATCGACGAGCGGTTCGCCGTAGCCGCTCGGGCGATCCTGGACCTCTGGACCGTCGAGCAGGACCACGAGGCGCGATCGCCGTACCGGTTCCAGCGGCACGGTGAGGCGCCAACTGACACCCTGGTCCGCGACGGCCTCGGGCCGTTGACGCGACCGACTGGGATGTCGTGGAGCGCCTTCCGGCCTAGCGACGACGCAACCACGTACGGGTTCAACGTACCGGGCAACATGTTCGCCTCGGTGGTGCTGGGCTATCTGGACGTGCTGGCGCGTGAGGTGCTTGACGACCCCGAACTGGCCGCGCGGGCCATCGACCTGCAAGTGCAGATCGACGCCGGCATCCAGGCGTACGGCGTAGTGGAGCATCCGCGGCACGGCAGGGTCTACGCCTACGAGGTGGACGGTCTAGGCGGCTCTTTGCTCATGGATGACGCGAACATGCCGAGCCTGCTGTCTCTGCCGCTGACTGGTTATGCCTCGCGGACGGACTCGGTCTACCTGGCGACGCGTGCGCTGCTGCTGAGCGAGGACAACCCGTACTACTACGAGGGGACCGCTGCAGTCGGCATAGGTAGTCCCCACACCCCAGAGCGGCACGTTTGGCCTATTGCTCTGGCGGTGCAGGGACTGAGCAGTGACTCATCGGAGGAGAAACTGCGGCTTCTGAGGTTGTTGCGGGATACGGATGGCGGGACGGGCCAGATGCACGAGTCGTTCCACTGCGACGATCCGGCCGTCTTCACCCGGGAATGGTTCTCCTGGGCTAATGCGATGTTCTGCGAGCTTGCACTCGACTGCGCGGGTTTGACCATCTCCACCGCTCTAAGTCACGTCGCGCCTTCTCATTGAGATGGCGGCTGTCACGGTGAAGAAGGCCGCGTAGGCGAACAGAGTGACTAGTGCGCGGCTCCCGCTGACGGCGTCGCGTACGCCGGGCGGAGCGTCCAAGGCGGCCATATCCGTCGCGGCGAAGATCAGCGATCCCGCATTGGCTCCTGGCATCAAGTTCGCGATGAGGTCCAGATCGGGCAAGAGGCTAGCAACGACGCCTGCGAGTAGTGCCTCAACGCCCAGGATCCATACGACGCCTAGACCGATCGGCAGCGCGACGTTGCGGAAGGCAACGGCCAGCAGCGCGCCGAACAGGCACCAGGTGGTCAGGACCAGCAGGCCGCTGCCGAGGGCTTGGGCCATCGCCAACGGTCCGGGCCAGTTCATCGGGCCGTTCTCCGCGGCGGCGATGCCGATACTGCATAGGGCGCAGGCAGCGAAGATGCCGAGCACCCAGACTGCCAGCATCGTGACGAGCGCGAGGACCTGTGTGATCAGTACCTGAATCCGGCCCGGACGCTGAGTCAGGATCGTCTTGAGCGTTCCCCACGCGTACTCCCCGCCAACCACGATCGCGCCGAGCACCAGCGCGAGCGCGCCCGCAAAGACCGGGAAACCGCCGACCGTGTTGTCGAGCACGCCTTCGGGCAGAATGCCCTTCAGCACTTGGTCTCGCGGCACTCCGGCGGTCTGCTGGTTGTCGTCGCCGGTCGCGTAACTCAGGTACGGCAGGAGATAGCCGAAGATCAGGCTGAGCACCAGCCCGGCCGCGAACAACACCCAGACGGCCGCGCGCTTCCGCAGCTTCAGTACCTCCGCGCGATAGCTACCCAACATCGGTCTTCTCCTCTTGAATCAGGTCGTTCTGGGTGAGCTGGAAGAAGACGTCTTCCAGAGCGCGTTCGGTGGTACGGAGCTCGGAAACGGCGATGCCCGCCTCGACCAGGTGCCGGTTCAGCTCCGCCGTACGGGCTGGATCGACCTGCACGCGCAACGTCCGGTCATACGCGTGGACCGCGTCGGCACCGAGCAGGTCGGCGATGATCCGCTCGGCCTTGTCCAGCGGTTTCGCGCTGATCACGAGGTCCTGCTGGGCACTGAGCTCTCGCACATCGTGTTCGGCGACCATCCGGCCGTGGCTGATGATGCCGACGCGATCGCAGATCTGCTGCACCTCGCCCAGCAGGTGGCTCGACAGCAGCACAGTCCTACCGCCCGTGCCGAGTTCGCGGATCAGCTGACGCATATCCCGCATCCCCGCCGGATCGAGGCCGTTCGTCGGCTCGTCGAGGATCACCAGTTCGGGGTCCTTGAGCAGGGCCGCCGCGACACCAAGGCGCTGCTTCATGCCGAGGGAGTACGTCGAGAAGCGGTCCCGTGCGCGGGAGGTGAGATCCACCAGCTCGAGCACTTCATCGATCCGCCTACGCGGCACGCCGGCGTACTCGGCCAGCAGGTGCAGGTTGTCCAAACCGGACAAGTACGGGTAGAACGCCGGCGCCTCGATCAGGCTCCCGATCCGTCTGAGTACATCAGATTGGCCGGGCCGTCCGCCGAGCACCCGGACCTGGCCACTCGATGGCGAGATGAGCCCGGTGAGAATGCGCAGGGTGGTGGTCTTCCCAGCGCCGTTCGGCCCAAGGAAGCCGTACACCTCGCCGGGCCGGACGGTCAGATCAACCCCATCGACCGCGATGGTGTCGCCATAGCGTTTGGTCAGGCCAGTCACCTCAACCAGCGGAGCAACAGTAGTAGTCATACCCCGACCCTCCCGCGCCGCAGTCGTCCCGCGCGTCGTCCCGCGGGAGTGACCATCCCTACCTCCGGGGGAGTACCCAGGCGTCTCCGCCATGCGCTAACCCGACCCGGCCAAGATGGCGCGCGCGGACGAGCCGAGTGGGACGCTCGAGCGGGGCCGGCTCGGCCGTTCCGCGGACGCTGTTCTGCTACGGCGGCCTTGGGGGCGTCCGCGAGTGCGGGGTCATCGGCGGGGGCGGGGCCGGGTGCGTGGTCGGGGGCCGCTGATGTCGACCACCCTCGACGTCTGGCCCGCTGAAGGCGACGGCTCTGGATCAAGGCCTTCTGGAGAGGTCGACGTGAGATCTCCTGGAGAGGATGGCGTAAGGGCTCCTTGCGGGGATGGCATGAGGGCTCCTGGGGGTGGGGTGAGGGCTCCGGTGGTGAGGTTGACTTGGCCGAGGTATTGGGTGCCGGTGTGGTCGACCAGGTAGCGGGCTCCTCGTGGGCTGGTCCATTCGATGCTGCCGTCGGGCAGGATGAGGTTGCGCCAGCCGCCGTGGGTTTTGGCGTTGTGCGGCAGGCGTGTGACCGGTGTGAGGTTTTTTGTGCTGGTTTGGCCGGGTGGACCGTTCTTGCTGAACGGCCGCACATGGTCAAGGTCCGTGCCCTGGGTTGTCTCGGTTGTTGCCCAGGGCACCATCGGAGTCGGGTAGCGCAGTTTCATCCACTCTCTGAGCCGGTGGGGTGCTTCGTAGGCGTCCACGCTGATCTGTTCTCGCAGGTCGATGACCGGCTTGAGGACGACGTGTTCGTGAGCGACTAGTTCCTTCAGCTGCGCTACCAGCATCGGGCCGATTCCTTCTACCCGCGCGACGCCTTCGCCGGAGAGCAGGGCTGCGTCGGTGATGTGCACGTAGAAGGTGTGCGGCGTCCGCTTGCTGCGGTACTTGATGTCAGTCAGCAACCGATCCAGCGGCACGTCCCCTGTAGCGCTGGCCTCATGGTCCTCGCCGGCCTCACGGTGCTTGCGGTGCTTGCGGTCCTTGCGGTCCTCGGATTCAGCTCCAGCCATGTGCGCCCGACCGCCGTCAGCATCACGGCTAGCGGCGTCGTTCTCGCCAGCGCTGCCATGCGGGTCGCCATCGGCCGCCCCATCGCCCGTGCCACCACCGGCGGCATCGCCATCGGCATGGGCATCGGCAGCTGCAGTGGAGGCGGAGGCGGAGGTGGAGGCGGAGGCGGAGGTGGCAGAAGTGGAGGCTTTTTGGCGGCCGTGTTGGCGTAGTTTGAGGGCGGCGGCCGGATCGGCGAGGAGGCCAAGGGCCTTGGCGCGGCGTTGTTGGCGGCTGTCGGTATCACCGCACAGCGCCAAGATCTCGGCCAGCTCTTCGACCGCTGCGTCCAGCCGGTTCGCGTCACCGACCGCGGTGCGGGCGATCACCGACTTGGTGCCATGCTCGTTGGCTTGACCGAGCCAGACACCACGCTGCCGCGCGAGCAACTCCGCGTCTGCCTTCGCCTTCTCGGGATCGGCCTGCATCTTCGCGGCAGCAACGATCCGGCCCAGACGCGCTGGTGAGACCTTGTTGATGATCGCATTCACCCGCTCGTCGACGATTCCCGCCGCGACCAAACTCAGCGACAAACACGCGCGGGCGATCTGACGGGCGCGCCACGGTTCGGCCTTGCCGGCCAGAACCTGCGCGAAGGTCTTAGGGAACCGGTGCCGCAGTGCGAGCGCTTCGCCCAGATAGGCCGCCGCGGCCCCGTGCGACATACCGAGCCGCCCACCGAACTCCATCGCACAAAACTCCGCCAGCGGCGGACACCCCTCACCGCCGAACACCCGCAACCGCTCGATCCCCGGCACGATCTCGCCCTCCGTCGGCGGCTCCACGGTCGCGTTGAGATCGGCGTAGTGCAAAGCAACTAAAATCAATTCAACCTGAGCGGCGTTCTCGGCGGCACGCGCTGCCGCGCCGCGGTCCAGCGTCTGGTCCACGTCGAGCTCATCAGCAATCGGATCGAACATACTCTCGATTATATCGCGCCCATCAACGCGGATCTCGTTATCCACAAGGCGAATCGAGCACCCGTGCCGCCACAGATGCAGCAGCACTCAGCATGCCCGAATGCTGGAGCCTCACTAGAGTCAGCGGTGATCTCGACGTCGCGGACGAGGTGGTTGCGCCACTAGCTGGTCGGGTTGATCGGTCTCCCGTTCGAATAGTCGAACGGTGCGTTGAGGTTCGCCTCGAAGTTGGAGAGACCGATGCCGCGCGTCGGCCGTCCTCACAGCATGGCGACCCGAATAGGCCCGACGTCTGACTGGCTGGCCGCTTAGCCCAGCCAGCCGGGGCGGACGAGACCCGTCTGATACGCCACTACGACGAGCTGAGCGCGATCGCGCACACCAAGCTTGATCATCGCACGGCTGACATGGGTCTTGGCCGTCGCGGGACTGAGCACCAGCCGCGCGGCGATCTCGTCGTTCGAAAGGCCTTCACCGACAAGCGCCACGATCTCCCGCTCGCGCTCGGTCAATACGTCAAGTTCCTTGGTGGCATGGGGTTGCCGACTCCGCGACGCAAACTCCGCCACCAACCGCCGCGTCACCCCAGGCGACAGCAAGGCATCCCCGCGAGCAACAACCCGCACAGCCTGCAGCAACTCCACCGGCTCCGTGTCCTTAACGAGAAACCCGCTCGCCCCAATCCGCAGAGCCTCGAACACGTACTCGTCCAGATCAAACGTCGTCAGAATCACCACGTGCACGTCAACCAGCGAAGGATCGGCCCCAATCAGCCGAGTCGCCTCCAGCCCATCCATGCCCGGCATCCGGATATCCATCAACACAACATCCGGCTTCTCCACGCGGGCGACTCGCACCGCCTCGGCGCCATCCGCAACCTCACCAACAACGGTGATGTCATCCTCGGCGCTCAACAACGCCCGGAACCCAGCCCGCACCAACGCCTGGTCATCAGCCAGCAGAACCCGAATCACCCGCCCACGCTAACCCACCCCAGCGTCACCAAGCGCGCGCTCACGCCAACTGCCTCTCGGCGCGCGTTGACCTGAGCCGCCTCCCCGCGGTCCCAATTGGCTCGTGGTGAAGGGCGCCCGTGCGCCGTATGGGCGGGTACGCCGGTGGCGTTGCCGACGCCGGTCTGAACGTCGTGCTGGTGACTCCTGGTGGGTTAGGCGAGGCCGGCGTCGTGGGCTAGGAGGGCTACTTGGGTGCGGTTGCCGACTTCTAGTTTGGTGAGGATTCGCGTGACGTGGGCTTTGACCGTGGCGACGCTCATGAACAGGTCGGCGCCGATCTCCGCGTTCGAACGGCCTCTCGCGATCGCGAGCATCACGTCGTGCTCACGAGGGCTGAGGCGAGCGAGCACCTGCCGGGCCCGTTCGTGCGCGCCGGCCGCGGTGGCCGCCCGGTCCATCAGGCGGCGGGTGATCGTGGGGGACAGGATCGGCTCACCCGCGGCAGCCTTGAGCACCGCCGTGACAATGTCCACGGGTGGGCTGTCCTTGAGTAGGAACCCGCAGGCCCCAGCGCGCAAAGCGTTGAGCACGTTGTCGTCACTGTCGAAGGTGGTCAGGACGACAACCTCCGGCGGATTCGGACGCGCCCGCAGGCGGCGCGTGGCCTCGATGCCGTTCATCCGGGGCATCCGGATGTCCATCAGCACCACCTCGGGCCAATGTGCGTTGACCGCGTCCGGTACTTCCTCGCCGTCGGCGGCCTCGGCTACCACGGAAATCCCCTTCGCGCCGTCCAGCATCATCGCCAGTCCGGCCCGGACCAGCGGATCGTCGTCGACCACCAGCACCCGGACCACCGTCATATCGTCCTCGGCTGTTGGTGCCTGCATCATGACGGCCACGGTAGCGACGCCTCCAAACACCATCGCCCTTCTGGATCGGTTCGATGATCCAGCTGGCCTCCCGCGAGGTTCACCCGTTCGGTCAAGCCGACCAAGCCCATCCCGCTGCCGACCGTGGCAGTCGGGAGCCTGCTCCGGTGATTCACGATCGAGATGACCAGATCGGCGCCTGGTTCGCCCTGCAGGTTGACGGTCACGGGTTCTCCAGCGGCGTGCCGTCGCGCGTTCGTGAGCCCTTCCTGCATCACGCGGTAGGCGGTCCGCACCGTTGCTGAGGGCAACAGCTCAGCCCGCCGCAGGGTGGCGTTGTACCGGATGACATGACCGGCGCCGCGCGACTCCTCAACCAGTCTGGCCAGGTCGTTGACCGTCGGTTGCGGCCTGCCGTCGCTGAGGCTCTCCCCGGACAGGTGGTCGATCTCGGAGCGCCGGAGCACACCGATCACGTCGCGCAATTCGTCGAGCGCCTGATGCACGCCCTCGCGAACCACCCCCGCCGCACGAGCGATTTGCTCCGGCGACGACTCGGGCCGATATTCCAGCGCCCCGGCGTACGTCGCCAGCAGGGACAACCGGTGCGCCAGCACGTCGTGCATCTCCCGAGCCATCAGATTGCGCTCCATCGCTCGAGCCTCCGCCACGCGCCGCTCCTGCTCGGCCTCGGCTCGCTGAGCCCGCTCCCGCAACGAATCAAGCAGCGCCTGCCGGGCGTGGGCCATCGCCCCGAAGGCGAGTAGGGCGGCATGGACCGCCACAACCAAGACGACGTACCACCAGTAACCCAGGCCGGTGATCGGGCGCCAAAGTCCCTGCACGGCATGACCCGCGATCCCGGCGAGAGCGATCGCGGCGGCGGTCCGGAATGGGCGGCGGCGGGCCGTCATCAACGTGCCGAGCGTGGCCGCGGTTGTTGCCGCCGGAGAAGCCGCCGCGAGCAAAGCCATCGGAAGCGCTCCGGTGGCAGGCCTGGTGAACAGCAGCAGCGTCAGTCCGCAGCAGAGCACGCCGATTGCGATGTCGAGCGCCAACAGCCCGGCGCCATCCGAGTTGGTGTGGCGCCCGACGATGGTGGCCGTTGTGAACACCGCGATCGCAGCCACCGCCGCCGGCGGCATCCACCTTGGCGGCCGCGCCGTCATCTCGTCGCATTCCATAGGCCCGACAGTAGGCCGCGTTCAGCCCGCCGAGTACCGACCAAAGTCTAGGTCTGTGGATCTTCGGCCTACCCCTTCTTAGCCACCAGGCCGATGCCGAGTGGTGCCCGCCACCAGCAAGCTCATCCCCAACAGTTGGCCTCGACGAACGGTGAACCCTGATGACCACACAAATGACGACCACCCGCTCCAACCTGAAGCTGCACCGCCTGCAGATCACCGCGCTAACCGTAGGAATGGCCGCCTTGGTCTGGGCTGTTCTCCGCATGACCGGCGTCGACCTGGAGGTCAGCTGGGGTCCATCCACCCGCAAGGTGGACATCGTCTCGGTGGTCTTCTCCGCCCTGGTGATGGCTCTGCTGGCATGGGCCTTTCTGACCACCCTGGAACGCCTTGCCACCAGTCGCCGCCACAGCAGCGGCCGTCCAATCAACCCATCGTGGATCTACACCGTCGCCGCCTCAACGTCCTTGGTCCTCTCGCTCCCAAGCCCCATCGTCCAAGCCGTCGGCTGGTCCGACGCCTTGGGCCTGGTCCTACTCCACCTGACCGTTGGCGCCGTGCTCATCCCCGGCCTCCGGCGTACAGCGAGCAAGGGTCAGCCGAGGCGGGCGGCTCGGTAGAAGCCTTCGATGTGGGAGGTGACCTCGGTGGCGGCGCGGGTGGGGTCGCCGGCGCGGATGGCGGCAATGATGGCGCGGTGTTCGGCGCGGAGGCCGATCGCGGTGGCGTCCCAGTCGGGCAGGTTCGGTACGGCGGCCAGCACGTACCCGTGGATGGCGGATCGCAGCGAGGACATCACGGCCGCGATCAGCACATTGCCCGCGAGACCGGACAAGGCGACGTGGAACTCCGCGTCGAGCAGGTGGAAGTCCTCCGGCGGAATCGACGGGTCGTCCATCGTGTCGAGCAGGGCCTCCGCGGCCTGGAGTTCCGGCTCGACGTCGGTCCGGGTGGCGGCCTCGCGCGCTGCCCAGGACTCGAGCAGGACGCGGGTTTGCACGATGTCCCGGATCGGCAGGTGGTTCGTGGCCAAGTGCAACCGCAGCAGCGAGGTCATCGGGGAGCTCGGCTCGGCCACGATCACCGCTCCAGCGTCCGGGCCCGAGCCCACAGCCGTCCGGACCACGCCGAGCGCCTCCAGAACACGGATCGCCTCGCGTACCGAAGGCCGGCTGATGCCGAGCTGTTCGGCCAGCGCGCGCTCACCCGGAAGGCGACCGCCCAGGCGCAGGCGGCCCGCGGCGAGATCGGCCTCGACGTGGCTGAGGACGAGCTCGTAGTTCTTCATACGGACACTGTAGTGGTGTGGTCAGACCACAGGACGTACAGTGTGGTCAGACCACACGATCGAACACCGTCAGGCCCGTCGGGCGCGACGCTGAGATCCCGGAGAGTTCGCATGACCGACCGCCAGATTCCCCGCTGGTCCGAGCTGAAGCCGCTGCTGCGTCCCAAGCCGCTGACGCTGGATCCGACCGAGCGCCGGCTTAGCAAGGCCCTGACCATTGCGGACCTGCGCGCGATCGCGAAGCGTCGTACGCCGCGGTCGGTCTTCGACTACACCGACGGCGCGGCCGAGCGGGAGATCAGCCTGGGCCGGGCCCGCCGCCTCTTTGCCGAGATGGAGCTGCGGCCGTCGATCCTGCGCGACGTGTCAGATATCGACACCGGTACGACGATGCTCGGGAAGCGGTCCGCGCAGCCGTTCGCGTTCGCGCCGACCGGGTTCACCCGGATGATGAACCACGAGGGTGAGAGCGCCGTCGTGCGAGTGGCCGATCGGGCCGGCATTCCGTACGCGCTGTCGACGATGGGAACCACCTCGATCGAGGATGTCGCCGCGGCCGCGCCGAACGCGCGCAAGTGGTTCCAGCTGTACGTGTGGAAGGACCGCGACTCGGGGGAGGACCTGGTCAAGCGCGCCGCCTCCGCCGGGTACGAGGCGCTGATGCTGACGGTGGATGTGCCAGTCGCGGGTGCGCGCCTTCGCGACGTACGGAACGGGTTCACGATTCCGCCATCGCTGACGGCGAAAACCGTGCTGGACGCGGCGTCGCATCCCGCGTGGTGGATGAACCTGCTGACCACCAAGCCGCTCACCTTCGCCTCGCTGTCGAGCTGGGACGGTACGGTCGCGGAGCTGCTGGACAAGCTGTTCGACCCGACGATGACGATCGACGACCTGGCCTGGTTGCGTTCGATCTGGTCCGGCCCGCTGATCGTCAAGGGCATCCAGACCGCAGAGGACGCGCGCCGGGTGGTGGACGCGGGCGCCGACGCGATCGTGCTCTCCAACCATGGCGGTCGCCAGCTCGATCGGGCGCCAACCCCGCTGCGCATCCTGCCGGAGGTTTCGAAGGCGGTCGGCGACAACGCGGAGGTCTACCTCGACACGGGCATCATGAGTGGCGCCGACATCGTGGCGGCGCTGGCGCTAGGAGCTGACGCGTGCCTGGTCGGCCGGGCTTACCTGTACGGCTTGATGGCCGGGGGAGAGCGCGGCGTGCAGCGATCGGCGGACATCCTCAGCGCGGAGATTCGGCGCACGATGGCTCTGCTCGGCGTGCGTCAGGTGTCGGACCTCAATCCGGATCACGTTCGTCTGCCGCAGTGATGGGGAACTGAGCCGTCACCCGGAAGCCGCCACTGGGCGACCGGGTGATGCTCAGCGAACCGCCGAGGGCCGTCGCGCGCTCCCGCATACCGACCAGGCCGTTGCCTTCGACAACCGTTTCGGGCACGCCGCGGCCGTTGTCGTCCACGCGCACCTCGAAGGCGGTGCCGCCGTACTGCAGGTGGACCTGGACCGAGGTTGCGCCGCTGTGGCGAACGACGTTGGTCAGCGACTCCTGGATGATCCGGAACGCCGCGCGCTCCACGCTGGTCGGCAGGGGATGCGGCGCGCCGGCGGTGGTCTGCTGCACCTCCAGCCCGGCGCCGGAGGTCCGGTTGAGTAGTTGCCCGAGCCGCTCGAGGCCGGGCACGGGTTGTCGTGGCGCGGACTCGTCGGACTGCCGCAGCACGCCGACGATGGAGCGCAGCTCAACCAGCGCCTCCTTGCTGGCCTCCTTGATCGCGGCCAGCGCCGTCCCCGCCTGCTCGGGTTGCCGGTCCACGAGGTGCAGCGCGACACCGGCCTGCACGTTGATCAGCGAGATGTGATGCGCTACCACATCGTGCAGCTCCTGGGCTATCCGCAGCCGCTCCTCGCCCGCGCGGCGTAGTTCCTCTTGTTTGCGGGTCCGCGCGACGGCGGCCGAGCGCTCGCGGCCGTTGCGCACCAGCTCGGCGACCACGACCATCACCACGAACCAGGCGCCGACCGCGAGGCTCTGGTAGACCCCGTCCTCGTTGATGCCGAGCACCATTCGACCGAGCACATGCCCGCAGTAGAGCCCGGCCGTCGCGATCCAGCCGGCCAGCCGATGGCCCGCGATCACAACCGAGAACACCGCGATGACGAAGCTCAGGATGATCGGGCCGTACGGATACTGCAGCAGCATGTACGCGAGCGTTGACACCGTCACCGCGGTCAACACGACCACGGGCCGGCGGCGCAACCAGTACAAGGCGATCGGCCCGATCAGCGCGAGCAGCACCATCAGCAGGTCGGGCTCGCGCCGGTCGGCCTGGCCGCGATAAGCGCCGAACGACCCGGCGACCTGCACCACGCCGACCGCAAGCGGCATCCACAACCGGCGCAGCTGCTGCCGGCGGGATTCGGGCTGAGTACTGGTCACGTATGAACCGTAGAGCCCGGCAGCGACAAAATCATCGTCGCCACGGCGTATCCGCCGCTGCGCCCGTGGGAGTAGTCGCAGCGCTGCTTAGCCGTCAGGCGTCGGCTTCGGGTGGTCCCGAAATGGCAGGCTCTTTGGCAGGTGAGGGCGAGGTTGACTGTGAGCTGACTGACTCAATGAAGACGAGTGCCGATGACGGAACGCCATTACGGAGATCAAGGAGACCGGAGAGTGCTCCATAGAGTTCTTCCGGTCCCATATAAGCCTCACGGGCCAATGCCAGCCGGGCCCTGCGCTCCAGGTCCTGCCAAGCGTACCGCCGTTGTAGGTTCGATACCTGTCGAGCCTCAGGGCGAACGAATCCAACCGCCGCGGACAGGCTTGCTGCGCACAAGGCAAGGATCGCAGCGGGGACACGCCCACCAGGTGATGCAAGCCCAGCCGCGCCTGCTATTGCTGCCAGCACTGCAGCAGGTAGCCCGAATGAGAGGTGCACAACGTTCCACAGCTTGCTGCGCCTCCGCGCACGGCGGGCGGCTTCAATGCTTTCGTCGATGATTCGCTCGACCTCGCGAATCAAATGTCGCATTTGCGGCGACAATTCTTGCGCCGCGGCGGAGTGATCTTCGGTGACGGCCTGCCCCATTTATCCGCCTTCTCCTACATTGTGTCCGAACTCGCCATGCCGGCAGCTCGGTAAGCATATCGGAGCTGTCGGCGAGCGGCCGGGGACTGCGTGGCGGAGTCGTGACGGCTGCGTAACGTCAGGACGCGTACAGCCGGTCGGCGTAGCTGGGGCCGTAGTACTGCTCGAGGAAATTGAGGTCGTCGTTCGGCCGCTCGAGCGCCTTGGCGATGCGCGGGCGGCTTGGCACGGCGTCGAGGTTCCAGGTCTCCGGCTTCCAGATGCTGGAGCGGAGGAAGGCCTTCGAGCAGTGGTGGAAGACCTCGTCGATCTCGACCAGTAGCGCCAGCTGAGGGCGATGACCCTTCACCACCATCTGGTCGAAGAACGGCGCGTCCTTGACCAGCTGGGCGCGTCCGTTGATGCGCAGCGTGTCGCCACGGCCGGGCAGGATGAAGATCAGGCCGACGTGCGGGTTGCTCAGAATGTTGCGGAATCCGTCCATCCGGCGATTGCCCGGGCGCTCCGGCAGGGCGATCGTGCGGTCGTCCAGCACGAGGGCCAGGCCGGCCGGGTCGCCCTTCGGGGAGACGTCGCAGTTGCCGTCGGCATCGGAGGTGGCGACCAGGCAGAACGGCGACGCGGCAAGCCACTGGCGGTCGAGCTCATGCAGAGCGGGTCGGGCCTTCTCGGCGGTGGCCTTCAGGGGCGGCGGAACGATCTCCCGCAGCTCTTCGGGAGAGGTGATCTCGACCAGTCCGGGGATTTCCATCAGTGCGCATACTCCTTTGTAGGCAAGGAACTCCGTGCTGCCCATCGTACGGCGGGACCAGTCAGCCAACTGGTTCCTAGGAACAGCGCACCAACCACTAGCCAGCCGATCGGGCCCCAGCCGAGCACTACCGTCGTAAGGAGGACCGGGCCGAGCATGCGGGCAATAGCCGGCCCACTTCCGAAGAAGCCCTGGTACTGGCCTTGCTTGTCCGCAGGCGCCAAACCGAAGCTGATCTCCCAAGAGCCCGAGGCAAGCAACATCTCGCCAACAACCAGTAGAGCTGCGCCAAGTCCCAGTACCAGCACAGCGGACTCCGTCGACAGTCCTGCGGCCGAGACTGCGAATACCGCGCAGGCGAGCAGCATGGCCACGCCTGCCGTCCGTACCGACTTGGCCGCGCTCTGAAGGCTGGTAACCCGCCGGGCGAACTTCACCTGGAACAAGGTGACAGCCATGGTGTTGAGCACGAGGAGTGCCGCCATAGTCCACCCGGGTGCGTCCGTACGGGTGACGATCCACAACGGCATCACCAGACTCAGCAACGGCATGTAGAGCAACATGATCGAGTTGAGCAAGGTGAGTACGGCGTAAGGCTTGTCCCGCAGTACGGCGAGCCTCGGCCCGGCAACTCGGGTGGTTGCCGCTGGGACCGCCGGGAGTCGGTGCAGCGCCATAGCCGCCACGAGGAAGCTCAGGCCGTCGATGGCGAATACGACCAGGTACGCCGTGGTGGTGTCGACCGTGAGGGCCAAACCGCCTAGGCCGGCTCCGATGGCTAGTCCCGCGTTGACGGTCGACTGGAGGTACGCCCGTACGGTGGTTCGCTCAGCCGCATCAACCAGTCCAGCGAGTAGTGCCTGTCTAGCCGCGGCCAAACCTGTTTGAGCTGTCGCGTAGACGATCGCGGCTAGTACGAACAACGGGAACGACCGGACGAAGAGGAACGCCCCGACGGCTGTAGCGGTGAGAACGGCCAGCAGGATCGCCGTGCCGCGCGGGCCTCGTCTGTCGGCCAGATGGCCGAGTGGGACGCCGGTTAGGAATCCCAGCGCCCAGGCGATCGTGAGGCCTAGGCCGACCTGGCCCGCGCTCAGGCCGACTACTCGGGTGAAGAACAGGGCCGACGTGACGAGGAAGGCGCCGTCGCCGATGGCGTTGGCCAACTGAGCAAGCGCCAAACCCCTGGCGTGACCTGCGGGCGGTAGAAGGCCGGCGGTTCGGCGTACGGCGGTAGTGGTCATGTCAGCTCCCTGGACTCGGTGGTTCGAGCCTAGAAGTTGAGCGGCCCACGCGGCAGTGCCATTTAGGCCCGTATCTCATGGGCCACTTTCGTCTGCCGTGCCGGATGATGAGAAGGACTGGAACGTGGTTGACGAATGTCTAGTAGGTCTGTTGACATTAACCCCATGACCGCCGAATTGATCTTGGTGCAGCGCCGCCACATCGATTTGCTGCGTGTCGCCTCGCAGGCGTGTTGATCCGCCTCGTTTCCCGTAGTACGCCGCGGCTGCTGCCGTCCTGGCGCTGAATTCCCCTGTGCGTCCGTAATCGATCGCACGATCTCATCCTGGAACGAGGAATGACCATGACCACTGTTTCGCATCGCCCTGCCCTGACCGCCGTGAATCCGAAAAACCCCGAGGAATGGATCCAGCGTGCCGCCGAGGTGGCCGCGATTCTCGCCGTCGACGCCGCTGAGCGGGACCGCGCCGGCGCCACCCCGTTCGAAGAGGTTCGCCTGTTGAAGGAATCCGGCCTCGTTACTTTGCTCGGGCCGGCTGAACATGGCGGTGGCGGCCAGACCTGGCCCACGGCGTACCAGGTGATCCGGACCGTTTCGGCGGCGGACGGCTCGATCGGCCAGTTGCTCGGCTATCACCTGCTCTGGTTCTGGGCCGCACGCCTGGTCGGTACGCCTGAGCAGATTGCCCACGTCGAGGCGGAAGCCACCAAAAACAAGTGGTTCTTCGGCGGCGCGGTCAATCCGCGCGACGAGGACGTGGTGGTGACCGACGAGGGCGACACCATCGTTTTCAACGGCCACAAGACCTTCTCCACCGGCGGCAAGGTATCGGATGTCACCGTGCTGGAGGGCACGCTGCTGGGCAGTGACACGCACGTTTTCGCCATCGTGCCGTCGGATATCGACGGCCTGAACTTCCACGACGACTGGGACAACATCGGCCAGCGGCTCACCGAAAGCGGCAGCGTCAGCCTGAATCACGTTCGGGTCGGCTGGGGCCAGGCGGCTGGTTTCGTCGATAAGGTCTTCCAGCCCCGGGTGTACAACACGCTGAATGTGCCGACGATTCAACTGGTCTTCGTGAACTTCTATCTGGGTATTGCCCGGGGTGCGCTGGAAACGGCCGTCACGTATACCCGCGAAAAGAGCCGTTCCTGGTTGCATGGCGGTTATGAGAAGGCCGTGGATGAGCCGTATGTCATCGATATCTACGGCGATCTCACCTCGAAACTCTGGGCGGTCGAAGCGCTCACCGACGCCGTCGCCCTCGAAGCGCAGGTGATCCACGAGAACGCGTGGAACGTCACCGCCGAAGAGCGCGGCGAACACGAGGTACGCGTGGCCGCGGTCAAGGCGCGCGCCACCGACGTGGCACTGGAGGTGACCAGCCGGATCTTCGAGGTCACCGGGGCGCGTGCCACGGCGACCAAGGAGGGCCTCGACCGGTTCTGGCGCAACGTACGGACGCACACGCTGCACGACCCCGTCGCGTACAAGCGCCGCGAGGTCGGCCGGCACCTGCTCACGGGCGAACTGCCCGAGCCCACCTGGTACTCCTGAGAGGCAAGGTCCATGACCACGGAAAGATTGTCCGACCAGATCAAGTTCGCCTACTGGGTTCCGAACGTCAGTGGCGGTCTGGTCACCAGTGACATCGAACAGCGGACCAGCTGGGACTACGAGTACAACAAGGTGCTCGCGCAGACGGCCGAGCGCGCGGGCTTCGAGTACGCGCTGAGCCAGGTCCGCTACACCGCCAGCTACGGCGCCGAGTTCCAGCACGAGTCGACCAGCTTCAGCCTTGCGCTGCTGCTGGCGACTGAGCGGCTCAAGGTGATCGCAGCGGTTCATCCCGGCCTCTGGCAGCCAGGCGTACTCGCGAAGCTGGGGGCGACGGCGGACCACCTGTCCAACGGCAGGTTCGCGGTGAACGTGGTCAGTGGCTGGTTCAAGGGGGAGTTCACCTCCCTGGGAGAGCCGTGGCTCGAGCACGACGAGCGCTACCGGAGGTCTGCCGAGTTCCTGCAGGTACTGCGCCGGCTGTGGACGGAGGACAACGTGGAGTTTGCCGGGGACTTCTACCGGATCCGCAACTTCACGCTGAAGCCCAAGCCGACCGTGGTTCCTGAACTGTTCCAGGGCGGCAACTCGACCGCTGCCCGGGACAACGCGGGCAAGTACTCCGACTGGTACTTCTCCAATGGCAAGGACTTCGATGGCGTGACCGAACAGCTTGTCGACGTACAGCGGAGTGCGCGGCAGGCGGGTCGTGAGGTCAAGTTCGGGCTGAACGGCTTCATCATCGCGCGGGATACCGAGAAGGAGGCCCGCGAGGTGCTGCGCGAGATCGTTGCCAAGGCCAACAAACCTGCGGTCGAGGGGTTCCGCGACGCGGTTACGCAGGCGGGCGCCTCCGCGCCCAACGGCAAAGGCATGTGGGCGGACTCGTCGTTCGAGGATCTGGTCCAGTACAACGACGGCTTCAAGACGCAGCTGATCGGAACGCCCGAGCAGATCGCGGAGCGGATCGTGGCCTATCGGCAGCGGGGCGTTGACCTGATCCTGGGCGGCTTCCTGCACTTCCAGGAAGAGATCGAGTACTTCGGCGCCAAGGTACTGCCGCTGGTTCGGGAGCTGGAAGCGTCGCAGACTGACACGCGGGCGGTGCTGGCCGGGGCCTGACGTCTCCGCACGGGATCGGGTCTGACGTCGCGGGGCTGGGTGGATCAGGTGCCACCCAGCCCTGCGGCTTCGCTTCGCCGGAGTTTCTCCGATCAGCGCCAAATTGGCTTGTGGATAACGCGGATCCGGGCTGAAAACCGGTGCATTCTCCCTGCATGGGATTTCAGGATCTACCACTGGATTGGCAGGACCGGTCGGTTGCGGACCCGCAGCTGACGGCTGACATCGTCGACCTGTTCGTGACCGAGGAGGGCCGGCGCGAGGGCACGCTCTACTTGCTCTTCTGCGACGGCCAGAACCGCGTGCGCGCGCCGATGGCCATTGGGAATATCGGGGCGAAACGGCCGGAGGAGTTCGGGCTCTTGCTCCGGCCGTTGTTCGAGCTGGTTCGCCAAACAAGACCTGAGGCCGGTCTGCTGATGGCTCTCGCCAGGACCGGCCTGCCCGACGTCACTCCGGTCGACCGGGCGTGGGCGGACGCTGCCCGTCGGCTGTGCGAGCAAGTGGCTATGCCGTTGCTCGGCTTCTACATCGCCGTGCCCGAGCGGGTGGTCGACGCCATGGGCTGAATCAGCTGTAGCGAGTTCTCAGGTCGGCCAGTTCCGCGACGAGCGCCTCGCGTAGCTCGTCGTGCTCTGGACCGAGGGGCGCGTTCTCGCGGTACGAGCGGGGATAGCTGGTTTCCGGCCCGATGATGAACTCGGCCGGTTCCCAGTCGTAGCGCGCGTGGATATGGGCGTGGAGGTAGGTGTCGAAATTGCCCAGAACGGCGTAGTTGACCCGGCGGAACTGCGGATCGCGGCGTTGGCAGACCCGATGTACCGCCTCCCCGAGCAGATCCACGTCGGCGAGGAAGGCGAGTCGGCGTTCGCGTGGCAGGTCGGCCAGGCGATCCTCGGCGGGGTTGTCGGTGAGCAGGACGCAGTACCCGGGCAGGTGCTGGTTGTCGCCGATCACCGCGAACCCGGTCGCCAGCCGGGCCAGCACGGTCGGGTTCTCGCCACGCAGCGCCGATCCGATCCGGTCAGCTCGCCAGTCACTCATGCCGCCAAGGCTAGGGGAAGCCCGGGCCGCTCGTGGTTGTCGCGTCCGCATGTGGTCTGGAGGCGCGATCGGCCGGGATGAGGGTCCCGACGTACGTCGCCGGGCAAGCCATTATTCCGGCGTGTGGCTGGGTTTAGCTGGCGCGGGTGCCGAGGTGGTCCCGGTTGCTGGCCGGATCCACGAGCCAGCCGCGATCGGCCGCCTTCACGCCCGCCTGGAAACGGCTCCGGGCGCCGAGGCGGTGCATGAGCTGCGCCATCGAACGCCGGACCGTGCGAACCGAGATGCCGAGCTGAGCCGCCGTGACCTCGTCGGTCGCTCCGAGCGCGAGCAGCCGAAGCAGGTCCCGCTCGCGGTCGGTGACGTCGGCGTCCGTGGGCGGATCACCGGCCGCCAGCGGCACGGCGACGGGCCAGATCCGCTCGAACAGTTCGGTGGCGGTGGTCACCACGCTCGGCAGGCGCAGGACGAGCACGTTGCCGGTGGACGAGTCGGCCGGCAGTACCGCGATCGAGCCGTCGATCACCAGCGCGTCGATCGGCACCTCCGGCATCGTACGGACGTCCACCCCGCCGAGCGCCAACGTGCTGAGCCGTCGGTACTGGGCGGCCGAATTCCGGGCGCTGTCGGGGAACACCGCGCGATACCGCAAGCCGCGCCGGGCGGGTGGTTCGTGCCGGATGCCGCCCGCACCGGAAAGCGTGCTCAAGGCGATCACCTCACGCCGTGCCGCCGCGAGCAACGTGTGCACGCCATCGGTCACCGGCACGCGATGGATCCGGTCCGGCTGGTCCACGATCGTCAAGAGCCTGTGCATTGTTAGGCACCCCCAGGAAGTGACACGTCGGGGACGACGGTTTACCCGCCGCCCGGTCATCCCGCCGCTGGCCGGCTGGGCCGGGGTTCGCGCTGGGTGACCGTTCATGCACGTACGATCCGTGGCCGCGATGACATTTTGATGACACGCCCCGTCACTCGGCCTCTACCTATGCCTAGATGTGGCTCCCAGTCGCCTCGTGTCGCCACCTGGTGCCGGCCGAGGCTGGGTTTTAAGGGAACACCTGTTCGAGCAGGCGAGGTATTGTGGGGTCATGACCGCGCTTCAGGCATCGCTTTTCGATCAGGTGGACGAGCCTGCTCTGACGGCGTTGACCGGCCTCCGGCGCACATCTCTGTCGCGCGGGGCCTGGATCGACGTACTGCCCGGCTGGCTGAGCGGAGCAGACCCGCTGTTCGACCGGTTGGCCGCGGACGTGCCCTGGCGGGAAGAGCGCCGGCAGATGTATGACCGAGTCGTCGACGTGCCGCGCCTGCTCTGCTTCTACGACGAGGGCACGCCCTTACCCGACCCGGTGCTGACTGAGGCCAAGGCGACGTTGAGCGCGCACTACGCGGAGGAGCTGGGGGAGCCGTTCCGGACGGCTGGGCTTTGCTACTACCGCGACGGCCGGGACAGCGTCGCCTGGCATGGCGACAACCTCGGGCGCGGCAACACCGTCGACACGATGGTCGCGATCTTGTCCGTTGGCGCGCCGCGAGCGCTGCTACTACGTCCACGAGGCGGTGGTGGAGAGACCATTCGGCACCAGCTCGGCCACGGCGATCTCATCGTCATGGGCGGTTCCTGCCAGCGCACGTGGGAACATGCCATACCCAAAACCACCAAGTACGTCGGCCCTCGCATCAGCATCCAGTTCCGCCCCCGCGGCGTCCGCTGACCAGTTCAGCCGATCGGGCTGCGGTGACGCTGCCCGGCGAGGCGTGGTTGACACTGTGCGGCCCAACGCAGCACGGTCGTCGTATGAGCCCAACCCTGTCGCACCCGCTCTTCGCCCGGATCTATGTCCGGTTGCGGCCCACCATGGACAGCCAGGGCGTCACCGAGCACCGACGGCAGCTTCTCGAGGGCCTGACTGGTCGCGTTGTCGAGGTTGGCGCCGGCGATGGTGGCAACTTCCCGTTCTATCCGGCGGGTGTGACAGGCGTCGTGGCGATCGAGCCGGATCCCTACCTCAGGGCCAAAGCGACGCAGGCTGCCGCTGAGGCATCGGCCGACATCAAGGTCGTGGAAGGCCTCGCGAGTGAGCTGCCCGTCGACGCCGGCACGGTGGACGCGGTCGTGATGTGCCTTGTGCTGTGTTCGGTGGAGGACCAGGGCGCCGCGCTCGACGAAGCGTTCCGCGTACTGCGGCCAGGTGGTGAGCTGCGGTTCTACGAGCACGTCGCGGCCCAGACCGGCACCCGCCTCGCCCGGGTACAGCGGATCGCCGACGCGACGCTCTGGCCACGCCTGATGGGTGGATGCCACCTCGGCCGGGACACCGTTTCCGCGATCGGCGCGGCAGGTTTCCTGATCGACGAGCTCGAGCGGTTCGCCTTCCCGCCGGACAAACCGTCGCCGGCGTCCCCGCACGCGATGGGTCGCGCCACCCGGCCGGCTTGAGCAATTCCGGCTGCCTGTCGTATTCGGCTGCGCGCCGATCGTCTCCCTTACGACAGCAACCTCACTTCCACAGGAGACCGGCATGCAACCGACCCTGAATGTGCTCGACATCTGCGTGACCGACCTGGGCGCCGCGATCGACTTCTACCGGCTCCTCGGGCTGGAGTTCGTCCCGGATCCGCATATGCCGTCCGACCACGCCGGCTGCGATCTGCCCAACGGGCTGCACCTCATGCTCGACACCGACCAGGCGCGCACCAAGATCACCGCCGGGTGGTCGGCACCTTCGGCCGGGCGGACGTTCCTCGCGTTCCAGCTCGAGTCGCCCGCGGCCGTCGACGCCAAGTACGCCGAACTGGCCGCCGCTGGGGTTACCGAATTGCAAGAGCCATGGGATGCGCCCTGGGGCATGCGGTACGCGACCGTGGCGGATCCGTCCGGCAACGGCATCGATCTCTACGCGATTCTCCCCACCAGCTGATCCGACCGGCCAGACTGTCCACAGGAGGTGGAGCACGTGAAGTACGTCCTGATGTTCGCTGAGACCGAGGAATTCGCGAAGGAGCTGGCGGCGCTGAGCCAGCCTGAGCTCGAGCAGGCCTACGAACGAGTGAACCAGTGGTTCATCGATCACGCGGACAAACTCCGTAGCCACAGCAAACTCCAGCACCCGGGATCGGCGACAACCGTGCGGCTGGGCGGTCCCGAGCCGGTCACGACCGACGGCCCGTTCATGGAGGGCAAGGAGGTCATCACCGGCGTTGCCGAGATCGAGGTCGCCGATCTCGACGAGGCGCTACGCATGGTCAAGGCGTGGCCCGCCTGCCCAACGGTCGAAATCCGCCCGGTCCAGGGATAGCCGCGGCCACCACACCACGAGTCCCGATGACCACGACTCCGCGATGACCCCGAGTCCCGCCGCTGACGAGCTGGCCCGCGTCGTACGAGACCACGCGGGCCGCCTCGCGGCGTCGCTCGTCTCACTGCTCGGCGATTTCTCCGCGGCCGAGGATCTTGTCCAGGACGCGGTCGAGACGGCGCTTCGGCGCTGGCCCGTGGAGGGGATACCTGATCGGCCCGACGCGTGGCTCTTTACCGTGGCCCGCCGCCGGGGGCTCGACGTACTGCGGCGGCAGGAGAACTACCACGCCAAGCTCGCGCAATTGCAATGGCCGGTGGGTTCGGCGTCGGACGACCGGCTGCGGCTGATCTTCACCTGCTGTCACCCGGCGCTGGCGCGGGAGGTCCAGATCGCGTTGACCTTGCGCGTGGTGTGCGGCCTGACCACCGCGCAGATCGCCGCCGCCTTCGTCGTACCGGAGGCCACCGTGGCGCAGCGCATCACTCGCGCCAAACGGAAGATCGCGGACGCCGGAATCCCGTATCGCGTACCGCGGGATGACGAGCTCACCGAACGGCTCGGCGAGGTGCTCGCGGTCGTCTACCTGATGTTCAACGAGGGCTACCTGTCCAGTACGGGCGATCGGGCCCATTCACGCGATCTCGTCGACGACGCGGAGTGGCTCGCCGCGCTGCTGGCCGGGTTGTTGCCCAACCAGCCGGAGGTGGCTGGGCTGCTTGTGTTGATCCGGCTTCACCGCGCGCGTACTGCCGCCAGGTTCACCCCGGACGGGCGGCTCGTGCTGCTGCAGGACCAGGATCGCAGTACCTGGGACCACGCCGCCATAGCCGCTGCCACCGGACTACTGACTCGTACGGCGCGTCGCCATCGGAGCCCGGCGCCCTACCAACTGCAGGCCGCGATCGCTGCTTGCCATTGCGAGGCCGCGACCTGGCCCGACACGGACTGGGAGCAGATCCTCGTTCTCTACGACATGCTGCTTCATCTTCAGCCGAGCCCGGTCACTCAGTTGCACCGCGCAGTGGCGATTCGGTACGTCAAAGGCGTCCAGGCGGCACTAGCCGAGTTGGACGGCTTAGACGCGGCGCTGCGGCATTACCCGCTGTTTCACGCTATACGTGGCGAACTGCTCCGCACCGACGGCAGACCCGTAGAGGCGCGCGAGGCCGACCAGCGCGCGCTAGCGCTCACCAGCAACCCGGCGCAGGTCGAACTCCTCAATGACCGTCTGGCTGGTTACTGATGCCGTCGGCGCAGGGTGGTGCTGTGTCCACCATGGCGGTGGGGACAGGCCCATCGAGCTGGAGCGGCTGACTGCCTAGCGTCGGGGTATCGGCGCGCTGGGCGCTGGTAGGGAGGCTTCAGGATGACTACGACCACACCCCGCGCTGTCGTTCGTGACGACGGTCAACCGGCCGGAGCGGCAGTCGAAGCCGTCAGGCTCGTTAACGTTCGCAAGGTCTATGGAACGACCGCGAACCCCGTTGCAGCCCTAGACGGCGTAACGCTCGGTCTGCCCTCTGGCAGCTTTACCGCCGTGATGGGTCCGTCCGGCTCGGGCAAGAGCACGTTCCTGCAATGCGCCGCAGGGCTGGATCTGCCGACTACCGGCCGGGTGTACATCCAGGGGGAGGAACTGGCGGGGAACAGCGAGGCCGTCCTAACCAAGTTCCGTAGGCAGCGCGTCGGGTTCGTCTTCCAGCAGTTCAACCTCCTGCCGACGCTGACGGTCATGCAGAACGTCACGCTGCCGCTGCGCCTGGCAGGCCGCAAGATCGACCGACGCCGTTGCCGCGAGATACTCGGCCGAGTCGGTCTAGGCGACCGGCTGGACCATCGGCCCGCTGAACTGTCCGGAGGCCAGCAACAACGTGTGGCGATCGCCCGAGCGCTGGTGACCGATCCGCGCGTGGTCTTCGCCGACGAGCCCACTGGAGCCTTGGACTCGCGGAGCGCCCGGGAGGTGCTGGAACTACTTCGGGAATCCGTACAGGTTTACGACCAGACCGTGGTGATGGTGACGCATGACCCGGTCGCAGCGTCGTACGCCGACTCCGTGGTCTTCCTGGTGGATGGGCGACTTGCCGGTGGCTTGGACAACCCGACGGCCGACGCGGTCGCGGAACGGATGGCCCACCTCGGTGAGACCCACGACGTACAGGCCGGTGCTTGAGATGATCGGACTGGCGTTGCGTTCCCTGCGTTATCGCGCGAGTGCGTTCGCGGCGAGCTTTCTCGCGATGTGGCTCGGCGCGATCATCTTGATGACGTTCGCGTCGATGCTCGATACCGCCGCCGGGCCAGGGGTGGACGAGGTGAGCAAGCAGGCGTTGAGCTTGATGGCCACGATCGTTGGTGGCTGGGGCATGCTGATCGTGGTGTTCGCGGTGACGTCCACCTTGACGTTGTCGGTACGCCAGCGAGGCCGGGAGATGGCGTTGCTGAAAAGCATCGGCGCTACGCCTGGACAGGTCGGCTCGATGATCGTGGTCGAGGCAGGTCTGGTGGCGCTGGTCGCTGCCGCGCTGGCCATTCCGTTCGCGGCCGTGGGCGGGGCGCTCCTGCTGTCGGTCCTCAAGGACACTGGTCAGGTTGCGACTGGTATCGGCTACGGATTCGGCTCGATCGCCATCCAGATGGGCCTGGGCATCACCTTCGTCGCAGCCGTCGCCGCCGCGCTTTTGACCGCCCGCCGAGTGACCCGGATGCGAGCCCGCGACGCACTGGCGGACGCCTCGATGGAAACCTCAGGGATGGGCCGTGTCCGCCTCATCGCCGCCTGGGTCTTCCTGGGCGCGGGACTGAGCTGCGGCGTCGTCACTGCGACGGTGTTCAACGGCAAGGGCATCGACGCGATGGCCGTCGGGGGACAAGCAGCGATTCTGTCGTCGATCGGTCTCGCGTTGTTCGCGCCGGTGCTGCTGCGCTCGGTCACCGCGGTACTGGCGGCTCCGTTGCGTGGCGCCGGGGCGGCCGGCTATCTCACGGTGATCAACGTGCGCCGCCGCACGCAGCAGATGGCCGGCGCGCTGGTTCCGATCATCCTGTTCACCGGTATCGCGACCGGCACCCTCTATATGCAAGGCATCGAGAACTCCGCGATGCCGTCCGCAGGTACGTCGACCACCGCGGCGGACGCCAAGGCCATCGAAACGCTCAATTTCGTCGTGGTCGGCATGATCGCGTTGTTCGCCGCCATCATGCTGATCAACACGTTGATCGCGGCAACGACCTACCGGCGGCAGGAATTCGGCCAGCAACGGCTGATCGGCTCCACGCCGGGCCAGGTGCTGCGCATGGTCGGCTTCGAAGGCGCCGCGCTCGCCATCACCGGCGTGCTGTTCGGATCACTCGCGGCGGTGGTCGCGATCGTGCCGTACAGCCTCGCGCGAACCGGCACCGTCTTCCCCGAAATGGGCCTCGCCCTCTACCTAGGCATCGCCGGCACCGCCCTAGCCCTGACCATGGCCGCCAGCCTCACCACCGCCCGCCGCACCCTAACCACTCCCGCGGTAGAAGCCGCCTCCGCCTAGCCACCACATGGCCAAGTCGGTACGGCGGGCCGACTCTCGGCTGGTACGCCAGCCGGGCGTCCCGCCGGCTATGACCGCCAGAGACTCGGCCACTAGTCAGCCCGGCGTGCGCGCGTTCAAGAATGTCGGTGGCGGATGGCAGGGTTTCGCTATGGATATCGCAGTGGATCGGATCTACCGGCTCGTCGAAGGGATAAGGCCTTTCGACGAACTGGAGTCTGCGCATCGTTCAGAAGCCCTGCAATGGCTGACGAAAACGGCCGATGTGTTCCGGCGATCCAAACCCGCGACCCCGAGTCCTCACCTCGTCTCGTACGTCGTGCTGCTCGACCCAACCGACGGAAGCAGCCTGCTCGTTGATCACCTCAACGCGCGACGCTGGCTCCCGCCCGGCGGTCACGTGGAGCCCGGCGAAGATCCCGCGGACACCGCCCGCCGCGAGGCACAAGAAGAACTAGGCATCACCCCCCGCTTCGCGCGCGCGGATGCCTTCACCGATCCCGCGGCCGGTCGAGCGGGCGCTTCCAGGGGTCCCGGGGTCGAAGGGGCGGTTGCTGGGGGCGTCGGGAGATTGCGGGTGGTCGAATCCGCGCCCGTGCCCGCGTTCATCACCATCACGGAGACGGTCGGTATCGATCATGGCCATACCGATGTCAGCCTCTGGTATGTCCTGATCGGACAGCGCGGCATGCCGTTGACGCCCGACCCGGCGGAGTTCCGCGAGGCCCGATGGTGGACTCCGGCGGAGATCGACGCCACCGACGCGACGTTGTTCGACCCGCACTATCAGCGCTTCATCGCGAAACTGAATCAGCCAAGGAGGTGAAGCACCGGCCGACGCCGTCCGTCCTGCGCCATCAGCGTGCTCGTTCACTCCTGGTGCCAGCTGCGGTAGCGCTTGCGGACGATGGGACCGTCGACCTCGATCGTATGCGTTCGCGAAGCCATCTTCCACTCTAGACTTGCCCGCTCAGGGGGTCCGGGCGAGGAGGGTTATGCGGCAACTGGTGGTGCGGAACTGCGCTGTGCTGGTGGTACCGGAGGTGGGCGAGTGTTCGATCGAACCGGCTCGCGATATCTGGATCGACGACGGCGTGATCACCGCCATCAAACCGACCAGCCCGGTTGTTGCCGAGGGCATCAAGGTGGTAGAGGGGTGTGGACTGCTGGCGGTGCCGGGGCTGACCAACTCGCATACGCACAGCCCGATGGTGTTGATGCGTGGTGCCGCGGAGGACTTGCCGCTGGATCGCTGGTTCAACGAGCGGATCTGGCCGATGGAAGTGAATCTGACGCCGGAGCTCGTCCGGGTTGGAGCCCGGCTGGCGTGCGCCGAGATGCTCCTGGGTGGCGTGACCACCTTCGTGGACCACTATTTTCACTCCGATCAGATCGCGTTCGCGGCGGCGGAGACGGGGATTCGGGCTGACCTCGCGCCCACGTTCTTCTCCTCGAACGGGCCGGACGAGCGGGAGGCGGCGTACGACGCGGCCCGGGGGATTGGCGAGCTCGGGCTGGACCGGGTGACGGCGAGTCTCGGACCGCACGCGCCGTACACGGTCACCGGTAAAGATCTGGAGCGGACCGCGGAGGTGGCTCGCGCCGAGGGATTCCGGATCCACCTGCATGCGGCCGAAACGATGGACCAGACCACTTCGTCGCAAGCGCGGTTCGGGGTGACGCCGGTCGAGGTGCTGGAACGTACGGGTGTGCTCGACGCGGGCTCGTTGATCGCGCACGGGTGCGGCATTCTCCCGGGCGATCTGGCGATTCTCGAGCGGTATGCCGATCGGACGGCCGTCGCGTCCTGTCCGAAGGTCTACCTGAAGATGGCCATCGGTTCGACGACGCCGTTCCGCGGACTGCGTGAGGCTGGTATTGCCGTGGGCGCGGGGACGGACGGCGCCGCGGTGCACAACACGCTTGACGTGTGGGAGGCCTTGCGGCTGATCGGACTGGTGGAGAAGCAAAACGAGCGGGACGCCACTTGGATGACCGTCTCGGACGTGCTCCGGATGGCGACGCGCGGCGGTGCGGCGGCTGCCGGGCTTGGCGCGAAAGCCGGAGCGCTGGAAGCCGGAAGGCTGGCCGACATCGCCCTGGTCGATTTGAACCAGCCGCACGTGCAGCCGGTTCACGACCCGCGAGCCGCCTTGGTCTACTCCACCCGGGCGAGCGACGTGGTCACCGTAATAGTCGACGGCGATGTAGTCGTGCACGAACGACGGCTGATCCGCCTAGACCTCGCCGACATCGTTTGCCAGGCTCGAGAGGTCGCGCCGCGACTCGTGGACTTCTCCCAGGGCGGATCAGTCCAGACCTACCAGCCGTAAATCGCCGAGGGACCTGCCGCAGCCCACGCTGCAGCAGGTCCCTCGGGAGCTAGCTATGTGACCTTGAAGGTTCGCATCGGGCTAGTGGTGGTCAGGTGATCTACGTCGCCGGGCTTGGCGACGCGGTAGGCGTAGGTGCCGCGGACGGTTGGCTTGATGGTGAACATGTAGGTGCTCTTGGTGGTGAGCTTGCCGACCGTCACGTGGTTCCACTTGCCGCCGACCCAGCGCTGTAGGTAGACGGCCTGACCGGGATGAGCCGGGCTGACGCTGCCGTACAGCAGCAACGCGCTGCCGAGCGGCATGGTCGTTTTCGTCACGCTGGCAGTGACAACCGGCCGAACCCCGACGGCGATGCTGGCGCTGCGCGAGCCGAGGGTGTCGGCGGAACCGTTCGGGCCCCACTGGTAGTCCTGGCTCCAGACCGGCTTGTGCACGTACGAGGCGACGCCACTCGCGTTGGTGGTTGTCGTCTTGATCAGCTGCCAGGCGGTTGTGCCCTTCTGCCGCCGGTACAGGTTGAGCGGTACGCCGGCCAGCGCGGCGCCGGTGTCGATCCGGGTCGCCCGGCCGGTGATCGTGGTGGCGCCGCCCATGGTGAGGGAGGCGGGCGAGATCGCGATGGTCGTGCGGGTGCCGACGAGCCTGGTGTCCGCGGGCGGGCCGACCTTGCCCGACTTGTCCTTGACCCACGAGCGGAAGGTGTACGTCGTGCCGCTGGACAGGCCGGTCACGGTCGCGGACGTTCCGGTTCCGGCGTACACCGCGGTGCCGTTGGCCGGGGTCGCCGGCGGCGTGGTACCGGTGTTGCGGCGAACGATCACCTGGCCGAGATCGCCCGCGGGCGGAGCGGTCCACCGAAGCGTGGCCTGGGTATAGCCGCCGGTCGCGTCGAATCCACGAACCGCAGCAGGCGGCACGGTGAGATCGACGAAGTTGCTGTCGATGTTCACCGTCGCGCCACCGTGCGTCTCGTCATGACTGTCGCGGTACTGGTGGACGCGCTCGTGATTCACCCACTGGCCGGGGTCGAGCCAGGTGCCGGCCTCGACGTCGGCCTTGCCGTTGTACCAGGCGAACCAGAGGCTGTCCGGACGCGTGTAGCGGGCGTCGTTGTAGCCCCACTTCAGGTCCGCGCCGCCCGTGCCGATGCTCGTGTAGACGCCGGCGAGGTAGCCGCGGGTGTTGAGCTCATTGGTCCAGCCGCTCACGTACGACAAGACGGCGGCCCGGCAGGCGATGGTCGTGGTGTACGACTCGATGTCGGAGTAGATCGTGCTGCGCGGGCCGATGCCGAGCGCGCCGGCGGCCTGTGCGGCACCGACGGCCGCGGCTCGGCCTTCGGCGCGGGCGGTGGCCGGGTCGTAGGACATCCGGCTGGAGTAGTTCGAGCAGGGCGCCTGCTTGCCGACGTCGAGCGGTAGGAACTTCCACCCGTTCGCAGCGTTGGCCTGGACCCAGCTCGGGGTCAGGTTCGGCTGGGCGCACAACCGCCGGGCGCCGCTGATGTAGATACCAACGGCTTCGAACGGACGTGGCGCAGCCGAGCGCCAGGCATCCATCGTGGCCTGAGACGGCGCGGTACAAGCGTCAAACGCCTGGCCCTTGAGGGTTCCTGGCGTCACAAGCGAAGCAGCCGCGGCCG
This sequence comes from Kribbella deserti, assembly GCF_042434725.1. Taxonomy (NCBI): domain Bacteria; kingdom Bacillati; phylum Actinomycetota; class Actinomycetes; order Propionibacteriales; family Kribbellaceae; genus Kribbella; species Kribbella deserti. The sequence continues at coordinate 17,372 of NZ_JBHLTC010000008.1, read as the reverse complement.
TGGAGGACGCGGTGCGGGCCGTTGTGGTTGTGGCTTTGCGGCCAGAGGCGAGGGTACCGGTGGCGAGCACGTTGCGAACGGTTTGTTCCAGGGCCGGGCTGTGGAAGGCCGTGACGAGGACACCCGCTTCCTTGACCTCGACCTGGATGTCGCCATCCTTGGCGATCGAGCCGGCGGCCGGGCTGTCGAGCGGCGCGATCACCAGACCCGCGGCGCGATCCGCGGCAGCGTCGGCCGGACAGTTGGGCTGCGCCGTACTACGGCCGAGGTAAACGGCCGGCCGATCGAACCGCACGCAGGCGGTTGGGTCCTTCGCGAGGTCGATGACAGGCCAGGCGGCCGGAACCGTCACCTGGTAGCCGGAATAGGAGACGAGTTTGCCGGCCGGCGTCGCGCCGGTGGCGGGGCTGGTGCCAACGGTCAAGGTGAGACCGGCGACGGTCAGCGCCGTAAGGATGGATCGCATCGGTTCGTGCACACTCCCTGGTGGCGGTCAGGTGGTACTGCTGAGATCAGGTGACTTTGAAGGTCCGCATCGGACTGGTTGTGGTCAGGTGGTCGACGTCACCGGGTTTCGCCACGCGATAGGCATAGGTGCCCCGGACGGTCGGCTTGATCGTGAACATGTACGTACTCGAGCTGGTCGTCTTCACAGCGGTCACGTGGTTCCACTTGCCGCCGATCCAGCGCTGCAGGTAAACGGGCTGACCCGGATGCGCGGGCGTGACACTGCCATAGACCAGGACCGATCCACCGAGCGCGAAGGTGTTCTTCGAGACGTTGGCCGTCACGACCGGCCGGACTCCGACGGCGGCAATCGCGCTGCGGGCGCCGAGCAGGTCCGTCGAACCGTTGTAGGCCCATTGGTAGTCCTGCCCCCACACCGGCTTGTGCGGGTACGACACGACTCCGGCGCTCGTCGTCTTCTGGGTGGTGACCGTCTGCCAGGCCGTCGCGCCCTTCTGCTTGCGGTACAACGTCAACGAGGCCCCTGCCACGCCGACCCCGTTGTCCGCGCGCACGAGCTTGCCGCTGATCGTGGTGGATCCGCCGTAAGTGAGGGTCGCCGGCGAAACGCCGATGGTTGCCTTTGTCCCGAACAGCCGGGTGTCGACCGGTGTGCTGAGCACGCCCGCGCGGTCCTTCACCCAGGCGCGGAAGGTGTACGTCGTGCCGGCGGTCAGACCGCTGACGGCGACGCTTGAGCCGGTCCCGTTGTAGACAGCCGTGCCGGTGGCCGGGGAAGCCGGCGGCGTGGTCCCAACCTCGCGGCGGACGATGACCTGGCCGAGATCGCCAAGCGTCGGCACGGTCCACTTCACGCTGGCCGTTCCGTAGCCGCCGGTCGCGTCAAAGCCTCCGACTGCCGGCGGAGCCAGATTCACCGTCTGGAAAGTGGTCGAGTATCCCTCGGTGAAGGTCTCGCCGTCCGTATCGCGCACGCCGTTCACCACCAGGCGGTACGGCGTCCCGTCCTGGAGCGGGTTGGCCGGCGTGAGGGTGGCCGTGCGGGTGGTCTCGTCGTAGGCCACGGTGGCGGGAACCGACGCGTAGCTGCGGTTCTGGATCAGCCGGACCGTGGTGGCGCCAACCGACGCCGGGTCGATCTCGCGCTGGAACCGCACGAACGGCTTGGCCGCGAGCGCGACGCCGCCGGCGAAGTCGGCCGGGCCAAGATCCCGAACCCACTCCTGCTCGTCCAGCAATGCAGGACCACCGGTCGCATCGGTGAGCGTCAGTGTGTACGCGCGGCTGACCGCTGCACCGCTGAGGTTTTTGACCGCGATGTAGTTGCGGCCGGCCTCGAGCGGAACGGTCAAGGTCAGATCGTCCCCGGTGAACTCGGCCGAAACGCCGTTGATTCGTTTGAGGTCTGGTCCGTAGACGCCGAAGGCGGCGCGCAGGTTCTGCTCCCCTTCGAGTGGCGGTGCGTCGAGCTGGATCCGGACCGACTTCGCCTCGTCGACATCGAACCGGTACCAGTCGGTGTCACCCTCGATCGCGATCGTGCCGGTGGTGGAGCCAGGCGCGGTCACCGCGGTGGCGCGATCGGGAACCTCGTTGCCATCCGGTGAGGCGGTGCCGAAATCGCCGCCCAAGGTGCCGCCGAGCGCGGCATACGCGTCGACGATGCCGAAGCCGTAGTACGGATCGATGCCCCGCGGTCCGGCGTCACGGGCAGTCGACTTGAGCCGGCCGATCAGCTGCGCGGGCGTGAGCGAGGGGTAGCGCGTCCGCAGCAGCGCGGCCACCCCGGCCACCAGCGGCGCGGAGTACGACGTACCGCTGCTGATGCCGTAGCCCGACGGGAAGAGGGCGCGCGGGGAGAGCGACACGATGCTCGTACCTGGTGCGGCGATGTCGACCCAGCTGCCCCAGGTGCTGAAGTCGGCGAGTTTGCCGGTTATGTCGGTGGCGCCGACGCCGAGCACCTCGGGATAGGCACCGGGATACTCGATCTGGCCGCTGCCGGAGTTGCCCACGGCGGCGACCACGAGCACGCCCTTGCTGGTGGCGCGCTGGATCGCCGCGTGCAGTGCAGGGTTTCCGGCGGTGCCACTGAAGGACAGGTTGGCGATGGTGGCGCCGTGCGCGACGGCCCAGTCGAGGCCGCGAATGATGTCGCTGTCGCGGGAGTGGCCTTTGGGATTGAACGTCACCTTGACCGGCATGACCCGGCCGTTCCACACCACTCCGGCGACGCCGAGCGCGTTGTTGGTCTTGGCGGCGGCCACGCCCGCGATGAACGTGCCGTGCCCGTTCTCGTCGTTCGTGCTGCCGCCGTCGACCGAGTTGTAGCCGGGCACGAGCCGCCCGGCCAGCTCGGGATGGCCCGAGTCCACGCCGCTGTCCAGGACGGCGATGATCTGTTTGGTGGCGTCGCGGTTCAGGGACCACGCCGATGGCAGGCGCACGAGATCCAGGTAGGTCTGGCTGCCGCCCTTGTAGAAGGGGTCGTCAGGCGCGACGGTGGGTTGGCGGATGTAGTCCAGCGCGGCCACGTCGACCGACGGGTCTTTGCGCAGCGTCGCCAGGGCGGCCTCGGCCCGGCCGCTCACCTTCACCTCGACGAAACCGCCGGGCAGGTTCCCGGTCACCCGGGCCGCGTTGCGCCGCAGCGTCTGCTCGCGAGCCTCCGCGCCCGCGCGGAACTTCACCAGCACGGTGTCAGGCGCGAACGCCTGTCCGGGCGCGGGCTGGGCGAACGGTAGCTGTGCGGGCACAGGCAGTGGCGGCGCGGCGACGGCCGGCGTCGCGGGTGGTACCAGCACGGCGGCGAGCAGGGCTGCCGGCAAGGAAAGACGGAAGAACACAGGACCCCCCCAGGGTCGAAGTGACAACAGGGCGGAGTATGTCAGAGCCCGGGGACAAAAAGGTTCGGCCGAAATGTCAGTTCGTGCAATCCCGTTCCGACGTCCCCCGTGAACGCGCCCGGATGGGGCGTGAGACGAGGAGAACCACGATGAAGTATCTGCTGCTGATCGGCGCGGGCCCCGACTCCCCGGCCGAGGTCTCGCCCGAGGCGATCGCGGAGGCCACGGTCTGGGTCGAAGAGATGCAGGCACGCGGTGTCCGGCTCGTCGGTGATCGGCTCCGGCCGGCCGAGGAAGCGGTCACGGTCACCGTGCGCGGCGGCAAGGTGGTGACGACGGATGGGCCGTTCGCGGAGGCCAAGGAGCAGATGGGCGGCTTCGATCTGCTGGAGTGCCGTGACCTCGAGGAGGCCATCGAGGTCGCTTCCAAGCACCCAGCCGCCAAAGACGGCTACGTAGAACTCCGCCAACTCTGGGGCTGACAGCCAGCTAGAAGGCCCGCTACCCCCGCTAGGCGGTAGTGGGCCTTCAAGCTACTTAGGCCGGGCTGAAGTACCAGCGCTGGCAGGAACCACCATGGAACGGCCAGAGGATTACGTCAGCGCCGCGGCTGGCAGAACAGCCCGCCACGTCTAGCGACGTACCACTGGCACTGTTGATCACCTTGTACGCTCCACCCGCGAGCGGCTCGATCAGCCACGTCTCGCACGGGGTGTTGGTCTCAGTCCACAAGGTCACCGGAGTGACGTCTGCCGTGGCACAGCCCTGCGTAGTGAGCGGCTTGCCCGTGTGGCCGTCGTAGATCTTGAAAACGTTGGGGCTGCCCGTAGAAGTAACGTGCCACTTCTGGCAGGGACTGCCGGCGATGCGGTCCCACATCCGTACGTCGGCGCCGTCCTGGCTCTGGCAGTCGGTCACGTCCAGGTCGAAGCCGCCGACCTCCGCCTTGATCCGGTAGATGCCGTCACTCATCGGTGGCGGGGGAGTAGGTGTGCCCACGTCGACGAAGTTGCTGTCGATGTTGATGGTCACGCCGCCCCACGTTTCGTTGTGGTCGCCGCGGTACTGATGCAGCCGCTGGTGGTTCACCCATAGGCCTGCCGGGATGTAGCGGCCGCCGTCGGTGTTGGCCAGGCCGTTCCACCAAGCGAACCAGATGTGGTCCGGCGGCGTGTACCGCGAATCACCCACCCCGGAGGACAGGTCGACGCCGCCCGAGCCTGCGCTGGTGTAGACGCCACCGAGGAAGCCGCGGGCGTTGAGTTCCTGAGTCCAGCCGCTCACGTACGACAGCACAGCGGCCTTGCAACTCGCGTTGGACGGGTAGTTCTCGATATCGGAGTAGATGGCGCTACCGCCGCCGAAGCCGAGGTTGATCGCCGACTGCGCCGAAGCCGCCGCCGCGTCCCGGCCCTGCTGCCGCGCCGTCGCGGGGTCACTCGACATCTTGGTGGCGTAGGTCGTACAGGGCGCCTGACGGCCGACATCGATCAGGATGAACTGCCAGCCGTTCGAGTAGTTGGCCGCCACCCACGAGGGTGTGAGGTTGGCCTGGCCGCAGGCCCGGACGCTACCGCTGATGTAGATGCCGACGGCCTTGAACGGCGAACTGCGCCAGGCGTTCATCGCCCCGAGCGAGGGCGCCGTACAAGCGTCGAAAGCCTCGCCGAGAAGGTTGCCCGGGGCAACGATAGGCGCGGCGGCGGTTCGTACGGGCGCGGGCCTGACCAACTCCACGCGGCTGCCGCCGGACGCGAGCTTGGCCTTGCCGAGAACGTCGCGAACGACTTTCTCCTGTTCCGGCGCGTGCACCGCGGTGACGAGTACACCCGCGTCCTCGACGGCCACCTTGATCTCGCCGCCGACCGATTTCGCGGAGTGTTGAACGGCCTGGCCTGCGGCGGTTTCGGCCGTGTCGGCTGTCACCGTGGCCTGCCGGTCGAGGGCCTCGATGTGCAGGCCGGCAGTTCGGCCGACGAGGTGGGCGGGGCAATTGGGCTGTTCGCCGACATGGCCGAGATAGACCGCGGGCCGGTCGAAGCGAACACAGGCGGACGGGTCCTTGGCCAGGTCCACGATCTGCCAGCCGGCCGGGACGGCGACCTGGTAGCCGTGGTACTTCACGATCTGCTCGGCGGCTGCTCCCTGCGCAGGCGTCAACCCGGTAGCCAGACCGGCCACGGTGGCGATCACGGCGGTGAGCCCGAGTGGTCTCGAACGTCTCATCAAGGTCCTCCCTGGGGGCGGCGGGCCGCTGGCGACCCGGAACCCTCAGTACAACGATGCACACCGCGCCGGGCAATCCTTTCGAGCGTGGCCGCAGGTTCACGCTTGGTAATGCTTCCGCAGAACCGCGCACTCGGTGCCGACCGCCGAGGTGCGGGCGCGGCCGGGCCCTCCCGCTTTCGACGCGCGGTCACAGGTTGTGACGTCCCAGCGAACGTTTGACCTAGTTTCCGGTGTCAGCACCCGCGTGGGTCTTGACGCTGGGTGATCCGAGACCTCAAATCCTGTTGCTGTACGCAAGATCTTGGTTGCCTTTGGTCACCGGTCCACCCCAGGTCTTTGCCTGACTTCGTTGACGTGGCAACATCCCGGCACGGGGGAGTTGCCGACGTTGGGGGACGGGACCATGGCGAAGACCAGACGCGCGAGCCATCGCAGCGGGAACGAACGGCCCAGGTGGATCCCGGGCGCGCTCGCCGCCGACGATGCCGACGTGCCGATGGCCGACGAGACCGACCCGAACAGGGAACCCGGTAGGGGCGGTCAGGACGAGAATGCGGGGGACAGTGGTGCGGACGTGACCGAGGGCCAGTACGGCCTCACGATGCCCGTGCGCGTTGACGAGATCGCCGTGGCCGCGATGGCCCTTTCGGACGGTTTACGCGCGGCAACGGAACAGCTGCCGGAATCCGCCGAAGCCCGCCGATTCCGCCGCCGCCTCGACGACGTGGCCCGCGCCTGCCGCGAGATGGCCGGCGAACTCGAGTCCACCGCGGGTGAACTCGTACGCGTGGTGGCGAACGCCGAGCGCACCTGCGAAGTCGCGTGGGGCATCTGCCCGGAGCATGGCGTCACGCTCGTCGTGTATGGCCACGTGTCTCGCTGCCGCATCATCGGCTGCTACCGCGAGGCGGGGGTGCCGGATCGCTGCACCCAGTCGGTGGAGTACCGCGTCATCGATGCCGCCGGCCCAGCCCTGCATACTTGCACCGGCCACGCCATCGCCTGCCGAACGCTCCTGCCCGGCGCCGTCATCACCCTCACCACGGACACCCTCGAACTCCTTTGATCTAACGGATCTACGCGGCCGCCGGAACGGCCACGGCCACGCGAGTCAGCGGGCGGGTCAGGGCGATCGACACCAGCAGGGACAACGCGGCGAACGCGACGATGACCGGGCGCGGTGATGCGAGGTCCGCCACGGCACCGGCCAGTACGGCGCACACGCCGAAGGTGGTCATGCGCAGGGCCGACTCCAGGCCGAGTACCTGCCCTCGCAGCTCGAACGGCGTGACCGCGACGAGCAACTCCTGCTGGGACAAGGACGCGGAATAGCCGATACACGCGATGGCGACCAGCACCGCGAGTACGCCCATGGGGAGCTCCGCCACGAACCCGAGGAACGGCACGGCAAGAAGCATCCGGAGATGAACGCTGGCCTTCCGCCGCATGGCAGGGCTGAGGAAGCGGCCGGTCACCAGGTCGCCGAACATCATGCCCGCGGCGGCCGCGGCCAACAGCAGACCGGCCGCGGCACCGGCGTACGGCACGAACAGCGCCTCGCATCCGACGATGAGACCGTTCGGCAGACACAGCGCGAGCAGCAACGGGCGAGTGGCGGGCTCGGCCAGCAGTCTGCGGTTGCCTCGCCAGGTTTCGCGCGGACTCGTTGCCGCCGCCCGTCGTGGCGCCCGGTCCTGCAGGCCGAAACGCAGGATGGGCAACGTGAGCGCCGAGCAGATCGCAGCCAGCCAGAACACCTGAGCCGGGTCAAACACCTGGAGCAGCAGACCAGCGCCGCCGAAGCCCGCGATCTGCATTGCGCCGACCGAGAGGTTCATCGTCGACCGGCCGAGGACGAACTGGTCTCGGTGGACCACCTCGTTCAGCAGACCCCACCGCACGCCGGACGCGATCGACAGCCCGTACGCGACCGCCAGGGTGAGCAGCAACCGCGTCATGGCATGCAGATCAAACGCGGCCTGGACCACGACGGCGACAGTGGAAACAGCTGCCAGGACAACGAGAATCCGCCGCGGCCTCGCGGTGTCGGCGGCGGACATCAGCGTCGACGCGCCAACAACCTGCACCAGCGACGGGCCGAACATGATCAAGGCCGACAGCAAGGCTGAGCCCGTGTCGGCGTTGACCACGATGGCAAGCGTGAGACTGGTCATCGTCGCGGACACATTGCCCAGAGCACTGCTGAGCCACAGCGTCCGAAACTCGCGCTGGCGGAAGATCTCGCGATAGGTGCTCATGGTGGATCACCCTCACCTGGCCCAGCGCGATCGCCTACAGTTTCGGATGGAGGCGAAACAATGTCCGAGTTCATCGTCGATGCCGATGTGCTGGCGAACGCGCGGTTCGGCACGTCTCAGCTCACGGAGACGGTCTCGGCCCTGAAGATGCTCAGAGAGCCGGCGCAGCCGTGGTACCGCCCTTGGCGCGACGCACACCTGGCCGCGTTCACCGCCCAACTGGACGCCCAGCCGGTGTGGAAGGCCCTGGTCGACAGCGCCTTCGGCAATCGATGGACCGCCGATTTCCTGACCGTTCCACCGCTCGCGCCGGACCTGGACATCGAGGACGAGCTAGGCCCGCTCAGCGCCCTGCCGGACGACCGGATCCGCGCGGACCTGGCCGTCGTACGGTCGCCGCTCCCGCCCGTACTCGCCAACGGCAGCGGCCTGGCGCTACACGTTGCCGACCTGCTCCGCTGGGTCTGGACGACCACTGTCGAAGCGGAATGGCCGCGCCGCCATCGCGTGCTCCAGGCCGACATCGTCTCCAGAACCTCTCGCCTCAGCGAGCAAGGCTGGTCCGGCGTACTGCGCGGTCTCGGGCCGGATGTGCGCTGGCTCGGCAACGGCCGCATGCAGGTGAACCGGTCGAACTTTCCACCAACGGACATCCGCGGCCGCGACCTCATGTTCATCGCTGCGCACAGCCGCGGCGTCAACGTCAGCTGGCGCCTTCCGGACCGCTACGCCCTCAGCTATCCCGTCACCGGCATCTTCGCCACGGCCCAGCCACTCGCCGAACCCCTGGTCCGCCTCCTGGGCCGCAACCGAGCACGCATCCTGGTCGAGTCCGCAGCCCCCATCAGTACGACGGCCCTCGTAGCCGCCACCGGCCTACCGCTAGCCACCGTGGCGGACCACCTCCGCGTCCTATCCGGCGCCGGCCTGCTCCAACGCCGACGCTCCGGCCGCCAGGTCCTCTACTGGCAAACCCCCACCGGCCAAGCCGTCACCACCTCAGTCACCTGAACTCCTGATCGGCCGACACCGGCTGATGGCGGCCGGACGGGAAGCCGCGATCGGTGCGCGATACGCGAGGGCCCCGACGCGCGAGCTGTACGCGATGCGCTGCGACGATCTGCGAGACGCTGGCGCGACGGCCCGGGGTTTGCCCTGAGAGTGGCTGGCCACGGGGAAGGTGGGTTACCACCCCGGAATCCCAGGTGGTAACCCACGCTCCGAATGGCCAGCCACTGCCCGGGGCCCGCTCAACCGGCGCAACGGCCTCCGACGGCAACACGCGATCGCCACCCGGGTTTCAGGGCAGCCCGCTGCCGGGTTTTCGCGCGCCTACCGGGCTTCGGCATCCCCGCTGCCGAGTTGTTGCACCGCTACCCGGTTGCAACCAGGTAGTCGTACGAAAAGTCGGCAGCCGACCTCGGACCACCCGCACGCCACCAACCACCCGGCGCAAGTACGGCAAACCCGGCGCACTGCACACCGCAAACCCTGACGCGCATCGCACGAACCCCGGCGCAGGGCGCGCGGCGAGTCCTCACGCGAAGCATGCGGGACCACCCGAAAACCCGGCCAGACCTCACCCGTCCCCCTGATAGCAACCGACCTGACAATTCGAAAGACTCAGGGGGACGGGTGCCCAGCAAATCCCCAGGGCTAACTGATGCGACAGGAGACCAGCTGATCATTCGCATTGGGAACAAGCGTCGTGAAGTTAGGCGTATCGCCCGTCCGGTTCCACGACTGCCCGGTGAAGTTGTCACCCGCATAGATCGTGACATTCCACCCCGGCGGAATCCTCACCGACGAAGCCCACAACGACGGAACCCCAGCCGCCGCCAGTTGCGCCGCCGTGTACTGCCCCCGCCCCAACGGCTGCCCCGCGGAGCCCAGATAATCCACATGCTGGTAGAACACAACGCCACCTCCACCCTGACCTGGCATCGGCGAGGTAGGCCGGTTAGGCGTCACCCCGATCTGCCCCTTGAACATGCGCCCACCATCGGCGGTGAGACGCAGGTAGTAGTCCGATGAGCAGGGGGTGCCGTCCTCGTCCAGAGCCCGAATGCCTGAACCATTCGGGATCCAGGCCGAGGACTCGGCGGTCTTGGCGATCTGGTTGCCCTCGTTGTATTCGTCGAACATCGAGATGTACATGCCCTGCACGCCGATCCGCGTGAGGTTATAGAACTGCCGCCACATCAGATCACCGTGCCGGCGATGCCCGGACTGCAGATCACCCGGAATCACGCACGGCTGGTAGTCGATGCCATGGGCGTTGCAGTCGGCCTGGTCCTGCTGATTCACGTTGTTGTAGTAGTGATCCGCGCCCGCGACGTCGCTGATCCGGCCGACCATCCACGGCGAGAGCATGTTGAACGCGTGGTACACGTCGAGGTAGCCGGCGCGCGAGTCCTCGACGCCGCGGCGCCAATGCGTCGGCACACCGCCGATGACGTACAGGCCCTGGCTCTTGAACCAGTTCACGACGTCCAGGCAGACCGAGGCGGGCCAGGTTTTGTTGGGTTCGTTGAAGCCGAAACCCCAGATGCAGATGACGGGTTTGCCGTTTTGCCGTGCGTAGGCAGGGGATTCGGTCATCACCCGCATCTTGTTGATCCAGTCGGCCTTCATCTCCGTCTGCATGTTCGCCCAGTCGGTGGCGTCGTACATGATGTAGAACTTCCGGCCGTACTGCTCGGCGGCCTGGCGAACCTTGACGGCCATCTGGTCGCGGGTCGGGCCTTCGCCGCCCGTCGGGTTGAACCGTTGCAGGGCGGCGGTATCGCAGCCGTACTGCTGCATCCACTGGAAGTGCAGGTTGACGGTCTGCTGGTCGTACGACGAGAAGAGCCTTGCGGGCTGTCCGTTTCCGAGGTTCGAGTACGCCGTTTGGTAGGTGCTGGTGTATTCGCGAACGTCCGGCCAGCTGGCGATCGCGTTGTTGCTCGGCGAGGGCGGTTGGCCCCAGTTGTGGCTCCAGTGCCACCAGCCGTTGATCGGGGCGCCATCACCAGCGCAGGCGAACCAGCCCTGGTAGCCAACGGTGATCTTGCCGACCACGTCGCCGGGCGGGCTGGCGGTTGAGCCGGTGCCGGTGGCCCATGCAGGTGAGGTCGAGAGCGCGGTGATGCCGGTGCCGGCCGCCGCGCTGAGGGCGAGGAAGTTCCTCCGGGATAGATCCATTGCAGTCTCCAAAACTGGGGGCGGGTAGAGCTGCGGGAGATACAAACGGTTGCTTGGTCTCGCAAGCAACGTGCACAAAGACGCAAAAACCTGATTGATGAGCGAGCTTCGGACCTGAAGACGCACGTTGTCAATGCCTGAGCGAGCGGTTGCAGGCGGCGCAACTGCAATCTTGCGGAGCTGGAAAGAAACTTCCTCGCAACATCTTGACGCTTCTGCCACCGCTCTTTAGTTTGTTGGCCCAACAGACAAAGTCTGTGATGCCCATCACAGACTGAGGTGAGGAGGCGCCGTGAGCCTGTCTGACGGCCAACGATCGACCGGTGTCGTCGCCCCCGCCGATCACGTCTCCCTCCGGCGTCACAACCTCGCGGTGGTGTTGCGCCACATCCGCGACGCGGGCCCCCGGTCCCGGGCGCGGATCGCCGCTGACACCGGGCTGAACAAGGCCACCGTGAGCAGCCTCGTCGCCGAACTGGTCGACCGCGGGCTGCTCCGCGAAGCCGAGTCCGAGCGTGGTGCCGTCGGCCGGCCAGGGCAGCTGGTCGAACTCGACGGCCGCCGGGTCTGCGGCGTCGGCGCCGAGCTCAACGTCGAGTACCTCGCGGTCACCGCGCTGGATCTCACCGGCGAGGTGATCATCGAGAGCCGGATCCCCTTCGACGCGGCGCATCTCGGCGCGGACGCCACCTTCGACCGGCTGGCAGGCTTGATCGAGCAGGCGGTAGCCGCGATCGGCCTTCGCGGCGGTCAGACCGTCGGCGTCACACTCGCCGTACCGGGTCTGGTGCAGAGCGCGGCCGGCATCCTGGCCCTCGCGCCCAACCTGGGCTGGGAATCGGTCGACATCGTGCGCGCCATGACCGAGCGCCTGCAGGAGCCGACCTACCACGTGAGCGTCGACAACGAGGCGAACCTGGGCGCGCTGGCGGCGTACGCCGAGTTCGCGGCGGCTGATCCCGCCGCGGTCCGGGATCTTGTACTGCTCACGGGCGCCGTCGGTGTCGGTGGTGGCGTTGTCGCGGGCGGGCAGTTGCAGCGCGGCGGGCACGGCTTCAGCGGCGAGGTCGGCCACTTGCCGGTCGCGCCGGCCGGCGGTCGTTGCGGCTGCGGACGGACCGGCTGCTGGGAGACCGTGGTCGGTCTCACGGCCCTGCTGGACAAGGCGACCGATCCCGACGACCCCGTTCGCGATGTGTCGCTCGACGTCGAGCAGCGGCTGGCCGAGATCACCCGCCGGGCCGAGGCCGGTGACGAGCGCACGCTGGCCGCGCTGGCGGACGTTGGTACCTGGCTCGGCCTGGGTGGCGCGATCGTGGTCAACATTCTCAACCCGGACGTGCTCGTGCTCGGCGGCTACTTCGGCGCGCTCGGGCCCTGGCTGACCGCACCGCTGGAGGAGGCGATCCGTGACCGCGTGATCGCGCCGGACGGCGGCGGCTGCCGGGTGGTCTGCTCCGGGCTCGGCTTCACCGCCGCGGTTCGTGGCGGCGCGCAGATCTCCCTGGACTCGGTCTTCGACGACCCGACCCAGGTCCCCACTCAGGTTGGAGCATCGGCATGAGTTCGGAACTTCTCCGGATGACCGGCATCGTCAAGCAGTTCCCGGGTGTGCGGGCCCTCGACGGCGTTGATCTCGACGTGCGCAGCGGCGAGGTGCACTGCCTGCTCGGCCAGAACGGCGCAGGCAAGTCGACCTTGATCCGCGTGCTCTCCGGCGCGCACCAGCCGGACCAGGGCACTATCGTTGTCGACGGCAACGAAGCGTCCTTCGGCTCACCGGCCGACGCGATGAAGCTCGGTATCGCCACCATCTACCAGGAACTCGACCTGGTGCAGGATCTCACCGTCGCCGAGAACGTCTTTCTCGGCCACGAGCCGGCCCGCTTCGGTTTCACCAACCGCACGGAGATCGTCGGCCGGACGCGGGAGTTGCTGCGCGGCCTCGGCCACGGGGAGATCCCGCCGGGCCGCCGCGTCGGCGCGCTACCGGCCGCGGGCCAGCAGGTGGTCAGCATGGCCCGGGCGCTTTCCCGGGACGCGCGGCTGATCATCATGGATGAGCCGTCCGCGGTGCTCGACTCCGAGGAGGTCGCGAACCTCTTCCGGGTGATCCGGGGCCTGACCGAACGAGGTGTCGCCGTCGTCTACATCTCGCACCGGCTCGAGGAGATCCGCGAGATCGGCGACCGGGTGACCGTGCTCAAGGACGGCGCCACCGTCGCGACCGGTCTGCCGGCCAAGGAGACTCCGACGACCGAGCTGATCCGGTTGATGACCGGCCGCTCCATCGAGTACGTCTTCCCACCTCGCCGCGCGATTCCGCCGGACGCCGAGGTGGTGCTGAAGGTCGAAGGCCTGTCCCGGCCGAGAGAGTTCGAGAACATCGGGTTCGAGGTCCGCGCCGGGGAGGTGCTCGGGCTGGCCGGTCTGGTCGGCTCGGGCCGTTCCGAAATCCTCGAGACCCTGTACGGCGCCAGGCGCGCCGCCACCGGCGAGGTGTACGTGGACGGCCGTCGGCTCCGCCCGGGCCAGGTTGCAGCCGCCGTCCGGGCGGGTATCGGCCTCGCACCGGAGGAACGCAAGAGCCAGGCCCTGCTGCTGGACGAATCCGTCTATCGCAACATCACCGTGTCGAGCCTGGCCCGGTTCGCCACGACCGGCTTTCTCAACCGGCGGGCCGAGCGGGACGCCGCCGAGGAGCTGACCACGGCCCTCGACGTACGGCCTGCCGGCGTCGATCGACCGGTCCGCAACCTGTCCGGCGGTAACCAGCAAAAAGTGGTGCTCGCGCGCTGGCTGTTGCGCGACTGCCGGGTGCTACTGCTCGACGAACCTACCCGGGGTGTCGACGTCGGCGCCCGGGCCGAGATCTACGCGCTCGTACGGCGTCTCGCCGAGAGCGGTGTCGCGGTCGTGCTGGTGTCCAGCGAGGTGGAGGAGGTGCTCGGTCTGGCCGACCGGGTGGTGGTGCTGAGGGAGGGGCGGGCCGTGTTCAGCGGACCCGCGGACGAAATCGACGAGCACCGGGTGCTCGACCTGGTGATGGAAGGGAGCGTCGTGTGACCAGTGAGGGAGTCGCGCGGCCAGAACCGGCGGTAGTTGGCGGTAGCAACTACTTCCAGAAGGCCATGAACAGCGGTGGCGCGCGCAGCCTCGGTCTGGTGATCGCGCTGATCCTGCTTTGTGTGGTCGGCATGATCACCGCGGGGGACCGGTTCGCGAGTACGGCCAACGTCCTGACGATCCTGCGGCTCGCAGCCGTCATCGGCGTGGTCAGCATCGGTATGACGTTCGTGATCACCGGTGGCGGTATCGACCTGTCCGTGGGCGCGATGCTGGCACTCGCCTCGGTCTGGGCGACCACCTTGGCCACTCAGCAGATGGCGAGGGACTACCACTGGATCTTGATGGTCTCGACCGCCTTGCTGGTCGGTGCCGCCTGTGGCCTGATCAACGGGCTGCTGATCGCGTACGGGCGGGTGGTGCCGTTCATCGCCACGCTCGCGATGCTGGCCGGTGCCCGAGGTCTGGCCGAGATCATCGCCGGGCGGATGACGCAGACCGTCAAGGTGCCCGGATTCGTCGACTTCTTCGGCGGTTCGTTCCTCGGCCTGCCGACGATCGTGTGGATGTTCGCGCTAGTGGCGGTCGCTGGCTGGGTGCTGCTCAACCGGACCACCTTCGGCCGTCGTACGTTCGCCGTCGGTGGCAACGCCGAGGCGGCGCGGTTGGCCGGTATCAAGGTGCAGCGGCACACGGTGGCGCTCTACGTGCTGGCCGGGCTGTGCTGTGGCATCGCCGCGGTGATGCTGATGGCCCGGACCACCACGGGCAGTTCCACCCACGGCACGCTCTACGAACTCGACGCCATCGCCGCGGTGGTGATCGGCGGCACGCTGCTGTCCGGTGGCCGCGGCACCATTTTCGGCACGGTGCTCGGCGTGATGATCTTCACCACGCTGAGCAACGTCTTCACGCTGAACAACCTGTCGATCTCGGCGCAGTCGGTGGCGAAGGGCGTGATCATCGTGATCGCGGTTCTGCTGCAGCAACGGTTCGCCACCCGCGCCACAAGTTCCTGAAATCCCCTGTAGACAGTACGAAGTCCGAGGAGGACGAAGATGTCCGCAAGAAGGCTGCTATCCGCCACAGCCGTTGTCGGGATCAGCGCGCTGCTGGTGACGGCCTGTACCAGCAACACACCCGAGGCTGAGCCGAGTGCCCCGGGCGCCACCAACCAGGCTCAAGCCGGTGCGAACGACCAGCCGGGTAAGAAGGTCAAGATCGGGTTCTCCGCGCCGGCCGCGGACCACGGCTGGATGGGCGCGATCACGGCCGCCGCGAAGAAGGAGGCCGGCAAGCACTCCGACGTCGAGCTGGTGGTTGCCGAAGGCACCAATGACGTGAACCTGCAGATCAGCCAGGTGGAGACCTTCATCAACGACAAGGTCGACGCGATCGTGTTGCTGCCGTTCGACGGCGCGGCGCTGACGGCGGTCGCGACCAAGGCGATGGAGGCGGGCATCACCGTCGTCAACGTGGACCGCGAGTTCAACAGCCCGTTCGCGGCGCGTTCGACCGTGCTCGGTGACAACTACGGTATGGGCCGTTCGGCAGGCACCTTCGTCTGCAAGCAGCTCGACGGCAAGAAGGACGCGGTGGTCGCCGAGATCGCGGGGATCGACTCGCTGCCGCTGACCCAAGACCGCAGCAAGGGCTTCAAGGAGGCACTCGCGGACTGCGGGCTGAAGGTCAACAACCGGGTCGCGGCCGAGTTCACGGTCGAGTCCGGCGAGAAGGCCGCCGCGAATCTGCTCCAAGCCGCGCCGAAGATCGACGCGATCTGGAACCACGACGACGACCAGGGTGTCGGCGTGATGGCCGCCATCAAGAACTCCGGCCGCAAGGAGTTCTTCGTCGTCGGTGGCGCCGGTTCGGCGAACGTCATGCGCGAGATCAAGGCCGGCAACGGCCTGATCAAGGCGACGGTCATCTACCCGTCGACCCAGGGCGCCGACGGTATCCGGCTGGCCCGGCTGATCGTGCAGAAGAAGGCCCTTGGTGACCTGGTCGAGGTCGAGGTGCCGCGAACGATCCAGCTGTACGCGCCGGTGGTGACGTCGGAGAACGTCGACCAGTACCTGCCGACCGCCTTCGAGTCCTGATGACGACTCTCGGCGTGGGGCTGATCGGGTATGCGTTCATGGGTGCGGCGCATTCCCAGGCCTGGCGGAGCGCACCCCGCTTCTTCGACCTGCCGCTGAACCCGGCGATGTCGGTGCTGTGCGGACGGGACAAGAACGCGGTCGAACAGGCCGCGGGCAAACTCGGCTGGGACAGTGTCGAAACCGATTGGCGCGAGGTGCTGACCCGGGACGACGTGCAGATCGTGGACGTCTGCACACCCGGCGACACCCACGCCGAGATCGCGATCGCGGCTCTCGAAGCCGGCAAACACGTGCTGTGCGAGAAGCCCTTGGCGAACACGGTGGCCGAGGCGGAAGTGATGGCCGCGGCCGCCGCGAAGGCCTCCGCCCAGGGCGTACGGTCGATGGTCGGCTTCACGTACCGCCGGGTGCCGGCGATCGCGCTGGCCCGGCAGCTGGTTGCCGAGGGCAAGCTCGGCACCATCCGGCACGTGCGGGCGCAGTACCTGCAGGACTGGATCGTCGACCCGGAGGCGCCGCTGTCGTGGCGGCTGCAGAAGGAGCGGGCGGGCTCCGGAGCACTGGGTGACATCGGCGCGCACATCGTCGACCTGGCGCAGTACATCACCGGCGACCGGATCAGGCAGGTCAGCGGTCAGTTGGAGACATTCGTCAAGGAACGGCCGATCCCGACCGAGCACAGCGGTCTCGCCGGTACGGCGGGTACCGAGCGTGGTCCGGTCACGGTGGACGACGCCGCGATCTTCCTGGCCCGGTTCGGCAGTGGCGCGCTCGGCGTGTTCGAGGCGACGCGGTTCGCGACCGGCCGGAAGAACGCGATCCGGATCGAGATCAACGGCAGCGAGGGCAGTCTGGCCTTCGACTTCGAGGACATGAACCTGCTGCACTACTACGACGCAGGTGACTCCAGCCAGCTTGCCGGCTTCCGCCGGATCCTGGCGACCGAAGCCGAGCACCCGTACGTCGCGGCGTGGTGGCCGCCGGGTCACCTGCTCGGTTACGAGCACGGGTTCACCCATCAGGTGGTCGATCTCGTGACCGCGATCGCGGAGAACCGTGACCCACTGCCCTCCTTCGCCGACGGCCTGCAGGTCCAACGTGTGCTGGCCGCCGTCGAGGAGAGTTCGGCGACCCGACAATGGCAGGAGATCGCGCTATGACGGACTACACCCCTCGCAAGGAAGACAAGTTCTCGTTCGGCCTGTGGACGGTCG
>NZ_JBHLTC010000007.1:0-658 GCF_042434725.1 Kribbella deserti | reverse complement strand
CGCTCAAACGTTTCTCGGCGCAAAGGAAGGTATGTCGCATCCAAATAGACGCAGAAAAACTTGTCGCTTAGCTTGCGTTTGTGGTAAGCCTCAACCTTTGGAATCATCTGCTTGGAAATATTTGATACCTGAGCTGGACTGTAATGGCTGCCATACATCTTTTCAATTAGATCGGCTATTTCCCTGGTGGTCACGCCCTTGGAGTAAAGCTTGATAATCATGCTTTCCAAGATATCCGAGTGCTGCTTGTAGTCAGGCAGCGTGTGCTGATGAAATTGACCGTTGCGATCCCGAGGCACTTGCACTTCAATTGGGCCAAATTGCGTATCAACTTTGCGGAAATAAGCACCATTTCTAGAGTTGCCAGTATTCCAGCCATTTCTGGCATAGGGATCATAGCCCAGAAAGGCAGTCAATTCAGCTTCTAACAAGTTATTAACAGCCTGTTGTAGCTCTTTGCGCAATAAATCATTTATTTTGTCTGGATTGAATAGAGCTTGAGCAAAATCTTTGGTAAAATCATTCATGAAGGAGTTCTTCTTTCTGTATGTGTTTTTTTGTTCAAACCAATCATACGAGAAAGGAACTCCTTTTTCTAATGTTTAAAGAAATAAATTTAAGGAATCATTCATCCTTACACAAACTATTTTACAGTCTC
>NZ_JBHLTC010000006.1:0-374145 GCF_042434725.1 Kribbella deserti | reverse complement strand
CCCTACCCCATCACCACCACCCGAACCCATTCCTCAACAGGCTCTGCAACCGGGTAGCGGCACAACAACCCGGTAGCGGCCGCACCCCAACCCGGTAGCCGCGCGAAAACCCGGCACCGGCTCGCCCGAAACCGCCAACGAGGGCAGATTCGGACCGATGAACGTCATAGGAGACGGCCTGCGTCGGTCTCGAGGCGCCATGCGCGGACGCGGCTGTCCTGCGGTGGTTCTGTGGGTGGCCAGCCATCGCGCCGGTGGGTTACCACCTGGGATTCCGGGGTGGTAACCCACGCGGGCAGTGGCCAGCCACCCCCAGAGCGCGCCCTTTGCACCGCGTGGGCGGATCGCGTCCGTGGATGCGGAGGGCGATGAGAATTTCGGGGGTCGACGTGTGAGATCGGGGGTGGACCCGTCAAATCTCGGACGTCGACCCCCTGCTTGACACGTCGACCCCTGAGTTTCGAGGCGGGCGGCCAGCGTACGACTGCCTGGCCGCTCGATCAGCGGCCTCGGCGCACTCGCGGCGTCGGTGCGAGCGCGGGGTTCTACACGCCTACCGGAGAGGGCGGATTCGGACCGATGAGCGCCTGCTTCCGCGAGAGGTTCCACCTCTTGGTCACAAGGGCCCGATGAACCTCGACACGCCGCGTCACAAGGGCCCGATGAACGGAATACCGCCACGCCGTACGGCGAACCGCCCGCGCAACCGAGCCCGACGAGATCACCCGACCCCGCACGGAACCAACCCGACGCGATCACCCGAGCCCGCACCGAACCAAGCCGACGCGATCGCCCGAGCCCGCACGGGATCGCTCCCGCAATCGGCCATACTCCACCCGACCACTCGCAGACCCACCCAGGGCTACGAGTGCGGACGAACAAACCCCCGACCATTGGCGACCACTCGCGGCGGTAGGCCGGCCGTGAGTGGTCGCCAACTGGGCAGGAGGGTCCGCCCCGAATGGAAGCGGGATCAGCGGGGGTTGAGGACCTCGGTGCGGTAGGCGACGGCTACGTCCGGGTTGTCGCTGAAGACGCCGTCCACCCCGGCCTTGCGGAATGCGTCGAGCTCGCCCAGCAGATCCCCGTACTCGGCCGGGTTGGTGCTCTTGCGGTACTCCAGCGGCACGAAGTTGTTCTCCGCGCGGAAGGTGTACGGGTGAACCTTCAGCCCGACCCGGTGCGCGTCAGCGACCAACGTCGTCGGCTTGGTCAGGCGTCCGGCCGCATCCCGCGGAATGACCGTGTCCTTCCACGGCCCAATACCCGCGGCGTACGACGAAATCTCGCGAAGACCGGCCGGAGTGACCAGATCGCCATAGGTCCGCGGATCTCCCTTGGCCACGAAGTCGTACGGCGCGGCGTCGAGCGAGTCGAGCAGCTGTACCAACGGCACCCGCAGGTCACGCTTCATCGCGCGCAGGTTGGACACCTCGAACGACTGGACGAAAACCTTCGCGCCCCGGTGGTTCAGCCCGTTCTTGGTGAGGGCCTTCACCAGCAGCGGCTCGAGCGCGAGACCCTGCTGCTGGAAGTACGTCGGGTGCTTGGTCTCCGGGTAGATACCGACCGTCCGGCCGAGTTCGCGCGACAAGCGTTTGGACAGGTCGATGACCTCCTGGAAGGTCGGTACCTGGTAGCGGCCGTCGTACAAGGTGTTGTGCTGGCGAAGCGCCGGGATGCGCTCCTTGGCCCGGAGCGTGCGCAGCTCGGCCAGGGTGAAGTCCTCGGTGAACCAGCCGGTCAGCGCGATGCCGTCGAGCATCTTGGTCTTCTTGCGCGCGGCGAACTCCGGGTGCGCGGCGACATCGGTGGTGCCGCCGATCTCCGGCTCGTGCCGGGCCACCAGCACCTTGTCCTTGGTGACGACCAGATCGGGCTCGATGTAGTCGGCCCCCATCCGGGCGGCCAGCTCGTACGACGCGAGGGTGTGCTCGGGGCGGTACCCCGAGGCGCCGCGATGGCCGACCACCACGAACGACGGATCGCCGCCGCCGTACTGGGCCTGCGCGGTCGTGGGAGTGGTGGCGGCGGGCTTCGCGGTGGTCACGACGGGGGCCAGCGCGAGGCCTCCGAAGGTGACGGTGGTCGCCGCGGCGGCGACGATTTTCCGGGTCAGGGCGGTGGGCACCGGGATCTCCTTACGGGTCAGGGTCTGCCGGGTCACCTTCAGCCGGGTGAACCAGCATCGCGCGACCACCACGCGACCGTACGGCGTCCGCGTCGTGAACGGCTAGGGATCGTTCACGCAACGCGCTCGATCCCGGACCCTGCGTGCACTATCGAGTGAAGGGAGCCGGGTCAGGCCCTTCCGGGAGCCACTCGGTGACAACGAACTCGTCGCCGGCCGTGATCGCGCCGGGGGCGAGCACCGCGGCCTTCATGCCGAAGCTGACGCCGCCGCCGTAATCCGGTTGGCGCCGGTACGTCGCGAGGGTCCGCGTCGGCTCGGGCCCGCTGCGAACGCCGGTCGCCTGATCGATCGTCGGTACGGCGCAACGGATCGCGCGGGCCGAATAGCCGATCGCCACCGAGCCGATCGTTGCCTTGAGCACCTTGTCCTCGGTGTGCGGTTCGGGCCAGCCGGACACCACCAGGTTCGGCCGGAACCGGTTCATCGGGATGGGCTCGCCACCGGTCTCGACGATGCGCGCGTTCAGCTCGTCGAGCGAGGCCAGCGAGGTGATCAGCAGGGCGTGCGCATCTCCGAAACCGCTTTGGCCCGGGTTCACTCCCCAGCCCGGGCGCTGGTGCTCCGGCGTCACCCGGACGAGGGTCGCGGGCCTGTCGAGCACCTCGGTGAACCACTTCTCGGCGGCCGGGTCCTGGTCCACCGCCGGGCCGAACCACTTGCCGAACAGGCTCACGTCGCGTCGCGGTCCGTCCGGAACTACGCCGACCTCGAGGTCGTCCGCGCCCGCCACGCTGAACCGCATCCCGGTACCGTCGGCCGCCATCGCCGTTCGCACCGCCGCCATCGCCGGAACCGTGCGCTGGCTGAGGAAAACCCCGTCCCGCGGATCCACCAGCATGAACTCGCGGTCACCCCGCACCCCGGCGTACCCCACCTCGGCCGCCGGCAGCGAAATCCCCGCCAGCCCTTTCACGGGATAAACCCAAACCTCCACGATCTCCGCCACACCCCCAACCTACCGACCACCCTCCTTCTTGTCCGCGAGTGGACGCGTCTGAACCTCTTCTCCGCGAGTGGACAAGAAGGTGGAAGAGGCGGGCTAGCGGAAGGTGCCGGCGGGGGCGGTTGGGGTGGTGAAGGGTTCGGCGTCGGTCAAGGGGACGGCCTTGCCCGCCAGTTCCTGCAAAGCCAGCACCTCGTACGGCGGTTGGGCCTTGCGCGCCGCGGAAGTGAGATCCGGCAGGGGCTGTCGGGAGGCGGCGAGGATGACGTTGCCGAAGGCCTTACCGCGGAAGACCTTGCGTTCCGCCAGCGCCGCGCCGTGGCCGAAATCCGCCTGCAGGGTGGCGGCCACCCGGCGCACGAAGGCCAGGCCCGCCGTACCATCGATGAGGTTGAAGACCGCGACTCCCCCGGGCCGCAGCACCCGCAGGCATTCGGCCGCGAACTCGGTGGTGACCAGGTTCGCCGGCACGGCCTCGCGAACGAACGCGTCCACGATCACCACGTCCACCGAGTCGTCGTACACGTCGGCGATCCCGGCTCGTCCGGTGGTGCCGCGGACCTTGATACCCGCGCGTTTCGGCACCGGCAGGGCCTCGCGAACGAACTCGGTCAGATCCTCGTCCGGCTCCAGCACGATCTGGCGCGACCTGGGCCGGGTGGTCGCGACGTACCTTGGCAGGGTGAGCGCGGCGCCGCCGATGTGCAGTACCGAGATCGGCTGGCGGCGGGCCTCGACCGCGTCCAGCACGTCGCCGATACGGCGCATGTACTCGAAGCTGAGGTTGGCCGGGTCGGCCAGGTCGACCTGGGACTGCAAGGAGCCGTCGACCCGCAGGACGAACGTTCCGTCCGGGGCTGCCTCGATCTCGGCCAGACCGCCGGCCACCTGTCGTTCCATTTCCTCATTGTCGTTGCAGGTTCGTGCAAAACGGTCAAACACGCGTATGAATCGCGGTAGCTTCCGGAGGTAGGTCTGACTTCGGGAGGAATGTGATGGGACACGGGCGCAGGGCGACGGCGGCGGGGGCCGCCGTACTACTGACGCTGGCATTGGTGGCGTGTGGATCGGAAGAGCCGGTCGCAACGAACCCCTCGCCAACAGATACGCCCGCCGCGAGCGAGACACCGTCCACGGGGGACACGCCGGCCACGGACGGCACGCCGACGCCGGGCAGCGAAGGGCTCAACGGACCGTGGGCCGCAGACCCGGGCCAGTCGGAACGGGTCCAGGCGGCGTTGGTCGCCAAGGGCTACACGTGCACGCGGCACTCGGACACGGCGATGGACCTGCGGCTGTGCTCGTACGGCAAGAAGTACCCGATCAAGCAGGGCTTCGAGCCGACCGACCATGCCGCCCTCACTCTGCTGGCCGACCAGGCCGGGACCGTGATCGCCGCCGAGCTGCAGGCGCAGGGTCATGGTGATACCACCCTGGATCTGCGTCGCGCGATGGTCTCCCAGATCCTGCCCGCGGCCGATGTCGAGGTCTTCCTGGCCGGCGGCGAGAAACTTACCTGGGGCATGTACGTGCCCAGCGATCCGCGCGGCAGCCGGCTCGAAAAGGTGCTGGTCAAGAAGGGCTTCTCCGGCGCGTTCGCGCCCAACTCGGCGCCGCTGACCACGACCAAGGAGCAGGCGCTGCCGAAGCTCACGGCGACCGGTATGAAGTGCCACTTCGAAGACGGTCTGAGCACCGAGCCGGACCGGCTGGAGTGCACGGATTCGAAGTTCGACGCGATCATGAACGAGCCGCCGTTCGACGCCCGAGCGACTTTCACGGTCGTCGACGAGCCGGCCGGTATCAACAAAATCGTGGTGATGGCCGAGCACGGTGAGGTGCCGTCGACCAGTAACGCGATGCGCCGGATGACGCCGCACATCGGCGCGATCGACCCGGCGCTGAAGGAGATCTCCGACTGGGCGGTCGCCGGCATCAACGGCCCGAGCCGGGAGGCGTACTTCGGCCCGTGGCGCGTCACGTTCCAGCGGGTCGGCGGCAGCACCAGCTTCTACAGCGTGACGATCGCCCACCAGAAGGCGATCGGCGTGATGGCCTGACCGTCCGCACCCGGCCCGGGCGCCCCACCGTGGCGCGCTCGGGCCGGCGCGCGTAATGGAGCTAACAGGCACCCACGGGTGTGTCGCTTCGCGCGGATTGCTAACGTCCGGACGGAGTCCTCTCCGCCATTTCGAGTCTGTCGTTTGGAGCGTGTCGTGAGTAATACACCCGTGAAGGTCGCCGTCACCGGCGCCGCCGGCCAGATCGGCTACAGCTTGCTGTTCCGGATCGCCAGTGGTGCGCTGCTCGGGCCGGACACGCCCGTCGAGCTGCGGCTGCTTGAGATCACCCCGGCGCTGAAGGCGCTCGAGGGTGTCGTGATGGAGCTGGACGACTGCGCGTTCCCGACGCTGGCCGGGGTCGAGATCGGCGACGACGCCAACACCATCTTCAACGGCGCGAACGTGGCCCTGCTGGTCGGCGCCCGCCCGCGGACCAAGGGCATGGAGCGCGGTGACCTGCTCGAGGCCAACGGCGCGATCTTCACCGTGCAGGGCAAGGCGCTGAACGAGCACGCCGCCGACGACATCCGCGTCACCGTGACCGGTAACCCGGCCAACACCAACGCGCTGATCGCCAAGAGCAACGCGCCGGACATCCCGGCCGAGCGCTTCTCCGCGCTGACCCGGCTGGACCACAACCGCGCGCTGGCCCAGCTCTCGCGCAAGACCGGCACCTCGGTCAACGACCTGCGCAAGATGACGATCTGGGGCAACCACTCGGCCACCCAGTACCCGGACATCTTCCACGCGGAGGTGGCCGGCAAGAACGCGGCCGAGCTGGTCAACGACCAGGCGTGGCTCGAGAACGACTTCATTCCGACCGTGCAGAAGCGCGGCGCCGCCATCATCGAGGCCCGCGGCTCGTCCAGCGCCGCCTCCGCCGCGGCCGCCACGATCGACCACGCTCGGGACTGGCTGAAGGGCACCGCCGAGGGCGACTGGACCTCGATGGCGGTCGTCTCCGACGGCTCGTACGGCGTACCGGAGGGCCTGATCTCGTCCTTCCCGGTCACCACCTCGAACGGTAACTACGAAATCGTCCAGGGCCTCGAGATCAACGAGTTCTCCCGCGCCCGCATCGACGCCAGCGCCACCGAACTCGGCGAAGAGCGCGACGCCGTCCAGGCCCTCGGCCTGCTGGGCTGACCTGCCGCTACCGAACAACCAGCGTCCGGGCCACCCTCACGGGTGACCCGGACGCTGTCGTTTCAGCCCGGCACAGCTCCTGGTGGATCAGTTCGGGATGATGACGGCGAGCAGGAAGATCACGGCGCCGGCGCCGCCGAGGAAGAAGATGTCGAAAGTGCGGCCGCGGACGCGGAGTAGGCCGGCCCGGTCGTCGCTGAGTACCAGCCGGAGGAACGCGGCCAGGAGCACGCCGGCCGCGATCAGGGCGGCCCCCCGGCGCCAGCTGTCGAAGGTGAGCATGAACAGGCCCGCCAGCCCGACCAGTACGGACAGCGCCAGCGGCCACTCCCGCCGTACGGTGGTTTGCGCGGGTGGCATCAGCCGGCAGCCGCTTCGGCGGCCTCGACCACGTTGCTGAGCAGCATCGCGCGGGTCATCGGGCCGACTCCACCGGGCATCGGGGCGATCCAGCTCGCCACCTCGCGGGCCGCGCCCTCGATGTCGCCGACGATCTTGCCGTCGGCGCCACGGCTGGTACCGACATCCATCAGTACGGCGCCCGGCTTGACCATGTCGGCCGTGATCAGCCCGGCGGATCCGGCCGCCGCGATGACGATGTCGGCCGTCCGGACCACCGCGGCCAGGTCCTTCGTGCCGGTGTGGCACTGGGTGACGGTGGCGTTCTCGCTGCGCCGGGTGAAAAGCAGGCCCATCGGGCGTCCGGCGGTAACACCGCGGCCGACGACCACGACGTGCGCGCCGGCGATCGGGACGTCGTACCGGCGGAGCAGCTCGACGCAGCCCTTCGGCGTACAGGGCAGGGGCCCGTCCTGGCCGAGCACGAGCTTGCCGAGGCTGACCGGGTGCAGGCCGTCGGCGTCCTTGTCCGGGTCGATCAGGCCGAGGATCGCGTTGGTGTCGATGTGCTTCGGCAGCGGCAGTTGCACGATGAAGCCGGTGCAGGCCGGGTCCTCGTTCAGCTCGCGGACCTTGGCCTCGAGCTCGGCCTGGCTGACCGTGTCGGGCAGCTCGACCTGGATCGAGGCGATGCCGACGGCCGCGCAGTCGCGGTGCTTACCCGCCACATACGCCCGGCTGCCCGGGTCCTCGCCGACCAGGATCGTGCCGAGCCCCGGCACGATGCCCGCCTCGGCCAGTTTCGCCACCCGCTGGGTCAGCTCGTCCTTGATCGACGCCGCGGTGGCCTTGCCGTCCAGAATCTGTGCCGTCACAAGGAGGAAGTCTGCCACCGGCCACGACCGCGCTGGTGCGGGGGCTCACCGGGGCCTGTGGGCCATTTCACTGACCGACTGGTTCAAAACTGGCCAGGCGGTCAGTTAAGCTCGTTGCCATGGCAGCGATTCCCGTCCGCGAGCGGACCCGGCGCGACATCGTGAACGAGGCGATCCGCCTGTTCGGGACCAAGGGCTATGCGGCCACCTCCCTGCAGGACATCGCCTCGGCGGTCGGCTGCTCGAAGGCGACCGTGCTCTACCACTTCAACGGCAAGCCGGGCGTGCTCGCCTCGGTCCTGGAGCCACCCACGCAGCAACTGGCGGCGCTGGTCGCGGAAGCCGCCACGCTGCCGCCCGCCCAGGCGCAGGAGCACGCGGCGACGGCGTTCATCGAGCTGTCGGTGCAGGCGCGCGGCCTGATCACCGTGCTGAACGAGATCATTCCGATTCTCGGCGAGCAGCCGGAGTTCTCCGGCCTGCTGGCCCTCGGCGAGCAGCTGCTCGGCCTGCTGGCCGGTACCGACGACGAGCTCGAGCTGGCCATGGCCCGCTACGCGCTGAACGGCATGCTCGCGGAGTGCCGCGATCCGGCCAATCGCCCGGACGACGAGCTCCGCCTGATCTGCCGTACGGCGATGAGCCGGCTCCTTCCCGCTCTTTCCTAACCGCCCGACCCCTGCGAACGGAACCCCATGGCGAACCTGCTCTACCGGCTCGGCCGGTACTCCTATCTGCACCGCCGGCTGGTGGCGTCGATCTGGGCCCTGCTCCTCGCGGCCCTCGGCGTCGCCGCCTTCGCGCTCGGCGGCCAGACCGTGAACGCCTTCTCCATTCCCGGTACCGAGTCGCAGCGCGCACTGGACGACCTGAAGACGGCCCTGCCCGCGGCGAGCGGCGCGAACGGCTCGGTCGTGGTCAAGGCGCCGGCCGGTCAGACGCTGCAGTCGCCCGCGGTGAAGGCCGCCGTGATGGCCACCGTGGCCGAGGTGACCAAGGTGCCCGACGTGGTCATGGCCATGGATCCGTACACCACCAAGGCGATCAGCCCGGACGGCAGTACGGGCCTGATCTCGGTCCAGTTCGGCAAGACCGCCGATGAGTTGCCCAAGGCAACCACGGAGGCGTACGACGAGGTCGGCGCGGCCGGTCGTGCCGCCGGCCTGCAGGTCGCGCCTGGTGGCGGCATCGTCGGCAGTGTGCCGGAGATCGGCGCCACCGAGGCCGTTGGTGTGGCCATCGCGGCTCTTGTCCTGGTGATCACGTTCGGCTCGCTGCTTGCGGCCGGTATGACGCTGCTGACCGCGCTCGCCGGGGTTATCGCGGGTATGGCCGGGCTGTTCGCACTGACCGCTTTCGTCGACGTCTCCTCGACCGCACCGATCTTGGCGTTGATGCTCGGTCTGGCCGTTGGTATCGACTACGCCTTGTTCATCAGCTCACGCCATCGCAGCCAGCTAGCGGAGGGGATGGACGTAGAAGAGTCCGTAGCACGTGCAACCGCTACAGCCGGTTCCGCCGTCTTGTTCGCGGGTGCGACGGTTGTTATCGCCCTGGCCGGGTTGAGCCTCGTGGGAGTGCCCTTCCTGACTGCGATGGGCCTCGCCGCGGCAGCCACCGTACTGACCGCCGTACTGGTTGCCATCACCTTGCTGCCCGCCATGCTTGGCTTCCTCGGCACGCGGATCCTGTCGCGCAAGGCCCGTACGGCGGCCGCGGCCGCTGTTCCGGTCGCGGCGAAGGAGGGCTTCGGCTTCCGCTGGGCCCGGCTGGTGACGCGATTCCGCGTACCGGTGGTCATCGCCGGCGTGGTCGGCCTCGGCGTACTGGCCCTGCCGACGCAGGACCTGCAGCTCGCCCTGCCCGACGGTTCCACGGCTCCCGCCGGATCGAACCAGCGAATCGCGTACGACCTGTCGACGGCCGCCTTCGGCCCGGGCTCGAACGGGCCGCTCGTCGTGGTGGTGAAGGAATCGACGCCTGAGGCAACAAAGGCCCTGACCGGCCAGGTGATGAAGACCGTGCAGGGCCTGCCCGACGTGGCGGCGGTCGCCCCCGGTCCGGCCAGCCAGGCCGGTACGACGCAGCTGGTGACGGTGCTCCCTGCCAGCGGGCCCAACACGGAGGCCACGGCTGACCTGGTTCGGGCCATCCGCGACGCCGTACAGCCTGGTTCCGGTTCTGTCGCCGTGACCGGTCAGACCGCGGTCGGGGTGGACGTGTCGGCCAAACTGGCCGCGGCCCTGCCGAAGTACCTGCTAGTGGTCATCGGGCTGTCGTTCCTGCTGCTGATGCTGGCCTTCCGCTCGCTACTGGTCCCGCTGAAGGCCACGCTGGGCTTCCTGCTCACGATCGGTGCCACCTTCGGCATCACGGTCGCGGTCTTCCAGAACGGCTGGGGCGCCGAACTGCTCGGCGTGGACCACCCCGGGCCGATGGTCAGCTTCCTGCCGATCATCATGATGGGCATTCTGTTCGGCCTGGCGATGGACTACGAGGTCTTCATCGTGTCCCGGGTGCGGGAGGAGTTCGTGCACGGCCTGCACGCCCGGGAGGCCACGATCGCGGGTGTCGGCCATGGCGCCCGGGTGGTGACGGCGGCCGCGCTGATCATGGCGGCGGTGTTCGCGGGCTTCATCTTCGTGCACGACCCGGTGATCAAAACGATCGGCTTCGGCCTGACCATCGGCGTACTCATCGACGCCTTCGTGGTTCGGATGACGCTGGTACCGGCCGTGCTCACGCTGATCGGCGACCGCGCCTGGTCATTCCCGCGCTGGCTGGACCGGATCACGCCGAAGGTCGACATCGAAGGCGAAACCCTGCGCACTACCACCGGCACCGAGGACAAGGAATTGGCCAAGGTCTGACCACTGGGCCGATCGGTCCGGAGCAACGGACCGATCGGCCTGCGTCGAGCCGATCAGCTCGACGGCGTGGAGGATGACGGCTGGGTCTGGCTCGCGCCCGGCCAGGTCGCGTCCACCACCCACTCCGGGTGCGACGCCCACTCCTGGACCAGCGCGGCGAAGCGTGGCGCCGCGGCCACGTCGAGCATCTCCCGGTCAGTGAGCGGCGGCTCCACCGAGTTGGTGGGGAAGACGTACAGCTCGACCGCATGGCCGTGGATCAACGCCGTCAGCGTGACCGTGGACAGGGTGGAGCCGGTGTCCGGGTGGTGATCCGACATCGCCCGGCCGCCGTTGGGCAGGACCCGGGTGGCGCAACTGACCACCCGGTTCCGCGGGCCGGGCGGCTCGCAAGTGGTGGGCGGATGCCCCGGAATCGGCTTGCTGAAGTTGAAAGTGATCGTGAAGGTCCTTCCCCCGGCGGTCACCCGGTAGCCGCGCGCGCCTTCACGCTCGGGAATGACGGCGGTCACCGGACCGAACTGGTCCGGTAGTACGGCGGACAACTCGGTCGCGATCTTCTTGCGGAACCAGGTCGGGGGCCCGGTGTACTTGGCCGTCGATCCGGAGCTGGGCGTGCCCGACGGTCCGTTGCTGGGCGTCGACCCGTTGCTGGGGATGGGCGCGGTACTGGGCAGGGACTGTGGCGGTGGCGCGATCCCCGGTCCGGCGACTTGTGTGTCCGGTCCGGGCATCATCGCGACTGCCCCCACCACCAGGCCGGAACCGGCCAGCACGCCGCCCAGGGCACCGGCCAGCCGGCGCCGCCGCACACTGCGCCGCCCAGCGACAACGGTCGCCGGTACGACGTCGGGCATCGGCTCCAGCCCGTCGAGTTCAGAATCGAAGGCCCGCTTGAGATCGAAATCGTTGGTCATGGTGTTCTCCTCAGGGTGTAACGAGAGCGTGGAAGTCGTCGCCGAGCCGGTCCCGCAACACCGCCAGCGCGCGGGAACTGTGCGACTTGACCGTTCCGGTGCTGCAGCCGAGGGCGCTGGCGGTCTGCTCGATACTGAGGTCCTCCCAATACCGCAGCACCACCACCGCCCGGGCCTTCGCCGGGAGTTCCGCCAGCGCGGCCAGCAGCGTCATCCGCAGGTCGTCCGAACGGGGCGCCCGCGCCGCGTCCGGACGGCGGAACCAGTCCCGCTCCCGGCGCCAGCGCCGTTCGCCGTCGACGAAGGTGCGGACCAGCGTCTTGTAGCTGTAGGCGTCGACGTTGTCGGCCCGCTGGACCGACGGCCAGGCCCGGTACAGCTTCAGCAGCGTGCTCTGCACCAGATCCTGGGCCTTGTCCCGATCACCGCAGAGCAGATAGGCCTGGCGATACAGCCGCTGCTGCCGGACCGCGGCGTACTCCGCGAACCCTTCGTCCCGTGGCACGGGCGCTCCTCCCGACTGGCTTCCTCTTACACCCAATGAAGAGCATGCCCGGGCCGGAAAGGTTGAGGCCGGCTTTCGGGGGCATGGGAATGCGGTCGGCGGTGGCGCGGTTGGATCAGATAGTTTATTCTTGAACTAACTGAGACCGAGGAGCCACCCATGCCCGCCGTGACCGTCTCCGACATCACCGTGCTGCCCCGCGTCGATCTGCCGGACCCGGCGATCGCGACCGAGCGCGCGGTTCGTTCCGTCACCACCGCGCCGAGCGGTTTCGAGGGCGAGGGATTTCCCGTCCGCCGGGCGTTCGCCGGGGTGGACATGCGCGACCTGGACCCGTTCATCCACATGGACCAGATGGGCGAGGTGGAGTATGCGCCGGGTGAGCCGGTCGGCACGCCGTGGCACCCGCACCGCGGTTTCGAGACCGTCACCTACATGCTCGACGGGATCATGGCGCACTCCGACTCGAACGGTGGTGGCGGCGTCATCTCCAACGGCGACACCCAGTGGATGACCGCCGGATCGGTCATGCCTTCAGAAGCACATCACCTCACGTAGGGAAGAAGGTCCCAGCGGGCGGGTTTGAACCGTCTCGCTGACTCAACTCCCCGGGTCGAGGTGGTTATGACCTGAGGGAGTTTCCGTGGCTCGCAGTCGCAGCATCGTTCTACCGTCGGCCCCGCTAGACACCGTCACGTTGTACGCCCGACTCAGCAACGCCGCCGGCGAAGACAACATGTCCGGTGATGGCATGATGGCCGACCTTCGCGCCGAGGCCGCGCGGCGAGGGTTCCGCGTCGTTGCGGAGCACCTGGACGACGGTAAGTCTGGCTCAGTACGCGACCGCCCGGAATTCGGTGCCTGGCTGGATGACGTCCGGGAGTGCCGAGCGGCCAACATGATGGCGTGGCACGTCGACCGGATGACCCGAGAGGGTCTGAACGTCGCCGCCATGATCTTGGACGTTCACGAGGGCAAGGACCCTGTCACCGGCAGCATCGTGCGTCAGCCCGCACGCCTGCTCGACCTGAACGGCTTGGACTCAAACAACGGCGTCGCGTTCCGTATTCAGTTCCTGATCAAGGCCGAATTCGCTCGGGAGGAACTGGAGCGGATCAAGCACCGCAACCGTGCTCGGGCTGCCCGCGCTAAGGCTCAGGGCCGGTTCTCCGGCGGACAGCCTCCGTTCGGTTGGGAGATCGTCCGCCGCCCCGTCGGCCCTGCCAACCCGGTGACCGGCGTAGTCCCAACTGGCGCCTACTTGGGCATCCGCGAGGCTGAGGCGGCAGTCCTTCGTGAGGCCGCGCGCCTCTGCCTGGCCTCCGTGGACCCCAAGACTGGACAGGCCAACCTGTCGTCCGTCGTTCGCTTCATGAACGGGCCTGACGGTATGAAGCCTCGTCGCGCTGAGGCATGGTCTCGTGTCACGGTTCGGCAGATCCTCACCGTGACTCCGTCTGCCGCCTCTGAGGACGTCTTGACGCCTGACCAGCGTGCCGCCCTCCGCCGCGCCCTGAAGGTGCGTACGCCAGACGCTCGCAAGGGCAAAGGGGGTCGCAAGCCCTCCCGGCTCCTGTCGGGCCTTCTATGGTGCTGGTCGTGTGACAAGGTCATGCAGGTCGCCCGCCGCGATGATCCGCGCTATCCGGGTGGTTTCATCACCTACCGCTGCCAAAACGCGTACAGCGCGGGTGGCACCTGCGAGCACCCGCCCTCAGTCTCCGCCGTGGCGCTGGAACGCTTCTTCGAGGACAGGTACCTAGGCGCGTTCGGGGATCGCCCGTACTTCGTGCTTCGCGCCGAAGTGTCGGGGGCAGCAGATGTTGAGGCGGCCCAGCACAGGGAGGCCGCCGCATTGGCCGCGCTCGGTGAGGCCGCAACACCGGAGAACTTCGAGGCTCTCCAAGCAGCTCAGGCGGCCCGCGTGGTTGCGGAGGGCATCCCACAGGAACTAGTGGTTGAGCTCGTACCCTCCGGCCGTACGGTGGCCGAGCAGTGGGCTATTGAGGACGTCCACGGGCGGCGCGAGATGCTGGCCATGACGTACTCAGTCAGGGTGCTTCCAGGCAAGAAGGGGCGTCGCGGAATCGACCCCGCACGTCTTCAGATCTTGGAGAGTGCGCCATTCGCGGCCGACGCTACCAAGCCGGAACTGTATGTTCCGGGCGCCCTTGTGGCATGACGTTTACACGCCCGTAGCCGGGCACCACCCACCCGGCTGACACAACTCATCTATGAGGCCCCCTGACCGTGGCCCACGCGCACTATGCGGTGGCCAGGCAGGGGGTCACCCATGTCTGAGGGGAGATCGGCTGTGACGAGGTCCAAGGCCGTTCAGTCGGCCCCTGACGACGCGGCTATGCCCGCAGCCGTCTCCGAGCCGGTGGCCCTGACCAAGTGCTGTGAGCACTGCTCCGAGGAGCGCACGTTGTCCACCTTCGCCCGTTCCGCTGACAGCGAGGACGGGCGCGTCCCTGTGTGCCGAGTGTGCACCGGCTGACGTTCTGATCTACCACCCCAGCCACCGGGCCTACCGGTACTAGGGGTGGTTTCGCGTCGCGGCGCGCTCCCCGGTTCCGAGCCAGGATGGCGAGGTGGTCCGCCCACTGGCCTAGCTCCCAGGTTGAGCGCGCCGCGACCCCCGCTCGGTTGGGGTAGTTGGCAGCCTCTCCGCTTCTCACGCGGAACGCACGGGTTCGAGTCCCGTACCGAGTACATGAACCCCCGCGACCGTTTGCGCACTCTGCGCCGGGATCGCTACACCTGCCAGCTCAGGGACGGCCATGGCCGCAAGTGCCTGGCTCCCGCTGCCCACGTTGCTCTCAGCAACGGCAAGCCAGAGGCCCGCTGCACCGAGCACGCGTAAACACCCCCACCCCCTCACGCGCTACAACCACCCCTCCCCCGCCTCTTGGTGGGCAGGGGTCCTGTCGCATGCCCCACCCCCCTGCCAGGCCCGCACACCCGGGGCCTGGCCCCTGTCATGGACCGCTAGCTCAGTTGGTAGAGCAGGCGCCTCTTAAGCGTCGGGTCCTAGGTTCGAGCCCTAGGCGGTCCACCCATCCGCGTCCACCGAGGAGTCCCGTTGTCGTGGGCCACTCATCCGGTGGACGCTGCCTGGCGCCGCACGCGCCTGCTCGTCCTACAGCGTGACGGCTACCGCTGTCAGATCCGTGGACCGAAATGCAGGGGGCGGGCCACTCACGTTGACCACATCCTCGGCCGTGGCCTGAGCGAGTCACTGGAAGATCTGCGCGCGGCGTGCGAGCCCTGCAACCTGGAGCGCGGCGACCCACGGACCTTGACGCCGAAGCCGCGCCCACGCACGCAGTGGTGAACCGCTCAGTTCCCCGCCGCCAACTCGGCCGTGTTTTTCCCGGCCCGGCTGGCGGCCAGATCACCGCCGCCTGATTTCTCTCCCCCCGATGTCACTGCCTGTGGAGGTGCCGTGTCCAAGCTGACCGCCGCCGTCCAGGAGCAGACCCACGACCACCCCGACAAGGCCGCCGCCGCGCTCGCCCTCGCCTACGCCGAGGAGTTGGACGCCGCGATCGGAAAGGCCGATGCCCTGAAAGACCTCGGCCCCGGCCTGCTCCGCGTTCTGGAGTCACTGGCCCTGACGCCGAAGGCACGCGCCGCGGGTGGCCCTGCAAAGCCCACCGACGCCGCACCGACCCCGGCGGCCCCGTCCCGCCTGGAGGCGCTCCGTGACCAGTTCGGTCCTGGGCAAGACGGTGCCGCGCCTGTGGACGCCGCCACTCCGTGACCTCTCCGAGCCGAACGCGACGCTCGGCCACGCGGTCATTGCCTTTGCCGAGATGCTCGGTGAGCCACTGCTTCCGTGGCAACGCTGGTGGGCACTCCACGCCCTTGAGCTGACCGAGGATGGCCGGTTCCGATTCGGCACCGTCCTGACTCTGGTGGCCCGCCAGAACGGCAAGACGACGCTCCTGAAGATCCTTGCCCTGACGCTGCTCTACCTCGGCCACTCCCGCCTGATCCTCGGCGCTGCCCAGTCCCTGGACATCGCGAAAGAGTCGTGGGGCAAGGCGGTAGAGCTGGCGCAGTCGGTCCCCGAGCTGGACGCCGAGATCATCCGCGTTCGCCGTACGAACGGTGATCAAGAGTTCGCTATTGCGGACCCCGCCGAGATCGCCGCGAAGGGCAAGCGAGACGCCACGGCCAAGGGCCGCTACCGCATTTCGGCGGCGACTCCCAGCGCGGGCCGTGGCCTGTCGGTGGATCTGCTGATCTTGGACGAGCTGCGCGAACACGCAACGTGGGGCGCCTGGGCCGCGCTGTCCAAGACGACCAGTGCCCGCCCCAACGCCCTCATCGTCGGCATCTCCAACGCCGGGTCTGACCACTCCCTGGTCCTCAACTCGCTACGTGAGATCGCCCTGGCCGGCGGAGACGACCGCGTCGGAATCTTCGAGTGGAGCGCGCCGGACGGCGCCGCCCTGGACGACATCGAGGCATGGGCCGCCGCGAACCCCTCACTGGGCTACACGCTGTCGGCCGACGCCATCCGGATGAGCCTGGCCACCGACCCACCGGCCGTGTTCCGCACCGAGGTGCTGTGCCAGCGGGTCGAGGCCCTCAACGGCGCCATCGACCCGGCGCAGTGGACCGAGGGCGCCGACGTCGCCGCCGTCATGGACGACGTCCGCGAGCGCGTGGCCCTCGTCCTGGACGTATCCCCCGACCTTCGCCACGTCAGCCTCCTGGCCGCCGCCGAGCGCGACTCCGGCGCCGTACAGGTGGAGGTCGTGGCCGCGTGGGACTCCCCCTCGGCCATGCGGGTGAGCACCGAGGACAGTCCCTCGCTTGCCGAGTGGGTGGAGCGTGTAAACGCCCGCGCTCGTGGGTTCTTCCCCACCGGCCCGGCCGCCGCACTGGCCA
Organism: Kribbella deserti; assembly: GCF_042434725.1. Classification (NCBI taxonomy): domain Bacteria; kingdom Bacillati; phylum Actinomycetota; class Actinomycetes; order Propionibacteriales; family Kribbellaceae; genus Kribbella; species Kribbella deserti. The sequence continues at coordinate 357,391 of NZ_JBHLTC010000006.1, read as the reverse complement.
CCGAGCTGAAGGGCCTCGGCTTCGAGCCGATCACCGGCGCCGATGTCGCCGTCGTCTGCCAGGAGTTCTCCGAGCTGGTCCAGGCCCGCCGCCTGATCCATCCCGGTGACCCGCTGCTGACGTCGCAGGTCACCTCCGCCACCCGCACCTACTCCGGTGACGGCTGGCGCTTCACCCGTCCCCGCGCAGGCGGCTACGTCGACGCGGCATACGCCGCCGCTGGCGCCGCCTATCTCGCGCGCAACCTCCCTCCCGCCATCGGTCGGCCGCGTCTGCTCGTGGCCAAGTAAGGAGCGCCGCAATGGGCATCCTCGCCCGTCTTGCGCAAGCGTTCGGCCGCGACCCCGTCACCTCGTTTGCCCTGGAGACACAGGCCGCCTTGGCCTACGCAGTGGACGCCAGCTCGGTGCCCGCGCAGATCTTCGGCCTGACGGGATACGGCGACCCGATCGCCAAGGCCGCGCCCGTCGTCCGCGAGATCGCCATTCAGGTCCCTGCCGTCAAACGAGCCCGCGACCTCATCGCCGCGACGATCGGCCAGCTTCCCGCCGAGGTGCTGGACAGCAAGAAGGCCGTCACCCGCAACCCGCTACTCGATCAGCCCGAGCGCTACCGCGCCCGCGTCATCACGATGACGCTCACGGTCGAGGACCTGTTGTTCTACGCAAAGGCGTGGTGGCAGGTGATCGAGCGCGACGGCGCCGGGTGGCCGACGTTCGTCAAGCGACTGAACCCGCTCGACGTTGACGACGGCACCGGCTGGCCGCTGCTGCCAGAGATGCGCGATTACCAGTACGAGCCCGGCAAGGTCTTCGTCAACGGCAAGCACGTCCCGGACGCGGACCTGATCCGGTTCGACTCTCCCAACGAGGCGCTCCTATACGCAGGAGCCCGCGCAATCCGGACCTCACTGCGGCTGGACAACTCGGCCGCGAACTACGCCGAGGGCACGCCGCCGGCCGACTACTTCGAGCCGCGCGAGGGCGCGGACCCGATCAGCGACGACGACGTTCAGGCGTTGCTCGACGCGTGGAAGGCCGCGCGTCTCAAGCGGTCCACCGCGTACGTCCCGGCCGCGCTCAAGTACACCGTCAGCGGCTTTGACCCGCAAAAGCTCCAGCTCCACGAGGCCCGTCAGCACGCGGTCGTTGAGATCGCCCGTGCGTCTGGCATCGAGCCCGAGGCCCTCGGCGTCTCCACCACGTCGCGGACGTACTTCAACGCCTATGACAAGCGCAAGGAGTTCACGGACTTCGTCCTGAGCCCTTACGTGGTGGCGATTGAGGAGCGGCTGTCCATGGCCGACGTCACCCGGCGCGGCCACCTCGTGAAGATCAATCTGGACGCCTTCCTCCGCAGCTCCGCCAAGGAGCGCTACGAGGCGTACGAGATCGGTCTCCGCGTCGGCGCTATCAGCCCTGACGGCGAGGTCCGCGAGCTGGAGGGCAAACCCCCGCTCCCGAAGGCCAAGGCCGCGCCTTCCGCGCCGCCGGATGAGTCTTCCGATTCCGAAGGAACCCCACCCGTGACGAACCACAAGTTCGACGCGCCCGAGGTGGAGGTTGCGCTAGAGGCCACTCCGCCCGGCGTGACGTTCAAGGTCAACCGCGAGTCCCGCACGATCACCGGCCTGGCTGTGCCTTTCGGCACGGTGGCCGATTCCGGCGGCATGTCGTGGTCGTTCTCCAAGGGCACGCTCACCTACGCCGACGCCAAGCGCGTCAAGCTCCTGATCTCGCACGACTGGAGCCGCGCCGTCGGCTACGCCGCAAGCCTGGCTGAGACGGACGAGGGACTCGTTGCCTCGTTCAAGGTTGCCCGCGGCCCCGAAGGTGACTTTGCCCTTCAGATGGCCGAGGACGGCGTCTACGACGGCCTGTCCATCGGCGTTGCCGCAGGCGGCCGGTTCGACGTCAAGGACGGCGTCAATCACGCCATCTCCGCGCCTCTCGTGGAGATCTCCCTCACCCCCGCCCCGGCGTACGACAGCGCCCGGGTGACTTCTGTCGCCGCCGAGGCGACCCACACCAAGAAGGAGTCCCTCGTGGACAACGAGACCAAGACCGAGGGCACCGAGGCCCCGGCCGTGACCGCCTCGGCCGAGCAGGCCGCAGCGCCGGTCATCACCGTGGAGGCGCCCAAGTTCGAGGGCCTGGCGGACGCCATCGGCGCCGCCCTGGCCGCGCACCTGCCCAAGCCCGAGGACAAGCCCGAGGTGGTCAAGGCCGCCGCTGACGAGGGCGTCAAGGCCGAGCCGCTGCCCTACCGGTTCGACGGCCTGCGTGGCTCGCACGACTTCTCCACCGACCTGTTCGCGTTCGCCCGCGAGGGCGACGGCGAGGCCGGTTCGCGGGTCGAGAAGTTCATGAACGTGGCGTTTGCCGCGACGACCGGCGACGTCGCCGCGCTGAACCCGGCACGGCCCCGCCCGGACCTGTACGTGGACAACCTGGACTTCGGCACCCCGATGTCCGACGCGGTCCGCAAGGGCACCCTGGGCGACCAGACGCCGTTCGTTCTGCCGAAGTTCGGCACCGCCACCAACCTGGTGGCCGCGCACGTCGAGGGCACCGCCCCGACGCCGGGTGGCTTCACCGCGACGTCCCAGACCGTCACCCCGGGCGCCCTGTCCGGCAAGGTCGAAATCACCCGAGAGGTGATCGACGCCGGCGGTTCGCCGCAGGTCTCCGGCCTGATCTGGAACGAGATGGTCCGCGCCTACAACGAGGCCGTGGAGGAGCGCGTGGCGGCCCTGCTGGACGCCGCCACCCCGGCGCCCCTGGCGACCCTCGCGGTTGCTGACGGCAACGAGGTGCTCGCGAACAAGATCCTCCCGGGCCTGGCTCAGCTCCAGTTCATCCGGGGCGGCGCGCGCATGCGTGACCTGTTCCTGGAGGAGAACCTGTTCATGGCGCTGGCCGCCGCGAAGTACACCGACGGCCGCAACATCTTCCCGATCCTCAACCCGACCAACGCGCAGGGCCGCAGTGAGGCCGACTGGGGTTCGATCCAGATCGGCTCCTACGTCGGCCGCCCGGCGTGGGCGCTCGGTTCCGGTTCGCAGGTCAACGCGGAGTCCAGCTACCTGCTGAACCGCAACGACGTTTCCCAGTGGGTCTCGGCGCCGAAGCGCTTCAGCTTCGACTACCGGGTTGAGAAGGTCGACCTGGCCGTGTGGGGTTACGAGGCTTCCGCGATCACCCGCCTGGCGGGCGTTCGTGAGCTGAGCTACGACCCGGCTGCGTGACCGGTGGCCGCCCCTGATCTGAACACGGTCCGGGTCTACCTCGGAGACGAGGGCGCCTGGTCCGGCGAGGAGATCGGGGCGGCCCTCCTGGCGGAGAAGGCCGCGCAGGCCGCTCGGTGCATCGTCCCCGCTGACGGCGCCGAGTGGCCTGCCGACCTGGCCGAGGCGCTGTGCCGTCGCGTTCACCGCAACCTCGTGATGCGCGGCCTGCCTCTCGGCCTGTCCACAACGATGTCCGAGGCAACTGTCTCCGTGACCCGCATCGGCATGGACAACGAGATCACCCGCCTGGAAGCGCCGCACCGCAAGTTGGTGGTCGGGTGAGCACCCGGCAGACCCTTGCCGACGCCGCGAACACCGTTGCCGGAGTCAACGTTCACCCGTACTACCGCCAAGGCGGCAAGACCGGTCACGGCAACGTCGTCCTCGCCCGCGTCGACTACCCGAACATCTTCGGCGGCATCGGCCAGTGGGAAGTCATCGTGCTTCTCCCGGTCGACGTCGAGTCCGCCCAGAAGAAGGCCGACGAGCTGATCCCGCTCCTGTACGCCGCCCTCTCCGAGGTCATGGCCGTGGACAGCGTCACGTTCGGCACCACCTCCCAAGACAACCGCTCTGGTCAGCCCTGCCTCATCGCCGCAGGACGCCGGGAAATGGAGTAACGCAGATGGCCGGTCCTCTCGGCACTCGTCTGCTCAAGCTGGAGATCGACGGCCAGACCGTGACCGCACAGGTCAGCCGGTCGGTCATCACCTCCGGCGAAGCAGACTCCGACTTTGTCACCTTCGCTGACGCCGCCAATGGTGGCGCCCGTCAGTACAACTTGGAGTTCACCGCAGTTCAGGACACCACCACCGGCACGATCTGGGACAAGATCTGGACCGCCGCCGGTACGGAGGTCAACGGCACGCTGATGCCCTACGGCAACGTGGCGCCGTCCCCGACCGAGCCGCACTACGACTTCGTTGCCGTAGTCACCGAGCCCGACGGCGACCTTCTGGGCGGCGAGGCCAACGCCTCCACCACTGCCCGGTTCACGTTCGAGGGCGTATGGCCGCTGACCGGCAAGCCCACCAAGGTCACGGCCTGACGATGGCGGCGTCTGGTGTCCGCGTCGAAGGGCTGAAGAAGCTCGTCCGCGAGCTGGAGGGCCTCGGCGCGGACATCGCGGATTTGAAGGATGCCTTCGGCAACCTTGCCAAGCGAGGCGCCGCCGTGGCGGCCGGTTTCGTGCCCACACGTACCGGCCGCCTGAAGGCCACCGTCCGAGGCAACCGCGCCAAAAACAAGGCCGTCGTCACCGTCGGCCGCGCGACCCGGCCCTACGCCGCGGTCGTCAACTACGGCTGGAAAGCGCGCAACATCGCGCCCGCCGAGTTCACCCGGAAGACCGATCAGGTCATGGCACCTGAAGCCGTCTCCGAGATCACCGACTCACTCCAGCAGATCATCCGCAAGAGGGGACTCTGAGCATGGCACAGACCACCGCCACCGTTGACGAGGTCATCGACTCGCTGACCGGCCACGACGAGCTTGCTATTCACGCGGCCTTCGGCAAGGACATCACCGAACTGGCGCAGGTCCACCGGACCTTGTTCCTGCGCGCCGCCGTAACCATCCACTCCAGCCGCGAGACCGGCGACAGCGTCCGCATTGCCTACCGGCGCGCCATGGATATGCCGATGTCGCAGGTGGCCGACTACTTCACCTCCGAGGACGCCGACGTCGTGGCCGACGAGCCCGACAGCGACTCGGGAAAAGACGACTGAGGGCACGCAGTCTCGCGGACGATCTGGCCGCGTTCTGCCTCGCAACCGGCGTCCCGCCCTCTGAGTACCTCAACCTCACCCGCGCCGAGCGAGACGCCTTCGTCCGCCTTGCCCCGAAGCTCCGGAGACAGTGATGGCAGCAGCCAACGCCGCCGTGCGGATCGGCCTCCTGGCGGACGCATCGACCGCCCGCAAAGAAATCGCGACCGTACCGAAGGCTGCTGAGGACGCCGTCAGCGAGACCGAAAGCAAGTGGGGCAAGCTCGGCGGCGTCCTGGCCGGCGTCGGCGTTGGCGCCGGAACGGCACTGTCCGGCGCCCTCCTTGGCGCCTTGGATGTCCAGGACGCGACCGCCACTCTCAACGCCCAGCTCGGCCTCACCGGCCCGGCATCGGCCAAGGTCGGCAAGGCCGCCGGTGACCTCTACAAGAACGCCTACGGCGAGTCCGTGGCCGAGACAGGCGATGCCATCAAGGCCGCCTTTCAGAACGGCCTCGTGTCGATCAACGACAGTGAGAAGGCAATTGAGGACGTCGGCGCCAGCGTCCTCAACTACGCCAAGATCACCGGCGAGGACGCTGTCTCCTCCACCCGCGCCGTGGGTCAGATGCTCAAGACGAACATGGCGCCCAACGCCAAGGCCGCCTTCGACATCCTCACGCGTGGCCAGCAACTCGGGCTGAACAAGTCTGAGGATCTGCTGGACACGTTCAACGAGTACTCCACGCAGTTCCGCAAGCTCGGCGTTGACGGAACACAGGCACTTGGCCTTATCCAGCAGGGACTCCAGGGCGGTGCCCGGGACTCCGACCTCGTCGCGGACGCGCTGAAGGAGTTCAGCATTCGCGCTGTCGACGGCTCCAAGACTTCGGCCGACGCGTTCAAGGCGCTGGGCCTCAGTGCCACTGAGATGACCGCGACGTTCGCCAAGGGTGGCCCTGGTGCCGCCAAGGGCCTGGACACCGTCCTTGATCGCCTCCGCAGCGTGAAGGACCCCGCGAAGCAAGCACAGATTGCCGTCGGCCTGTTCGGCACGCAGGCCGAGGACCTGGGCGCCGCGCTGTTCAAACTCGACCCATCGACCGCGACCAAGGGCCTCGGCCAGGTCGCCGGTGCGGCCGATCAGGTGAACAAGACCCTGGGCGACACCGCCAAGAGCAAGATCACCGCGTTTACACGCACCCTGAAGATGGGTCTGGTGGACTTCCTTGGAAACAAGGTGGTCCCGGCGCTGTCCAAGGCTCTGCCCGCCGTCATGGCGTTCGTGTCGGGCATGCAAGATGGCACCGGACCGGGCGGCCAGCTCGCAGCCGTCCTGAAGACGCTCGCCGCCGTGATCGCCCCGCTGGTCGTGCTCCTGGGCAAGCTGGCCGGGTTTGTCCTTCAGAACAAGGACTTCTTCGCGCCATTCGCCGCGATCCTCGGCACCGTCGTTGCCGCCGTCAAGGCATGGACGGTCGCTCAGCTCGCGCTGAACATCGTCCTCACGGCCAACCCGGTGGGCATTCTGGTGGTCGCGATCGCCGCCCTCGTCGCCGGACTCGTATGGGCCTTTAAGAACTCGGACCGCTTCCGTAGCGGACTGCTCGCCACCTGGAGCGCCGTCAAGACCGGCGTCCTGGCCGCCGTCAACGCGGTCGTTGCCGCCGTCAAGGGAGTTGGCGCCTTCTTCTCCGGCTTCGGCCAGGGCGTGGCCTCGGCGTTCTCCTCGGTGCTGTCATTCTTCCGCGACCTGCCGGGCAAGATCGCCCGCGCCGTCGGCAACGCGGCCTCGTGGCTGTTCGACAAGGGCCGCGCCGTCCTGGTCGGCTTCGCCAAGGGCTACGTGTCCTACTGGGCGACCATCGGCAGGTTCTACCTGTCGATCGGCTCCGCGATCCTGCGCTGGGTCGGCAACGTCACCAAGCTGCTCTACACCAAGGGCCGCCAGATCATCGTCAGCCTGGCGAACGGCTACCTGTCGTTCTGGACGACCATCGGCCGCTTCTTCGCAGGGATCGGTTCCGCAGTCCTCAAATGGGTAGGGAACACGGCCGCCCTGCTTTACACCAAGGGCCGCCAGATCATCCTCAGCCTGGCGAACGGCTACCTGTCCTACTGGGCGAACGTGGCCGCGTTCTTCCGGGGCATCGCCTCGGCGGTCGTCAAGTGGGTAGGCAACACCGCCAGCCTGCTCTACACCAAGGGCCGCCAGATCATCCTCAGCCTGGCAACCGGCTACGTGTCCTACTGGGCCAACGTGGCCTCGTTCTTCCGGGGCATCGGCTCATCGGTCCTGCGGTGGGTCGGCAACGTCGGCTCGACGCTCTACAACGCCGGACGGTCCATCATCAGCGGACTCATCAACGGCATCTCGTCCAAGGTCGGGGACCTGAAGAACTACCTGGGCAACGTGACCGGCTGGATTCAGTCCTGGAAGGGGCCTCTGCCCAAGGACAAGCGCCTCCTCACGCCCGCCGGCTCAGCCATCCTCCTGTCCCTGATCAAGGGCATGGACGGCGAGACGGACCGGCTGAAGCGGTTCCTCGGCGGCGTCACCTCTGACATCGAGAACGGCATTTCCGCGTCACCGTCGGTCGCCTTGTCGGCATCGCTTGCCGGTGGCGGTGGCGGTTCCGCGTCGGCGCCAGCGCCGGTCATCAACGTCTACGCCCTGACCAGCGGCCCGGAGGTCGGCCGCCAGGTCGTCCAAGCCATCACCGACTACGAGCGCGCCAACGGGTCGCGCTGGAGGCACTGACGTGAGCGCGTTCAACCTGCTGGCGAACTCGTCGTTTGAGGACGGGCTGACGTGGTGGAGTCTTCTTGACGACGACTTCACCGCGTCGCTCGCCTCATCTGGCGGCTGGCACGGGGACAGGTTCGTCCGAGCTGTCTGCGACACCGCGAACGGCTCGGACAACTCCGGCGGCATCCTGGGGTCCACCGGCCAGATCCCCGTCAGCCCTGGGGAGGTCTTCACCTTCTCGGTGTACCTGCGCGGGGTGGACGGCGGAGTCGGCCGGACGGTCTGGCCGCAGATGTCGTTCTACAGCTCGACCGGAGTGCAAGTCAGCTCGGCCGTCCACGGCCACAGCCTGACGGGCGACTGGACCCGCTACACCGTCACTGGCACGGCCCCGGCGGGCGCCGTTCGCCTGGCAGTGATGATCTTCGACTGGGACGGCACCGGCCCGACCTTCGCCGTCGGTGACGCGGTCGACGTGGACGCCGCGATGGTCAACCGCGGGGCGACCGCCGCCGAATTCACCACCTCCGCCGGGCCGAACGACTGGGCAGGCAACGCCAACTACGACGTGTCCAAGCTGTCGTTCAAGGTCGCGTCTCAGGGCTTCGTTCTGGGTGAGGGAATCCTGGGTGAGAGCACCCTTGGACATGACTCGGCGTTCCAGCTCATCCCGCCCGACTTCACCTCACTGGTGGTCAACGAGCCCTCCACCGTGGAGGACGGCCTGTTCGTGCGCCGGGAAGTCACCACCGCCACCTTGACCTCTACCCTGCCCGGACTGATGGCCCACAAGGGCAAGCGGCTGTGGATCGAGTACGGCGCCGGAACACCGTTCGTCAAGACCCTGTTCCTGGGCACGATCAACGACGCATCCATGACGGAAACCGTGGACCTGGACCCCCACCTCCCCGGTAACACCGCCACCCGCACCCACCGCGTCAGCTTGACCGCGTCCAGCTCTACCGAGTACTTCGCCACCCAAGACGCCCCGCCGCAGAACTTCAACCAGCACCAGCACCTGGCCGAGCGAGCCCGGACCTACCTGTCACTCGGCGCCACAGGTGGCGTCTTCACCGCCGACTCCGACGTGGACTCCGGCGTCATGGTCAACATCATGCCCGCCGGCCTTCTGCCGGTGACCGCCGTGACCGACACCCCGGCCACCATCCTGGACACCCTGTGGCGGGCCTGCCGCTACTACGGCCTGTACTGGCGTCTGGCTCCCTGGCTGAGCCTGATCGATTTCGAGTCGATCTCCCGTCCCGCGTCTGGCGGTACGACGCTGGACAGCGCACTGCGCTTCACCGATGACCCCGCCCTGGTCACCGGCGTGGCGCCCGCCGCCCTGGGCCGAAAGACCCACACCGACCGGACCGTGTCCTACACCGAACGGACTGTTGGTGAGGACTCGGCCTTGTGGTGCACGGCGGTCACAGTGACCGCCGCACTGGCCAGCTCGCCGGACACCGTCGTGACGTTCGGCCCCTTCGCCACGCCCGGCACCGCCCGGCGCCAAGACGTCACCGTGGACCTCGGCGTCCTGGACGTGAACAACGACCGGCTCGGCCCCACCGTCCGCAACTTCGTCAGCACCCTTCCACTGAAGGTCCGGCCGCTGCCGTTTACACGCACTCTGCGGGCACCGATGCAATCCACGGCCCAGATCCAGGGCCGCGTGCCCGGCCTGGCCACGCTGAACGTTGACGGCGCGGACCAGCGAATCGCGATCCTGTCGACCACGCACCTGATCACGCCGGACCGCTGGCTTATTGACTATGAACTCGGCCCGGCTCACCTGCTGACGCGAGAGTCGGACTACGACCCGTCGCCACCCCGGAATGTGGCTGTCACCCAAGCCGGTGGCGCGGGAACGGACGTGACGATCTCGTGGGATTCGCCTCGTGTGCTCCCGCGTGACGTACCGATCTACCGCCAGGTGCGCCATATCGTCCCGGACGCCGGATTCAACGGCGGCATGGTCCCGGCCGACCAGTTTTTCAAGGTTGTGCACAACGAACCGGTGACCGAGTCAGAGAAGCCCGGCACTCGCGTATCCATCACCGTCCCCGTGTCCGCGCTCGGCGGCACCGGCAGAGGCAAGTTCCAGGTCCAGTACACGCAAGACCCCAACCCCGGCGCCGGTATCGGCACCTTCAACCCTGCCTATCGGCTGGGGCAGCCCGCGAACCTGACAACGACTATCTCCTAGGAGCACTCCACATGGCTGGCCTCGGATTCAAGGACTTTGCCAACGGCAACGTTCTGACCGGCGACGAGCTGGACGGCTACCTGATGCAGCAATCCGTTATGCGGTTCGCCAACGCCGCCGCCCGAGACAACGCCCTGACGGCGGTCAAGGCAGACGGCATGCTCGCGTACACCACCGCAGACACGGTGCTTGCACAGTACGACGGCAACGGCTGGGTGCCGCTGGAATCGCAGTGGCAGACCTGGACGCCTTCGTGGACCGGTGGCACCACCAGCCCCTCGTTCGGAAGCGCGCCCCGCACTGGCCATTGGCGCTACGCCGGCGGAATGGTCGTCGGCTACTTCAAGGTGACTATGAACGCGAGCACCACGTACGGCAACGGCGCGTGGCTGCTCAGCCTGCCCGTCAATGCCCATGCTGATTGGGCATTCACCGCGCCGGTTGGCCAGGTCTCATGCTTCGACGCATCCGCGTCAGCCCTCATGCAACGCGATGCCTGGACCGTCGGCAGCCCAAGCAGCTTCGGCATTGGCGACCAATCCGGCACCCGCATCGCCGCGGCCTTGCCCTTCACCTGGACAACCAACGACATCCTCACGGTTTCTGTCCGCTACCGCCCGGCCTGACCAGCCACCTACCGCAGGAGATCGCTTCACCATGCCCACCTCACAAAACGGCTGGTCCGCGAATGACATTCGCCTGACCAGTGTCCAGCTCATTCCCGGCACTACCCGCAGGGTCCGGCTTCGCTCCGGTGACGCCGGCTACCTCCTGACCCGCATCGCTGCATTCATCGACAAGTACGTGGAAGACATCGACGGCGGCATCTTCGATGACTGGGGCTACGCCGAACGGCCGATCCGTGGCGGTGTTGCCTTGAGCAACCACGCGAGCGGGACCGCGCTGGACGCCAACGCCACCAAGCATCCGCTCGGCGTGACCGGGACCTGGTCGGCAGCGGAGAAGGCCAAGATCCACGCGCACTTGCGGGACTACGTCGACCCGGTCACCGGGAAGAACGTCATCCGCTGGGGCGAGGACTACACCCGGCGCAAGGACGGCATGCACTTCGAGATCATCGGGACCGCCGCCGCCGTTGCCCGCGTCGCGGCCAAGCTCCGCGGGAAGCCGGTCCCGCCGGCCACTTCCCGCGACGTCACGATCAGCACCTGGTCGATTCAGTACGGCTGCAACCAGAAGCCCGGCTACCTGGCCAAGGGCATGCGGCCCACTGACGCCACCTACATGGACATTCGCCAGTTCCTCGCGTGGGCACGGCGCCTGGGCTACACCAGCACGGCCACTGAGCGGGCCTGGATGGACAAGGCCAGTAAGGGCCTGTGGCAGGGCGCGGCCAATCTCCTGCGGCCGGTCGTCGTGAACGTCCAGAAGAAGAACCGCCTGGTTCCTGACGGCATTTTCGGCCCCAAGACGGGCGCCGTCATGGCCAAGTACGGCTACAAGATCGTCTGATCGGAGACCCCTGAATGAACGCCCTTGCCAAGTTCCTGTCCAAGGAAAACGAGCCCGTCCGCGTCTACCTGTACGGCGTCGCCACCGCAGTCCTGGTCCTGCTCGGGACCGTCGGAGTCCTGACCGGTTCCGTCGTGACCGCTATCGGCGGAGTCCTGGTCGCGGCCCTCCTGGTCCCGACCGCTGCGGTCCTGCGGGACAAGGTCACCCCGTACCCGGTCCCGGTCCCGCCCGAGGACGAGGTCCCGGTCCCGGGGGACATCGACTGATGGAGTGGACGCCCGTCATCGTTGCCCTGCTCGGCGCGGGCGTCCTCCGGTACCTGGAGTCCGTGGCCCGGTGGTACCTGCGCCGCCGGGCTGCGGCCACCCCCGCCGGTCAGCGCGCCGCCCTGCTCAGCGAGGCCGACCTGACCGTTGCCGTCGTGGCACACGCCCGCGACGAGCTGGCCGAGGACAACCGCCGGCTGCGGGAACAGATCGTGGAGGAACGCGCCCGCCACGCCGAGGACCGCGCCGTCTGGGCAGGCGAAAAGGCAGGCATGCGCGCCGAAATCGACACCCTGGAGGCCAAGCTACGCGCCGTGCTCCACGAGGTGGAGGAATTCAAGCGTCGCCACCGCGAAGCCTGAGCAGGCCACCGCGCCGCTGACACAACTCCCTGACTGACCAATCCCCTCAGTCAGGAGACCAGCCTTGGCATCACGCATCATCGGCGTTCTCGGACGCAAGCGGCACGGCAAAGACACCTTCGCCGCCCGGCTGTGCAGCGAACACGGATTCACCCGGCTGGCTTTCGGAGACAACCTCCGCACGGCAGTGCTGAAACAAGACCCGTTCATCGTTGTCACCTCCGACGAATACGGCGTCCTCGCCCGGGAGGGCTGGGCATTGCCGTACCCGGGTCCGTACGTGACCCGCCTCTCCCACCTCGTCCAGGCCCTCGGCTGGGACAAGGCCAAGGAACTGCGCGAGGTACGCCGGACCCTCCAGCACATGGGAATGGGCGTGCGCGATCTCGATCCAGATTTCTGGCTGCGCATCGTGCTCGATCAGGCCGCCACCGTCCACGGTCCGGTCGTCATCACCGATGTGCGGTTCAGTAACGAGGTAGATGCCGTGCGCAACCATTTACGAGGATCGACAGTCCGCATCGTGAATCCCCGAATTCCGCGCCCTGCCGAGGATCACGTATCTGAGAGCGCTCTCGACTACTTCACTCCAGACATCACCGTCCCCAACGCTGGCACTGTCGAAGACCTCCACCGCCACGCCGACCGGATCGCTTGCGCCCTGTCGTAGGTCCCGTGTAAACGACAGCCCTGTCACTCTCCAACGAGAGCGGCAGGGCTGTTTGCGTTAGAAACACATAAAGGCTTCCTGTGTTGCGGCGGCCAGCCGGTGGCCCTAGTCTCTAGTGGTCCCGACGCCGAACACCTTGGGGGAACCGTGGCGCGCCCCACCTCCGGTGCCTACACACCGCCGACCAAAGCCGTGGCCAAACTCATAGACCAGATCACCGCAACGTTGCGTGACTACCTAGAGCAAGGCGCCACCCGGACGGACCTCATCAAGAAGGCAAGTAAGGACGTAGTCAAACTGCGCTCGAACTTCACCCGCAATGACGCCCCTGACTGGCAAGGCCGATCCGGCGATTATCAACACGCAATGGGCGAAATCTATTCGCGCCTCAACATTCGCGATCAGCAGCGCAAGAAAATGCAATCACTACTCAGCCACCATGTAAACGTGGCCCTTCGCGAGCAAGTAGACACCGAAGACCTCAAGGCATTGGGCTTCCAAGAAGGATCACCCAACGACCGCATCGCGCAAAAGCGCGACGTTAACGCGGCCACCGCCGGAGCCGTCGGCATCCAGGCAGGTAACCGCGAGACCTTGCCCCGAGCCATGGCGCTGGCCTCTGTCCTCGTGGAGCACGCCGAGACACTGACCAGCCTGCCCTTGACGGCAAAGGAACGCGCGGCGGTGAAGGCGCTCGCCGCCGACATCCGCAAGAGCCTGGACTCAGTCCTCAAGGCCCTGTAGCGCCACAACCCGGGGGGCAGGGGGCACCCGGGGGACAGCCTTATTCCACCTTTCTCTTAATGCGATCGCTCATTGAGAGTAGGTGGATTTTGCCTGCCCTGGGGTGACCCCTGCCCCCCTCCTCCCCGCGTCCTGGCCACCTGCGGCGGTCCAGGCACGCATCACAGCGCTGACACAACTCCTCTGCGGACATCTACCCGCAGACACAGAGGAGCCGTCCGCCTGTGACCACCGACCCCTTTTCCACCGTCTCGTCCGAGCTGCCCCGCGACCAATGGGGCCGTCCGCTCATCACCCCGCCAGAAGGCGGCGAACCGGTCGCCTACCAGCGCGTGACGACGTTCGTCGGCGCCCTGGAAGACACCTACCACCTGAACCTCTGGTCTCAGCGAATGGTCGTCCTGGGGATGGCCGCCCGGCGAGACCTCCAGCTCGCCGCGCTGGCCATCTCCGACCCCAACGACCGATACGCCAAGCGCAACCTCAACGACATTGCCAAGCAGGCCAAGGACGCCGCCGCCGGATCGGCCAAGGCCACCATCGGCACCGCGCTGCACTCCTACACCGAGCGCATCGACAAGGGCGAGCCGCTGGGCAACGTCCCCGAGGAGTACGTCCCTGACCTGAACGCCTACCGCGCGATCACCGAGGGTCTGGAGTCCGTTGGTATCGAGGGCTTCTGTGTGAATGACGGTCTCCGCGTGGGTGGCTCGTATGACCGTATCTACCGGTTCACACAGGAGTTCCTCGCGGCCTACGAGGCCAGACACGGCAAACGCCTGATGACACCGGATGGTGACTTGGTGGAGCCCGGCGACGCCCTCATCGGTGATGTCAAAACCGGCAACATCGATCTCGGCATGGGCAAGATCTGCATGCAGCTTGGCACCTACGCCAACTCCGAGGACTACGACCACACCGTAGGCCGCCGGACTCCGCTGCTCGGCAACCCGTCAAGGGAGTGGGGCGTGGTCGTCCACCTCCCGGCCGGCGCGGGCGCCGCCCGCCTGGTGTGGGCGGACATCGCGTCGGGCTGGACCGTCGCGTCCACTCTGGCACGCGGCGTCCACGACTGGCGCAAGCGCAAAGACCTGGCCCACGACTTCGCATCCCTCACCGTCACCAAGGCGCCGGAGGCGTCGCTGGTCGACCTGATCCGGGCCGCGCCGTCGTATGACGCACTCGTTGCCCTGTACGCGCAGAACGCCAGCTCCTGGACGCCCGGCCTGACCGCTTTGGCGTCGACCCGGAAGAAGGAGCTGGGCGCCGCATGAGGGCGTGTAAACGCCTGTTCTACAAGGCGTACTCGCACGCGGCGGCGCTCGTTGCTTGGTGCAACCTTCCTCGCTGAGCTTGGGATTCCCTGCTGACACAACTCCTCCTCGTCAAGGCCGCAACGGCCATCGCGCGAGCAAGGAGCAAGCACAAGCATGAGCGACCAGTTCAGCGGCCCGTCCAGCGCCGAAGGCATCCAGTGGGGCGAGTACCTGGGAAGCCTTCTGTTGTTCAAGGTCAAGGGCTACGAGCCCGCGGTTAACACCGTCCATGGTGAGACCTCGGCCGTCAGCGCCGACGTCATCGTCCTGGACGGCGAGCACGTCGACACCGAGGTGGTGGACACGTTGGTGTTCCCCAAGGTGCTCCAGTCGCAGATCAAGGGCCGCATCGGCGGCATGGTGCTCGGCCGCCTCGGCCAGGGCGAGGCCAAGAAGGGCCAGAGCAAGCCGTGGAAGCTGGCCGACGCCACCGAGGCGGACAAGGCCATCGCCCGCGCCTACCTGGCCAAGAACACCGAAGCGCCGTTCTGATCGGCCACCGCTAGACGCATCCCAAGGCCCCCGTCCTCCGCGCCTGGAGGACGGGGGCCTTCCGCTTCCATCCGGCCGAGGAGACGACCTCCCGATGTTCCTGGAATACGACCCCGACACGGCAGTCCTCCTCCCGTCCGAGGTCGTTTGCGCCACCTGCCATCTGACCTATCACGCGCCGCTCGGCGCCTGTCCTGACTGCCCTCAGGAGGACACCCCGTGAAGATCGACTACACCCCGGACCGCACCTCCCGCAGCTACCGCGCGGGCGGCATCCTCGCCAAGGCCGTTGCCGTGGGCATCATCGTGTCCGTCCTGGCCGCGATGACCAAAGCCGCAGGCGCATCACTGCCTTGGCTGCTGGTCCTACTGCCCGCCCTGATCCCACTCGGCCTTGCATTGCTGGTGTTCGCCGCACTCGGCCTCCTCGTCGCCGTGATCGTCGGTGCGCGCGGATGAGCCTATGACTGTCCTGCCATCAGCTCACCCCATGACGCCGGAGCAAGCCGCATGGCTGGCCGGCCTACTCGACGGGGAGGGTTGTTTCGATGCCCCACGCAACAACCCGCGCATCCGCGTGAAGATGTCCGACCACGACGTCATCATTCGCGCCGCTGACCTCATGGACGCCTCCACCCATCTGGAGCCACCCGGACGCAACGGCTACAAGCCGCTGATGGTCGCCCAGATCACCGGCGCCCGAGCCGTCGCGGTCATGCGCGCCGTCCTGCCTCTGCTGTCCGCCCGCCGCACCGCAAAGGCCACCTCACTCATCACCGCCTACGCCGCGCGCCCGGCGTCGCGCCCCCGTCACCTGAGGAGTGCTGCATGAGCTTGTTCTACTCGCCCGAAGACCACGGCCTGACTCTGGTCGGAGAACTTGACTTCTCCAGCGGGTCCTACGAATTCGACTACACCGCCGTGTGGATCGATGCCGAAGGCAACCTGAAGTGGGCCGACGACTCCGGCTGTTCCTGCCCTTCACCGTTCGAGACCCACACACCGGAGTCCCTGGAACACGGCCCGGTCGACCGGCTGCGCGAGCACCTGGAGAGCCGCTACCGCGACCAGTACGGCGGGTACGTCACCCGCGAGGCTCTGGAGCGCTTCATGACCACGGTCAGAGAGGCGCTGCGTGGCTAACCCCAACAAGGCCAAGGGCGATCGGTTCGAGCTGGAGCTGACCCGGTTCCTGGCAGAGGTCCACGGCCGCCAGGTCCGCCGCCCCCATCAGGAGGGCTACGAAGACGTCGGAGACATTCACCTGTCGCCGTTCGTGATCCAGGCCAAGAACTACAGGTCCGTGACCGAGGCGCTGAACGTCGGCCTGGCGGGCGCGGCGGTCCAGGCCGTCCGGGCAGAGGAGCCCTACGGCGTCGTTGCCGTGAAGCGTCGCGGCAAGAGCGCCGAACACGCCTACATAGCCATGACCGCCGCAACCTTCCGCGACCTCGTCCGCCGCCTGGCCGAAGCCGAGACCAGATGACGCGCCCTGACGACGAGTGGCAGGCCATCGCTGACCCACTTGCCCGCGAGGACCAGCGCCGCTACGGCGGCCAGTTCTGGGACGAGATCCCCACACCGACCACCGCAGAGGAGATCACCAAGTGAACGCTTTTCCCATGGTCCAGCTCCCCGGCGTCAACGCCGAGGAACGCGACGCCCTGACCGAGATCCACGACGCGCACCGCGCCAAGCAGGACCACCGGTTCGCGTTCCTGACCGCGCTCGTCGCCCGAGGCCGCACCGGCTCTCTCTACAGCGGGACCGTGCCCGCTTGGGTGAAAGCCGCCCGCCGGCGGACCGGCAAAGCCCAACGCACCGCCCGCGCCCTGCACCGGCGGGCGGCCCGCTGATGAGGAACGCTATCTCCCTGTTCGCTGCCCTGGCCCTCGTCACCGGGCTGACCGCCTGCGGCGCCTCCACCTACAACGTGCCGTACTGCGTGGACGATGCCCTGATCCTTCCGGCGGGCAAGAACCCGAAACCGTCCGGGACCTCCCGGTCCTCCAGGCCGAAGACCTACAACAAGCCGTCGACCACCAGGACCAAGACCAACCCGCACGGCTACGGCTACCACCACGATGACCACGACTGCGACTGACGAGGTCGACGCAGACCGGTGCTCCGTTGCCCACTGCACCGGCCGTATCCGCCGGACCTACCGCGCTGCCGACGACGGCGACGTGGAACCGGCGGCGTACTGCCCGGCATGCGGCCAGGTCGTCTACTGAGCACGTCGCGTCCGGCTGACACAACTCCCGATCACCTTGGCCCCGCTCCTCCAATCCGGAGGGGCGGGGCTTCTGCCGTTTACACGACCACCGGAGGCCGCCTCGCATGGACCCGTTCTCTGACCCGACTCCCGTCACCACCGGCCTGACCCTTGCCGCGTTCCTCGGCCAGCTCGACGGGGTCGACGCCGAGGGCGACGGCTACCTGACGCTGTGCCCGGCCCACGAGGACAGCGACCCGTCGCTACGTGTCGCCTACAACCCCGAGCGCAAGACGATCATGGCCCACTGCCGCGCGGGCTGCGAGACCACCGACGTCCTGTCGGCCATGGGCCTGCGCATGTCCGACCTGTTCAACGTGGAGGTCGGAGACCTGGACGACGTCCGCCTGACCGGCGCCGAAGAGACCCCGGTCAGCGTCGGCCACCGCGCCGCCCTGGCCCAGTACGTCCGCGCCGCCGCCGATGCCCTGTCAGACGATGCCGTGGCATACGCCGAACGCCGGTTTGGGATCAACCGGGAACGGGCCGCCAACCTACGTCTCGGCTTCGACAGCGGCAACGGCAATCTCCCGATCCTCAAGCAGGACAAGCGGATCAACGGACTGTCCCGCGCCCTGTACCGCGACGCGCCCCGCCTGACGGTTCCCATGTACGACTTCCAGGGCCACGCCCACTACCTTCAGGCCCGCGCCATCACCGACCCCTACACCGGCGCCGCCAAGTGGTCCGGCCCGGCCAACCCTGACGGAGAGGTCTGGGGCCGGTACGGCTGGTACCCCGGGGACACCGGCTGGCTGGAGGTCATCGTCACAGAAGGCCCCGGCGACGGCCTGACCTCGGTCGGCCTGGGCTACGACACGCTCCTGATCCGTGGCGCCGGCCTGGGCGACTCCGCCGAGCTGGCGCAGGCCCTGGCCGCGCTTCGCCCCGACGCCCGGGTGATCCTCGCCGGGGACAACGACAAAGCCGGTTCCAAGTTCAACGCCCGCGTGGGTCAACGGATGACTGACGCTGGCCTGCCCGTGTTCGTGCTCCAGCTCCCGGAGGCCGCCGAGGATCTCACGCACTGGCGCGAGCTGGACCCGGCGGCGTTCCCGCAGGCATTCGCCCGCGCGGTCCGCTCAGCCAACCCGTGGACGCCGCCCGCGGAAACGCCAAGCGCCTCCACCCCGGCGCCCCGCCCGAACCCTGCTGAAGACCGGCTTCCGCATACCGAGCTGGCCAACGCTCAGCGCCTCGTCCGCCGGATGAAGGGGCTACTCCGCCATACCCCGGCCCTTGGGTTCCTCGTCTGGAACGGGTCGGCCTGGGCCGTGGACAACCGCTCCCGTGTCCGCCAGGCCGCGCAACAGTCGGCCATCGACCTGATGGCGGAGGCGCTGGCCATGCCGCCCGGCGAACCGGGGTCGCCCGAGGACAAGCGCCGCCGCGCCGCGCTCCACTGGGCGCACGACTCGCAGAGGTCGCGCGGCATCGAAGCGGTGATGAAGGAGGTCCAGGCGCTGCCCGGCGTCGCGGTCGCGGCCTCCGACCTGGACGCCAAGCCGGACCTCCTTGCCTGCCGCAACGGCACGGTCAACCTGAAGACGGGCGAGCTGAAGCCCGCCGACCCGGACGACCTGCTGACCATGGCCCTGGACGTCGACTACGACCCGGACGCTGCCGCGCCCCGGTGGGAACAGTTCCTCTCGGAGTGCTTCCCCGATGAATCCGAGATGACCAGTTACCTCCGCCGCCTCGTCGGCTACGGGATCACCGGCCACGCCACCGAACAGTGTTACGTGATGCTCCACGGGCGCGGAGGCAACGGCAAAAGCGTCTTCACCTCGGCGCTGTACGACGTGTTCGGCAACATCACCGCCTCGGTGGGCATTGAGACGTTCCTGGCCGCCGGGAACCAGAACGACGGTTCGGCAGCTTCGTCCGACGTCGCGTCGCTTCGCAGTGCCCGGCTCGTCCTGACTTCCGAGGCCGAGACCGGCGCCCGGATGGCTGAGGCCAAGCTGAAGCGCCTCACCGGCGGCGACCCGATCACCGCCCGGTTCCTCTACCGCGAGCCGTTCACGTTCATGCCGTCGTTCCTGCTGTTCATGTCCACCAACGCCGTACCCGAGGTCCGCGACAACTCCGACGGGATCTGGCGGCGCGTGAAGATCCTGGAGTGGAAGCAGCAGTTCACCGGCGCCCGCAAAGACACCCGCCTGTCGGCCAAGCTCCACGCTGAAGCCTCCGGCATCCTCGCGTGGGCCGTGCGCGGCGCGGTCGAGTGGTACGCCGCCGGCGGACTGGGCGAACCGCGTTCGGTCACCGAAACCGTGGAGTCCCACCGCGCTGAGGCGGACAAGCTCCTGGAGTTCTACCCGGGCGCGATCGTGAACGACCCGGACGGCTGGATCTCGCGGGCCGAGCTGTACGCGGCGTACCGGGAGTGGTGCGAGGCCGAGGGCCATTCGCGGCCCTGGCAGAACACCACCCTCTACCAGGAGCTGGTCAACCGTGGCGTCGACCAGTCAAAGCGTAAGGGCGTGCGCGGCTTCAAGGGCGTGCGCAAGGCCCGCCCGACCGATACCCAAGAAGGGCGAGCACGGGAGGCCGCGCTGACACAACTACCGGTCAGCACCACCGAGCAGGCCCCGAGCCTGGACGCCTTCGACCCTGCATGAGGAGACCACCCGTGCCGCTGTTCACCCGAGACACTCCCGCACCCGCGACCGCGGCAGAGCGTGTAAACGCCGCCATCGCCCAGACGGAGACCGCCCTGGCGACCTTCACCGTCGTGGTGGCCGATCTTGAGTCGGCCGCCTCTGAACTGGACGACACCGCGACCACCGCGCACCGCGAGGCGGACTATCACCGCATCGTGGCCGCCAACGCCGAGAACGCCGCCGCCAAGGCCCGCACTTCGGCCGACAAGGTCCGCACGCTCCTGGGCTGACCTCCTCCGCTCTGCCACCTGGCCCCGCTCCTCCACCTCGGAGGGGCGGGGCCTTTTCGTCGTTCCTGGAGGCCCCGTGCTGACCTTCCCCTATCGCGTCGGCGGCGACGCCGTCACCATCCGATTCCCCGAGCGCCCCGACGAGCTGGCCGCGTTTGAGGAGTTCATCCGCCGCACCTCCGGCCAGATCCTCGGCCTGGACACCGAGAACACCGATCTCCACGTCTTCGGCGCCCAGTTCCGGGGCCGCCTGGTCCAGTTCGGAACCGTGGACGAGGCGTGGTGCATCCCCGTCGAGTGGGGCGGCCCCTACCTCGAGTCCGCGTCCCGTGTCCTGCGCGATCCGGACCGCAAGTTCGTCGTCCACAACGCGCCCTACGACCTGCTGGTCCTGGACCGCACCGGCCTGGTGCCGCTGGCCGACCTCGGCCCGCGCGTGTTCGACACCTACCTGTTGGGCCACCTGTGTGACCCGCGCATGCTCCACCAGGGCGGCACCGGCCTGAAGCTGAAAGAGCTGTCCAAGGTCTACGTGGACCCGGCCGCCGCCGACACCCAAGACGGCCTGCACGCCGTCTTCCGCAAGGAGTACAAGGCCACCAAGCACACCGGCTGGGCCGTCATCGACCTGACCCACCCGCTGTACCTGACCTACGCCGGCCTGGACGTCATCTACGCCACCCGGCTCCTGCGCGAGCTGGGAACCCTCGTCAAGGGCAACGGCCTGTCCAAGCTCGCCCACTGGGAACACCGGGTCCAGCTCCTCACCACGGCCATGATGAAACGCGGCCTGCGCATCGACCCCGTTTACACGTCACAGCTCGTCGCCCAGCTCCACGACGAGGCCGCCCGGCACCGATCGACGGCCGCCGAGTTCGGCGTAGCCAACGTCAACTCCAACGCCCAGGTGATCGCCGCCCTCCAGGGCATGGGCGAGGAGTGGACCGAGACCACTGACTCCGGCGCGCCGTCGGTATCCAAGGACGTGCTCCTCCCGATGGCCGACCTGGGGATGCAGTGGGAGCGGCTGGAGGCCCGCGCCGCCAACCCGGTGGCCGACGCCGTGGTCCGGGCCAAGCGCGCGAGCAAGTGGGCCGACTCCTACGCGCAGGCGTTCTTGGACAAGGTGGACGACCAGGGCCGCATCCACCCGAGCATCCGCAGCCTGGCCGCCCGCACCGCCCGCATGTCGGTATCGGACCCGGCACTCCAGCAGCTCCCGTCCTCGGACTGGACCATCCGCCGGTGCATCATCGCGGACCCCGGTCAGCTGATCGTCGCCGCCGACTACTCACAGGTGGAGATGCGCGTCCTGGCCGCGCTGTCCCGGGACGAGGCGCTCATGGCCGCGATTGCCTCGGGCGAGGACCTGCACACCTTCACCGCCCGGCTGGTGTCCGGCGCGGCGTGGGAACACATGGACGACAAGGCCCGCAAGAAGGCCCGCAAGCTGTTCAAGGCCGTTGGCTTCGGCAAGGTCTACGGAGGCGGCGCTGTCACCTTGTCCCGCCAGACCGGCGCACCACTGGCCGATGTCCGGGTGGCCGTGGCCGAGTACGACAAGGCTTTCCCCGGCATCCGGGCCTACGGGCGCAGGCTCCAGCGCAGTGCGGCCTACGGCGGCCAGGAGGTCGTCACTCCGTTTGGCCGCCACCTGCCGCTAGACCGCGACCGCGCATACGCCGCGACGAACTACGTCGTTCAGTCCACGGCCCGCGACCTGCTGGCCAAGGCGCTGTGCGACCTGGACGACGCGGGCCTGTCGGAGTACGTCCTACTCCCGGTACACGACGAGTTGGTCTGCCAGGCGCCCGCCGAGGACGCCGCCGACGTCATCCACACCATCGGCCGACTGATGGAGTCCACGTTCGGCGGAGTCGCCATCACCTCCGAAGCCGAGGTGTACGGCCCGAGCTGGGGACACGGCTATGGCGCCGCCGCCTGAGCTGTCCGGAGGGACATCTCAGGACATCTCGGAAGTTGTCTGGAGTTGTCCACACCGGTCACGGGAGGCTTGCCACATGCCGTCCACAGCGGGCCACCGCGAGAAGTTGCCTCTAGCACGGAACGATTCCATAACAACCGCTTTCCGGCTGAAACGTTCATCTCGTTGCAGGAAGCTGCAACGCGTCCATCGTTGTCCACAAGGGCCTCTGCGTATGTCGGTGCGCCTGTCTAAGGTAGGAGACTCTCGATGAGGACAGCAGGAGTCCTGTATTCCTGCTACGTCAACGGGAGAGCGCTTCATGGTTCGGGGGGGCCTCACGGCCTGGAGCCACGCAGCGAGACCAGAAACCGTCTGAGGGCTGGGGGCCTCGGATGTCAATGCCGATCCGCCTTCGACAATGCGACCGACCCAGTCGGCCGACGCTGCCGGAGGAGACCTCATAGACCACTTGTTCAAGCTGGGCACTGCCTCGCCCAGTTGGCACACGCATTGACTCCACGCCGCCCTCACGCGGTGGGAGGGGGAAGAGGAGGACCGCGTGCCTAACCGCATCACCGCGACCGACGAGGACGATCCCGTCGTGGTCGCCGCCGGCCTGAGGCTGGCCGAAGAACTGAAGGACCAAGCGCGCATGGAACTGCCCATGCTGCGCGCTCTCCTGGCCACTCCAGCCCCGCCTCAGGAGATCTCCCGCCTGGCCTCCTGATCTGACGTCCCCAGCCCTCACCCGCCCCCGGGTGAGGGCTCGACGTCTCGTCTCTTCATTCAACCCCTAAACACACAAAGCCTTCGCATCTAGGGACCAGCCCCTCGGCTGGCCCCCTACTTCCGCACACCCTCTGAAGGGCACCGCCATGACCATTACCGTTGAAAACACACAAAGCCTTAGTGTCTCTGAGCAGTACGCGTTGATCACCGATATCCAGAACGTCCCGACCACGGTCACGATCCAGGACGACGGTTCGGAGTACGTCACCTATGGAGTCACCCCGGCATCGGAGGCGGCCGGTGCCCAGCTCCTGGCCGCGTTCATGCCCGCGATCAGGGCCGCCGCCCGGCGGACCAAACTGAAGGGCAACGAGGAAGAGGCCGAGGCCGTCGCCCTGGAGGCGTTCGTGCGCGCCGTGCGGGAGTACGACCTGACCTCGGACACACCGTTCCACCACATCGTCGGCAACGTCATGCGCAACGCAGTGAGCCGGTCCGACCGCGACGAGTCCACCAGCCTGACGATTCCGGAGGTCCAGGTGGCCCGCTACCACCGGCTCATGCACGCCAACGGCGGCGACGTCCGCCGAGCATACGAGGCCGCCTCCGCCGGGCGGGACAGTGCGGGCGGTGGACTGCTGTCCAAAGACGCGTTCCTGACGATTCACCTGGCCCTGAACTCGTCGTCCTCGCTGGACGCGCCGTCGGCCGCAGTGCACGAGGCCGAACTGGAGGCACCCGAGGCCACGGCGGACACCATCGTTCGCCGCGAGTACGTGGGATGGCTCCTGGGTCAGGCCACCCGCCGGCAAGAGCAGATCTGCCGCCTCGCGTACGGCTTCACTGACCACAACACACAAAGGCTTCGTGTGTTGAGGGGTTATCGCCAGGACGACGTCTTGGAGGACATGCAGGTGGCCGACTGCCTGGACATGTCCCGCTCGACCGTCCAGCGCGACCGGATGAAGGCGCTAGCGACCATGCGCGGCGCCGCTGAGAAATCTCTCGCGACCGCATGAGCACGACCGCCCCGGCTGACACAACTCGCTGCCACTTCACCCCGACAGACCCAAGGGACAAGGGCATGAACTTCTACACCTACAGGCAGAACAACTCCTATGGCGTCTTCCACACCCCCGCCGTCAGCGTCGTGATCGAGGCGAGCACCGCCGAGGAGGCCGACCGCATCGCGGTGACGCGCGGTGGCCTGTACTTCGACGGCTGCGCCTCCGGCCAGGACTGCGGCTGCTGCGGGGATCGCTGGTACCGGGCCTCGGAGTACGACGCGAGCGCCGACGTTCCGGAGGTCAGCCGGTCCGATCAGTGGTGGAGCGGCGACCGAGTCCCGCCCCAGCTCGTCATCCGCGCCGAGGCCAAGGCGCTGGAGGCTGGCCAGTGACCCGCGAGGAGCCCTACCGCCTGCTCAGGGCCGCAGGCGCGCCCGCCTTACCGGACGGCTACTGGTACCGGGTCCGGTTGCGGAAGTACTCCGATCACCTGGTTGATATCGAGGTCCGCCGTGATCGGGAACTCACCGGGTCGGTGGCCCTGGGCAAGGCCACGTTCTCGATCGTTGCCAACGGCAAACGCACCGTGTTGCAGGCCGCCGCGAAGGCCGCCCGCAAGGCGTTCGAGCGCGCGACCGCTGCGGGGGTGAGGTGATGGCCGCCCGTCGCCCTGTCATCCCCAGCGACTCCCGCGAGGGTCAAGGCGAGCACGCCCGGGTAATCAACCCGCTGTCGGGCCGCGAGTGGACAGGGCCGGTCCTGAGATGGTCCGGCCGCGCCCCGCAACTGCGCTCGTTCGAGACCGGCGAAGTCCGGTGGTTCCCGCCGCACTGGGTCCGTGACGTTTACACGCCCGCGGAGATGCCCTGACGACAAAGGGCAGCCCCCGGCGCACACGGGCCGAACGCCAGGGGGCCTGGACCTTCCCCATCCCGGCCGGGACTCATGGGCTGGTCGTGCCCAGCCCTGTGCACGTCGGCGGGCCGACTTCAAACATCCGGGCGGGTGACACCTGTTGCCACTGCCGCGCCCCGTGCCCCGGACCCACTGCCCCGAGTGCAAGGCACGCCTCGTTTACACGCCCCTTCCGACGCGCTGGGTCTGCCCCGCCGGCCACCCGGCCGGAGCCGCCAAGCCCGGTGAGCACGCGGGCTGGCGCTGACACAACTTCCCTCCGCACTGACCACCACCGCAAGGAGAACAACCACTGTGAGCACCGAGCCCGCTGCGGTCGACGCCTTCGAGGCGTTCGCCAAAGCCACCGGCCTGGAGGACCTGTTCGGCCTGGACGCATCCACCTACGCCGCCGAGGACGACGTGATCGGCGCCATGGACGAGGACGGAGACAGTCTCGTCCTTCAGTACGCCGAGCGGACCGTTGAGGACGGCAAGATCTGCGGCCTGGTCGGCATCCAGACCGATGGTCCATCAGGCGTCGCCTTGGTCAGCGCCGACGGCATGGAGGAGCTGGTCACGTGGCTTCAGGCCCGCATCGTCCGGGCCAGGGAGCTGGAGAAGTGACCCGCGAGGGGCTGCACGCGCAAGCCCTGGAACTTCACCGACAGGCCAACGCCATTGACGCACCCGCCCACCCGCTGCGCGTCGCCATCCTCACCGAGGCTCAGCTTCTCGCCACATTGGCACTCACCGCGCCCACTGCACCAACCACCGCGCGCAAGCGCGCCACCGCCAAGAAGGTTGCCGAGCGCAAGGACACGCCTGCGTGACCCGGGCAGAGGCCCTGGCCGTCGCCACCGAAACCGTGAACAAGCTCGCGCCGCCGACCAACGCGCGCGGCTACACCGACGGCGCCTCGCCCCTGCGGGAGCGCGGTGACCTGATCATCCGCATGGCCGAGTTCCTGTGTGCATCCGAACCCGCCGTCATGACTGACCCGAACGCCTGACCACCAACAGCAAGGAGACACCCATGACCACCGCCTACATCGAAGCCCTGGACAGCGACCACGTCAGCATCGACGCCACGCCGACCTCCACGCGCTGGGACGGCCGCCAGGTCGCCGTTTTGGACAGCTCCTCATGTCCGCTGGACCGCGCGGCCACCGTGCGCGTGATCGAGTCCCTCACCTCGGCCGTGATGGCCCACGACGCCGCCGTGAAGGCGAGGGAGGACGCGAAGTTCCGGCGGGGTGACAAGGTCCGCCCGCGGGGCAGTTACACGGCCCGCTATGTGGTCATCCGCGACGAGGACGCCACGGGCCGCGTCGACCTGATCAGCCTCAGCACCGGCCAGATCACCGAGGGCGTTGCGGTCTCGCGCTACGTCATTCACCAGCGCGCACCGCGCCCGGCCGTCAACGCCTCAGCCCCTTTCTGACCCTCACTCACCCGGCCCCGGCCGCTGTCCTCACCGACAGCGTGCCGGGGCCTTTTGCTTGGAGCGATGAATGACCCACGACACCGTTGACCTATTCGCCGGCCCCGGCGGCTGGGACGTCGCCGCCCGCGTCCTCGGCCTCCGGACCGTGGGCATCGAGTCCGACCCGGACGCCTGTTGCACCCGCCGGGCCGTCGGCCACGACACGATAGAGGGCGACGTCCGCCACTACCGCCCGGCAGACTTCCCGACAGCTACCGGCCTGATCGCCTCCCCGCCGTGCCAGACGTTCTCCATGGCGGGCAAGGGCGCGGGCCGCAAGGCACTGGACGCGGTCCTGTCCCTCATGTCCGCGATGGCTCGCCGCGAATTGATCGACCTGTCCGGCCTGGACGACGAACGGACCGCGCTTGTCCTGGAGCCATTGCGGTGGGCGCTGGAGGCGTTCGACCTCGGCCGCCCGTATGCGTGGATCGCCCTGGAGCAGGTCCCGACAGTTCTCCCCGTGTGGGAAGAGATGGCCAACAGCTTGCGCGTCCTTGGCTATACCGTTGCCACGGGCAACCTCCAGGCGGAGCAGTACGGCGTACCGCAGACACGCAAACGCGCGATCCTCGTTGCCCGCCTGGACGGCGCCGCGCCGCTACCGGTGCCGACGCACTCCAGGTACTACAGCCGGACCCCGGACAGGCTGGACGACGGCGTCTCGAAATGGATCTCCATGGCAGAGGCGCTGTCGTGGGGAATGACCCACCGGCCGTACCTCACCGTTGCCGCCGGAACCGCCGCAGGCGGCCAGGACCCGCAGATGGTCGGCGGGTCAGGAGCACGCGCCACGATCGCCAGCGAGCGCGCCGCAGGCCGCTGGATTGAGAAGGCACGGAGTGGGGAGCGCTGGCAGTACGTCAACGGCACCCACGGCAAGCCCGGCCGCCGCGACCTGGTCCAGCCCGCCCCCACGATCTACTTCGGGCAGCGCCTCAACACCGTGACATGGCAAGACGCCGGATTGCCCGAGGACGACCGCGCGTCATCCCGTCTCCGGGTCAGCGTCCAGGAGGCCGCCGTTCTCCAGTCCTTCCCCGCCGATTACCCCTGGTGCGGCTCACGAACCAAGCAGTTCCAGCAGGTCGGCAACGCCATCCCGCCGGAGCTTGCCCGCGCCATCCTCGCGGCTGTCGTTTACACGTAGACACACAAAGCCTTTGTGTGTTTAACTGGACCCATGACCAACCGAGAAATGAGCTTCGAGCAAGCATTCGACTTCGCCATGGACCTCTACCTGGCCGGCAAATCCGACTACAACCCTGACATGACAACCACGGCCGCCGACCTGGAGAAAGCCCTTGCGCCGTGGGACATCACGGTCACTAGCGAGGGGTGGCCCTCCCTCACTCACGGCCCAGTGACGATCGACGGCTACATCACCGTCATGGGCCACTACGACCCGGCGGTCCGCTGGAACGGCTGGCTCTGCCCGTCCTTTGACCGCGACGTGGCCGAGAAGGTGGCGGCATGGGCGAACGAGGACCCGGAGTCCGCCCGGTTCACCTGGGAGGGTGACGTTCTCGTCTATGAGCAGCCGAACTACCCGGACAGTGAGCCCGAGCGCATCGAGCCAGACAGCAACGGCCACTACTCGATCGGCGCGTTCTCGTGGGTCTGGTCAGTGGCCAAAGGCGACGACTGAACACCTGTCGTTTACACATTGACATACAAAGCCTTTGTGTGTTTACTTCTCTTCAGAACACACAAAGGCTTTGTATCTAAACCGGAGGACAGCATGACCGCCACCACCGCCACCCACACCACCCGCGAGTCCTGGCTGATCGCCGCCGTCGAAGCCCTTACCCCGATGTTCACCGAGCTGGGCCACGAGGTGCCTCCGGTCCGGATCTCTGTCGGCTTCCCGAGCGGCAAGGGCAGCCGGGCCAAGGCCATCGGCCAGTGCTGGCACGGCTCCGCCGCCGCCGACGGGCTCGGCCAGGTCTTCGTCTCACCGATCCTCGGTGACGTCATCGACGTACTAGAGACCGTGGCTCACGAGCTGGTCCACGCCATCAACCACGCCAACGGCGACAACGGCCACGGCCGCCCGTTCGCCAAGATCGCCAAGAAGCTGGGCTTTGAAGCCCCGATGACCTCGTCCCCGGCATCGGAGGAGCTGAAGGCCAAACTCCGCGAGATCGCCGCAGGGCTGGGCGAGTACCCCCACGCGGCCCTGACCGACGCCGTCCTGACCATCAAGAAGCAGGGCACCCGAATGCTGCTGGTCAAGTGCCCGGACGACGAGTGCGGCTATCAGGTCCGCACTACCGCCAAGTGGCTGGCCATCGGCGTCCCCACCTGCCCATGCGGCGAAGAGATGGAGGAGGCGTGACCGCCCTCCTCGTCGGCCTCGCCGGGCTGGCCGCGTTCGCCCTCGCGGGCGCGGCCTACGCCACCGGGCGCTGGTTCAAGGCCCAGCAGGACCGCTTGTGCGGCTGCTTCTACTGCTCGTCCCGCCGCGAGGCCGAGTCCCGCCTGTTCCGCGGGCCCGGCCGTTTAAACGCCCGCCTCGGCCACCTCCACTACGTCCTGTCCCGCTACCCGAAAGGTCCCCGCCCGTGAACCGCGACAAGGTCCTGACCGCGTGCACCGCCCTGGTGGGCGTGGCCGCCGTCGTCGCCTCCTTCTCCACCCTGGCCGCCCTCGCCGTCTTCGTCGGCTGGGGCGACCGGTCGGCCTGGCTCCTGCCGGTCTGCATCGACGCCCTGGCCCTCGGCGCTGGCCGCGTGTGGCTGTCCAACCGCTACGACTCCGAGGCACGCCGGTTCGCCCGCGCCGCCAGCATGGCCGCCCTGGCCGTCAGCGTCGCAGGCAACGCCGTTGGGCACATCGTCGCCCTGGACAACGCGCCATGGTGGAAGGTCGCCCTGGCCGTCCTCGTCGGCGCGGTGCCCCCGGTTGCTCTCGCGGCGGTCGGCCATCTGATGACGTTGTCCGCCCGGCCGCAGGACGAGGCCAAGCCGAGTCCCGCTCCGGTCCCGGCGCCTGTCGCCAGTCCCGCCCCGGCCCCGGTCGTCAGTCCCGCCCCGGTCCCGGTCCCGAGTCCCGCACGAGTCCCGGTCCCGTCGGCCGGTCCCGCCCCGGTCCCGGTCGCCAGTCCCGCTCCGGTCCCGGTCCCGCCTGCGAGTCCCGCCCCAGTCCCGGTACGCCGTCCCACCCCAGTCCCGGCATCAACCATGCCGGAGGACTCGACCGGCAAGGACAAGGCCCGCGCCTTGTGGGACGACGCACCCGAGGGCAAGAAGCCGTCCGGCGCCGCACTCGCCCGGCACGCGGGCGTGGACGCCTCCCTCGGCCGCCGCTGGCGCCGCGAGTGGGAGACCGAGCTGGTCCCTGCCTGACGTTTACACGCGCCCGGGCCGCAGTCGGCCGGACCTCCCGCAGGTCCGGCCTATCGGCCGCCCGGCCACCCCACGAACTGGAGGACAGCATGAGCCGCAAGACCACCGTCACCCACCCGGACGGCACCATCTCCACCCACAAGAGCCAGACCAAGCACTACACCCACGCCGTAGAGGTCACCTGCGACAACCACGCCAAGGCCGCCCGCCTGCGCCGTGAGGCGCTGGACCAGGCCATCAAGGCCGAGCAGTACCGCGACGCCTTGTCGGTGGGGTTCTACCGGGTCACCGCCAAGCGCTGGGGCTACGAAGGCGAGGCCCGTTACCTGTCGTTCTTCCTGATCGACGCCGCCACCGGAGACGAGCTGTACGTAGGCCACGAGATCCGCAACACCGATGGCACGTTCTACAAGTACTACTCGGGCGGCGAGCTGGACATTCCAACTGAGGCCCTTGCGTCCGCCCGCATCTACCTGAGCAACGCTGCGAGCCTGCGGCGTCAGGCCGACGAGCTGACCGAAGGCCCGAGGATTGCGTACAGCGTCTGGCGCTGGAGCGAGTCACAGCAAGCCGCCGAGAGCTACGCGCGGTCCCTGCGCAACAAGGGCCATGACGCCCGCGTGGTGCAAGCCGACGAATCCTGACCACGCCCACCACAAAGGCCCCGTTCCTCCAGATCCGGAGGAACGGGGCCTTTGTCGTTTACACGCCTACGGCTGGCGATGGAACACCGGGAATGCTTGCGGCCTGCCCTTGTTGTCCTGGCCTACGGTCCACTGCGTGAGCTGCCACCCCTCGTTCTGAACGGCCTCGATCATGGCCGACCAGTCCCCGATCTCGCTGGACAGGTCCGGCTGAGTCCTCGGCAGGTTCAGCAGCGCCGCGAACACCACCTGCCCGTTGTCCCGTGCCTTCGCCGCGCTGGCCGCCAGGTCGTTGGCCTTGGTGTTCCGGATGATCCCCATATCGCCCCCTTCTCGGTTGCATTGCGATCGAGAATCGTACCCACGCACCGGGGTACCGTCGAAGCATGGACGAGCCGATCCAGGCTGTACGGTCCGCGCCGGGTGAGTACTTCCTGGCAGCGGAGGAGGTCCACGCCGGCCAGACGTTCAAGTTCCGCGACGCGGTGTACGAGATCGTCACCGAGCCGACGAAATTCGGCATCGCATGGTCCGCGACCGTGAAGGTCGTTGAGGGCCTGCGCCCGGGCAGCACGTTCCGCGCGATGCTCCACACCGGACGCCGGGTGAACTAGTGAGCCCGAGGGGGCAGGGGGCACCACAGGGCAGGCTTATCCCTACTTCTCTCTGTGCGATCGCGCATTAGGAGTTAGTAGGTTTAAGCCTGCCCGAGCATGCCCCCTGCCCCCTAGTGCCTCGTGCCGCCGAGCGCGTTGTACCGGGCCGCCGCCCGGCTCGTCTGACTCGGCGGCTGCGACTCCACCGGTCGAAGGTGCGCCTTGGCAAACCACGCCTCTACGGACTCGGCGCGCCTCGGGTCGGGAACGTAGACGACCCGGGCCGCCCAGCCGCCCCCGTTGACTGGGCGCCACTCGTGGATCAGCCCTGGGCACCACCGCTCAGACTCCCCGACGCGAGCACGCACCCAGCAGTGCCGCCGCCGATCATCCGGCGGCGGCTCTGGAGGCGTGTAAACGCGGCCTCTGGTCCCCATGACAGCAGGATAGAACATACGTTCGATATGACAAGACGCCCTCTCGGGGTTCCACGAGAGGGCGTCTCACCGAGCTGTAGCGACCTGCTAGCCGTGCCCCTCGGTGACATTCGCGATGGTGGAGGTGATCCCCTTCGGACCGGTGACCCGGTCCACCACCACCGCCGCGCTGCACGGTTGCCAATGGGCGGTGACCGGGTCAACGATCCACCCAACGCGCCCGCCTTCTTCGGTGCGCGTGGGCGACGCCGCTATCCAGTCGTCTGGGCCGGAGTGAACGACCCCTCCCACCCACTCCATTTCATTGATCGACAGGGCACCGGTCTCAACGATGAATTGCCACCGCCGGGATTGCCGCGCGGCGTAGCCGGCGGTGGCTGTTGGGCACCTGGTGATGAGCTTGCCGTGGAGTTCCGCCCCGATCCATCCGGGGAGGTCCACCACGTCGAACCGGGAGGTCACGAACGCGATATCCCACTGGTGCCCTCTAGCCCACACCCTGGCGGCCTCCGCAGGACTAACCACTTCCTCAGAGACCAAGTGCGGTGCGGAGCAGGTGTCGCCGCACGGGCACCAGTCTCCCCATGGCACCGCCAGGGCCGCGACCGGCCATCCGTGGGCTGTGTACTCGATTGCCCGGGCCGTCGTTCGCGCTGGTCTCGCGCGCCGACGTATCCGGGTCAGGATGGAATCAGGCACGTCAGTCACGGTAACCGAATGCCATCAACTGAGCACTAGAGGCTGTCAGGTCCGGGTAGGCATCGGCATGACGAGCGGCCGTCAGCGCTGTTTGCAAGGGGTCGTGCCTCGTGAGCGTGGACGGCAACGGAGTCCCGGTCTCCAGGAAATGACGGTCCACCGCGACCGTCAGCCATCCGCCGGGGCCGGTCAAGCCCTTGACCTCAACCCTGCTCAATCCGGCGTCGGTGAATTCGGCGGCCAGCTCGTCCGGCGAGTGGTAGTACATGTGCGGCACGCGGTCGTTATTTGCGCTGTAGCCGTTCGTCAGGATGGCGTTCACGATCTCCCGCCGCTCATCGAGCTGGTTCGCCACCGCCGCTCCCATCAGGTTGGCATAGCGGTTCACGGCAACCGCCGCGATTACCCCGCCAGGGCGCACTACCCGGGCAGCCTCACGGAGAGCGAGCACGCGCCCGGCGGGCGGGAGGTGGTAGACCGGGCCTGCCAGGAGGACGGCGTCATAGGTGGCATCGGCCCACGGAAGGGAACGTGCGTCGCCCAGTACCGCCGACCTGATTCCGGTGTTGCGAGCGGTGTTGATGTGGCGCGGGATGGGGTCGAGCAGATCGACGCTGTGGCCTTCGGCCTGGAGCCACGTGGCGTGGACGCCGGGGCCTCCGCCGACATCGGCCACGCGGCCTCCGTTGGCGGGAAGGTGGGCCATCAGCAGCTCACGAAGGCGCATCGCTTCTAGTCGCCCCCGGATGGTGGAGGTCAGCCGGGCGCCCTCGTCGCATCGATCGGTGTAGAACGCCAGAACGTCCGGGTCGACGTCGATGGTCGGGCGCTCAAGTGTGGTGGTCATGAGTGGCACTCTCCAGACGGTTTACGGGTAGGACAGAGGCGGTATTGCAAGGGCGGGACGGACGCGGGCCAGGGGTACCGACGCCAGCACCTCGGGGCGAGGTGTGCGGTTGGCGCCAGGCGCAGGGACCTCACGTCCGCCCCGCCGTTCATGGCCGCGACCTAGTCGCGGAGGTCGTAGACATCAACGGTGTAGACCACGACGCCAACCGCGTCCTCCAGTTCAGCGACGCGCTTGTCCTTGTGCTCACCGAAGTGATCCAGGGACGGCACGACGACTCCCGTTGCCCGCGTACGGTTGATGGCGGCAACAAGGTCGTTGAAGGCTGGGGCCTCGTCGGAGTGCTCAAAGTGCGGCGCCGAGCCGGTGCGTTCGAAGTAGATCGTCCCGAGTTGCAGGCCCTGACGGTGCGCGTAGCTGGATAGCCGCTTTTGCACCGTGGTGTGTTGGCTGTGGCTCGCAAACGGTGCGAGCCGGGCGTAGCCCAGCACCAGAGGCCGCAGCTCGATGACTTCCCCCATGACCAAGCTCTCTTCCTGGTTCTTGTGGTCGACGTTTAAACGGCTGCCCGCCGCCCCCATGCGGTGGGGGTGCCGGAGGCGGCGGGAGCCGTCGTCCGAGGTGTTCTCGCCCTTACCTCGGAGGTGGAACGGCGCGCGGGTGGACGCCTCACGCAGTGCACCCGCGCGCCGGATTGGGTGGAGCCCTCGGCACCGCGCCATGAGGTCGGAGCACGCGGCGCCGAGGGACTCAAGCGGGCGGCCGACACGGCACAGCGCAACGCCGCCCCGCGCAGCCAGGCACATGCCAGCCGCCCGCCGCATTACTGAGCCTCTACAGGCTCGGAGCAAAGCACGGGGACGCCCGATGCCTGCTCAAGTTCCTTGACCAGGTCCGCAACCGAGCCATATGGCGCAAGGTGGGCACCGCTCGGGACGACAACGGCTGCGCCGTCACGCTTCACCGCTGCGCGGAGCGCTTCAAACGCCTGCGGTTCTTCGCCAGCCTTCTCCGTGTAGATCTTGGTCAGTCGGTAGTTCCAGCGGACCGCAAACTCAGTCATGCGGCCCCTGGCGTCCGCAGCCTCGCGCGCGGTGGTGAACGTCTCCTCATGGAAGAAGCCGAACAATTCCGGGCGCTTGTCACCGTTGCTCATGAATCCAGTAATCACCATCCGTCACCGGCCTGTGTATGACGAATTGGCGGGGTGCACTCGCGCGCCTACTGACGAAAAGTGATCGGGTGACTACCACTGCCGCCCCTGTCCGCCTTACCTTTGCGGCATGGCGACGAAGTCCATCCAGCGAAACGCGGCCCTGGCCGCCTGGATGCGTGAGAACGGCGTGACTGCGGCTGAACTTGCTGAGCGGGTGAACCTGGCCATACAACAAGCCACCGGTCAGCCGGGGAACGTCGCTGAGAGATCTGTCTTCCGTTGGTTGTCTGGTGAGAACAGATCGCCTCAGCGTCGCGTCAGGGATGCGCTAGAGAGCGTTACCGGTCGGGCGTTCACCGACCTAGGGTTTATTCCACGGCGCCGACCGGCCGCCGCCCAACCCGCTCCCTCGGAGGACGCCGTGCGTCGTCGCACGTTCATCTCCTTGGCGACCGCCACCACCCTTGCCGCGGCCGCCCCTACTACAGCCGCCGGCGCGCGGCCAACGCTCGGGGTTGCGGACGTCAACCGCCTGCGCGAACGCCTGTCCGAGTTGTGGCTTGCTGACGATCAACACGGTGGCGGACCCGTCCTGGAGCAGCGAGCCTCAGCGCTCGCGCATCGAACCCTGAGCATGCAACAGAACGGCTCGGCCAGCCAGCGTGTGCGTTCTCGCCTGTATGCCCTGGCGGCTGCGTTTGAGCTAGCGGCAATGTTCGCCGCACTCGACTCCCGCCGGTTCCCGGAGGCTCAGAGGCACCTTGAGAAGGCGGTCACGCTTGCTGGGATGTCTGGTGACACCCAAGTCCAGCACCAGGCATGGCGTCAGGCTGCGCAACTTTCGGGGCAGCTAGGCCGCTACACCGACGCAATGGCCGCTGCCGAAGCGTGCGCCGCCACACGAATCAACAAGAATGACCCGCTTTATGCGTCCCTGACCCACAGTCGCATTGCGTTGGCGGCGTCGAATCTAGGCGACCGCCCCCGCGCGGAGCGTGCACTGGAGCGGGCATCGGCGGCAATCGATCGCGCCGACCTGGCAGCGCCCCGACCTTCCTCGGTCGCCTTCTACACGCCCGGTGAGCTACATGGGTTGTCCGGCCTCGTCCACTACCGTCTCGGCATTGCCGACCAGGCGGAGGCACACACCCACCAATGCCTAGCCGCGCTGCGTGAAGACCAGCACCGGAACCGCGCGTACTACCGTGCCCACGCCGCTCTCACTCAGGTGGCGCAAGGTGACTTGGAACAGGCCGTGGCTACTGCCGCCAGCGTGGTGGCTCCGTCCGGAGCGCCCGGCGGCCGGGTAACTCACCTGCTGCAATCGTTCACGTCAGCTCTGCAACAGGCCGCCCCTGGAACTGCCGTGAACCGCGACTGGAAAGACTTCATCCGAACCGTCGACACACCCCCGCCACACCAAGGAGCCTGAGTGACTGACCAGATCACCCTTCGCCGCTACGGCGTTGATCAACTCGCAGCCATCCGGCCGACCTTGGTCAGCCTCTACGCCGAGGTCTATGCGAAGGAGATCACCGAAGACCCGTTCTTTTCAGTCGACCGCTTCCAAGGCCGCTTGACCGGCCACTCCAAGCGCCCGGCCTGGGAGGCCGTGGTGGCCTTCGACGGTGGCGAAGCTGCCGGATACGCCTACGCCGCCGCCCTGCCTCCGGGCACCGGTTGGTGGTCGCACATGCTCGAACCTCTACCCGAAGCTGACACAGTCGAGACCGGCAAACGCACCCTGGCGCTATATGAGCTGATGGTTGGTGAGCACTGGCGAGGCACTGGCCTAGCTCACCGGATTCACGAAACTCTCCTAACCGAGCGCGCCGAGGAACGGGTCACGCTGCTGGTTGAGTCCACGCACCCTAGGGTGAGGGCACTGTACGAGTCCTGGGGCTACCGATCTGTCGGGGACCAGCAACCATTCGAAGACGCGCCGATTTATGCGACGATGCTGCGCCCGCTAAAGCGCGGCTAGCTGCACCTTTGGCATGGATATTTAGGGGCCTTCAGGCCCCTCCACTGGGTAAGGTCAGGACATGGCTTCAACCCGTCGAACCTCTGCTAAGTCTGCACCCCGCAAGCCGAAGGCCCAGCCGGTGACTATCACCCGGCTGGGCCTTAACCATCTCTCGCCCATCGCGCGGGAGGAAGCGGTCCGACGCTCTGGCGGCGACGCGTCCCGGGTTGAGGTCATCGACAAGAACACCTTCATACTCCGGTGACGTTATGATGTGCTTCTAGTGGCATGACCGCCGGATCCGGGCTCTTGCACATCGAGACGCCGCCGGAACACCTGGTGGTCAGCGGTGGCCTGTTCCACGGCATCCAGCTCTGGGTGAACCTGCCGCGCGCGCTGAAGTGGGCCGAGCCCCGGTACCAGGACATCCGTGGCGGCGACTCCGCCCTGCTGTCGACCCCCGACGGCGGCGCGCTGATCCGCGTCATCGCCGGTTCGGTCGGTGGTCACCAGGGACCGGGATCAACTCATACGCCGATCACCTTGGTGCACGCGACCGTGAGCCCCGGCGCCGAGATGGTGCTGCCCTGGCAGCCGGACTACAACGCGCTGGTCTACGTCCTCGCCGGTCAGGGCACGGTCGGTAACGAGCGCCGCTCGGTCCGCAAGGGCCAGCTGGCCGTCTTCGGCCCCGGCGACACCCTGCGTACGGCGGCCTCGACCAGCCAGCCGCAGGCCGAGCCGAACCTGGAGGTACTGGTACTCGGCGGCCGCCCGATCCGCGAGCCGATCGCGATGGCCGGGCCGTTCGTGATGAACACCCGCGCCGAGGTGATCCAGGCCTTCGAGGACTTCCAGGCCGGCA
This sequence comes from Kribbella deserti, assembly GCF_042434725.1. Classification (NCBI taxonomy): domain Bacteria; kingdom Bacillati; phylum Actinomycetota; class Actinomycetes; order Propionibacteriales; family Kribbellaceae; genus Kribbella; species Kribbella deserti. The sequence goes on along the minus strand of NZ_JBHLTC010000006.1, from coordinate 320,342 downwards.
AACTCGGCACCATTCCCGCCGTGCACGGCGCACCTACCACCCTGCACGAATCCAACTAGCCGGTTTGAATGGGGTCCATGACCCTGGATGAACTGCTGGACGAAGGTTTCGGGCTCGACGTCGAGGCCCAGTGGGGTGCGGGTTTCCTGCCTGGGCGATATGTCCCGGGCGAACCCTCCTGGGCCTGGACGGGCCTCGTCACCCCCTGGCTGGACGGTGCCGAGGCCCTGCTCGACCTCGGCACCGGCGAAGGCGGCGTACTGGCCGGACTGCCGAATCTGCCCCGCCTGACGGTTGCCACCGAGGAATGGCTCGCCACCGTTCCGGCCGCGGCGCGAACCCTGCTGCCGAAGGGCATCCACCTCGTGGTCTGCGGCGGCGGTCAGGAGAACACCGAGCCGGACCTGCCACCTCGCGACGGTCTGCCTTTTCGCGACGCGTCGTACGACGTGGTGCTGTCGCGGCACGAGGCCTTCGATCCCGCCGAGGTACGACGCGTGCTCAAGCCGGGCGGCGTTTTTGTCACTCAGCAGGTTGGTTCCGGCGAAACGGCCTCGGTCCGGGCACTGTGCGGCCTAGCTGCGGATCCCACGGAGTCGTGGGACCTCGCCGAAGCCGTCCGGCAGACGGAGGCGGGTGGTCTGACCGTGATCGGGTCGGGCGAGGAACGGCCTACCAGCACGTTCACCGACGTGGCGGCGTTGATCGGCTATCTGCGCGGCATTCCGTGGTCGGTGCCCGAGCTCGACCGGAATTCCCTGCGACCGGCCTTCGGGAAACTCCATGCCCAGGGCCCCTTCCAGGCGGTCAGCCATCGGTTCTGGCTGACCGCACGGGCCTGACCACACAGGGCTGCGCGCACAGGGTTGAGCGCACGGGGCTGAGCGCACGGGCTTGGGCGACCGGTCGTGGTGTAGCAGGCTCTACCTTCGATTGGGGTGGTGAGGGGCGGGTTCCGGGGCGCCGGCGCTGACAGGATTGAACCACTGTCAGAGAAGGAGGAGCCATGAGGAACAAGATGCTGGCCGGAGTTGCCGCGGCGACACTGCTGGTAGGTGTCGCGGCAGCACCAGCCGCCACCGCCGTAGCCCCCGAACGCGCTACGACGAACCGGTCCGACCTACAGAAACAGCTCGACGGGCTGGTCCGGGACTGGAAGTTCCCAGCGGCTCTGGCGTCGGTGGACAACGGGAAGACCCAGCGGTCGTACGTCGCGGGCCGTTCGCAGCTTGGCGGGAACCAGCCGCCGCCCCGGGAGGGACGGGTCCGGGCCGGCAGTAATACGAAAACGTTCGTGGCGGTCGTCGTACTGCAGCTGGTTGCCGAAGGCAAGGTAAAGCTGGACGCACCGATCGAGGACTACCTGCCGGGCCTGGTCCGCGGCAAGGGCATCGACGGCCGCAACATCACCGTGCGGCAGCTCCTGCAGCACACGAGCGGCCTCCCGAACTACACCGCGCATATGGGTCTGGAGAACTTCGAGAAGCTCCGCAACCGCTACTACCAGCCGCGCGAGCTGCTCGACATCGCACTGGCGCAGCCGGCTAGTTCGAAGCCTGGCGCCAAGTGGGAGTACAGCAACACCAACTACGTACTGGCCGGGCTGCTGATCGAACGCGTCTCGGGCCGTCCCGTGGCGGAACAGGTCGCCGACCGCATCCTCAAGCCGCTCAACCTGCGCGGCACCTACTGGCCCGCCGTTGGCGACATGACGATCCAGGGCCGCCACCCGCACGGGTACCACGTCGCGGACGCTCCCAGTAAGAAGATCATCGACGTGACCGAGCTGGATCCGTCCTGGGGATGGGCCGCCGGCCAGCTGATCAGCACTACCGGCGACTTGAACCGCTTCTTCAGCGCATTGCTGGGTGGGAAGCTCCTGCCCGCTGCCGAACTGGCGCAGATGAAGAAGACCGTCCCGGCCGAGATGTGGTCCGGTGCGCGCTACGGCCTCGGCCTGGTCAGTACGCCGCTCTCGTGCGGCGGGGTCTACTGGGGCCACGGCGGCGATATTCACGGCTACGAGACCCGAGGCGGCGTCACCACTTCCGGCCGCGCTGCCGCCATCGCGGTGACCTCGCTACCGGGTGCGTTCGAGCCCGACAACGGCGAGAAGGCCGCCGGCGCCGTACTGGCCACTGTCGACAAGGCCTTGTGCAGCTGAGCTAGCCCGGCGCCGCTAGCGTCCTCCAGCCACTTATGGCTCGGGGACGCTAGCGGGCGTCCGCGAAGTCGATGTACGCCTGGATACGTGGCTCCGCTGGATCGCCGCCGTAGGCCTCGACGAAACCGACAGACGCGGCCAGACCGCCGTACTGCGGGTTCAGACCGTTCGAGAGGCTCTTGTACATCAGGGCAAGATCAACATACGGATCACCGGCACCGAGGTAGCCGACGTCGAGCACACCACTGAATCGCAGCGTCTCGGGATCAACGAAGACATTCGGCGCGCAGTAGTCGCCATGGGCTACGACCGTACGCTCGCCCGGGAAGTCCAAGTCGAACGGGCAATCGCGCACGTCAAGCTCGTGCAGCGCGCGCAAGCCTCCAGCAAGTGCCTTGAGAACCTGAGGCCGATCCGCTTCCGGCCAAGGCTGCGACGCGTCCCGGCCAGGTAGCTTCGAGGTCAGCATCCAGTCGTCGCCCCGGTCGCGAACCACCGGGCAGGGAAAGCCGGTCGCGTTCAGCCAGACGAGCCGATCCGCCTCGGCCGAGATGCCCGAACCTGCTTTGTAATAAAGGGTTTCCGTCCGCCGCTCCAACCGGATCACCGTGGCGCCGGAGAACCCGATCACGACGGCCTCCCCGCCTTCGGCGCTGAACCTGCGTACGACCTCCGCCACCGTCATCACACCAGTGTCGCGGGCCGAACCACCTCTCCACCAACCGTTTTACGTCCGGAGAACCCGCCAGTGGCTCGGGGTTCTCCGGACGCAACCGCTCAGTGCAGGTGCTTGTGCAGGGCGGTGATCAGTTCGCCGTCGGAGGTGTCCCCGTCGAGGGACCAGATCATCGCGCCGCCGAGGTGGCGGTCGGAGATGTAGCGGGCCTTGCGCTTCATTTCGATCGGGTCGTCCCAGGTCCAGAAGGTCGTTCCGTCGTACAGCCAGGCGAAGCCCGCCTTGTTGTCACGGAACACCTGGAACTTGCTCAACTGGGCCTTCAGCAGGCGGTAGTCCTCGTAGCCCGCCTCGTACGTCGCAGGCGCCGCGCCACCCGTAGCGGGCTGGAACAACCCGTTGTTGGTTGATCCGACACCGGTCCAGCCACGGCTGTAGAACGGCACACCCATCACCAGCTTGCTACGAGGGGCTCCGCGCTTCAGGTAGGCGTCGATCGTCACCTGCGAGCTGAACTCGGCAGTGGAGGGATCACCGGCCGGGCCGTCGATAGCCGACTGCTGGTTCGTAACCGGGTCCCATGCGCCGTGGTAGTCGTACCCCTGGGTGGTAGCGAACGTGAGCGCACTGAAGACCTTGCGGACCTCGAAGCCTCGATCGATCTGGACCGGGTCCGCCGGCAGGAACGCCGTCAGGTCGTACCGCCGGTGCGTGTGCCACGAGAGCCGGTTGAGCTGCTTGCGGTACTCCAGGACGAGCGCGGTGAAGTTCTGCTTGTCCTCAGGCCGTACGACGTTGCCGGGAGCGCCTTCGCTGGCAGGCCATTCCCAGTCCAGGTCTACGCCGTCGAACACACCCTTCGCGGCTCCGGCCGGTGAACCCGGCAGGTTGCCCTTGAGCCACATGTCGAGGCAGGACTTCACATGAGCCGCGCGAGACTCCTTGGTAAGGGCGGCGTTCGAGAAGTACTTCGAACCCGTCCAGCCGCCGAGGGAAATGTTGACGCGCAGCCTCGGGTATTTCGCCTTGAGCTGCTTGAGCTGGTTCAAGTTGCCGGCAAGGGCCTGACCGGCTTCGTCGGCCTTGCCGCTGACACTCTGCTCGGCGGTGAAAGGACGCTGGTAGTCGGCCCAGGCATCGCTACTGACGCACTTACCGGTTTCGTCGAGGAACCCGAAGGCGTAGTTGATGTGAGTGAGCTTGGCGGCGGTGCCGTTCTTGACCAGGTCATTGACCAGGAAATTGCGGTCGTAGCCACTCCACTGGGTGTAGTAGCCGACCACGCGCTTGGAGCTGTGTTCCACGGCGGCCTCGGCCGGCGCGGTCACCCCCAGCGGGATCATCACGGCGCTGGCCACGATTACGGGCAGGCCGAACTTCTTCAACGACATTGTTCTCCCCAACGGGCGGTTTGAGGGACACGAGCGCGATCACCATAGGCCTGGCGCAACGACTTACGCAATGACCCTAAGGAAAGACGTCAGGCCGGAGCGAGGCTGGGAAAGATCAGGTCGAGGATCGTGCCGATCTGGGCCTCGTCGATAGGCCGGTGCTGCAGCAGCAACCGGTAGTAGAGCGGGGCGTAGAGCAGCTCGATCAGATCCTCGGGGGCCACTTCGGGCCGCACCTGGCCGGCTTGCTGGGCCTTCTTCAGACGCTCAGCACAAAGCTCCACGCGGGGCTTCATCAGGGTGCGGTAGAGCGACTCAGCGGCATCCGCGTCACTCTGCGCCGCGGCGATCAGGCCCCGCAACGACGCGGCGAAAACCGGATCGGTCAGGGTTCGTGCGAGCTGGATCATCTGAGTCCGCAGATCGGCGACCAGATCACCGGTATCGGGGAAGTCCAGGGTGTCGCCGGCCCGATCATCGATCGCCTCGAGCAGCACGGCCGATTTCGACGGCCACCATCGGTAGATCGTCTGCTTGCCCACCCCGGCCCGCTTGGCGACGCCCTCCATGGTGAGCCGCGCGAAACTCTCCTCGACACACAACTCGAGGGCGGCGCTCAAAATCGCCCGACGGGCTCGTTCGCTGCGGCGGTCAGGATTCGGAACGATCATGCTGCCAGGTTATACGAGACGAGACGGAGTGTCTTGACAGCCCTCTTGGCGAGACCTACCGTCTCGTTGTGAGACGAGACGTCTCGTTCACTCCCCGCATCGGCCGGGAGGAACGCTCGTCAGGGAAGGAACCGCCATGTCCGAAACCAGCGTTCGCCGGTACACCGGCCTGTTCGGGATCATTGCCAGCGCGCTGATCGTGATCCAGGTCCCGCTCTATTTCCTCTACTCCGGTGCTCCGCCGGACTGGAACATCCTGACCCGGAGCCTGATCGGCATCGTGGGCTGTGTGTTCTACATCGTGTTCTTCACCGGGCTGCGCCAGCTGATCCATCAGGTCGACGCCGCCTCGGAGTGGATCGCCGGGGTGATCCAGGCGGCCGGGCTGCTCTGGGTGGCGATGGTGTTCGTACCGCAGTCGATGGAGGCCGGAGCCGCCATCTCGGTCGACCGCGATATCGACACCACCCGGGAAGGCCCGTTCGCGGCCGCGCAGTACCTGATGCAGGGATTGATCTCCCGCCTGCTGATGGGCTTGCTGCTGATCGCCCTGGCCGGCGTCGTACTACGCCTGCGGCTGATGCCGCGCTGGGTGGGGCGTTCGGCGTATGTGCTCGCGGTCATCAACCTGGCGTTCGTACCGGCCATCTACTTCGGAGATGACCCGGCGAATTTCTACAGCGCCCAGGGCTGGGGAACGACCGCGAGCATGGGATTGCTGTGGAGCCTGTGGACGCTTGCCGTGAGCATCAGCGTGTTCCGCAGTTCTCGGCGAACCCATGCGGTACCCGGCCTGCACAAGCCCTCAGTGCGCGTACCGGCCTGAGCATGGAAACGGCCTTGGGTGGACCCGAATCAGGTCCACCCAAGGCCAGTAGTTACGGGATCAGTGGAAGAAGTGCCGCGTGCCGGTGAAGTACATGGTGATGCCGGCCTTCTGAGCCACCTCGATCGCGAGGTCGTCGCGAATCGAGCCACCCGGCTGTACGACGGCCTTCACGCCGGCCTCGATCAGCACCTCGAGCCCATCGGGGAACGGGAAGAACGCGTCCGATGCCGCGACCGAGCCGGCCGCCCGCTCGCCGGCCCGGGAGACCGCGAGCCGGCAGGAGTCGACCCGGTTGACCTGGCCCATGCCGACCCCGACGGAGGCGCCGTTCGAGGCCAGCAGGATCGCGTTGGACTTGACCGCGCGGCAGGCCTTCCAGGCGAACTCCAGCTCCGCCAGGTCGTCCCCGGTGAGCGCCTCGCCGCTGGCCAGGGTCCAGGTCGACGGGTCGTCGCCCTCGGCCTGGAAACGGTCGGCGTGCTGCATCAGGATGCCGCCGCTGATCGCGCGGAACTCGACCGCGGTCTGGTCATCGTCCGGCGGGCAGACCAGGATCCGCAGGTTCTTCCGGCCCTGCAGGATCTCGACCGCGCCGTCCTCGTATCCGGGCGCGACCAGCACCTCGGTGAAGATCTCCGCGACCTGCTTGGCCATCTCGACCGAGACCGGCACGTTGGTGGCGATCACGCCGCCGTACGCCGAAACCGGGTCGCACTCATGCGCCTTGCGGTGGGCTTCCGCGACGTCGGCACCGACGGCGATGCCACACGGGTTGGCGTGCTTGATGATCGCCACCGCGGGCCGGTCGAAGTCGTACGCCGTACGCCGGGCGGAGTCCGCGTCGACGTAGTTGTTGTACGACATCTCCTTACCGCCCAGCTGCTCGGCGGCCGCGAGTCCGCCGCGGTAGCTCCGGTAGAGCGCGGCCGGCTGGTGCGGGTTCTCCCCGTAGCGCAGCACGGCCGACTTGTCCCAGGTCGCGCCGACGAAGGCCGGGAAGCCCGTGCCCTCGCTGGTATCGGTCAGCACGCTGCCCATCCAGGACGCCACGGCCACGTCGTACGCCGCGGTGTGCGCGAAGGCCTCGGCCGCGAGCCGCTGACGCTGGGCCTGGGTGAAGCCGCCTTCCGCGAGGGCCTGCAGCAGTTCGGGGTAACGAGCCGGGTCGACCACGACGGCCACGTTCGCGTGGTTCTTCGCGGCGCCGCGAACCATCGAGGGCCCGCCGATGTCGATCTGCTCGACACACTCGTCCACCGTCGCGCCCGAGGCGACCGTCTCGATGAACGGGTAGAGGTTGCTCACCAGCAGGTCGAACGGCTCGACCCGCATCTCCTGCAACTGCTCGACGTGCGTCTCGAGCCGAACGTCGGCCAGTAGGCCCGCGTGCACCTTCGGGTGCAGGGTCTTCACCCGGCCGTCGAGGCACTCGGGGAACCCGGTCAGCTCCTCGACCTTCGTCACGGGTACGCCGGTGGCGGCGATCCGCGCGGCGGTCGAACCGGTAGAGACGAGCTGAACGCCCGCGTCGGACAGGGCCTTCGCCAGCTCCTCCAGCCCGGTCTTGTCGTAGACGCTGATCAGCGCGCGACGGATCGGCCTGCGGTCCTCGGCGGCGGTGCTCACGGAATGGTGACCTTTCTTCCGGTGATGGTCCAGCCCTCGCGGACCAGCCGGCCGACCGAGTCCACCAGCTGGCGGCGCTCGACGTCCTTGATCCGTTCGGTCAGGGTGTCTTCGGTGTCGTCGTCCAGCACCGGTACGACGACCTGGGCGATGATCGGCCCGGTGTCGACGCCACCGTCGACGAAGAACAAGGTGGCGCCCGCGACCTTCACGCCGTACTCGAGGGCGTCGCGCGGGCCGTGAATACCGGGGAAGCCCGGCAGCAAGGCGTTGTGGGTGTTGATGTAGCGGTCACCGAAGGCGGCCAGGAACTGCTCCCCGACCAGCTTCAGGAAGCCGGCCGAGATGACCAGATCCGGCTGGTACGACGCCACCGACGCGGTCAGCGCGGCATCCCAGTCGGCGCGCTCGGTGTGGTCCTTCACCCGGTGCACGAAGGTCGGCACGTTGGCGGACTTCGCCCGGTCCAGACCGACGACGCCGTCCCGGTCCGCGCCGACGGCGACCACCTGGGCGCCGTACGCGGGGTCCGCGCAGGCGTCCAGCAGAGCCTGCAGGTTGGAGCCGGAGCCGGAGATGAGCACGACCAGACGCGCGGGTTTCGGCGCTTGCATCACGCGGCGTTCCCAATCACAGAGAGGACCTTGTCACGGGGGTCACCCTATCGGCTGGCCTCAGGGAGCCCGGCGGGCGCCCACGATCGCCGCCGTGATGGCCGCGCCGATCGTCACCCCGGCCGCGACCACTCCAGCGGCCGCAAGCGCTCCAGGCACGCCGAACGAGGCCATTCGGCCTGGCCCGGCTGAACCGCCCGCGAGCACGAACAGAACCAGCAGCACAAGACCCGTGAGAGGGCCTGAGAAGGCCGCGCGGACGGCATACGCGTCCCAGCCGATCAGATCGCCGTCAGGCCCGCCACTGACCCTCCGAGCGACCACGAGACCTGCAGCCACTCCAGCCAGGAGCGGAACCAGCCCGGTCAGGAACAGCATGTACGTCGGGGTGGCGCCGTCGGCCGGTACGGCCGCCAGAAGTGGCAGGGATGGCAGGCTACCGACGTCGACCCCGGTAGGCGCCACGGTTGTTCCTACGCCCAGCTGGAAGCCCGGGCCCGCGATGAAGGCAGCGGCGTACACGATGGCATTGGGCAGTAGAACCAGGCAGATCCCGAACAGCACGATCGAGCCGACTACACCCGAGTCCAGCGCCTCCAGCATCGAAGTGACCCGGCTGAAGTGCAGAACCAGCATCACGGCGTACAGCACGGTCGCGGCAGTTAGTACCGTCGCTGCCGCCGCGAGCGCTCCGGCGATCATCTGGCGGACCCAGTGCGGTGTGGCCTTCGCAGCCATCATGAGCGCGCCCGACTCCGTCATGACCCCGAGCGTCCCTGCGAACGCCGCAAGGGTGACAGCGCCTAGCAAGGCCGAGAACGGCGAGATCTTCACGGAACCGCTAGAGGTCAGTACGGCGACCAGTAGCGCCCCAACGCCGTACGCGCCGGCTAGAACGCCACTAAGCGTCAGGAGTTCGCGAGACTCCTGGGCACCGCTCATCCGGGTAGCGAAGCGGCCGGCGCGGTAGAGGAAGTAGCCGAGCAGCAAGGTGAGGCCGAGCGGCGCCAGCGTGATCGAGGCGCTGCCGACGGTGACACCTGTTTTATGTGCCGCAAGCCACATCGAGGCACCGGCCCGCATAGCGCCCGAGGCGCCGCCGAAGGTCGCCGCGAGCCAGCCGATCACCGCCACCACGGAACAGGTCACGAGACCGCTGAGCAGGCACGCTCCCGTCGCGACCAGCGCTGGCAGTACAACTGCCTGTGAGGAGGCGCTCGCGGACCGTGTAGATCCAGCGTCTCGGGTGCCCGGGCGGTTCACCGTGTCTGTCATCTGACCCTCATCGTCTCGCCTGTCCGGGCAGCGCTCGTTCTGACACGCCGGATATGAAAGACTTCGCCCCGCTTGGTCCCCGTCTTGCCCGACTGGATACCGTCGGGTAGATCAGCGAGAAGGACGAGGAGTACATGACCGGCCCATCCGGCCCCAGCGGCCTTCCCGGCGGTAGCCCCCGCCCCCGGGTCAGTCGTGCCGCCCAGCGCGCGGCACGGCGCAAACAGCGTCGCCGCCAGACGCAACTCATCGCCGGCGGCGTGGCTGCGGCCCTGCTGGTCGTCGGCGGCGGCATCGTCGCGGTGGCGACCGGCGGCGGTGACGACAAGGGCGGTGACTCCGGTGACCAGCAGAATCCCGAGTCGAACGTCCTGGCCGATCCGAAGATCCTGATAAACGACACCGACGCCGATCTGATGTCCAAGGGCACCTGGGTGGTTTCGGGCACGGCCGATGGTCCCGACGTACCGGCTCAGTCGTTCATGTGCCAGGCCCAGCGCTTCGCGGACCCGGCCGGCGTCCGGACCTGGGCCAGGACCCTTCGCAACCCGAACAACCTGGACACTGCCCGGCAGTTCGTCGAGGTCTCCAAGGACCAGGCCGGCGCGGCGAAGGCCTATGCCACGATCGCCGGCTGGCTGAGCGAGTGCGCCGATCCGCAGGTCCGGCTGGTCAACAGTTACCAGGCCAAGGGTCTGGGCGAGAAGGGCGTGGTGGCGGTTTTCACCCAGCCACGCAAGGACAGCAACCGGTTCTACCGGACCGTTGTGCTGGCCACCGCCGGTCCGGCCACGGTGGTGCTCGAGCACAACCGGATCGGCCTGGAACCACCGAAGCCGGAGGGCATTCTCGCCGCGGCGAACGTCACCATGCGGCGGATCTGCGAGGAGACCGGCTCCACCTGCGGTACGCCGACGCTCACCCAGTCGCTGCTGCCGACGGACGAACCGCGCGGTTTCATGGCGCCGATCGACCTGCCGGTGATCAGCAAAGTGGAGAAGCCGTGGGTGAGCGTGAAGTCCGCCGCCCGGGACGGAACCGGCTGCGAGAAGATCGACCTCAGCAAGGGCAAAGCGCTCAAGTACCGCTGGCAGACGTACGTCGTCCCCGAGGGTGGCGTACCGACGGAGTTCGGTATGGACACGATGGTGGCGCAGTTCAAGGACTTCGGCGTCGCCAGCAAGTTCGTCAACGACCTGCGCAAGGCCGTCGACAACTGCAAGAAGACGTACTCCACCGCCACGGTGAAACGCACCGACACGGTCAGCTACCGCGGTATCGGCGGCCAGACCTGGCGCATCGTGTACGACGCCGGCTCGAGCGGCAAGCTGACCTACCGGGTCGGCGTGGTCCGCGCCAGCGACAAGGTGGCGTACGTGATGTTCCCGGTGCTGAAGGGCTTGGACATCAGCGACGACTCTTTCCGCGACCTGCTGATCCGGGCCGGCGAACGCTCGCTGTACTTCCGCTGAGGTATTTTGCGCTGACAACGCCAAAGGCGGCCCTCCCAGGATCGGGAGGGCCGCCTTTGGCGTTGTGGCTGCCTACTTGGCCAGCGACTGCATGATCTCGCGCATCAGGTTGGCGGTCTCGGTCGGCGTCTTGCCGACCTTGACGCCGACGGCCTCGAGGGCCTCCTGCTTGGCGACGGCGGTGCCGGACGACCCCGACACGATCGCGCCCGCGTGGCCCATCGTCTTGCCCTCGGGGGCGGTGAAGCCCGCGACGTAGCCGACGACCGGCTTCTTCACGTTGTCCTTGATGAAGGCCGCCGCCCGCTCCTCCGCGTCGCCGCCGATCTCACCGATCATCACGATCGCGTCGGTGTCGGGGTCGGCCTCGAAGGCCTCCAGCGCGTCGATGTGCGTGGTGCCGATGATCGGGTCGCCGCCGATACCGATGGCGGTGGAGAACCCGAAGTCGCGCAGCTCGTACATCATCTGGTAGGTCAGCGTGCCCGACTTCGAGACCAGGCCGATCCGGCCCTGGCCCGCGATGTCGGCCGGAATGATGCCGGCGTTGGACTCACCCGGGGTGATGATGCCGGGGCAGTTCGGCCCGATGATCCGGGTGGTACCCGAGGCCTGGGCGTGCGCGAAGAAGGCGGCCGTGTCGTGCACCGGCACCCCCTCGGTGATCACGACCACCAGCGGGATACCCGCGTCGATGGCCTCGAACACCGCGCCCTTGGTGAACTTCGGCGGTACGAAAACGACCGACACGGTCGCGCCCGTCGCCTTGACGGCCTCTTCCACCGAACCGTAGACCTCGATGTCGCGGCCTTCGATGGTGACGGTCTGGCCGCCCTTGCCCGGGGTCACGCCGCCCACGATCTGGGTGCCTGAAGCAAGCATCCGGGTGGTGTGCTTGGTGCCCTCGGAGCCGGTCATGCCCTGGACGATGACCTTGCTGTCCTTGTTGAGGAAGATCGACATGTCCGTAGTCCCTTACTTCGCAGCCAGCTCGGCGGCCCGCTTGGCCGCGCCGTCCATCGTGTCCACGCGCTCGAGACCGGCCAGGCCGGCCTCGTCGAGGATGCGGCGGCCCTCCTCGGCGTTGTTGCCGTCCAGGCGAACGACCAGCGGCTTGGTCACGGCCTCGCCGCGGCCCTCGAGCAGCGCGAACGCCTGCACGATGCCGTTGGCGACCGCGTCACAGGCGGTGATGCCGCCGAAGACGTTGACGAAGACGCTCTCCACCTGCGGGTCGGAGATGATGATCTCCAGGCCGTTGGCCATCACCTCGGCCGACGCGCCACCACCGATGTCGAGGAAGTTCGCGGGCTTGACGCCACCGAACTCCTCGCCCGCGTAGGCGACAACGTCCAGCGTCGACATGACCAGGCCGGCACCGTTACCGATGATGCCGACGGAGCCGTCGAGCTTGACGTAGTTGAGGCCCTTCTCCTTGGCCTTGGCCTCCAGCGGGTCCTCGGCCGAGGCGTCCGCGAAGTCCGCGTGCTCCGGGTGCCGGAAGTCCGCGTTCTCGTCCAGGGTGACCTTGCCGTCCAGCGCCTCGACGTTGCCGTCGGTAAGCTTGACCAGCGGGTTCACCTCGACCAGCGACGCGTCCTCGGCGATGAAGACGCCGTACAGCTTGACGATCTCGGCGGTCGCCGCCTCGATCACGTCGGCCGGGAACTTCGCCGCGACGGCGATCTCTCGCGCCTTGGCCTCATCGACACCGGTGGCCGGGTCGATCGAGATCTTCGCGACCGCGTCCGGGTTGGTGTGGGCGACCTCTTCGATCTCCACCCCGCCCGAGGCGCTGGCGATGCACAGGTAGTTGCGGTTGGCCCGGTCGATCAGGAAGGAGAAGTAGTACTCCTCGGCGATCGACGCGGCCGGGACGATGTTCAGGATCTTGACGATGTGACCCTTGATGTCCAGGCCGAGAATGGCCTCCGCGGCCTCCTGAGCCTCGTCCGGGGTCGAGGCCAGCTTGACGCCACCGGCCTTACCGCGGCCGCCCGTCTTGACCTGAGCCTTGACGACCACCCGGCCGCCGATCTTCTCGGCCGCCGCGCGCGCTTCCTCGGGAGTCGTGACGACCTCACCGACCGTCGTCCTCACACCATGTTTGGCGAAGACTGACTTCGCCTGGTATTCCATCAGGTCCACGAGTGTCCTGGTCCTCTCACCTGTCCGTGTCTAGGCCGCGGCGGGCTGTGGCACACAAACAGGTCACGGTCGCCGGCGCGGTTCCGTCGGCCTGAGACTAGCCACCCACGCAGTGTCACGGACAGTCGGGGGTACAGGCTGAGACACCCGTCACAGCGGCTTGCCCGGTCGTGACAGGGTGGATTCCATGACTGAGGCCCCCGCTGCCGGCGATCGGCAGACTTCGACCAGACCAGCTGACGACTGGTGGCGTAGCGCCGTCGTCTACCAGGTGTACCCGCGCTCCTTCGCCGACGCCGACAAGAACGGCACTGGCGACGTGAACGGGATCCGGGCCCGGCTGCCGTACTTGTCGGACCTGGGCATCGACGCGATCTGGATCAGCCCGTGGTACCCGTCGCCGCTGCTGGACGGTGGCTACGACGTGGCCGACTACCGCGACATCAATCCGGATTTCGGCACGCTGGCCGACGCGGACGCGTTGATCGCCGAGGCACACAGTCTGGGCATCCGGGTACTGATCGACCTGGTGCCGAACCACTGTTCCTGGGAACACCCCTGGTTCAAGGCGGCGCTCGCGGCCGGCAGGGGCTCACCCGAGCGGGAGCGGTTCTGGTTCCGCGACAGCCCGGGCGGTCAGCCGCCGACGAACTGGCCCGCCGCCTTCGGTGGAGGCGCCTGGCAGCAGATCGACGACGGCCAGTGGTACCTGCACATGTTCGACATCTCCCAGCCGGACTTCAACTGGGACCACCCGGACGTGATCGCGGAGTTCGACTCGATCCTGCGCTTCTGGTTCGACCGTGGCATCGACGGCTTCCGGATCGACGTGGCCGACTCGATGGCGAAGGACCCGGCGCTGCCCGACGTACCACTGAAGAACGGTCAGCCCACGCGAGACAAGTACGTCGGCAATCCGTTCTACGACCAGCCCGGCGTACACAAGATCCACCAGCGCTGGCGCCAGATCGCCGACGAGTACGCCGATACCCCGCAAGGCCCGCGCGTTTTCGTGGCGGAGGCCTGGCTATCCCCCGCGGAGCGCCTCGCGGCGTACGTGCGGCCCAACGAACTGCACTCTGCCTTCAACTTCGACGTACTGCGTTGCCCGTGGGACGCGAAGGAGCTGCGTGAGGTCATCGACCACACCACGGAGAACCTCTGGGCCGTCGGAGCGCCCGCGACCTGGGTACTGAGCAACCACGACACCATTCGTCACCGCACCCGCTACGGCCGGGACCAGAAGCACGCGGGCGCCGACGCCGGCACCGTCCCGACCGACCTGGCGCTCGGCCTACGCCGGGCCCGGGCCGCCGCGTTGCTGGAACTCGCCCTGCCGGGCGGCGCGTACATCTATCAAGGCGACGAGCTCGGCCTGCCCGAGGTGGAAGACCTGCCCGAAGAGGTTCTGGACGATCCGACCTGGGAACGTTCCGGCCATACCGTGCGCGGTCGCGACGGCTGCCGGGTTCCGATGCCTTGGAGCGGCAGCGAACCGCCCTTCGGGTTCGGTACGCCGGACAACCCGCCGTGGTTGCCCCAACCCGCCTCCTGGGCCGGCCTCACCGCGGAAGACCAGCAGGACGATCCGGACAGCCACCTCGCGCTGTACAAGGCCGCCCTCCGAATCCGCCGCGACCACCCCGCCCTCGGCGAAGGCCGCCTCACCTGGGACGACGACGCCCCCGCCGGCGTCCTCTCCTTCACCCGCTTCGGCGACGGCGAGACCTTCCGCTGCCTCGTAAACCTCACCGACACCCCCGTCCCCATCGACGGCGAGATCCTCCTAACCAGCCAGCCCTTGGCCGACGGCCAGTTGCCCCCAGACACCACCGCCTGGCTCTCCCTGTAGCCCTTTGTTACTGAAGTCCAGCTGATTCGCCGAATCGGCTGGACTTCAGCTTTCGCGCGTCCGGTACAGAAACGGAAGGACCAGCGCGGCGGTCAAAGCGGCGCAGGTAAGGAGCGTGGCCGGGCTGGTTCGATCGAGGACCAGCCCGCCTGCGAGGGCGCCGAGGGAGATGGTGGCTTGGAAAGAGGCGGTGAAGAGGACGGAGGAGGCTTCCGATGAGGGGGACGTCTTGGCGAACCAGGTTTGGGAGCAGACCGGTACGGCGCCGTAGGCCAGACCCCAGAGCACCAGCAGTACGACGGCGCCTAGGTCGTTCGTACCAAGGACCGGCAGCAGGAACGTCGCGACGGCCATCAGCGTGGCGGCGGCCGCGAAGGTGGCTCGTGGATGGCGAACCACCGTGGCTCCGCCCAGGAAGTTCCCGGCGACTCCGGCCGCGCCGTACGCCAGTAGGTAGATCGTGATGAGCCCGGCGCTCACGTGGGTCACCTGCTCCAGGAACGGCGTCACGTAGGTATACGCGCCGAAATGGGCCAGCACGATAAGGAACGTGAGCACCAGCGCGTACCGGGTGTTGACGTTGCGGAGCATATTCGTAAGCACCTGCAGGCGGATCGGCTTCTCGGCCGGCAAGGGCGGTATCGCCACGATCAGCAGGACGAATACGCCGAGCGACAGAATTCCCATGGCCACAAAGGCGGTTCGCCAGCCGGCGATCTCCCCGATGAATGTGCCCAGCGGTACGCCGAGCACCGACCCGAGCGGCACCGCGGCGAAGATGACGGCGGTGGCTCGTCCGACCAACTCGGGCCGTACCAGCCGGCCGGCCAATCCGGCGCCGATGGACCAGAAGCCCCCGATGGTGATACCAACCAGCACTCGCGAAACCAGCACAAGCCAGTAGCTCGGCGCCACCGCGGCCAGGAAATTCGCCAAGGCCAGCAACAGGATGAACGCCCCCAGCATGAGCCGACGATCCACCCGGCCGGTCGCCACGGTCACCACCGGCGCGGACGCCGCCGCCAGGAACCCCGGCATGGTCATCGTCAACCCGGCCAGCCCGTCGGAAATCGTGAACGTCGCCCCGATCGACGTCAGCAACCCAATCGGCAGAATCTCGGTGGTGACGATCGCGAAGATGCCAAGCATCACCGCCACCACCCCAACCCATGCCCCCACCCCAGACCGCCCCGCGACCCTAGGCTTCTCGGTCGTCGTCGTCACTGATCCATCCATCCCCTAGGCACCACGCAAAACCGCGCGCCTCATTGCACCAACGACAACGCCACCCCGTCTGGCACCTTTACGCCCCCAACGTCCAACGGCCGCACGACCAGGAATGAGGACCTCCACGGACGAGCCGGTCGACGGCCAGACCACCGCGGGAGGGCCCGAAACGGTCGTCTGAGCCCATCTGGGCCTGAAATCCGCCGATTGTATGGGTCGGTTGTATGAGTTGTATGTGTTCACCAGGGCGCTGGCCCCCTAGCCTCATGCGCATCTGTGGGGCAAGCAAATGGGGTGGGGTATGTACCGAAGCATGGCTACGTCCTGGTGTTCGAAAGGACGGCGGCGATGGGTGGCGGTTCTCGCGGCTCTGGCATTAGCAGGGGCATTAACCGGCTACGGCGCCTCGGAGCCGGTCCGAGCTGGGCCGGTGACCGAGGCTACGACGGCTGATCCGCCTCGAACGGCGGCTGAAATGGCCGCTGAGAGCGGTCAGCAAGTACTGATTCCTGAGAAGACGACGGAGTCATCGCAGACCTTTGCGAATGCGGATGGCAGCTTCACGCTGAACCAGTCCACAGTGCCCGTGCGCACTAAGAAGGACGGCGCCTGGGTCCATCTTGATGCGACTCTGGAACGCGGCGGGGATGGCATCATCCGGCCTCGTGCGACCTCCATCGACATGGCCTTCTCCGGTGGCGGGACCGGACCACTTGTCACGGTCGTTGACGATGGTGCGCAGCTGGCACTCTCTTGGCCGGGCACATTGCCGACCCCAACGGTGGAAGGCGATCGAATCACCTACCCGAACGTCTACCCGGACGTCGACCTGCTCGTCACGGCCTCGACCGTCTCGTTCACACAAGTGCTGGTCGTGAAGACGCCCACGGCAGCCAGACTGCCGCAGCTGCGGACTCTCGAACTGCCGATCTCCGCTCCCGGTCTGACACTTCGCCGTTCCGTTGGTGGCGGTATCGACGCGGTGGACAAGGTCGGTCATGCGGTGTTCACCTCCCCCAAGCCGACGATGTGGGACTCGCGCGGATCAGGCAAGGTGGAACCCCAGGAAGCCGACCGGACCGAGGCGCCGTTCGAAGGCGACAGCGTGGCCGCCATGCCCGTAGAGGTCACACAGGCAACAGTGACGCTGACGCCCTCCATTGCCCTGCGCGACGATCCTAAAACCCGCTATCCGCTCCA
This sequence comes from Kribbella deserti, assembly GCF_042434725.1. Classification (NCBI taxonomy): domain Bacteria; kingdom Bacillati; phylum Actinomycetota; class Actinomycetes; order Propionibacteriales; family Kribbellaceae; genus Kribbella; species Kribbella deserti. The sequence goes on along the minus strand of NZ_JBHLTC010000006.1, from coordinate 303,197 downwards.
TATCGACCCTCCGTTCTCGGGTTATCGGTCCGGTCAGGCGATGATCAACCAGCACTATCCCGATACCGTTACCTGGAACTGGACCGACACCGAAGGCGTCGGCTACCAGGAGTTCGAGCCGTGGAGCAGGAAGCGGCTGTTCTTCCAGTTCCACGTCGGGCACATCGCCGGTGCGGTTATCCATGGCGCGAAATTCTCTGCCTACGAGACCTGGGCCGGAAGCTGCACGCCGACCGAAGTGCAAGCCTGGAAGACGGCTCGGTTCGACGCGACGACGACCTGGAACAACGGTTCGGGCTCATCCATGTGGCTCGAACGACAGTCGTCGGTTACCGCCGCTCTTGGACGGAACGAGTGCACACCGAACGGCGGCTGGCTGACGTTCCCCGTAACAGATGCTGTCAGCGAGCGGGTCGGGCAGCAGAGCAACTACGTCTACCTCGGGTTGCGGGCGGGTGACGAATCCAATCAGTTCGCCTGGAAGCGCTTCAAGCCCGAGGCTCAGCTCTCCATCATTTACAACCACCCGCCGTCCATTACGAAGCGATCGATGGCTAAGCCTGCCGCAGGGTGTGAGACGACCTTGTCCGAATTTGCGGTCACAGGGGCAACTAATCCACTGCCGGCAATCGAGATGAGCGACCAGGACGCCGGGCAATCCCTGACAGCCGAGTTCGAACTCTGGCATGTCGAGACCAACAAGAGAGTTTGGCTGGCGAGCAGTGCCGCACAGCGGGTTACCGGCGACTTCGTTCCAGACAGAGCCTTTTCGAACATCACGCCAGGCCATGTCTATGGCTGGCGAGCCCGCGCCGATGATGGCATGAATGCCTCACCGTGGACATCCTTCTGCTATTTCCTTGTGGACACCACCAAACCTGGAATCCCCAACATCGAATTCGTCACCAAACCGCCGTACCGTTCCGGATCGCCGATCACCGTACGGTTCACAGCCAATTCGTTCGACGTAGTCGGTTACAAATACAGCATCAGCACTGATGAGGTCGGAAACGAGATCCTCCACGGAACATCTCCGACCATGACCTTCACCCCGCAGACATTCGGCTACGTCTCGATTCGGGCCAGAAGCGTGGATCGCGCCGGTCATACCAGTGCGGAGATGGCCCTCGAAACCATCCTGCTGGATGAGACCGGAGCCTCTGGAAGATGGATGATCGAGGAGGGGTCGGGAACGATTCTGGCTGATTCCAGCGGCAGGAACAGGCCGCTCAACACGACGGCCGGGGTTTCATGGGCGCACGGAAACAAGTGGTACGTAGAGAAGCCTGACTGGGCTGTGGTTCTCAATGGCTCTGCTGGAACCGCTCCGAGCACCGCATTGGACATAGTCGACACCAGCAAGAACTTCAGCGTCGCAACACATGTACGTGTCGGGTCAAAATCAGCTCGGCAGACCGCCGTGAGCGAAGATCGGCCCGGCCGGAGCTCGTTCACGCTTGGCGTATGGCAGCAACAGAACCTCGACTCCGACGACAGTCGGAAGGTCATCTGGGCCTTTACAGTCGTCAAGCCAGACGGCACCGAAGCGGTGGCAAAATCGCCCGCACTGCCGTACCGGCCTCAGGATTGGGTACATATCTCCGGGCGCTACTCGGAGAACACCCGCGCAATCTCGATCTGCGTCGATACGCACTGTTACCCCGAGATCAAGATCGGCACGACTCCATCTGACGGCAACCTTCCGTTCCGTATCGGCCGCGGAATCGAGGCCGGTGCGGCCAGTCACTACTGGCTCGGCCTGATCGACGACGTCCATCTCTTCCCCGGCTTCATCGCCCCGGCGACCGTCGGCATGCTCGCAAACGGAGGAAACCCGCTATGACCGCAGCATTCAGTCGCCAAGGCCGACCACGCAGGCGCTCCAAACTTGGCGTTTGCGCCATCGCGGGTGCGGTGACGCTCAGCCTCGTCGCCGGTGTCGCCTCGTACGTTCCGGAGGCCAATGCGGATCCCATCCGGAAGCCGCCACCTGCCGCACAGAAGTCGAAACCAGTCCCCGGTAAGGACCTCGCCGCAAAACCCGTGGCGGATCGGTCCGCCGCGACCTCGAAAAACCACGTCGTGGCACCGCCCGTGTGGCCTACGGCCTCAACGACGACAGTGAGTACGGCGGACCTTCTTCCCGGCAAAGAGAAGAAGCTGGGCACGTCGCCGATCACGCTCACGTCGGTTGCAGGACCGACGGTGGCGGCGGGCAAACAATCGCCGGTGTCATTTCAGCTTTCGGTACTCGACCGGGCGGAGACCAGCAAACTCGGCATCGCAGGACTGGTGACGCGAATCCGGCCGGCCGAGATCCAGTCCGTGCCAGGCCGCGTACGCATGAAGCTGGACTATTCCGGCTTCCGGAACGCTTACGGCGGCGACTGGGCCAGTCGCCTGCAGGTGACCGAACTCGCTTGCTCAACCGCAACAACTTGCAACACCATGAAGGTGCTACCGGGCGGTGTAAATGATGCCGTCAATGGCATCTATTCGGTCGACGTCTCCGTTCCTGCTGCACACTCGGCGGCAGGCCAGCAGGTCGCGGCGCCGCAGGCAACGTTCGCGCTGATGGCAGACGGGTCCGGCCCTAACGGCTCATACGAGGCAACTTCACTGTCGCCGTCCTCCACCTGGAACGTGGGTACGCAGACAGGTGACTTCAACTGGAGTTATCCACTCCGTGTGCCGCCGGGTACGGCAGGCCCACGTCCTGAGCTTTCGCTGAGCTACAACTCCGGACAGGTCGACGGCCAGACGGCTTCGACGAACAATCAGGTGTCCTGGGTGGGCCAAGGCTTCAGTCTGGAGACCGGCTATGTCGAGCGCAAGTACGTCTCCTGCGCCGATGACATGGAGGGCACGAACAACAACACGGTCAAAACGGCGGACCTGTGCTGGAAGTCCGACAACGCCACACTTTCGCTCGGATCTCACTCGAGCGAGCTGCTGTGGGACGCCACGAAGAAGACCTGGAAGCTCCGCAACGACGACGGTTCGAAGATCGAACGCATCGGCGCTCCGGAGGACCTCGGCGCCTACACCGGTGAGTACTGGGTGCTCACGACTGCCGATGGCACCAAGTACTACTTCGGTAGCAATAAGGTCGGTTTCGGCGAAGCGCGGACAAACTCCGTGTCGACGGTGCCGGTTTTCGGTAATCACCCGGGCGAGCCCTGCTACAAAACGACATTCGCCACCTCGTTCTGCACTCAGGCTTGGCGCTGGAGCCTCGACTATGTGATCAAGCCTAATGGCAAGCAGGTCGCCGGTCAGGACTTCGAAGACGGCGATGTAATGACTTATCGCTATGTTCAGGAGGACAATTACTACGGCCGCAACAACAACTCTGGGGTCTCCGAATACCAGCGTGGCAGCTACCTGACGACGATCGAGTACGGCGAACGCGCGGCCAACTCCGGTGCAGCAGCGCCCGCGGCCTGGGTGGTCTTCAACACAGCTGAGCGGTGCGTCGCCAGTGCAGCCATCTGCGGCGGTCCCCTCAACGCCTCTACCGCGAGCAACTGGCCAGACGTCCCGTTCGACCAGATCTGCACGTCATCAACCTCTTGCCCGAGCCGGACCTCGCCGTCGTTCTTCAGCCGGAAGCGCCTTTCGTCCGTGGTGACTCAGGTGTGGACCGGAACGGCGATGGACACCGTCGACCGCTGGGACCTGTCCCATTCCTTCCCGAGGGCCGGCGACGGAACTACCACTGCGGCAGCCCTCTGGCTGAACTCGATCACCCACCGCGGTGAAGTTGGTGGCACCACAGCGACCGACCCGCCCGTGAAGTTCGCCCGAATCCAGCTTCCCAACCGTGTCGACGGCTTCTCGGGCGGCGCCTTCCCGATGTACAAGGACCGCTTGGCCGGCGTCGACACCGAGTCAGGCCAGGCCATCACCGTCAACTACGCAGCAACCAGTTGCCCCGCTGCAGCCGACCGGAATCCAGCCAACAACGGCAGCCGATGCTTTCCGGTGTACTACACGATCGACGGCGGAGCGGCTCCAACCTTGCATTGGTTCCATAAGTACGTCGTCCAGTCGGTCGTCGAAGCCGACAACGCAACGGATGCCCCTGACCGAACGACGAGCTATTCGTACGAAGGTCCCGGTGCCTGGCACTTCGACGACAATGAGTTGACCCTGAAGAAGTACCGCACTTGGGGCAGTTGGCGTGGCTTCAGCTACGTGTACACCCGCGTGGGTGTCGCGGGCGCCCAGTCCCTGAGCAGACGTCTCTACTTCCGGGGTATGGACGGGGACTACCTGGACAAGGAAGGGACCACCCGTAAGTCGGTGACCGTTAAGGACTCGCGTGGAGAAGGCGAGATCGACGATACCGACCGTCTGAACGGGTTCGTCCGCGAAGAGATCACCTACAACGGCGTCGGCGGCGATGAAGTCAGCGGAACGATCAGCTCCCCCTGGTTGAAGGCAACAGGCACCGGCGACGGCAAAACCGCACTGTTGTTAGGAACCCAGGCAATCCGCACGAGAACTCGTCTTTCCAACGGCACCTATCGAACCGCTGGCACGAACACCACGCTCGACGATCTCGGCATGCCTACTTCGATCAATGATCTCGGCGATGTGGCCGCTGGAAATGACGACCGGTGCACGCGGCTGACCTACACCCGCAATGAATCGCGCTGGATCATGAACACCGTCAGCCGCAAAGAGCTGGTGTCATTGAGCTGCGCGAGCGAACCCACCCGACCGGCACAAGTCATCTCGGACGAGTTGAGCTATTACGACGGTCATACAGGGCTGACCACCGCACCGACAGTCGGCTTGGTGACGCGGGTCGATACAATGAGCGGCTGGGACAACGGCCCGGTCTACAAGCAGCGTTCGCGGACCACCTACGACGCCTTGGGCCGTGTGGCCAGTACCTACGACGGCCTCGATCGTCTGAGCGGACGAGTCGAATACACCCCGGTCGACCGCGGACCTGTGACAGAGAAACGGTCGTTCGATGCTGCTGGAAACAAGAGCACCACGATCATTAGCCCGGCCTGGGGCGCGTCGCTGGCCGAAATCGATCCCAACGGCAAGCGCACTGACCTTGCCTACGATCCGCTCGGGCGCCTGACCGGAGTCTGGATGCCCGACCGCTCGAAGGCCGGCGGCGCAACTGCTTCTGTCCAGTTCGCCTACAAATTGTCTCACCGCGAACCGACTGATCCAGCCGAGCCGAATGTCGTCACCACCCGCGAGCTGCTACCGAACGGCACTTACAAGACCAGCAAGACCCTGTTCGACGCCGCTTTGCGGCCTCGGCAGGTACAGACTCTGGCGGCCAACGGTGTAGGACGGATCGTCGCGGACACCACCTATGACGCCCGGGGAAACGTACTGACGACTGCCGGTCCGTACTGGGACAACACCAAAGCGCCGTCGGATCTGGTGTACTCGGTTCTGCCTGGGAACATCCCAGCCCTGACGACCAACGTCTACGACGGTGCCGATCGAGTGACCAACTCGATCTTCAGTGTCCATGGCAGCGAGCGCTGGCGGACCATCAAGGCGTACGGCGGCAACGCCGTATGGACCAGGCCACCGTCGGGTGCAACCACAACAGCGGAGATCTTTGATATCCGCGGAAACCTCACGCACCTGCGACAGCACCACGGAGCGTCGACGAGCACTACCTATGACACGACGACTTACAGCTACACGCCTCGGGATGAGCTCAACACTGTCCGCGATCAGGTCGGCAACACCTGGACCTACAAGTACGACATTCGCGGCCGCCTCATTACGTCGACAGACCCGGACAAGGGCGAGTCGAACTCGACGTACGACGATGCCGACCGGCTGACGTCGGTACGGGATGACCGGAACCAGTCCTTGCACTTCAGCTACGACAGCCTTGATCGCAAGACGGCCGTCAGGAGCGGTTCAAGCGCAGGCACGGTGCTGGCAACCTGGGCGTACGACTCATTGGGCAAGGGTCTGCTCACCTCATCGACCCGGATCGTCAACGGAAACAGCTACGTCTCGGCGGTCACCGGGTATGACGCCCTGAACCGACCGACGGGCACCCGCATCACGATTCCGGCCTCGGAAGGCAAATTGGCCGGCAGCTATTCGACCACCACGCAGTACAACCCGGATGGCAGCATCAAGGAGTCGAAGCTGCCGACCACCCCCGGTCTGCCGGACGAGACGCTGAAGCTCAGCTACAACGCTGCCGGAAATCTCCGGACTCTCGGCGGCTGGACCGGTTACGTCAATGACGTCGAGCGTTCGCCCTACGGCGAGGCGAACCAGCTCTTCCTCGGATCGGACCTGGGCAAGTCCGTCTTCCAGTACCGCAATTACGAAGAGGGAACCCGCCGGATTTCGTCGATGCGGGTGGCTCGTGAAGGGGTCGGTTCTACCGATGACACCTTCAACTACACCTACGACCAGGCCGGCAACGTTTTCGCGATCGCTCACGTGCAGCATGGCGTCGCGATCGACCGGCAGTGTTTTGACACTGACCACCTCCGGCGTACGACCGAGGCCTGGACACCGTCGGGAGGCACCTGTACGACAGCGCCGAGCGCTTCGGCGCTAGGCGGACCGCACCCGTATTGGCACTCGTACACGTACGACCAGACCGGTAACCGCACCAAGCTGGTCGACCACGCCCGTGTCGACACAAACCCCGAGACTGGCGACCGAACCGACACTTACACCTACCCGGCTGCCGGAGCGGCCAGACCTCACGCGCTAGCGCAGGTCAGTTCAGTTGGCCCGAAGGGCACGTCAGTCGAGAAGTACACCTACGACGCGGTCGGCAATGTGGCGACGCGTCTTCTGAACGGCAACACGGACACGTTCAATTGGGATTCCGAAGGACACCTGGCCTCGGTCACCCGGCCGGGCAGCGAGACCTCGTTTGTCTACAACGCCGAAGGCGAGCGTCTGATCAGGCGTGACCCGAAGGGCTCCACCCTCTACCTCCCGTCCGGCGAAGTGCGGTGGGACAAGGCGACCGACACAGCTTCGTCCACGCGTTATTACTCTTTCGACGGCCAGACCGTCGCCATGCGCACCGGTGTCTCGGCGATGGACGTCATCATCACCGACCACCACAACACGGCGGCGCTCAGCATCGACTCGAAGACGGGTGCCGTTTCCCGTCGCTGGAACGCACCCTTCGGTGGCGCCCGAGCCAAGTCCACCACTTGGGATCCAAAGACGAGAGGCTTCGTCAACGGTATCGACGACGAGTCGACCGGGCTGACCCATCTGGGCGCTCGCGAATATGACTCGCGCCTGGGCCGGTTTATCAGTGTCGACCCGCTTGTCGACACCAGCGATCCCCAAACACTGAACGCCTACGCCTACTCCAACAACGCGCCGGTCACCTTCACCGACCCAGACGGCCTGGCCTACAAGCACGGCGAAGGAGGCGGAGGCGGCCAAAGCTCACAGAACAACCCGACGCCGATCGTCGTGCCCCCACCTCCCCAGAAGTCGACACCGACCGGCAACACGAACACCAACACAACCAACCCTTCGGCGTCTGACGACATCAATCGGGCAATCACTCAGTACACGAAGGAAAAGCACGAGGCCAAGGAAAGGGTCAAGCGGGTCGTCAAGGACCTGGTGAAGATCGTCGCCGACGAACTCGGCATCACCGACGCACTCAACTGCTTCACCAATGGCGATGTCGGCGCCTGCGCCTCCACCGGTGTCACCATCCTCACCTCCTTCGCCGGCGGCATCGCCGGAAAGCTGCTCGCCAAGTACGGCGCCCCCTGGAAGTGGAAGAAGGCCACTGCCCTTATCGGCCGCATCAAGGGCCTCGCCGATGAAGCCATCAGCGGCCTGAAGGGCTGGCGAAAAGCCGAAAACGACCTCAGAAGAACCGCCTGCAACTCATTCGTGCCAGGCACCCTGGTCTTGCTCGCCAATGGAACCCAAAAACCAATCGAAGAGGTCCAGATAGGCGACAAGGTAGTCGCCACTGACCCGGCCACCGGCAAGAAGTCAACAGAAGAAGTGACAGCCACCATCGTTGGGGACGGCCTCAAGAAGCAGGTCGAACTGAGGATTCACCCCATCGCGAACGGCAAGGCCGGCTCAACCTCAACAATCGTCGCCACCAAGGGCCACCCGTTCTACCTTCCTGCCCTCAAACGCTGGGTTGACGCTGGCGACATCACCCCCGGCACCCGCGTCCAAGCACTCAACTCAACCCAAATCCTGGTTGTCGCAAGCGCTCGCCCTTTCGAATCACCGGCCAAGGTCCACAACCTCACGGTCCGCGACGTCCACACGTATTATGTCCTGGCGGGCCAGACGCCGGTTCTTGTTCACAACAGCAACTGCGATCTCCCTGAGGGATATACTTCGTCACCTGCATTGAAGGGTGACCCGTACCATCCAGATTCGGTCGCGGCGCGCAGTGCGAAGAATCACGAACTTTACGCCGCCACATTGAAGGATCGCGCGGCAGCCCTAGGTTATAGAACTAGAATTCCACCCCAAAAGGCCCCGTTCGACTCACACGGACAGGACGTGTTTAGTAACGGCAAGAGATATATCAGCCCCGACGCCGATGAACATAACGTGTCTGGAGGCTGGAAAATGTTCAACCGGCGAGGTGCAAGAATTGGAACCTATGATGCAGATCTCAACTACCGCAAGAACTAACGCCTTCTGTGTCGAGGTCGCCTCAAATCGCCCTCCAGCGTCCCTGCCTCACCATGAAACCGGGGCGACCGGCAGGATCGTTGTTGGCGACTTCAGCGAGTCGTTTTACATGGACCTCTCTTATTGGCGCACTGAGGAGTACGAACATAGTTGGCGGAATTCGATTCAGGTGATTTTTGAGGCGGAGGAGAGAGACTCCTGCCTGATCGCGTCGATCACCAATCCGGAGGCGAGCAACTTCATCTTCTGCTGGCCTCTCTACCGGCGAGGGGAAGATGTAATCGTGCAGAATTCGATCATCTTCCTGGATGAGTTGAAGACGGATTTCAACCCACTTGAACCGTGGTCTTCCGTTAGATCGCGACTGACCGTCGACGAAGACGGAAATTCGATCTCTGAATGGCGGACCAGCGTATCGGCAGTTCGTGACTTCTTGGACGGGCATCCAGGTCTGTAGTCGTCGGCCTCGCAAACCTGGAGCCCACCAGACGGCGTCTGGTGGGCCCCAGGTGGTCTTGGACTGCAGTGCTTGATGTATCTGCGGACAGGCCTGGGCTGCGCGGTGATGTAGTCCGGCCTCCTCCGGCCCACCCCGTTCGACGAACGCGGAGGCGGGCGGCGAACGCGAGACGGCTGCGGCGGGTGGGGGCTCGGGGGCGCCCTTTCCCGCCGCAGCCGGTTCTGCGTGGGAGCAGCACGCAGCTACGGGGTGGAAGTGCCTAGGCCGCTAAGAAGTGCCTAGGCGGCTACTGCCGTGGGGGGACTACGGGGTGGAGGTGCCTAGGCGGTAGGTGCCGGAGCCGCTGTAGGCGTGGATGCGCCAGCGGTAGCTTCCCGCCGTGCCGTTGTAGGTCACGGTTTCGTCGGGTCCTGGGCTGGTGCTAGACGCCACCGAGGCCCAGGCGGAGCCGTTCCACTTCTGAAGGTAGAGGTCGAAGTCCGCGCCTGTCGGCCCGTCGAGGCAGCCCCGGTGGGTTCCGGAGACGGTGGACGTGTAGTAGGAGCCGTTCGGCTGGTAGCTGTTGCCGCCACCGGCCAGTGAGCCCGAATAGTTGTTCGGCAGCCCGGTGCAACCGGTCGGCGGAGGTGTCGGGTCGCCGCCGCCCGAGGTGATCAGGGTGAGTCCGTAGGCCTGCAGGATCTCGTTCACCGGCTGGAAGTACGTCGTCCCGCCAGTGCGGCAGTTGCCCGAGCCGCCGGAGGTGACGCCCTGGGCCTGGTTACCGGAGATGGCCGAGCCGCCGGAGTCGCCCGGTTCGGCGCAGGCGCTGGTCCGGATCAGACCGGTGATCGTGCCTTCGGGATAGGTGACCGTCGCGTTGCGGGCCTGGATCGTGCCGCAGCGCCAGCCAGTGGTCGAACCCGAACGGCAGATCGACGAACCGACCGGGGCATCCTGCGAACCGCCGACAGCCACCCGGCCGCCGGAGTAGTTGTTGACCGCGCCGATCATCGTGTTGCCGGCGCCGACCGCGACCCAGGCGTAGTCGTTGCCCGGGAAGCTCGAACCGCGGAACTGCCCGCTGGGCTGGGTAGTGGTCGCGCCCTGCCGGCCACAGTGGCCCGCGGTCACGAATCCGCCGGAGACGGAGAAGCCGATCGAACAGCGGGTACCGCTGCCGATGTAGTACGCGTTGCCGCCGACCACGTCGATCATGGCGCGGGGCGATTCGTTGGAGCGAACCACGTGTACGACGCCCGCGGGCACACCGGCGCTGCGGACGAAGGCCTTACCAACGGCTTCCGTACGAGCCGAGACGACGATCCGGTTCGACGGCAGGTCGACGTACCAGCCGGGAATGCCCGCCGGGGCCTTCCGCCCATCGAGACGCGCGTCGAGACGGGCCTTCCAGGCGTTGAGCTGGGCCTCGCTACGAGCGACTCGGCGTGGTTCGGCACCAGCCTCGACGACCTTCGCCCGTTGCCCGTCGGCGGTGATACCCGCGACGAGCTTACCGGAGCGTGCGTCGTACCAGGTGCCGCCGAGAGCGCCGGGCACTGCCTTACGCACAGTCCGATCGGCAAGGGCGGCCTGGTCTTCCCGAACGAGCCGGTCCCGGGCCTGGTCGGGGCTCAGCTGGAGATCGCGTTGCAAAGCTGTGAGCATCTGGCCGTCCGGTCCCGTGACCGGGACGGACGACGCGGGTGGCGCGAAGGTGATCACCGCGGTGGCAGTGAGCAACGCCGCGCCGAACAACACCGGCAGGGGCCGGAGCATGGGTCGGAGCATGGGGTTTCTCCTTACAGCGTGGGCGGACCCGCCATTGCTGGCTGGTGCACGGAACCTAGCCACGCATGCCCCTACCCGGGCAGATCACGAACGGGTCATACCACCGGCGTACGAGCCCGGGTGGTCGGCCAGCCAGGCGGCGTACGGCGAACTGCGGGCGACCGCATCCAGGTACGACGCCATCGTGAATTCGTGCAGCGCCTCGACAAACGAGGTGTCGAGTCCGTCCGGATGCCAGCCGGCCACGGTCCGCCAGTGCAGCGGCACGCCCGCGATCGGTACGGCCACGATGCCGGGCCGCGGCCGGAACATCGCCTGGCAGAGCACCACCGCGTCCCCGGTCTCGACCAGGTCCAGACACGTCACGACGTCGGTTTCGTGCAGGGTGCGCGGGGAGAACCCGGCCCGCGCGCAGGCCGCCGCGAAGCAGTCGCTGAAGCAGCCGTCCCCGGGATTCGCGGCCCACCGGGCGTCGGCCAGCTCCGCCAGCTCGACCTCGGCGGCACCGGCCCGCGGATGGTCGGCGTTGAGCAGCACAAAAACCGGATCGTCGGCCACCTCGTGCCAGCACAGCCCGGGCGTCACCGGCGGCCGGGCGTCACCGCAGACGCCCACGAGGATGTAGTCGAGGTTGCCCTCGGCAACCATCTCGGCCAGCTCGTCGGCCGACCAGGAGACGTGGGTGGTGACCTCGAGATCGGGGCAGCGCTCGGCCAGCTGGTGCATCAACCCGCCCAGTAGCGCCCCCGCGGCCGAGCCGAGCCGCAGCCGGACCGGTACGTCGCCGGGGTCGTTCGCCAGCCGGGCCGCCTCCGCCCGCAGACCGGAGACGGCCGGCAGTAGAACCCGGGCGCGGGCGACCACCAGCTCGCCGAGTGGAGTTGCCCGCACGCCACGGCGGTCCCGTTCGAACAACGGGCCGCCCAGGGTCTTCTCGATCCTCCGGAGCTGGGCCGTCAGCGCGGGCTGTGCCAGCCCGAGTACCGCCGACGCCTTGGTGATACTGCCCGCCTCGGCGATGGCGACAACGATCCGTAGATGCCGCAGCTCCAGCTCCATGCGCCGAAGTTAGTGGCCCGTTCCCGCTGTGGCCAGAGCCCAGCGACCGTCAGTCACAACCCAACTGCCCGCCGCAACAGATCGGCGAAGTGTCAGCAGCCAGCGGTGACAGCCGAGCTGATGTCCTGATCGGTCTGGGTCGCACCCGAGGGGTTGATCCAGGTGACCTTGCTCAAGATCCGGTACGTCCCGCACGCCACCGCACTGGTGCCGTTGTCGATGCGAGTACCGGTGAGCGTTTCGTAGGTCGCCCGGCGGAGGCCGATCGAGCTCCACCCGGTCGGATCGGTACTGCTCCGGCGCTGCATGACGTTGTCATGCACGACCTTGCGGGCGCCCGTGCAGTCGATCATCGTGGTCCATCGCAGCGCGGCCGTGGTCGCGGCGGCAGTGGCCGTCGTGGTGCAGGTCCCAGGTGGCGCGGCCAGCGGCGAGACTTCGACGTCACCGCCACCGGCGAAGGCGGCGGACGGTACGGCGGCCAGCAGGCCGGCTCCAGCAAGGCAGGCGAGTCCGGAGATGATGCGCATGCGCACTCCTCGTTTGCTAGGCGGTGTCGCGGCCACCCTCGCGGTTGGCGCCGTACCGGACAAGGCGTTTGCAGCTACCTGCAGTTGCCCCTAGCAACAAACAGGCGCGCCCCTGCAGGAAGCTGCAGGGGCGCGCCGGATCGAACGAGTACTACTTGACGCCACCAGCGGTCAGACCGGCGACGATGCGGCGCTGGAAGATCAGCACCGCGATCAGCAGCGGAACGGTGACGATGACGCCCGCCGCCATGATGCTGCCGAAGGGCTGATCCCGGCCCGTGGTTCCGGTGAACTGCTGAATCGCCACGTTCGCCGTCTGGAGCTCCTTCTTGTTGATCATGCTCACCGCGATCAGGAACTCGTTCCAGGCCGCGATGAAGGTGATGATCGCCGTGGTGAAAACACCCGGTGCGGCCAGCGGCAGGATGACCTTGCGAAAGGCCTGCGCCGGCGTGCAACCGTCGACCATCGCCGCCTGCTCGAGTTCCCTGGGCATCTGACGGAAGAACGTTGTCAGGGTCCAGATCGCCAGTGGCAGGGCGAACGACAGGCTGGGCACGATCATCGCCTGATAGGTATTGATCCAGCGGATGTCGACGAACAACTTCAGCAGCGGGATCACCAGCGAGATACCGGGGAACATCGAGGTGGTGATGATGATGCCCAGCATCACGTTCTTGAACCGGAACTCCAGCCGCGCCAGGGTGTACGCCGCCACCAGGCCGACCATCAGCGTGAGGATGGTGGTCACACCGGCGACGATCAGGCTGTTCAGCAACGCCCGGCCGAAGCCGTTGTTCGGGTCGAACACGTCCTTGATGTTCTCGACCGAGAACGGCGCCGGAATGATCGAGTTGTCGAACTGGTCGTTCGGGCGGCGGAACGCCGATACGACCATCCAGTAGAACGGCGCCAGGCAGTACAACACGATCAACCCGACACCGATCAGCGGCAAGTACCGGCGCCAGGCGCTCGTCTCAGTGGACCTCATGAGGTCTTACCTCCTACTGCTCCGACGAGACCTTCGACCGCGTCGTTCGGCTTACCGGCCGCACTCGCTTTACGGCGGCCTCGTCTGCCGTTGGCCGGCTTGTTGGGCTTGTTCGCCTTGTCACCGATCACGTCGGCGCCGAGCAGCTTGACGAACATGAAGGCGACCACGGCGACGTACAGGAACAGGATCGTCGCGTAGGCGGCAGCAGGCCCGTATCTGGTCTCCCGGGCTTCCAGGTAGGCCAGGATCGACAGCGTCTCGACCGATTCCTTGTTCGGGCCGACCAGTACGAACGGCAGGTCGAAGATCCGCAGCGTGTCGAGCATGCGGAACAGTACGGCGACCAGCAGCGCGGGCTTGACCAACGGCAGGGTGATCCGGACGAACTGCTGCCACGGGCTCGCCCCGTCGACCTTGGCCGCCTCGTACACCTCATCCGGAATGGTCTGCAGACCGGCCAGCACCAGCAGGCCGATGAACGGAGCCGTCTTCCAGGTATCGGCGACGATGACCGACAGCACCGACTGCCAGCCTTCGGTCGACCACAGGATTTCGGTGCCGAGCAGGGCATTCGCGGCTCCATCTGACTGGAAGATCCACTTCCACAGCAGGGCTGACACCACGGTCGGGATCGCCCACGGCACCAGAATGCTGGCCCGCACGATGCCGCGGCCCTTGAACGCCTTGTGCATCACCAGGGCCATCGCGACACCCAGGATGGTCTCCAGCGTCACACAGGTGACGGTGAAGAAGGTGGTGTTGTAGAACGCGTTCCAGAACCGCTCGCCGGTCTCACCGGAGAAGATCGCGGCGTAGTTGTCGAGACCGACGAACTGCGATCCCTCGATGATGAAGCCGTCTTCGTCCAGCCGCTGGCCACTGGTGTAAAGCGACTCCCGCAGCGCCGACAGGATCGGGTAAACGACCACGAGCGCGAGCACGATCAGGGTCGGCGACAACAGCAGTGCCGCCAGCTTGCCTGTTCCCTCGTCGTGGCGGCGGACTTTCTCGGGTTTCCCCGGCCGGGAAACGGCCGGGCTGGATTCACTCATCTCTGCCTCCAACGTGGCGCCGGCCCGGCCGGCGCGGGGACAGGACGGGTCGGCGTACCGCGAGTTTCACGGCACACCGACCCGGCCATATCGATCACTGAGTGATGAGCGAACTCAACTTGGTCTGCAGGTCCGTCAGCGCCTTTTTCGGCTCGGACTTCATGGTCAGCGCGTTGTACGCCGCCTCCTGAATCGCGGTGCTGACATCGCCGTACTTGACCACCTTCGGCCGCGACTTCGCCGAGTCGATCGACGCCTTCAGCGGAGCGAGGTACGGGAACTGCTTCTGCAGGTCGGCGTCCTCGTACAGCGCGGCCCAGGTCGGCGCCTGCGAGGTCTTCTCGACGTTGGCCTTCTGACGCTCTTCGCTGGACATGAACTTGATGAAGTCCGCGGCGGTCGCCTTGTTCTTGGTGAAGGCGCTGATGGCGTAGTTGTGGCCACCCAGCGTCGAGACACCGGGGCCGTCCTTGCCCGGCAGCGGCGCTACCGCGAACTTGCCGGCGATCTTCGACGAACCGTCGGTCTTACCCGCGAGGGCGTAGACATACGGCCAGTTGCGGTGGAAGAGCAGCTTGCCCTCCTGGAAGGCGCGACGGCCTTCCTCTTCCTTGTAGGTGATCGCGGCGCTGGGGATGGCCTTCGACTTGAAGCCGTTCACCAGCTGCGTCAGACCCGCGAGGGCCTCCGGGGTGTCGACATTCGGCTTACCGTCCTCACCGACGACCACACCGCCCGCGGAGTTCACGGCCTCGGAGAAGTTCACCGTCAGGCCTTCGTACTTCTCGAACTGGCCGGCGTAGCAACTCATGCCCTTGGCCTCCGGCAACGCCTGGACCTTCAGGCACGCCGCGGTCATCTCGTCCCACGTCTTCGGCGGCTGCGCGCCAGCCTTGTCGAGCAGATCCTTGCGGTAGTAGAGCAAACCACCATCGGACGTCACCGGTACGGCGTACAGCTTGTCGCGGTACTTGCCGGTGTCGACCGTTGCCGGGATCAACTTGTCCAGATCCGGGAACTGGTCCGGCGGCAGCTCGACGACCCAGCGGTTCGCGGCGAACTCTGCCGTCCACACGACGTCCAGGTTGAGCACGCTGTAGGCGTCGGACTTGCTCTGCGCGTTCTGAATCATCTGCGCGCGCTGCTGGTCCGCCGACTCCGGCAGTTCCTTGACCTCGACCTTTTCGTCCGGGTGTTCCGCGTTCCACGCGTCCACCTGGTTCTTCAGGTTCCCGGAGGTGTCCTTGCCGGTGGCAAAGGTGATCGGGCCGCGTCCTTCGAGGGCGGTGCTGTCGCTGCCCGACCCGCCACCCCCGTCGTCGCTGCCACAGGCTGACGCGAGCAGAACCATGCTGACGCTCATCGCGACAACGGCTGCTCTGCGGGACTGTGATCGTTCAAACCTCATCGTGCACCTGCCCTCTTCAGATAAGACAACTCTGTCTTTTGCGCGCGCTCACGCACGGTCCCCGGCCGCGAGTGGCTCTGTCCGGACAGTAACCGAGATCCGGGGCAACGTGTCCTGAGCCACACGCGTACCCGGAAATCGCGATCGCGAACGGACGCGCATGGCTGTATGCGACCGCGATTCGGCACGGCGCACAACCAGTCAGGGGCTAACGATTCGGTATTACCCGTGGGTAACTGTCACTTTCAGGACAGCGGTCCAGCTCGATCGGCTGGAAGCGGTAACGTCGGCGGGTTGAGCCGGTCGCGTCGGTGGGTTGAGCCGGTGGCGTCGGCGGGTTGCGGCGGCGTTCGCCGTCCACTTCACCGACGCCAGATCGGCCGATCCGGCCGCCTACTACCGGCGCGTTTCGCGCCGCTTACTTCACCGGCGCGCGCGTTTCGCGCTGTCTACTGCACCGGCGCGGCGTCGGCGGTGTCGCCGGACGTGTGGTCGGCCGCGGAGGCGTCGCCGACGTTCTCGCGGACCCACTCGACGATCTCGGTCGTGGTCGCGCCAGGGGTGAAGATCTTGTGCACGCCCAGCTCGGCCAGCGGCTCCAGATCTGCCTCGGGAATGATGCCGCCGCCGAATACGACGATGTCGTCGGCCTCGCGGGCGATCAGCAACTCTCGGACCTTCTTGAACAGGGTCATGTGGGCGCCCGAGAGCACCGACAGGCCGATCGCGTCCGCGTCCTCGGCGATGGCCGTCTCCACGATCTGCTCCGGAGTCTGGTGCAGGCCGGTGTAGACGACCTCCATCCCGGCGTCGCGCAGCGCTCGCGCGACTACCTTGGCACCCCGGTCATGGCCGTCGAGTCCAGGCTTGGCGACGACCACCCGCAACGGGCTCGTGGCTGGCATGTGAGGCCTCCGCATAGTCCAGCGCCATGGGCGCATCGTTGCGCCCCGGCTCCTGGCCGCAGGCTATCCGAGCAGCCGGTTGCAGATAAGACACTCAGGCGTGTGTTCGCCCACACGTGGACCAGAAATCGGTTACCGTCGAAAGAGATCGGACCAGTACGCGGGGGGTTCGATGAGTGAGGAGCCGCCCATGGCCCCAGAGGCAGACGAGGTGATCCGGAGCGGTCTCCGGGAAGCCCTCGAAGGTTTGAAGTACGGCGCCCGCTCCGCCCTGTCGCCGCGCGTACTGCAAGGTGCCGCGATCGAGCTTGGCTGGTTCACCACCCACTTGGCCATGTATCCGCTCGGCCTGGTCGGCGTCGCGGAGCATCGCGCGGACCGGTTGAACCTGGCCGGCCTGACCCCGGCCCAGCGCGGCCTGCTGATCAACGACGTCGAGGCGGCCGCCACGCCGATCCTGCTGGCCCACGGCATCGTCGACAACCACACCGTGTTCGCCCTGATGCGGCGCAACTTGCAGCGTCGGGGGTTCAGCCGCCTGCGCACGTTCTCGTACTCCCCGCTCACCCTCGACGTACGCGCCACCGCCGAACGGATGGGCGCCGAGATCGAGGCGCTGTGCGACGAAGCCGGGTACGAGCGCATCCACGTCATCGGGCACAGCCTCGGCGGACTGATCGCCCGGTACTACGTCCAGCGGCTGGGCGGGGACGAACGGGTGCACACCTGCGTCACGCTCGGCACGCCACACCAGGGAACCCAGGCGGCCCGGCTGCTGCCGTGGCCTTTGGTGAAGCAACTACGCCCCGACAGTGAGCTGATGGCGGAGCTCGACGAGCCCGCGCCAGGCTGCAAAACCCGCTTCCTCGCGTTCTACAGCGATGTAGACCAGCTGATAGTTCCGCAACGCCGGGCGAGAATCAACCATCCCGACCTCGCCGCGCGTAATGTGCGCATCAACGGAGTGGGGCACCTCTCACTCCCGTTCGACGGTCAGGTGGTGCACCAGATCTCGGGTGCGCTGTCCCATCTGGACGAGGCCGGCGCGGTGGCCTGAACAGAAGCGAACCGCAAAGGAAACGAAAATATTCCTGGACGGGGTTTGTAGCCTCGTGACCCATCCGTTATGGTGCTTGAGCCCCCGGGAATCCGGGAGCGGACAGTGCCCCTCCCCTGTGACCGAAAGGCCACGTTGTGTCCCAGCACCGTGCCGCGAGCAATCGCGTCACGCCAGGCAACGCTGCGCGTAAACCCAACGCGTCAGCGCGTCACAGTGCAAAGCATCGTGTAGCCCGGCGTACCACCCCCGCTAGTTCCCAGATCGTCGGTTTGACCGCAGCGCTCGCCGCCGCGGCCGGAGCGGTCGGCTTCAGCCACAGCTCCCTCGCCTCACCCACGCAGGCCAACTCCGCGGTGAACATCGCCGCGCTGAACGCCACCATGGGCAAGGCCGAGCTCTCCGCCGTCACAACTGCCCGGATCGAGCGCCGTCAGCTCGCGACCCGGGACTCCTCCCGCGTCCAGCTCACCCAGACCACTCAGGTCAAGAAGCAGGCCGCCGCCGACCGGACCGCCAAGGCCCGCGCCGCCAAGCTCAACGCCTACCGCAAGGTCACGCAGACCCGCGCCGCCGCCCTCGCCCGGGCCAAGGCCGCCGCCGAGAAGGCCGAACTGCTCAAGCTGCAGTCCGCCACTCGCGCCGAGATGATGCTGACCGGTTACCGGATCACGGCGACGTTCGGCCAAGGTGGCAAGCGGTGGTCCCGAAACCACACCGGCTGCGACTTCGCCGCCGACCAGGGCACGCGGATCGGCGCCGTCATGAAGGGCGAGGTCATCCAGGCCGAGTACGCCGGCGCCTACGGCAACCAGGTGAAGGTCCGGCACAAGGACGGCACCGTCACCTCGTACAGCCACATGAGCAGCTTCTCGGTTTCGGTCGGTGACCTGGTCTACGCCGGCGACAAGCTCGGCGAGGTCGGTTCCACCGGTAACAGCACCGGCCCGCACCTGCACTTCGAGGTGATGCCGGACGGCGAGAGCCCGATCAACCCGCTGCCCTGGCTGCGCAAGCACGGCCTGAACCCGTAATTCTCCCGGACACCCGCTGGCGGTCAACCTAGACTGCCGCGCATGCGTCCTGCTCCCGGAGAAGTGCTGCACTTCTCCGAAGACCCGGGCATCACCCGGTTCAGCCCGCGCGTCGTCGCCGTACGCGCGACGCCGCTGGCAACTCCTTACGTGTGGGCCGTCGATGCCGACCGTGCCCCCGACTACTGGTTTCCGCGGCAATGCCCGCGCGCGCTGGCCTGGGTAGGCCCCGCCAGTACTGAGAACGACCGCCTGCGCCTGATCGGCCCCGGGGAGACCCGCGTGCACGCGATCGAGTACGGCTGGCTCGAGGCGATGCGAACCGTCGAGCTGTACGCCTACCGCCTGCCGGCCGAAACCTTCACGCCGTACGACGCCGCCGTGGTCTCCACTGCCGAGGAGATCCTGCCTCTCGGGCCGCCCGAGCGCGTTCCCGATCTCTTCACCCTCCATGCCCAGGCGGGTATCCAACTCCGGGTGCTACCAAACTTGCACCCGTTCTGGTCCGCCGTCACCGCCAGCACCCTCCCCCACAGCGCCATCCGCCTCCGCAACGCCCTACCTCCCCCGCCCTAACAACCTCCGCCCCACGCACACTCCGACCGCGAGTGGTCACGCGAGTGGTCGCGCGTGGTTGCGCGAGTGGTCGCGCGTGTAACCGCGAGTGGTCGCGTTATGACGCGTCCACTCGCGAGTAGGGCGGACGGGGGTTAGCGGCGCCAGACTTCGGCGGTGGTCAGGAAGGCTGAGGAGGAGGGGCGCTCGGGGGTGCCGTCCACCTGGACGAAGCCTGGAATGGTTTCGCCGCCGATGGTCAGGCGGGCCGCGCGCACCGGGGCGATGACCAGGCTGAGGCTGTGGTCGATGCCGTCGAGGCGGAAGTTGTCGGTGGCGAAGGTACGACGGTCGAGCACGCCGGACATCTCGATCTGGATATCCGCGGCTTTTGCGCTCAACCCGTCGGCCAGGTTCATCGAGACCTGGACCAGGTCGCGCTCGATCACCGGCTCGGGCCAATCCAGCCCCTGGACTTCGAGGAACGACCGGACGAAGTAGCCCTCCAGCCACGCGGCCAGGTCGACGTCTTCGGCGATCACCCGGACCTGGCCGTCGTACCAGAGCACGATCGCCGTACCAGCGCCGCGGATGGACCAGTCGACCGTCCAGATCGAGGCGAACGCGACCACCTGGCCATCGGCATCGAACAGCCTGAGCCCCGGATTCGCCCCCGCCAGGATGATCCGCCGTTGCTGTTGTGTCATCGGCACACCTTCGTACGGGAGGTTCGAAGCCCTGATTGTCTCAATATCCAGACATTGTGCAACGTTTTGGCTGGATTTCTTTGCCTAGGCCTTGCGCGACGGCGGTCAGATCTTCTCTACCGGCGCGTAACGCAGCAGGAGCCGCTTCACCCCTTCGGAGCCGAAGTCGATATCGGCCTGCGCCTGCTGGCCCTCGCCACGAACGACCACCACGCTGCCCATACCGAAGCTGTCGTGCACGACGCGATCGCCCGGTTTGAGGCTGATGACGGGCTTGTCGCCCGCTCCCCCGGTACGACGCGGGGCCTCGAACCGGCTGGTGAAACCGCCACCACCGGAACCACCGGACGACGTACCCGTCCCGGACCAGCGGGTGATCGCGGACTCGTCGCGGCGCCAGTCGAGCAGCTCGGCCGGGATCTCGTCCAGGAAACGCGATGGCGGATTGTGCTGGGGTGCGCCGTACGCGCTGCGGACCGCCGCTCGTGACAGGTGCAACCGCTGGCGCGCCCGGGTGATACCGACGTAGGCGAGCCGACGCTCCTCCTCGAGCTCCTTCATGTCGTTGAGCGAACGTGAGTGCGGGAAGACGCCGTCCTCCATCCCGGTCAGGAAGACGACCGGGAATTCGAGGCCCTTCGCCGTATGCAGGGTCATCAGCGTGACCACGCCACCGTCGTCGCCCTTGTCCGGGATCGAGTCGGCGTCCGCGACCAGGGCCACCCGCTCGAGGAAGGCCTGCAGGTCGGCTGGTTCGCCTGCGGCGCCGGCCTCCTCGACGAATTCCCGGGCCACCGCGACGAACTCGGCCAGGTTCTCCAGGCGGGTCTCGTCCTGCGGGTCCGTCGATTTCTCCAGCTCGTCGTGATAGCCCGAGCGGTGCAACGCGACGTCCAGGATGTCGTCCGGCGGAGCGCCCGAGTCGACCATGGCCTGCAGCTCGTCGAGAATGTCCAGGAACGAGGTGATCGAGTTCAGCGAGCGACTCGCGATGCCCGGAGCGTCCTCGGCCTTGCGCAACGCCTGGGAGAACGAGATCCGCTCGCGCTGCGCGAGGGCCTCGATCGACGCCTCGGCCCGATCGCCGATACCGCGCTTGGGTACGTTCAGAATGCGCCGGAGCGAGACCGTGTCCTCGGGATTGACCAGCACGCGCAGGTAGGCCAGCGCGTCGCGGACCTCCTTGCGCTCGTAGAAGCGCACGCCACCGACAACCTTGTACGGCAGGCCGGTCCGGATGAAGACCTCTTCGAACACCCGGGACTGCGCGTTCGTCCGGTAGAAGACGGCCACGTCCATCGGTTTGGCGTCACCCGCGTCGGTGAGCCGGTCGATCTCGTCCGCGACGAACTGTGCCTCGTCGTGCTCGTTGTCCGCGACATACACCGCGATCTGCTCGCCGGGGCCGGAATCGGACCACAGGTTCTTCGCCTTGCGGCCCTCGTTGCGGCTGATGACGGCGTTCGCCGCGGTGAGAATGTTCTGCGTGGAGCGGTAGTTCTGCTCGAGCAGGATCGTCTCGGCGTTGGTGAAGTCCTCTTCGAACGCGAGGATGTTGCGGATCGTCGCGCCCCGGAAGGCGTAGATCGACTGGTCCGCGTCGCCCACCACCATCAGCTCGGCCGGCGGCGCCATCGGGCCATCATTCGGGCCTGGTTCGAAGTCGGCGCAGAGCTCGCGGATCAACGTGTACTGCGCGTGGTTGGTGTCTTGGTACTCGTCGACGAGCACGTGGCGGAACCTGCGCCGGTAGTACTCCCGGACCTCGGGAAAGGCCTGCAGCAGATTGACCGTGGTCATCAGCAGGTCGTCGAAGTCCAGCGCGTTCGCCTGGGCCAGGCGCTCCTGATACGTCTTGTAGCACTCGGCATACGTCTCTTCGAGGTGGTTCGACGCCTTCGAGGCGGCCGCCTCGTAGTCGATCAGCTCGTTCTTCTGGGTGGAGATCCAGTTCAGTACGGCGCGTGGCGCATAGCGTTTGACGTCCAGATCCAGATCGCGGCAGACCAGCGTCATCAGCCGCTTGGAGTCGGTGTCGTCGTAGATGGAGAACGTCGAGCTGATCCCGAACCGCTTGATGTCGCGGCGCAGGATCCGCACGCACGAGGAGTGGAAAGTCGAGACCCACATCAGCTTCGCGCGGTTGCCGACCAGCTCGGTGACCCGTTCACGCATCTCGGCCGCGGCCTTGTTGGTGAACGTGATCGCCAGGATCGATCCCGGATGGGCCTCCCGCGCGGCCAGCAGATAGGCGATCCGCCGGGTCAGCACGCGGGTCTTGCCCGAGCCGGCACCGGCCACCACCAGCAGCGGCTTGCCCGCGTGCACGACGGCGGCCCGCTGCTGCGGGTTCAGCCCGTCGAGCAGCTCTTCGGGGCCCACCTTGCGCAGCGCCGGCGGCGTCTCGAGCGGGATCGGGAGTTCGTCTGGAGAGAAGAGCGTGGTCATCACTCAATAGCCTAGGTGCTCCCACCGACAGAACCGTTATCGTCCACAATGCTCGGATGACGATCCCGATCGCGAACCCCCGTCCCGACACCGAGATCGAGCGTGTCCTGGCCATCGTCGCGCACCCCGACGACCTCGATTTCGGCGGCGCCGGCACCGTCGCGACCTGGACCCGCGCCGGGATCGAGGTGACCTACTGCATCGTCACCGACGGCCAGGCGGGCGGTTTCGAGCCGGACCGCGATCGCGCCGAGATGCCCGCCGTACGACGGGCCGAGCAGACCACGGCGGCCGCCCACGTCGGCGTCCGGGACCTCCGGTTCCTCGGGTACGTCGACGGCCGGCTGGAACCGTCGTACGAGCTGGTCCGCGACATCGTGCAGGTGATCCGCCAGGTCCGCCCGCACCGCCTGCTCGGCCAATCCCCCGAGCGCAACTGGTCCCGCCTGGCCACCTCGCACCCGGACCACCTGGCCACGGCCGAAGCCACCGCGCGCGCGTTCTTCCCGGCCGCGGGCAATCCCTTCGCGTTTCCCGAACTGGCCGAAGAGGCGTGGACCGTCGACGAGCTCTGGATGATGGAACACCCGGAGAAGAACCACTACGTCGACATCACCGAAACCTTCGACGCCAAACTCGCGGCCCTGCTCTCCCACGAAAGCCAGCACGCCGATCCCGCCCAGATCGAAACCATGATCCGCGAATGGCTGACCACCAACGCCCAAGCCGCCGCCCTCCCCACCGGCCGCCTAGCCGAACCCTTCACCATAATCCGCCTCTAACCGACCAATTCGGCATTCATTCGCCACAATCCGCCTAGGATCCCGTCAAAAACTTCCCGACGGTCGGACGCGGAATTTCGGGTCCGACCGTGAGAAACCTCCCGCGACGGTCGGACGCAGAACGCCGGGTCCGACAGCCACGGTGGGCCGATGCAGGTCCGCCTACGAGGAGCACGGCTTCCGGCGAATGAATGCCTACGGTGGGGGCGTCATCCGGTGGGTCAGAAGGGTCCGATGATGGGCGACACGCCGGGTAACAAGGGTCCGATGAACGGTATGCGACACGCCGCGCAGGCTGTTAGTGGGGGGTTAGGAGGGTGTTCAGGAGGGCGGCGGGGGGTTCGGGGGTGTCCAGGGTGATGGCGAAGCGGGTGTTGTTGGTGAGGTCGAGGACTAGGCCTGGGCCGCTTCGCAGGATGAGGCCGCGCTTACCTGGAGTTACGCGATAGCCCCAGCCGCCCCACTGCATCGGGTTGATCTGCTCGACGCCGGCTTGGCGGATCTCGGCGAGCGGGATGTTGATGCGTACGCCGGGGCCGAAGACCACACGCAGGCCGTTTGCGTCGACGCGCAGGGTGGCTCGTTGCAGGACCGCGCCCGCGACCGTCACCGCCAGCACGCAGATCCCGATGAAGGCGTCCACCGCGAGTACGAGGATCAGTCCGATGACCGCACAGCTGATCGCCAGGGCGGCGAAACCGCGGGAGCGGATCTCCGTCACGTAGACGGCGCGTTCGCCCGGCGCGAGGTCGAGCCGTGGCAGGTCCGCGTCCGGCTCCGCGTCGTCGCTGCGGACTGGAACCGGCCAGAGCAGGCGGACCAGCGCGGGCCCGGCAAAGGCGACTACTAGAGCGATAAGTAGGCCCAGCCACGGCAGGTCGGTACCGGCTCTGTCGCCGAAACCGCCCGCTACAAAGGCTGTGAGGACTGCGAGGGATCCCATCAGGTACGCCGCGA
This sequence comes from Kribbella deserti, assembly GCF_042434725.1. NCBI lineage: Bacteria > Bacillati > Actinomycetota > Actinomycetes > Propionibacteriales > Kribbellaceae > Kribbella > Kribbella deserti. Next base: position 278,818 of record NZ_JBHLTC010000006.1, on the reverse strand, counting down.
AGGCGCAGGCGGTGATGCTCCAGCGGGCCGATTCCACCCGGGCGAAGCCGAACGCGGCAGCGGTGGCTCCAGCCGTCACGGCCAGGTTGAGCACGGTGAAGGCCGTCAGGCCCATCGTGCGGTCAGCCTTGCCGCGGGCGTTCCAGTGGCTCGGCAGCGGGTCAGGGAGATCCGCCGTGAGCAGGACCAGACCTACCGCGAGCACCGGCAGGCAGATCACCGCCAGTGCCAGAACCTTTCGCATCATGACGTCCTCCTCAACAGGTCGGCGACTTCCTCGGCCGACATCCCCAGCCGGCGGCCCTCCGCCAGCAGTTCGCGAACCAGCTCCGCCATCCGGCCGGAGGCAGGACTGGCGTTGTGACTGACAGTGGCACCCCGGCCACGGCGTAGCTCGATCAAGCCCTCGTCGCGAAGTGCGGCGTAGGCCCGCAGTACCGTGTGCATGTTGACGCCGAGGCCCGACGCGAGTTCCCGGGCCGGCGGTAACCGATCGCCGCTTTTGACCGCGCCGGACGCGACCGCCGCCCGGACCTGGCCGGCGATCTGGTCGGCCAGCGGTTCCTTGGCCGTCAGGTCCACCTTCAGCAACATAGTTCGTATCGTACTAGAACAATGCCGAGAACAATAACCGGTTGCCGCTCCAGCGCCGGACAAGCCATGCTCCCGGGCATGATCAACTTCCAAGAGGTATGTGTATGACGATTTTCCACCAGGTCCAAGGCACCGGGCCCGCCCTGCTGTTCGTTCACGCGGGCGTCGGCGATTCCCGCATGTGGGCCGCCCAGCGGGACGACCTGGCCAAGGACCACCAGGTGGTGACGCTGGACCTTCGCGGGTACGGCGAAACGCCTCTCCCGCCAGGAACGAAGTACTCCGACGCGGACGACGTACTGGCCGTCCTGGACGCGCTAGGCCTCGAAACCGTCACCGCCGTCGCAGCGTCGTACGGCGCGAACGTGGCACTGCAAGCCGCTAGCCACAAGCCCGAGCGGTTCAACCGGCTCGTGCTCTTCTCGCCCCCTCTAGACGGGGTGGACGCGACTGACGATCTCCGGGCCTTCGCCGGCCAGGAGAACGCACTGCTCGAGGCTGGGGACATCGACGGCGCCACCGAGCTCAACGTACGGACGTGGCTCGGCCCGGAGGCCGGCGAGGACGCCCGGGCGCTGGTGACCGAAATGCAGGCGCACGCGTTCCGAGTCCAGATCGCCGCCGGGGACGACATCGAGAACGCGGACTACGAGGTGCAGCCTGAGCGCATCACCGTGCCCGTCACGGTGTACGACGGCGCGCACGACCTCGAGTTCTTCCACGACACCACGAAGTTCCTGGCCGGGGCTCTGCCGAACGCCGAGCTGGTCACCCTGCCCTGGGCGGGCCACCTCGCGGCCCTGGAACGCCCGGACGAGACCACCGCCCTGATCCGCGCGGCCCTGTAATCAAGGCATTCTCCGCGCGGCCCTTGTAATACAAGGCATTCCAAAGCAGGGGCACCTTGGACATCAGCCCAAGGTGCCCTTGCTTTTGACAACTTCAGTCCGCGAGAGCGCCCATCGGGTCCCACGCGGGCAGCACGATCGGCTCGTCGTCGAGACGGGCCTGCAACTCGGCCGGCAGCGCCGAACGCCGAACCGCGATCTCGAACACGTGCTCACCGAACCACGAGTCGTTCATGGTCCAGAAACCGCTGTCGGCCTTCTCGTCACCCCAGCTGTTCTCGACCCGCCAGCGCCGCGGCGCGCCGTCGACCACGTCCACGCCGGTGAACAGCATCGCGTGCGTCATCAGCGTTTCGTGGTGCAGCAGTCGCTCGGCCTTGTCCAGGTCGAACTTGGTGTCGTACACGGACTCGTAGTCGAACAGCGCCGCGTCCCAGTAACCGAGCTCGGACGACATCTGCTTGCCGACGTCACAACCGAACCAGACCGGCTCACCACCGACGATCGCGTCCATCGCCAGCTGCTTGATCAGGTCCATCTCGACGTTCAGGTAGACCACCGGCGGCGCGTCGATGACGTTGCCCAGGTACTCCACGGTGAAGGTCCGGCCGGCCGGGCTCGACTCGCGCGGGTCGTGCACCACGCAGACGTAGTCCTCCAGCGGAACCGTCACGTACTTGGCGGCGAACTCGGCCGGCGTCAACCAGCCGTCGCGGTGGAAGCCCTTGTCCACGTCCTTCCACTGCCACAGGAACTTCTGCGGCGGCGTACCCAGGTGGATGCTCAGCACGCGGTGCACAACCGTCAGCACCTCCTGCTTGCGCGTGCGCTGCGCCTCGGCGTCGCCGGCGAGCTTGCGCAGATCGCGCGCGCCTTGGCGCAGCACCTTGCGCAGAGTCTCGTTCATCGCGGCGGTGCAGGACGAGCTCTCCGTCTCCGGCATCGCGGTCTTCGGAACCAGGCCGTGCTTGCGCACCAGCGCGATGAACATGTTCCACTGGCCGCCGTCACCGATCGGGTCGGACAGCAGATGCGCCACGGTCCGGTCATCGACGTCGCGGTCGGAGGTCTCCAGCGCCGCCTCCAGGAAGAAGTTCGAACGTTCGAACTTGTCCCAGAACAGCAGGTAGTTCTGCGAGAACTCGAAGTCCTTGACGTTCAGCTTCTTCGCCGCGCCGGTCCGCAGCAGGTTCAGTCCGGCGAACAGCCAGCAACGGCCGCTCTTCTTCTGGTTGGTGACCTTCCAGTCGTCCAGCAGGTTCGACACCGAATGGTCGAGACCGGTGACGACCCGGCGATCGAGGGCGATCTCGTTCACGGGCGTCTGCGTGACGGCGTTCTGCATCACCCGATACGAGGGCTGGGCCGCGAACTCTTTCTCGAAGAGTTCAAGCTGTTCGGCTGTGAGGTTGCGCTCCATGAGAGTCGACGGTATCTCAGCAGCAAAGGCCCTGGCGCTCCTGTCGGGGTGGCGAATCTGTGCCAGGGCGTAACTTCGCCACCCCTGCGGCTTCAGCTGATCAGACCGCGCTGGTAGGCCCGGACCAGCGCGCGCGGCACCCGGATCTGCTTGCCGTCGACGGTGATCGGAACCAGATCGACCGGCGCCGCCTTCCACTGGGCCCGGCGTTTGCGGGTGTTGGAACGCGACATCTTGCGCTTCGGAACGGCCACAGCGATCTCCCTCGACTTGCCTGTTCGGGTACCGATCACCGATGCTAGATGAAAACGACTTTCAACACCAACAGCCCGTACGGCGTACCGCCACGGCTGGTTCGCCGTACTCGCCCGCCTGGTACGACGAATTCGCCGGGCCCGCCGTACTCTCCTGAGAGGTTCGAACCGTGGCACGACGCACCCCGCCGGATGGCGGCCGCAAGTCCGGCCCCCGCAAGCCGAAGGCGAATCCCCTGATCCGCGACGGCATCGAGTACGTCGACTACAAGGACACCGCGTTGCTGCGGAAGTTCATCTCCGACCGCGGCAAGATCCGCTCCCGCCGGGTGACCGGATTGACCGTGCAGCAGCAAAAGCAGGTGGCCCGCGCGATCAAGAACGCCCGCGAAATGGCCCTCTTGCCGTACACCTCGACCACCCGCTAGCACCGCGAAAACGTCCGCGGGCTTTGCCGTACAGCGCAAAGCCTGCGGACGTTCTGATGGTCAGAAGAGTCCGATGAACGCCGACACGCCGCGTCACAAGGGTCCGATGAACGCCGACACGCCGCGTCAGACCAGGCGGCGGTCGGTGGCCCAGCGGGTCAGTTCGTGGCGGTTGGAGAGCTGGAGTTTGCGCAGCACGCTGGAGACGTGGGTCTCGACCGTTTTCACCGAGATGAACAGCTCGCGCGCGACCTCCTTGTAGGCGTAACCACGCGCGATCAGGCGAAGCACCTCGCGCTCGCGCTGGGACAACCGGTCCAGGTCCTCGTCGACCGCCGCGATGTCGATCGCGCCGGAGAACGCGTCCAGAACGAAACCGGCCAGCCGGGGTGAGAAGACCGCGTCCCCGTCGGCGACCCGGCCGATGGCGTCCACCAGTTCGGTACCGCTGATGTTCTTGGTGACGTAACCGCGGGCGCCGGCCCGGATCACGCCGATCACGTCCTCGGCGGCGTCGGATACCGACAGCGCGAGGAACTTGACCTCGGGATGACGCTGGTGGACCTGCTTCATCACCTCGGTACCACCACCGCCGGGCAGGTGCACGTCCAGCAGTACGACGTCGGGCTCGCCCGCCACGATCGCCTTCACCGCCGAGTCCACGTCGGCGCCCTCGCCCACGATGTCGACCGAGGCGCCGATCTCGCTGCGCACACCGGCCCGGAACATGTCGTGATCGTCGACCACGACGACCCGCCTCTGCACGCCGCTCATCTGTCCATCTCCAGTCGTACTTCGGTTCCCGTGTCCGGATTCGACCGCACGGTAGCGCGGCCGCCATGCCGTTCCATCCGGCCCATCACACTGTGCCGCAACCCGAGCCGGTCTTCCGGCACCTGGTCGGGGTCGAATCCCTTGCCGCGATCGCGAACGAAGATCTCCGCCCGGTCGCCGTCCACCTCGACGAACACGTCGATCTTGTCCGCGCCGGAGTGCTTACCGGCGTTCACCATCGACTCGCGCGCCGCCCGCACCATCGACGACAGGCCCTCGGTCAGATCGCAGTCCCCGACCGTGACCACCTCGATCGGCAGGCCGTGCGCGTCCTCGACCTCGGCCGCGGCGCGTTTCACCGCGGCCGCCAGGGTCTTGTCGTCATCGTCGGTCTCGTCGTACAGCCAGGAGCGCAGGTCCCGCTCCTGGGCCCGGGCCAACCGGGCGACGGCCTTCGGGTCGTGGGCCTGCTTCTGGATCAGCGCGAGCGTCTGCAGCACGGAGTCGTGCAGGTGCGCGGCCATGTCGGCTCGCTCCTGGGTCCGGATCCGCTCGCTGCGTTCCCGGGTCAGGTCGCGGCTCAGCCCGTGGATCCACGGGCCGGCGATCAGGCCGACACCGACGATGGCCAGCAGCAGCGCGACCAGTACGTCGCCGAGCATGGACAGCTTGCCGACCTGAACCAGGTACAGCGTGACGGCGCCCGCGATCAGCAGCATGCCGACCGTCAGCCGCATGATCGGGCCGAATCCCCGCTTGCCGACCAGCAGACCGAGGAACGGCACGCGCGGATAGACCTTCGACCACTCGTTGCGCTGATTCTCGTCGGCCTGCCGCCAGATCAGCGCAAGGCCGGTACCGGCGATCACCATCGGCCAGAAGAGCTTGCCGGCGACACCGAGGCCCATCACCTGCAGCAGCAGGAGCAGCCCGGCACCGAAGATGATCATGGCGGCGGGCTGGCCGCGATTGCTGGTCTTGGCACTCGGGTCCGGGCCGCTCGGCTTCGGCTGTTCCGTGCGCAGGCCGAACTTGGTCGCCGCGTCCAGACCGGGCGCGGCCGGAGCCGGGCCGGTCGGTGCCAGCGGCATCAGGAACCACAGCGTCGCGTAGATCAGCACGCCGAAACCGCCGAAGATCGTGACCAGCACAAACGTCAGCCGGACCGAGTGCGCCGAGATGCCGAGGTGGTCCGCTACCCCGCCCGCGACGCCGCCGATGTAGCGGTCGTAGCTCCGGCGGTACGCGCGCCGAACCGCCGGCGGGTCCTCCACCGGCGGCGTACGGGGCGCGTCCGGCGCGGCGGCGGGACCGCTGGGGTCCTCCGACGGCGCGGCGGCGGCGTGGGCTGGCTGTGTCATCACCACGATCGTCACACGCCGGACGGGCCGAAACCAGCGGGCACTCCCGGAGCGGCACCTCAACCGCGCGCACACGGGGTCAGGGTTGCACCCAGGGTCAACCCCGAGCCGAGGCGGCAGCCGGGGTCACGGAAGGGTCATCCCCGATGTCATCCCGGCCGGGTACGCGACACTATCGGTGTCATGGAGCAGAACTCGAGCGGCCGCGAACCGGCCGGTGGTTTCGACCGGGATCGGCTGCGCGCCGTGCAGAACTGGCGGCGCAGCCGGTCGGACCGGTTGATCGCGGGCGTCTGCGGTGGCGTCGGTCGCGCGCTCGACATCGATCCGGTCCTGGTCCGGGTGGTCGTCGGCGTGCTGGTCGTGCTCGGCCCGGGCCTGCCGTTGTACCTCGCGGGCTGGGCGTTGATGCCCTCCGCGGGTTCGGACCGCTCCGTCGCGCAGGATGTACTCGGTGACCGGGTCCGGCCGGATCACCCGTGGCTGTGGCCGACGGTGATCGGCATCGGGGTGTTCGTGGCGATCATCGTGTCGTCCTCGGTCGACTCGGGCCCCTTCAAGCTCGGCCCGCTGCTCGTTATCGGCGCGATCTGGTACGTCTTCTTCTACAAGAAGGGCCCGCGCTCCCAGCGGCCAGGTCAAACGCCTCCGGTCAGCCGGCCGGGCCCGCCGGTCGCTCCTCCCATGCCGACCCCGGGTACACCGCAGGCCTGGACCACCCCTGGTACTCCGCAAACCGGAAGCCCTCTGGGCAAGCCGCAGGATGGCAGCACCCTGGGCAAGCCGCAGGACGGGACCACGCTGGGCAGGCCGCAGGACGTCCCGCGGCCTCAGGACTCTCCCACCACGTCGGTGCAGCCGGTCTGGACGGAGGACGACCCGCTCGGCCTGTACGTCGACGAGCCGCCCGCGCCGCGGCAGACCTCCGCGCCGGTCGTCGTACCGGCGCATCCCGGACTGCGGATCGTGAAGCCGCTGGTCATGTCGGCCACCCTGCTCGCGATCACGATCGCCTGGATCGCGCAGGCCTCACTTCCGTTGATGCTGGCCATCGGCCTGGCCACGCTGGGTCTCGGCATGATCCTGGGCGGTTTCGCCGGGCGCACGCTCGGCCTGCTGCCGCTCGGCATCCTGCTCGCCCTCGGAGTCGCTGCCACTCAGGTCTTCCCGACCGTGCCCAAGGTTCGCGAGATCAACTACGTGGCCTCGCCGCAGACCCCGATCACGGCGGACCTGCCCGCGTTCGCGGTCGACGCCGGCACCATCCGGATCGACCTGACCAAGGCGGAGTTCTCGCCCGGCGCGAAGGTGGTCGCGACCAGCAAGGCCGGGGAGATCGTCGTCGTACTGCCGAAGGATGTTGACGTGACCGGACTCGGCAAGGCCCAGATGGGCGCCATCCAGGCCTTCGGCGGTAGCAAGGGCGGGTACGACTTCGACCAGCAGTTCTCGGATCTGGGCGTGGACGCCAAGGCCGGACCGGCTTCGGTACGACTCGAACTCACCGTCACCACGGGCAGCATTGTGGTGGAGCGCCGATGAGCAAGCAGCGCAAGTTCCGTCCCGACGCGGCCGGCGTGATCGCGGGTGCCCTGCTGGCCGGCGCCGCCGGACTGTGGATGTTCGTCAAGTACGGCGTGGTCAGCGGCGCGAATCTCGGCATCGGGGTCGCCCTGCTGCTGGTGGTCGCCGGTGTGATCGGTTTGTTCGCCTCGAACCGGAGTTGATGTTCTAAGCTCGGGGCATCCGATTTTCACTCGGCAACGGGAGATTCGAGATGGTGCGCGGCACCGTGAAGTGGTTCAACGCCGACAAGGGCTACGGCTTTCTCGCGATCGACGGCCAGGACGACGTGTTCGTGCACTGGAGCAAGATCGTGTCCGACGGTTACAAGACCCTCGAAGACGGCCAGCAGGTGGAGTTCGAAGTTGTCGACGGCCCCAAAGGCCGCGAGGCCCAGGACGTCAAACCCATCTGACCCACTCCCCACCACCCGCTACCGCCGGGCGGGATGGTTCAGGGCGGTGACCACTTGAGGTGGGAGAAGTCCCCTACTGGCGCGAGTGCTCGCGTCTGACGGGTGGACGACCTTCGGGCAGTGTTCGGCTGGCCGACTGGTGCCGGACAGGCCGGCTACCAGGTTCTTTGTCCGCTACCTGGTTGGAACCGGGTAGCGGACAAAGAACCTGGTAGCCGGCGAACTGAAACCCGATAGTCGTCCTGAAACCCGGCAGCCGCGGTGGACGGCCCCCGCGCAGCGGCCAAGAAGTTGGGCCACGGGGCGTCCTGCGAGAAGTGGTCGCGTGCAGACGCGTCCACTCACGGCAGGGGTAGTGCGACAAGTGTTCTCGGCAGAAGGGCTGACGCCCACTCACGAGTGGACGCGTCTGCACGCGACCACTCACGGCAGAACGGCTGGTGTCCCCCACCAGTGGACGCGTCCGCACGCGACCACTCACGGCAGGCGGCGACGGGCTTGTTCGGCGCGCGCCGGGGCGTGCTTGCCGATAACCTGACCCGACACTGACCGTTGGGCGAGGGGTGGATGTGAACGAACCGGTCAACGTGATCCGGAACCTCGAGAAGGCGCTGGCCGACGACGATTTCGACTGGTCGTTGCTGCTTGTCGGCGAGGACCAGACGGACAAACTCGCCGCGCTCACCAGTGACCTGCGCGCCGATCACTCCGAGACCGGTGACGGCAAGCAGATCAGCTCGGGCTTCTCCTATTTGGGCATCGGCCCGACCATCGCCTGGGCGCATGCCGTCAGCGACCCGTTCTACCTGGTGATGAAGGCGGGCGCGGAGTCGTTCGTCCGGCACTGGCGCAAGATCCGCCCGCACGTCGCGAAGAACGGGTTCCACTTCGTCAGCCTCGGGGTCGGAACCGGTCAGAAGGACCGGATCATTCTCGAGGACCTGCGGGCGGCGAAGCCCGATCTGTTCTACCTCCCGGTCGACATGAGCTCGGAGATGCTGCGCCTCGGGACGCACGAGGCCGTGCGCGGGATCCGCTTCCCGATGTCCCAGGTGCTGTCGGTGCAACTCGACTTCTCCCTGGCCGACAACATGGAACAACTGGCGGAGATGTTCGCGCGGCTGGTCGGTGACGATCCGTTGCTGTACACGCTGACCGGGAACACGCTGGCCAACTTCGACAGCGACGAGGAAGCCCTCGACACCATCAGCAGCGTGCTCCGGCCGCAGGACCGGTTGCTGCTCGAGGTCGCGACGACCACCCGGATCGACGCTGAGGCGATGAAGGCGGCCGCCGACGAGTACCACCAGACCAGGGCCTTCACCGAGTTCGTCACCAGCGCCCTGCGCTACAACACCGATCTGACCATCGATCCGGCGATGGTCCAGTTCTGCGGGTTCATCGAGGACGACGACGCGCTGCTGGTGAAGATCATGTTCCAGAACAGTGGCCCGGACGACCTGATGATGGGTCTGCCCGATCACACCGAGGTCGCGCTCAAGCCGAAGGACACGATCCGGCTCTACACCACCCGCAAGTTCTCGGCGAAGCGGCTGGACCGGTTGATGGCCGCCTGCGAGCTCACCTTGGTGGAGAACGCGCACTCGCAGTTCCGCCGGACCCGCAAGCCCACGCCGTTCGGCCTGGATTTGTTGCTGTTGGCCCCCAAGTCGGCGACCACCGGCAAGCGCTCCGTCGCCGACGAGATGTGGGCTCGCTGAGTTGTTCAAGGACGCGGGAGTACGACGGACCACCGTCACGGTACTGACGTACGGCCTGCTGGCACTGGCCTTCGTACTAGGTGTGGTGTGGTTCCTCTGGCCCGACAACAGCCGCTGGGAACCGGCGGTCAACTCGCTCACGCTGGTCGCGGGTCTGACCGGCATCTTCGTGGAACGGCTCACCAGCGAGGCCGAACGGCGCAGCGAGATCCTCCGCGCCGTGCGCGACGAGCTGGACGAGAACCAGCGGCTGCTGAACGACGAACGCTTCACCACGGAGAACGGGCGGCGGCGGCAGATCTACCCGCGGCTGATCGTATCCGCGGTCGACTCGGCCCTGGTCTCGGGAATCCTGGCCCGCCAGCGCGAGGCCGGTCTGGCCGATCAGCTGCACCGCTGGCGCGACACCGTGCACGAGTTCAACCGCCGCCTGGACCTGACCGAGCTGCGTACGTTCGCCGAGACCATCTCCGACGAGGAGCTCGAGAACTTTCAGCGCGCCCTCCGCGGCCCCGACAGCTACCTCACCGCCACCCGCGAACGCCTCACCGCCCTGATCACCTCGCTCCCTGGCTGACTTACCTCTTTCGTACATTGGCCGGAGTACACCGTCACCGCCGCCTGCCTGCGCGGATTCGCTGAGCTTTGGAGGGCGGATTCCGGCGAATGAACGAATAAGACGGGGCTTACGGGTGGATGACAGTGACTCCGGCGGTGGCGTTCGGGGTGGTGAGGGACGCGAGGGCGTCGGGGACTGCCGGGAGGCCGATCGTGCGGGTGACCAGGTCCGCGGGCTTGAGGTTGCCTTGGGCAACTAGGTCGAGCATCTCCGGGTACGCGTGCGCGGCCATCCCGTGGCTGCCGAGCCACTGCAGTTCCTGGCCGATCAACCGCGACACATCAAGCTGTACGCCGGACGGCAGCAGGCCTACCTGAAGGTGACGGCCTCGCGGCCGAAGGCTTCGCAAGGCCTCCTGGACCAGCTGGTTCGACCCGAGCGCGTCCATCGTCACGTCGGCGCCTCCGCCGGTCAGGTCCACCAGTCGCTCGGCGTCTGCCGTGTCGACAACGTGCGCGGCGCCGTACCGAGTGGCCAACGCGAGCGCGGCGGGATTGGTGTCGACGGCAACCACCTCGGCACCGAGCGCGGCCGCGATCATCACGGCGGACAGGCCGACACCACCGCAGCCGAAAACGATGAGCTTCTCCCCGGCCTGGATCCGGCCGACCTGGTGCACGGCCCGGTACGACGTGGCGAACCGGCAGCCGAGGCCTGCCGCCGTGTCGAAGGCGAGTTCGTCGGGTAGCCGGACCAGGTTGACCTCGGCGAACGGCAACGCGACGTACTCGGCGAACGAGCCCCAGTAGTTGAAGCCCGGCTGGAGCTGGTTCGGGCAGACCTGGTGGTTGCCGTCGAGGCACTCCCGGCATTGGCCGCAGGCGCAGATGAACGGCGCGGTGACCCGATCGCCGACGTTCCATCCGGTCACGCCCGGCGCGATCGCCGCGATGGTGCCGGCCAGTTCGTGACCAGGCACATGCGGCAGCACGATATCCGAGTCGTGCCCCTGCCAGCCGTGCCAGTCGCTGCGGCACAACCCGGTCGCCTCGACCCGCACCACCACTCCGCCGTCCGGCACCTTCGGGTCCACCACGTCCGCCACCACGGGCGGTACGCCGTACTGCTCGATCAAGATCGCACGCATCGGGCCATCCTCATCGAAGCGACTCGAGCGGACAACCGCTTAGGTTCGCAGGGTTTCGAAGGCGGTGCGGGCGGCGGCGCCGATGGCCAGGTCGATGTCGTGGGCGATATCGGCGCGGCGCTGGGACCGGGTCAGGGCCGCGATGGCGATCCGGTCCCCCGCGTCGGACGTGACGACGCCGATCTCGTGGCGGAGGTGGAGGAAGGTGCCGGTCTTTCCGCTGACCCGAACGGTGTCGAGCAGTAGATCGCTCGACAGGCGATGGTTGAACAGCTGCAGGCCCATCAACCGGCGCAACTCGGCCGTGGCCGAAGGCTGGGAGACGTGGTCGAGCCAGATCCGCTCCAGTACGTCGACGAGGGCCGCGGCAGTTCCGGCGTTGGCGTGGGCCGGGTCAAGGGTCTCGATCGAGTAGAGGCCGACGCCGTCATCCCGGATGGCCAGTTCCATCGCGAGGCCGAAGTCATCCCCCGCGACTCCGGCGACACACTCGTACATCCGTTGCAGGCGATGCCGCATGCGAATGCCGGTGATCCCCCACTCCCGCAGGCGGGCGTCGATGGCCTGGACGTCGATGAGGTCCAGCAACGCGTCCGCGCTGGCGTTGTCGCTGAGGGTCAGCATCTGGTGCAGCAGATCGCCGACCGCGGCGGTAACCGGGTAGCGGAAGGCGGCCAGGCCGGTCGGCCCGACGCTCTTGGTCGCCGGGTCGATGGTGATCGGCAGGGCGGGATCGAGCTCGCCGGCCGCGATCGCGTCGAGCACCACCAGCGCGAGCGGCACCTTGATCACCGAAGCCAGCGGAACCACCGTGTCGACGTCGAAACCGAACTCCTCACCGGTGTCCAGGTTGCGCGCGAGCAGATGGCCATCCGCGCCAACCTGCTGCCAGTGGCTGTGAATGGCCTCCGCGACGCCGAGCAGTTCCGCCCGGCTGGCGACGTACGCCGGATGGCTCATCAGTGGGCCGCCAATCGGGTGCGAAGGTCGGTTTCGGTCTGCGCGGTGGTTGCCCTGCTGCCGGTCGTCTCGGCGAGCAGCGGTTCGAGCCAGTCGAGCTCGGGGGTTTCGCCGAGGCGCCGAGTCCCGGCGGCCAGCTCGTACCCCCGATGCAAAGCCGGATCCGCCAGGGCCGCCCAGGTCAGCCCGTGCCGAACGGCCACCGACTCGGCGCAAACCAGCAGCGCGCCTCCCGCGAGGGCCTCGGCCACCGCTGCCGCGATCGAGGCGGCTTCGCGTACTCGTCCCTCGGGCAGTCCCGCCCGCGCGACGGCCTTGCGGAACCGTTCCGCGGCGAAAGCGATCCCGTCTTCGGCCGTAACCAGGATCGTCGGCGCCGATCCAGCCGGAGCGCCGCGGCGAGGCCTGAGGTCCTCCAGGTGAACCGCCCGCCCCGGCAAGGCCGTCAGCGGTACGGCGGACGCCAGCCCGAGCGGTACGCCGTACGCCGCGGCCTCGGGTGGAACCCGCACCAACGCGAAGGCCAGCGAACCGTCGGCCAGCCCGGTGGCCCGCTGCTCGGCCGGTAGTTCCTGTACGGCGAGGGTGATGCCGCGCTGGGCGCCGGCCCGGATCGCCCGGGCCAATGCGGCCGGATCGCAGTCGGGCGGTACGCCGAGGGCGTGCGCGGTCGAGGTCAGGGCCGTACGCGCGGTCTGCCGAAGGTGGTCCACCCGGCTCAGGATGTCCTTGGCCTGCGGCAACAGGAGATCCCCGAGCGCGGTGGTGGTGATCTGGCGCCGCGACCGGTCGAACAACTCGCCGCCAAGGTGCTGCTCGAGCACTTTGATCCGCCGACTGAGCACGGGTTGAGCCACCTGCAGCACGTCGGCTGCCACGGAGAAGCTGTTTTCCTCCGCGATCACGACGTACGCCTCGAGATGGGCCAGCAGATCCACGAGTCTTGTATATCAAAAAGCTATTGGAGGTTGCTCCATATCGCTTGGACATGGGAGGTGGCCCGCTGATTGGCTCAGAGCGAGTTTCCACCTCGCGAATGGAGTGCCGATGATCCGCGATACCCCGCTTTCCCGCCGTTCGCTGCTGGGCGCCGGACTGGCTGTTTCGACCGCCGGTTTGCTCGCTGGCAATGGTTTCAGCCTGCCCGCGATGGCGACCGGTTCGGTTCGCAACGAGCTCAGTACGTTGGAGCGCGAGCACGACGCCCGGCTCGGCGTGTACGGGCTCAACACCCGTACGGGCGCGACGGTGGCCTACCGGGCTGACGAGCGGTTCCCGATGTGCTCGACGTTCAAGACGCTCGCGTCCGCGGCGATCCTGCGGGACCGGGACTGCAACGGCGAGTTCCTCAACAAGGTGATCCGCTACACGAAGAAGGACCTCGTCGCTGGCTCTCCGATCACCCAGGAGCACGTCGGCAAGGGCATGCGCGTGGCGGACCTGTGCCACGCTGCGATCTGCTACAGCGACAACACGGCGGCCAACCTGCTCCTGCGCCAGCTAGGTGGTCCGTACGGCGTGACGCGGTTCTGCCGTTCGATCGGCGACTTGCACAGCCGGCTCGACCGGTACGAGACAGAGCTGAACACGGCCATCCCTGGCGACGTACGAGACACGACGACGCCTAGTGCGATGGGGGCCAACTTGAGGCGGCTGGTCCTCGGCAACGCGCTGAACGAGCGTGACCGGGAACAGCTGACTGCGTGGCTCAAGGCCAACACCACAAGCAAGAAGCGGTTCGGCGCGGGTCTGCCTAGCAACTGGGTTCTCGGCGACAAGACCGGTTCGGGCGACTACGGCACGGCCAACGATGTCGGGGTGGCGTGGACGACTGCAGGCACTCCGCTCGTCCTAGCTGTCTACACCACGAAACACACCAAGGACGCGGTCTGGGACGACGCCCTGATCGCCAAAACCGCCCGCATCCTCGCCAGCACCTTGGCGCCCGGCGAGTAGGCCCAACCACTGGCGTTCATCGGTCCGAATCCACCCTCTGTGCCGCCGCGGACCTCTTGAAGGTCCGCTGCGGGCGAGGGCGGATTCGACCGACGAACGCTAAAGGTGAGTGGCTCAGCCGCCGGCGACGGCGGGGATGATGGAGACCTGGCCGCCGTCCTTGATCGGGGTTTGCAGGCCCTCGGAGAAGCGCACGTCGTCGTTGTCCACGTAGACGTTGACAAAGCGGCGCAGCTCGCCCGCCTCGTCCAGCACGCGCGACTTGATGCCCGGGTACGAGGCGTCGAGGGACTCGAGCACCTCGCTCAGGGTCGAGCCGTCCACGGAGACCTCGGATACGCCCTGGGTGTAGGGCCGCAGGATGGTCGGAACGCGCACACTCACACTCACTGCAGACCTGCCTTCACAAATGCGTCGTACGTCGCGGGAATGGTGACCTTCGGGCCGACCCGGTCGGCGACGGCGTCGAGCGTCTTCAGCCCGTCGCCGGAGTTGATGATGACGGTTTCGGCCTCGGGATCGAGCTGGCCGGTCGCGAGCAGCTTCTTCAGCGTCGCGACGGTCACCCCGCCCGCGGTCTCACCGAAGATGCCCTCGGTGCGGGCCAGCAACTGGATGCCCTCGACAACCTCTTCGTCGGTCACGTCCTCGACGGCACCACCGGTACGGCGGGTCACGTCCAGCACGTACGGCCCGTCGGCCGGGTTACCGATCGCCAGGGACTTCGCGATGGTGTCGGGCTTGACCGGCTTCACCACGTCGTGGCCGTCGCGGAAGGCCTGCGCGACCGGAGAACAACCCGTCGCCTGCGCGCCGTACACCTTGTAGTCGCACGTGTCGACCAGGCCGAGGTTCTGCAGCTCGGTGAAACCTTTGTCGATCTTGGTGAGCTGTGAGCCCGAAGCGACCGGCACGACGATCTGCTGCGGCAGGCGCCAACCGAGCTGCTCGGCGATCTCGAAGGCCAAGGTCTTGGAACCCTCGGAGTAGTACGGCCGGACGTTGACGTTGACGAAGGCCCAGCCCTCTTCCTCGCCGGCGATTTCCGAGGCCAGCTTGTTCACGTCGTCGTAGTTGCCGTCGACGGCCACCAGGGTTCCGCCGTACACCGCGGTGGTGATGATCTTGGCCCGCTCGAGGTTGCTCGGAATGAAGACCACCGAGCGGATACCGGCCCGGGCCGCTGCGGCCGCGACGGCGTTCGCCAGGTTGCCGGTGGAGGGGCACGCGAAGACCTTGAGCCCGAGCTCGCGGGTGGCGCTCAGGGCGGTGGCGACGACCCGGTCCTTGAAGGAGTGGGTCGGATTGCCCGAGTCGTCCTTCACCCAGAGGGTCTTCAGGCCGAGCTCGCGAGCCAGGTTGTCCGCCTTGACCAAGCGGGTGTAGCCGGGCTCGGTGTTCGGGAAGCTCTCCACGTCGGTCGGAACCGGCAGCAGCGGCTGGTAGCGCCAGATGTTCTTGGGGCCGGCCTCGATCTGCTCACGAGTGACCGTGCCATAGGAATAGCCGACCTCGAGAGGACCGAAACACTCCATACAGGCGTAGTACGGGCCGAGCGGCGACTGTGCTCCACAAGCGCGACAGCTCAGGTGCGTGGCATTGCCGAAGGCGCCTTCGCGGATGGTGTGGGTCTCGGGAGCGGTGGTCAGGCTCATGCGGAGTTCCCTCCTCATCTTCCCCGCATCCGGATCTCGGCACGGGACGGATTTGGCACCGTTCCGCCGCCGAACACCTCCGGATCGAGGCGTCAACGGGGAGGGTTGCCGGGACTTCAACGGGCCGTTTCCCTCAGTCCCTCTGGATGAGCACGACCGAGATTACCCAACCCATCCCACATTCCGTCCCCCGATCCCACCATCCGAGACCCCAGATCTCACCACCCCCACCCCCGCCCCGCCGCGCTTCCCGTTCATCGGACGCTAGTTACCCGGCGTGTCGCCGTTCATCGGACGCTTGTGACAGGGCGTGTCGGCATTGATCGGACGCTTGTGACCAAACTTGCCCGAGCCGCCGCCGGAACCACGATCGGCCGGGATCGTCTCGTCGGCCTTTCGCCGCGGTTCTGACCGGCACGCTGGTGCTGGCAGTCCATGGCCGGATCTCTGGTCAGAAGGGTCCAGTGAACGGCGACACGCCCTGTCACAAGGGTCCGATGAACGGCGACACGCCGGGTAACTAGCGTCCGATGAACGGGATACAGAGGGGTCAGCGGAGGTGGTGGGTGGCGCCGGGGGTGTGGGTGGGGAGGGACATGCGGGGGCCGTAGCGGGGGTGGCCGGGGCCGGCTAGTTCGAGGAGGCGCTGGACTCGGTAGCGGTGGCCTCGGTATGGCTCGATGAGTTCGGCGGTGGCGTCGTCGTCGAGTTCTTCGCCGGTCAACGCATACGACACGTTGCGGGACACGTGATAGTCGGCAAACGAGAAGGCGTCGGCATCACCGTGCGCCCGCTGGCGGACCTCGGCGGCGGTCCAGACCCCGACGCCCGGCAAGGACCGCAGGGCCCGTTCCACCTCGGTCGAATCGGTTAGAGCCAAGGTACGTTCGAGAGCCTTCGCACGGGTGGCCGCGGTGATGACGACGCGCGAGCGCTTCCCGTCGACTCCGGCGCGCAACCACATCCACGACGGGATCAACCGCCACTGCTCGGGGGTAGGCGGCACGAAGAGTTCGGCTGGCCCGGGCGCTGGTTCGCCGTACGTCTTGATGAGGACCCTCCAGGCGCGGAAGGCCTCCTTGCCGGTGACAACCTGCTCGATCCCGGCAGCGGCCATCGCCTCGAAGACGGCCCGGGTCTTCGGCACGCGGAAGTACGCGAACCGGCGCGCGGCGTGGGCCAGTACGTCGTGCTGCGGCTCGAACCCCTCCCAGCTGTCGGAATCACCCAGCAGCTCGGGCACACCGTCCAGCGCCCAGGCCGCGCCCGGTCCCCAGGCCTCGGCGTCGATCTCCCCGAGCGCGTCGTACGGCGTGAGGCGGAGCAGGACCGGGCCGTCCGGCGTGTGAGTGGCTCGCCAGACCGTGCGGGTGTCGCGATCGAACCGGTACGTCGGATCGCCCGCGCCTCGCCGCAACGCGCCGATCAGCAACTGCGGATCGGCCGGTCGCCCGGGCACCCATCGCCGCTTCACCGAAGTCACCGCTCCAGTCTGCCTGCCGGCACCGACAAAGCCGCGCGCGCGGGCGGGACAAGGCCATCCGGGGCGCTCATACTCGGGGTATGACGGGGTGGCAGCGGGTCAAAGTGGTGGTGAACTTACTCAATCTGACCACGCTCGCCGGGCTCCTGGTGGCGCTCATCGGGCGGGCGAAGCTCAGCCGTGGACCGCGCGGTCTGCTCTACGGGACGGGGTACCGCCTCGGCTTTC
This sequence comes from Kribbella deserti, assembly GCF_042434725.1. Classification (NCBI taxonomy): domain Bacteria; kingdom Bacillati; phylum Actinomycetota; class Actinomycetes; order Propionibacteriales; family Kribbellaceae; genus Kribbella; species Kribbella deserti. The sequence continues at coordinate 261,452 of NZ_JBHLTC010000006.1, read as the reverse complement.
CGGTCGCGGGCGCCTTCACGCTCGGCAACGTGGTGCTGACCAAACACGACCGCTCGTACTTCGACAACAGCCCGGCCCTGGTCCGCCACGAGGAACGGCATTCCTGGCAGTACTTCTGCCTGATCGGCCTGCCGATGCTGCCGCTCTACGGCCTCGGCGCGGCCTGGTCGTTCCTGCGCACGGGCTGCCCGGCCTCGCGCAACCCCTTCGAACGGCTCGCGGGTCTGGCCGACGGCGGCTACAACGAACGCCCCTTACGGCCGCTCTTCCGCCGCGCCTAAAGCCTGCGCGCATGAAGTCGTCGCACATAAGCCCGCCGCGCGGGAAGCCGTCGCACATAAGCCCGCCGCGCATGAAGCCGTCGCACATAAGCCCGCCGCGCATGAAGCCGTCGCACATAAGCCCGCCGCGCGGGAAGCCGTCGCACATAAGCCCGCCGCGCGGGAAGCCATCGCGTATCAAGCCCGCCGCGCGGACAACATGAGGTGGTCTAGGCGCGAGCGGCGATGGCGTCGGCGAGGGCGGTGAAAACCGTGACCACGCCGGCCGGATCGTCCACCACGATGTCGGCGGCGTCGGCCACCTCGGTCGCGCCGGACGAACGGGCCGCCACGAGTACGGCGTACAGGCCGTCGGCGCGCATCGCGTCGATCGCGGCGAAGGCGGCCAGGTCGCCGAGGTCATCCCCCGCGTAGAGCACCGCCTTCGCATCGGTCTCGGCCACCAGGCGGCGCAGGGCTACTCCCTTGTCGACGCCAGGCGGGCGCAGCTCGAGCACGAGGTTGCCCGGTTCGAGCCGCAGGCCAACGCCTTCGGCCAGTTCGCCCAGGGGGTCGCGCAATGCCTGGAAGGCCTCATCCGGAGTCGGCAGCCGCCGGGTGTGCACCGCGAGCGAACTGCCCTTGTCCTCGATGAACGCGTCGGGCTGACCGAGCGAACGCAGCAATTCGGGCAATTGGGCCCGCGCCGTCTCGACTCCGGGCGGCACCGGATCGCTCGTCACCGCTCCGGTGGTCGCGTCCCACCGCTCGAGGCCGTAGTGCCCGAGGACGACGAGGGAGCCGAGCCCACCGTGGGCCGTCACGCCGGACAGTTCGGTGGCGACCAGCGCGGGCCGGCCGGTCACGATCGCGACTTGGCGCAGCGAGCGGCTCAACCGGGCCAGGGCGTCCAGTGCCCCGTCGATCGGGCGGGACATGGTCGGATCCGGGACCAGCGGCGAAAGCGTGCCGTCGAAGTCCGAGCCGAGTACGGCGGAGGCCGGGTCGGCGACGATGGCCTCCCAGCCGTCGCGTCCGGCCGAGGTCTTCAGTTCGAAGGTGCTCACCAGGTCAGCCCGGGTAGTCCGCGGTGAGGATCACCGTCAGCCGGTCGGACTTCATGTTCTCCAGCGAGTCCTTGATCCGGGCGACGCCCAAGGTGGTCGCCAGTTGCTGGGCCTCCGCCTGCATGCCGGGCGGGTAGTAGACCGTGCTGGTGACGATCTTGCCCTTCCAGTTGTCGAGGCCGGCCACCTTCCAGCCGTCGGCGCGGGCCTTGTCGGCCACCTGCTGGGCCAGGCCCTTGCGGCGGGTGTTGTTGTACACCTCGACGGGTGGTCGCCGATCGACGGGCACGCTCACCGTCGGCGTCGCGGCCGGGGTCACCCGCGCGGTCGCGGAGGCCGAGGGAGTCGGGGCGGGGGTGACGGAAACCGAGACCGTGGTCGTGGTCTTGACCACGGAAGGCGGCGGTTTGGCGGCACTCTCGCTACCGCGGGTGCCGAAGAGGAAGAGCAGTCCCGCCACGATCGCCACCACCGCGGCGACGGCGACCAGGGACGAGAGAACCTGACCCCGCTCATCGCGGGTACGGGCGCCGTCGGCCGGTGTCATGAGAGGGCTCAGACGTCGATCCCGAGACGGCGCGCCGAGCGGGCCCGCTGACGGGCGGCTCGCAGGCGGCGCAGGCGCTTGACCAGCAACGGGTCGTGAGCAAGAGCCTCGGGACGATCGATCAGGGCGTTCAGCACCTGGTAGTAGCGGGTGGCGGACATCTGGAACTGATCGCGAATGGCCTGTTCCTTGGCGCCGGCGTACTTCCACCAGTGGCGCTCGAAACCCAGGATGGCGCCATCACGCTCGGACAGCCCCTCAACGGCCTGCTGAGCGGCGGTGTCGGCGGCTGCGGCGTTCGCGCTGTCCATCGGCTGGTGACTCCCGTGCGGTCGGTGATCGTCCGTCCGCGCCCCACTGTACGTGGCGAACAACAGCGATGTCATTCACCAACGGCCTTCGGGCGCGTGTGTCAGGTACGGGAACCAGCATGCCGGACGGCACCGACAATTCTCCGACACGGTGTCCGGCAGGCGCTTGCCCGGACTCTGGCAGGATCGTTGACGTGACCACGACCCGACCGTCTCCCACCCCCGCTGGCCGGGGCAGCGCGAGCGCCCGGGTCGAGGCGTTACAGGCCCGGCTGGACGAGGTCGATCCGCTCGTCAGAGCCGTTTGCACGCCGAATCCGGCCGCCCGCGCCGACGCCGCCCGGCTCGACCAGGAATCCGCCGCGGGCCACGTGCGCGGCGCGCTGCACGGCGTACCGGTGCTGGTGAAGGACAACATCGACACCGCGGGCCTGGCCACGACCGCCGGGTCGAACGCGCTCGCGAGCCAACCACCGCCCGCGCACGACGCTCCCCTGGTCCAGCGCCTGCGCGAGGCGGGCTGCGTCATTCTGGGCAAGACCAATCTCAGCGAGTGGGCCAACTTCCGCGGCGCGGGTTCGAGCTCGGGCTGGAGCGCGTACGGCGGCCTCACCCGCAATCCGTATGCACTGAACCGGTCCGCGGGTGGATCCTCCAGCGGTTCGGGCGCGGCGGTCGCGGCCGGTCTCGCGGACCTGGCCATCGGTACCGAAACGAACGGGTCGATCGTTTGTCCGGCCGCCCTGAACGGCGTGGTCGGCATCAAGCCCACGGTCGGGCTGATCCCGCAGCGGGGCATCATCCCGATTTCGCATTCGCAGGACACCGCCGGTCCGATGGCCAAAACCGTGCGGGAGGCCGCCGCGCTGCTCTCGGTGCTCGCGGCCGACGGCAAGGACTACGCCGCCGCCTGCGCCGATGACGGCCTGCAGGGCGTCCGGATCGGCGTACCGCGTGGATCCGCCTGGGGCTACTCGGCCGGGCTGGACCGCGTCAGCGAACAGGCCCTCGAACTACTGTCCCGAGCCGGGGCAACCCTCGTGGACGGCTTGAGCCTCCCGACACCGGGCCAAGACGAGCAACTGGTTGTGCCCTGCCACGAGCTCAAGACCGGTATGGCGGCTTACCTGGCCACCCGAGCCGAGGGCGGGCCTCGAACGCTGGCAGACCTGATCCACTACAACCGGGCGCATGCCGACGTAGAACTGCGGTACTTCGGCCAGGAGTTGTTCGAGCAGGCTGAGCAGACCGATGGCCTCGACAGCCCGTCGTACGTCGCAGCGCGGCTGGCGGGGTTGCGAACCGGCCGCGACGGGATCGACGACCTGCTGAAGACGCACCAGCTCGACGCCTTGGTGATGCCGGCGTACACCCCGGCCTGGACGATCGACCTGATCAACGGCGACAACGTGCTCGGAAGCTCATCGACGCACGCGGCGCTGGCCGGCTATCCCCTGCTGTGCGTGCCGTCCGGCCTGGTCGAGGGTCTGCCGGTCGGCCTGATCTTCGGCGGTACGGCGGGCAGCGACGCCAACCTGATCCGGCTGGCGCACGCCTTCGAAACGATCCGCACCGCGACCCAAGGCCCCTTCCCGACACCGGAGTTCAAAGCATGGATCTGATCCGCTGGGGAATCGTTGCCACCGGCAACATCTCGGGGTCGTTCACCCGCGATCTGGCCGAACTGCCCGACGCCGAGGTGACGGCCGTCGCGTCGCGAAGCATGGCCAGTGCCGACCGGTTCGCCGAGGTCCATGGCATCGCCCAGCGGTTCGACGACTACCGAGCGCTGATCGACTCGAAGGTCGTCGACGTGCTCTACATCGGTACGCCGCATCCGCAGCACTACGCGGTCGCCCGGGCGGCGCTCGAGGCCGGGGTGGCGGTGCTGTGCGAGAAGCCCGTCACGCTCAACGCGCGGCAGGCCCGTGATCTGGCGGATCTGTCGCGGGCCAACGGCACGTTGTTCGCCGAGGCGATGTGGATGCGAACGGACCCGGTCATCCAGGCCTACTTCGAGGACCTTCGCAGCGGCGTGATCGGTGCGCCCAAGCAGGTGCTCGCGGACTTCGGCTTCTTCAAACCTGAACTACCCGAGCGGCTGCTCCGGCCGGACCTCGGCGGCGGCGCGTTGCTCGATCTCGGCATCTATCCGGCCACCTTCACGTATATGGCCCTGGGCAAGCCCGAGGCGATGACCGCGATGGCCGAAGTGAACGAGGACGGTGTGGATCTCGTCACATCGATGATCTGGCGCTACCCGGGCGCGATGGCCTCGCTGACCTGCGGTATGACCGCGCAGCTGCCCTGGATCGCCGCTGTCAGTGGGCCTGAGGGCAGTCTGATGCTGCCGCATCGCTGGCACCACCCGGACCACTACATTCGCCGTACGGCAAAAGGTGACGAACGCATCACCGTACCGAAGAGTGGACTTGGGTACCACTATGAGGCAGCCGAGGTGATGAGATCGCTACGGGCGGGGTTGACCGAGTGCCCGGCGTTTCCGCACGACGAGACCATCGACATCCTCGACCTGCTCGACGAGGCTCGCAGACAGACCGGGGTCACCTACCCCGGCGACGACGAATTTCTGGGTGGATGACACTGCATGCAGACCAGCCGTAGCGATTTCGTGGTGGTGGCCAACCGGCTCCCCGTGGACCGGGTCGAGACTCCGGAGGGAGGCACCTCCTGGCGGCGCAGTCCGGGCGGTCTGGTGACCGCCCTGGCCCCGGTGATGCAGCGCCACCAGGGCGCCTGGATCGGATGGTCCGGCGCCGCCGACGAGAAGCTCGACCCGTTCGACACCGAAGGCATGCACCTGGTGCCGGTGACACTGACGGCCGAGGACATCGAGCTGTACTACGAGGGCTTCTCCAACGCCACCTTGTGGCCGCTCTACCACGACGTGATCGCGCCACCGGAGTTCCACCGCGAATGGTGGGAGTCGTACGTCGCGGTCAACCGCCGCTTCGCCGAGGCCGCCGCCGACGCGGCCGCCGACAACGCCCTGGTCTGGGTGCACGACTACCAGCTGCAGCTGGTCCCCGCGATGCTGCGCCGGCTCCGTCCGGACGTGCGGATCGGGTTCTTCCTGCACATCCCGTTCCCGCCGACCGAGCTGTTCGCGCAGATGCCGTGGCGCCGGCAGATCCTCGATGGGCTGATGGGTGCGGACCTGGTCGGCTTCCAAAGACCGGGGGCCGCCTCGAACTTCGCCCGGCTGGCGCGCAACCGGATGGGCCTGCGCACCCGTGGCGATCGCATTCACCTGCCCGACGACCGGATCGTGCGGGCCAAGTCGTTCCCGATCTCGATCGACGTCGGTGAACTCGAGGAACTCGCGCGCAAGCCCGAGACGCTGGCCCGCGCGCAGGAGATCCGCGATGAGGTCGGCAATCCCGAGCACATCCTGCTCGGCATCGACCGGCTCGACTACACCAAGGGCATTCGCCAGCGGATTCGCGCCTTCGGCGAACTCCTGGACGAAAAACGCGTCTCCGTCGACGACGCCGTTTTCGTCCAGGTCGCGACCCCGAGCCGCGAACGCGTCGAGCAGTACCGGGTACTGCGCGACGACATCGAGCTGCTGGTCGGCCGGATCAACGGTGAGCACGGCCGGATCGGCACGCCCGCGATCAACTACCTGCACACCTCGTTCGCCCGCAACGAGATGGCCGCGCTCTACCGGGCGGCCGACGTGGCGGTGGTCACGCCGCTGCGCGACGGTATGAACCTGGTCGCCAAGGAGTACGTCGCCTGCCGGTACGACGACACCGGCGCGCTGGTGCTGAGCGAGTTCGCCGGCGCCGCCGACGAGTTCCGCCAGGCCTTCCTGGTGAACCCGCACGACATCAACGGTATGAAGGACACCATCGTCGAGGCCATGCACACCGACGACCGGCAGCTCGGCCGCCGGATGAAGGCGATGCGCAAGCACCTGGCCGCGCACGACGTGAACGTCTGGGCCGCCGCGTTCCTCAAGGCACTTCATGCCGAGGAGTGACGGGCCGGTCCTCGCGCTGGACCTCGGTACGTCGTCCGGACGAGCGCTGGTCCTCGACGAGACCGCCACGCCCGTTCCCGGCGCCCTCGCCCGGCACAAGGTCCAGCCGGTGTACGGCGCCCAGGGCGAGGCCACGCTGGACCTCGACGGGTACGTCGACGGCCTGCTCGCGTGTATCGACGAACTGCACGCGGGCGGTCATCTCGAGCACATCCAGCACATCGTGCTGTCGTCCCAGTGGCACTCGATCGTTGCCCTCGACAACTCGGGCAAGCCGCTCACGCCGGTGATCCCGTGGGTCGACACCCGCTCGATCCCACCGGAGCTGCCGGCCGATTTCGACGAACGCGTCTTCCACGCCCGCACCGGCGCCTACCTGCACCGGCTCTACTGGTCGCGCCGGATCCCCTGGCTGCGCTCGGTTCTCGGTACGTCGGCCACGGCCTTCGCGGGTCTGCCCGATCTCGTGATCGAACGCCTCACCGGCGAACGCCTGACCTCGGTCTCGGTGGCCTCCGGCACCGGCGTACTCGATCTCGCCACCGGCCGGTACGACGCCGAGGCCCTCGAAATCGCCGGCGTCTCGCCGTCCCAGCTCCCGTCGATCGTGCCGTCGCGCTGGGCCGGGCGGCTCTCGCCGTCGTACGCCATGCGCTGGCCTTCGCTCGTCGCCGTACCGGTCCATCCGCCAACTGGCGACGGCGCCGCGTCGAACGTCGGCACGGGCGCCTACGACGAATCCACGGCCGCGGTGACCATCGGCACGTCGGCCGCGGTGCGGGTGGTCCACCCGATCGCCGACGCGCCGGAATTGCCGTGGGAGTTGTGGCGGTACCGCGTCGACGACGAGCGTGCCGTGACCGGGATGGCCTTTTCCGCGGCGGGAAACATGCACGCGTGGTTGACCGGAGTACTCGATCTGCCCTCGCCCGAGCCGGAAGGCGTGGAGGTTGGATCGTCGCGAGTGATCGCGATCCCCTTCCAGGCCGGGACCAGACCGCCGGAGACCGTGCCGGGTGGTTCGGGTGTGTACTTCGGGTTGTCCTTCGACGACACGGCGGCGGACCTACTCGCGGCTTCGTTGCAGGGCACGTCGCTGGAGATCGACCGGGGATTGCGAATGCTCGACTCGCTGTTCGGGCGTGAGCTCGAGGTCGTACTCGGCGGGGGTGGCATCCACGCGTCGTCCTGGTGGCGCCGGTGTCTGACGGCCACGTTCGGACGCGAGGCGGAGGTCTGCTCGGAAGCCGAGGTAGGCGCGCGTGGCGCGGCCGCGGTCGCACTCGGACTGTCCCCGTCGGCAGGCGGCGACCGGCTCGTGCCCGACAGCGCCGACATCGAACGCGTTGCTCGCCTTCGCCCCCGCTACGAGTCGCTCCGCTCGCTGGCTGCGGAGGCTTCGTCGGTTTAGGGGGTATCGGTCGGGTCGGTTTGTGGCACCCGTCCCCCTGAGTGGTCGCGATTGTCAGGTCGGTTCGGGCCGCGTTAAGGGTTGGGGATCGCTTGGGAGTTTCGCGGGTCGGCGTGTCAACTGGGAGGTCGGCGTTCGAACCTTGACGGGTCGACCCCCGATTTCACACGTCGACCCCTGAAAAGGTGGCCGGGATCCGGCAGGTACTGCGTTCGCGGTACCTGCCGGGTACGACCGCGAGGCGACGCGGCCGCGGGGTGGTAAGCCGTACGGTGGGGGGATGGCCGGCGTGTCTGCACAATCGAATCGGCACTGGCCCGAAATGCCCTGGGATCCGTGGTTCCTCCGGCATCCGTTCATCGCGGACGCTCTGCTCGGGGCGGCGGTCCTGTTCGTCATGCTGCTCGAACCCCGGCACGGCCTGGGCTTTCCCGACAGCCGGACGGCCGCCGGGCTCAGTGTGGCCGCGGCTTGCGCGCTGATTCTGCGCCGGAGGCTTCCGTTCCTGGTCCTCGTCGCGACGACCGGCTGCGCGCTGGCGTACGTCGTGGCCGAAGGGGTCAAGAGCCCGATCGGGGTGGCGATCGCGGTCGCGATCTACACGCTGGTGGTCAAGTCCGGGCGCCGGGTGGCTCGCACGATCACGACGGTTGTGGTCATGGTGGTGATGGTCGTGGCCACCACGATCTTCACCGACGGCGACGTGCTGGAGAACTTGAGCGTCTCCGTGCTGACCCTGCTCGGCGCGGCCATGGGTGAGGCCGTGCTGTACCGGCGCGCGTACGAGGCCGAGCTGGCCGAGAGCCTGCAGCGGGCGGAAGAGGCACGGGCGGAAGAGGCACGCGGCCGGACCATCCAGGAGCGCCTGCGCCTGGCCCACGAACTCCACGACGTCATCGCGCATCACATCGCCCTGATGAACGTCCAGGCGGGAGTAGCCTCGCACTTCCTCCGGGATCGGCCGGAGGAAGCAGAACGTGCACTGGCCGAAGTGCGTAATGGCGGCCGTACCGTCCTGACCGAGCTGACGATCCTCCTAGGCGTACTGCGCAGGTCCGAGGACCACCAACTGCCTACAGCGCCCATGCCCACTCTGCAGGAGCTAGGCGCTTTGATCGACTCGTTCCGTGCAGCAGGGCTTCAAGTCGAGTGGACGCCCCAAGACGGTCTGCAGCCACTCCCGGAACTTGTAGAGCTCACGGCCTACAGAGTGATCCAGGAATCTCTCACGAACGTGGTGAAGCATGCGCCGGGCTCAACCGCCCGAGTCGAGTTGACCCAGGCCAAGAAGGCCCTAACCGTCACGGTCACCAACTCCGGCGGTACGGCTGCACCAAGCAGTACGCCGAGCGGCACGGGCCACGGGCTCCTAGGTATGCGCGAACGCGTCCAGTCCGTCGGAGGCCAGGTGAACGCCTTACCTGTCGGGACGGGTGGATTCCAAGTGCAGGCCGTTCTGCCCATCTGTGAGAGCACCAACGACCAAGGAGAACCACGTGACGATCCGGGTGTTGCTGGCCGACGACCAGACACTGATCCGGCGCGGGTTCCGCGTCCTGGTCGACTCTGCCCCTGATCTCGAAGTCGTCGGCGAAGCCGCGAACGGGCACGAGGCGGTCGAGCTGGCTCGTACCGAACGGGTCGACGTGGTCCTGATGGACATCCGCATGCCCGGCCTGGACGGGCTCGCGGCCACCCGGCAGATCGCGGCGGACGAGTCGCTTGCCGGTGTGCGGGTGCTGATCCTGACCACCTTCGAGATCGACGAGTACGTGTTCCAGGCGTTGCGGGCCGGCGCGAGCGGTTTCCTCGGCAAGAGCGTCGAACCAGCCGAACTCATCGACGCCATCCGGATCGTCGCCCGCGGAGACGCCCTCCTGTCCCCTAAGGCGGTTCGTGGCCTGATCGACCGCTTCCTGGCACAGCCCGAACTGGACCAGGCGGCGGCTCCGGCGGAACTCGCGGTTCTCACCGAGCGGGAGCGGGAAGTGCTCGGCCTGGTCGCGACGGGCCTGTCGAACGACGAGATCGCCGAACGCCTGGTGGTTTCGCCGATGACGGCCAAGACGCACGTCAACCGCGCGATGGTGAAACTCGGCGCCCGCGACCGTGCCCAGCTCGTGGTGATCGCGTACCAGAGCGGCCTCGTTCGCCCCGGCAGCCGCTGACCTACCCCGTCCACCGCAGTGCCTTGGTAGCACCGCGGCGGTACGGCGACGGCCGGCGTACGACGGTTGCGGTAGACCGAAGAGCCCGCGGGCGGTCGACGCGGGTTACGGCGTCCAGCCGCGAGGCTCGTGGGTATGGCTACCTACCTGTACCGCCTCGGCCGGTTCGCCTTTCGCCGGCGCAGACTTGTTGTCCTGGTCTGGCTGGGATTACTCGCCGTCGGGGTCACCGGCGCGGCGACGCTGTCCGGCCCGACCGGCGGTGGATTCTCCATTCCTGGCACCGAATCCCAGCGCGCTATCGACCTGCTCGAGCAGCGTTTCCCCGAGTCCGGCGCCGATGGCGCGACCGCCCGGGTCGTCTTCCAGGCGCCACCCGGCGAGAAGCTCACCGACCCCGAGAACACCGCCGTCATCCGGTCCACCGTGCAGCGGATGAGCTCCGCGCCGCTGGTCGGGCAGGCCGCCGATCCGTTCCAGAGCCGGTCCGTCTCGGCGGACGGCCTCGTCGCGTTCTCCCAGGTCACGTACACCGTCGGGGTCGACGAGATGAGCCCCGAGGCGCAAGACGCGTTGAAGGCCGCGGCCGAACCAGCCAGGGCGGCCGGTTTGACCGTCGAGTACGGCGGTGACGCGATGCAGGTCCAGGAGGAGCAAAGCCTGACCGAGGTGCTGGGGATCGCGGTCGCGGCGGTGGTTCTGCTGATCACCTTCGGCTCGCTCGTGGCCGCAGGTCTTCCGTTGCTCTCGGCCCTTATCGGCGTCGCTATCGGCGTCGCCGTGATCACCGCGACCACCGGCTTCATCGATATCGGCGAGGGCACCCCGATTCTGGCGCTGATGATCGGCCTGGCGGTCGGAATCGACTACGCCTTGTTCATCATGTCGCGATACCGGCACGAGCTGGCGGAAGGCTTCGAGCCCGAGGAGGCCACTGGAAAGGCCGTAGGCACGGCTGGATCCGCAGTGCTGTTCGCGGGACTTACCGTCGTCATCGCGCTGGTAGGCCTGTTGGTCGTGGGTATCCCGTTCCTGGCGCAGATGGGAATAGCTGCCGCCTTCACCGTGGTGATCGCCGTGCTGATCGCACTAACGCTTGTACCCGCCCTGTTCGGTTTCGCGGGCCACCGGGTGCAGGGCCGTCGTACCACCCGCAAGGTACGTACGAAGCCCACGGCCGGTCGTAGGTGGGCCGGATTCGTTACGCGCAACCCGATCCCGGTACTCCTCGTCGCCGTACTAGGCCTAGGCGTAGTCGCAGTACCGGTCCTGGACCTCGAGCTAGGTCTGCCCGACGACAGTACGGCTGCACCCGAGTCGAGCCAGCGCAAGGCGTACGAGATCCTGACGGCCGGATTCGGCCCTGGGTTCAACGGACCCCTCATGCTCGTCGTAGATGGCGCCGGAGCCTCGGACCCGAAGGCGACGGCTGCCGAGGTCGGGACCGCCGTACGGGCCCTGCCAGGTGTGACCGCCGTAACGCCGCCGACGTTCAACCCGGCGGGTGACACAGCCTTGCTGACGGTAATCCCTTCAAGCGGCCCGAGTACGCCGGAGACGAAAGAGCTGGTGGAGGCCATCCGCGACCTCCCGCGCAGCGATGTCGCAGTGACGGGCGCGACGGCCTTCAACATCGATACGTCGGCCAAACTCGGTGCCGCGCTCGCGCCGTACCTGCTGCTGGTAGTCGGACTGGCGTTTCTGCTGTTGATGCTGGTCTTCCGCTCGATCCTGGTACCGCTCAAGGCCACGCTGGGCTTCCTGCTGACGGTCGGTTCGACCTTCGGCGCGGTGGTCGCGGTGTTCCAGTGGGGCTGGTTCGCGGACCTGTTCGGGATCGAAGGCCAGACCGGGCCGGTGATCAGCATGCTGCCGGTCTTCCTGGTGGGCATCGTGTTCGGGCTCGCGATGGACTACCAGGTGTTCCTCGTCACCCGGATGCGGGAAGAACACGTGCACGGTGCTGAACCGGTCGAGGCGGTCGTGGACGGCTTCAGTCACGGCGCCCGGGTGGTGACCGCCGCCGCGGTGATCATGATCGGGGTGTTCGGCGGGTTCATTCTGTCGCCGGAGACCTTCGTCCGCGAGATCGGCTTCGGCCTCGCGATCGCCGTCGCCATCGACGCCTTCGTGGTCCGGATGACGATCGTGCCCGCGGTGATGGCCCTGCTCGGCCGCTCCGCCTGGTGGCTGCCGGCCTGGCTCGACCGCCTGCTGCCGAACGTCGACGTCGAAGGCGAGTCCCTCCGCACCCCACCACCCGCGCCGGCCATACCCGAACGCGAACTCGAACCCGCCGCCCGCTGAAGCCCTAGCCCCTGGTGCGTTTCTTTCGTCGCAAATCCGCCCTCTCCCCGCCGCTGGCCGGTACCGGTCCGCTCTGGCTGAGGGGGTGGATTGCGACGAATGAACGCCAAAGGGTGGTGACGGCCGCCACTGACAGGTTGGGCCGGAGACCGGATCATGTGGGCCATGCAGCGCGAGATGATGAAGTCGAAGGTGCACCGGGCCACGGTCACGCAGGCGGACCTGGACTACGTGGGGTCGTGCACGCTCGACGCCACCTTGATGGACGCGGCGAACCTGCTGCCGGGCGAGAAGGTGGACATCGTCGACATCACCAACGGTAACCGGCTGTCCACGTACCTGATCGAAGGTCCGCGCGATTCCGGCATCGTCGGCATCAACGGCGCCGCGGCCCACCTGATCCACCCCGGCGATCTGGTCATCCTGATTTCGTACGGCCTGTTCGAGGACTCCGAGGCCAAGGTCTTCGAACCGAGCGTAGTCTTCGTAGACGAGCAGAACGCGATCACTCGCATCGGCTCGGACCCGGCCGAGGCGCTGCCGGAGGGCACCACTCTCCGCGGCGACGAGGTGCACACCCGCTGACCGTGACGACCGCGGCGGCCGAACGACGAAGGACAGTCGCCGATGACCGACGAACAGGCCCCGAAGACCGCCTCGCACGACCCGCACACCCCCGAAAAGCTGCGGGCGTTCATGAACCAGGGCTGGGGTGACATCGAGCGGCACGACGTGACGCTGAGTGATGTCGGCTCCTGGGCCGCGAAGCGCCGGGACCGGCTGTCCGAGGCCTTCCCGGGCGAGCGGCTGGTGATCCCCGCGGGCACGTACAAGGTCCGCTCGAACGACACCGACTACGTCTTCCGCCCGCACACCGACTACGTCTGGCTGGTCGGCGATCAGACCTCGGACGCCGTACTCGTGCTCGAGCCGCACGGCACCAGCGGTCACGACGCCGTGCTGTACTTCCGGCCGCGGTCGGAGCGCAGCCAGGGCGAGGAGTTCTGGCGCGACCGGATGTACGGCGAGCTGTGGGCCGGTCGCCGCCCATCGCTGACCGAGACCTCGCGCGAGTTCGGCATCGAGACCCGGCACGTGGACGAACTGGCCGGCGCGCTGAAGAACGACGTACCGACCCGGGTCCGCCGCGACGAGGACGCCACCATCGCCGCCCTGGTCGGCAACGCCGACGCCGACCGCGACAACGAGCTGGCCCGGACCCTGTCGGAGCTGCGCCTGGTCAAGGACGCGTTCGAGATCGAGCAGCTCCGCGAGGCCTGCGCGATCACGCACCGCGGCTTCTCCGACGTACTGGCCGAGATGGACAAGGTCCGCAAGTACGGCGAGCGCTGGATCGAGGGCACCTTCTGGCGGCGCGCCCGGGCCGAGGGCAACGACGTCGGCTACACCTCGATCGCGGCCGCCGGTCCGCACACGACCACCCTGCACTGGATCGAGAACGACGGCCCGGTCAACGACGGCACGCTGATGCTGCTCGACATGGGTGTCGAAGGCCGTCACCTCTACACCGCGGACGTCACCCGCACGCTGCCGGTGAACGGCGAGTTCACGCCACGGCAGCGCGAGCTCTACCAACTCGTGCTGGACTCGCAGCAGGCCGGTATCGCGGCGCTGAAGCCCGGTGCGCCCTTCATGGCCGCCCACCGCGCCTCGATGGAGGTCATCGCGAACGGCCTCGAGGCGATGGAGCTGCTGCCGGTCTCGGCCGAGGAGGCCCTCGACCCGAGCAGCATGATCTACCGCCGCTGGACCCTGCACGGTGTCAGCCACATGCTCGGTCTCGACGTCCACGACTGCGCGGCGGCGCGGGACGAGAAGTACAACAAGGGCACGGTCGAGCCGGGCTACGTGCTCACGGTCGAGCCCGGGCTGTACTTCCAGGCCGAGGACCTGACCGTGCCGGAGGACCTGCGCGGTATCGGCATCCGGATCGAGGACGACATCCTGATCACCAACGACGGCACGGAGAACCTGTCCGACATGCTGCCGCGCGAGATCGACGACGTGCAGAACTGGATGGCGGGCTGAGGATTGCTCGCTGACCGGGTTGTTCTTCCGGACGAGGTTGAACGTTTGACGATGCAGCCTACGGTGGGAATGTTCCCGTTCTCATGACGGGAACATCACACCAGCCGATGAGTCGGCCGTGCGGTTCTCGGGGAGCCGGCTCCACGTCAGGGAGGACCCGCCATGTCCCGCCGCCGTACCGTTTTCCGAGCCGTTCAGGCCGTCGCCGGAATGCTCGCGCTGTCCGGCCTCGTACTCTCCGCCGCTCCCGCCTCGGCGAGCGGCGCCTTCCCTGCCCGCGTCGAGCTGCCTAACGGGTTCCAGCCGGAGGGCATCGCGATCGACCGGGCCGGTCAGGCCTACTTCGGCTCGCGTCTGAACGGCGACATCTACACCGCCGATCTCCGTACGGGCGAGGGCCGGATCCTCGCCAAGGGCCCCGGCACCGGCTCACTCGGCATGAAGGCCGACAACCGCGGCCGGCTCTTCGTGGCCGGTGGCGGCGGTGGCGACGGCCGGGTGATCGATACCCGGACCGGGAAGCTGCTCGCGTCGTACACCTTCACCAAGGCCACCCCGACGTTCGTGAACGACGTGGTGCTGAGCAAGACCGCGGCCTGGTTCACCGACTCGAACCAGCCCGTGCTCTACAAGGTGCCGCTAGGGCGTCACGGGCTGCCGCCGCAGTCGGCCGTTCAGACCATCCCGCTGACCGGCGACTACCAGCACGTCGCGGGCTTCAACGCGAACGGCATCTCGCTCACACCCGACGGCCGGAGCCTGCTGATCGTGCAGTCGGCGACGGGCTTCCTGTTCAAGGTCGACCCGAGCACGGGCGTCACCCAGCGGGTCGATCTCGGCTCGCCCACCACCTTGCTGACGAACGGCGACGGGCTGCTGCTGCTCGGCAATCGCCTGTACGTCGTGCAGAACCGCCTGAACAAGATCGGCGTATACGACCTGAACCACGCCGGCACACGCGGCCGGCTGGTCAAGGAGATCACCAGCACCGACTTCGACGTACCGACCACGGCGGCGGCGTTCGGGGCGCGGCTCTACCTGCCGAACGCCCGCTTCACCACCCCGCCCACGGCCGACACCCCGTACTGGGCAACCGCCGTCCGCCGCTGACCCCACTCGACCGCGCGGCCAGGCCTGCCTCGCGCTGTGGCCGGCGAGGCTTAGGCCTGGCTGACCGCGCGGTGGTCGCTCAGGCCTGGCTGACCGCGCGTTGGCCGGTCAGGCCTGGTTGACCGTGCGGAGGTCGCCGCGGGCGGCGGCCTTCAGGCGGCTACCGCAGGACAGCCGCACCGAGTAACCGGCCGGGATCGCCAGCGGCTCGCCCGTCTGGGGGTTCCGGCCGGTGCGCGGGGCGCGCTTGACCCGCTCGATGCTGAGCAGACCGGTCAGCGAGACCTTGTCGCCCTTGTGCACGGCCTCCGTGACCACGTCACCGAGGGCGTCGAGCACCTTCTCGGCCTGGTTGCGCGGGATACCCGCCTTCTCTGCGACACCTGCGACCAGCTCACTGCGGTTCACGGCACTCCTCGAAAACTCTCGCTCCTCCCGGTGGGTTCGCCCCGCCGGACCGACTCCCGCACCTTAACTGAAATGATTGTCGTTAGCGAGAGGGATCGAAAAAACGAGGGTTTTCCGCCTGCGCGCGACACCGAGTGAGCAGCTCGCTACCACTTACGCGCAGTTTTTGCACAGTCCCGCTACGGTCGATGCCATGAGCTATGTAGAGCCGGTCGACCCGCGATATGCCGCCGTTCCGCCGAAGAAGAAGCGCCGCTTCGGCCTCGGCCGCCTGATCGGCCTGCTCGTGCTGCTGTTCGTACTGATGCTGATCTGCGTACCCCTGTTCGCCTGGGGCAAGATCAACAAGGTCGACGCGATGCCGTCGGGGGACCGCCCGGCCGAGACGCCCGGTACGACGTACCTGATGGTCGGTTCGGACAGCCGCGAAGGCCTCACCGCCGAGGACAAGCGCAAGCTCGGAACCGGCAGCACCGGCGGGCGCCGTACCGACACGATCATGCTCATGCACGTACCGGCCTCGGGTGGCCCGACCGCGCTGATCAGCCTGCCGCGCGACAGCTACGTGCCGATCCCGGGCCACGGCAAGAACAAGATCAACGCGGCCTTCTCGATCGGTGGTCCCAAGCTGCTGACCCAGACCGTGGAAGGCGTGACCGGCCTACGCGTCGACGCGTACGTCGAGATCGGCTTCGGCGGATTCGTGGACATCATCGACAGCGTCGGCGGGATCAACCTCTGCCTGCCGAAGGCCATCAAGGACGCGAAGGCGCACATCAACCTGCCCGCGGGCTGCCAGGACCTCGACGGGCCGAAGGCGCTCGGTTACGTCCGCGCCCGGTACTTCGACCCCAAGGGTGACCTCGGCCGGGTCGAACGCCAGCGCCAGATGATCGGTGCCGTCGCGAACAAGGCCGTCTCGCCGGCGACGTTCCTCAACCCGGTCAGGTACTTCAACGTGCTGACCTCCGGCGCCGACGCCCTGACCATCGACGAGAGCACCGGACCGATCGACCTGTTCCGGTTCGCCCGCGGCATGAAGGCCGTCGCGGCTGGCAAGGGCGGCATCACGCTCACCGTGCCGATCTCCGACACCAACCTCAACACCTCGGCCGGCTCCGCGGTGAAGTGGGACACCGAAAAGGCCCGGGCCCTCTTCAAAGCCCTGAAAGAAGACCGCACCTCAACCCTCACCGGCTCCTAAAGACCTTCGCCCGCCGCGGGCGCCCCAACCGCCCACGCTGTGGCATTCATCGGTGCGAACTTGCCCTCATCCGCCCGCTGGCCAGCACTGGGCGGCGGTGAATGCGGGCGGACCGCCGCCGCACGCCTGCATTCATCGGTCCGAATCCGCCCTCTGCTTGCTTGCCGACCTGCACTGGCCGGTGGATTGAGGGCCGATGAATGCAACACGTGGCGTGTGAGTCAGAGGCGGATGGACTTCTTGTTCATGAACTCCTCGATGCCGGCTGGGCCGAGTTCGCGGCCGATACCGGAGCGCTTGATGCCGCCGAACGGCAGATCCGCTTGTGAACCGCCCGCGCTGTTGAGATAGACCATGCCGGCCTCGATCTGGTCAGCGACCCGGCGGGACCGCTCCGGGTCAGTACCGAACACGCTGGCGCCCAGACCGAACGGCGAATCGTTGGCGAGTTCGATCGCCTCCGCCTCGGTCTCAGCCTTGAACACCACCACCACCGGCCCGAAGATCTCCTCGTAGAACGCGTCCATCTCGCGAGTGACATCCGTCAAGACCGTCGCCTCCAGGTAGGCCCCGGGCCCGATCCGCCGTCCACCGGTTCGCAGCGTCGCGCCTTGCCGTACGGCCTTTTCCACCTGCGCGGCGACCTCATCAGCCGCCGCGACCGAGGCCAACGGCGGCAACTTCGTCGCCGGATCGGCGGGATCGCCCGGTTGATAGAAGTCGGCCACCCGCTTGGTCAGCCGATCGACGAACTCGTCGTAGATCTCCGCCATGACGATCATTCGCTTTGGCGAATTGCACGACTGACCACAGTTACGCATCCGCGCTGTCGCGATGACGTTCACCGACTCGTCCAGGTCATCGCTGTCCAGCAGGATGAGCGGGTCGGATCCGCCTAGTTCCAGCACCGACTTCTTCAAGTTCCTGCCTGCTTCGACCGCCACCGAGATCCCCGCCTGCTCACTACCGGTCAGCGACACTCCTTGGATCCGCGGATCGGCCAGCACCGACGGAATCTGCCGACTGGACGCAAAAACGTTTACGTAAACGTTCTCAGGCACTCCGGCCTCGCGCAGGATGTCCTCGATCGCCACGGCGGACCGCGGGCAGATCGAAGCATGCTTCAGCAGAATCGTGTTACCCAGTACGAGATTCGGTGCCACGAACCGGGCCACCTGGTAACACGGGAAGTTCCACGGCATCACCCCGAGCAGCGGCCCGATCGGTCCTTTGGTGATGACAGCCCGGCCGCCCTTGATCGCGACCGGCTCGTCCTTCAGCAGGTCTGGCCCACGCTCGGCGTAGTACCGGAAGATGTCGACCACGATGCCGATCTCACCCCGGCCCTCGTTGATCCGCTTACCCATCTCCAGCGTCATGATCGCGGCCAACTCGTCGGTCCGTTCGGCGAACAGGTCGGCCGCGCGCGCCACGATAGCCGCCCGCTCGGCGACCGACCGCTGCCGCCAGGAGCCGTACCCGCGATGCACCCGGTCGATCGCGGCCAGCACCTCCTCATCGGTCGCGTTCGGCACTTGCTCGATCAGCTCACCCGTCGCCGGGTCCGTCACTGTGTACATGGGGAATGAGCCTCCCTGTCGACCGAAAACCACTTCAGCCATACTGTATACAGTAGACGAAACGGCGTGTCGATGCCGTCTCACCGCTGGCCTCGCCTACGAGTGACGCGGCCGGTTGCGCGAGATGGCGGGGAAAACGAGGGGAATCCGTCGTGGTGATCGATTGTGGCCGGCGGGTTGCGGGGGCAGACTGCCGGGACAACGTTGTACCGCCCTCTTCGATCGGAATCCGCCTGTGACCGACGAACGGAAATTCCGGCCTGCCCTGCGGTTGATCGCCGTACTCGCAGCCGTCTCGATCCCCTCCCTCGCCCTCGCCACGCCCGCCCCCGCGTCCGCACCGTCGTCGGCATCCGCCGATGCGGTGGCCGCGGATCCGCCTAACCCTTGGCAGTTCGACCATTGGCCGCAGACTCAGCCCTGGCAGGAATCCCGCGGCGAGAAGCGGATTGCCTCGGCGGGGTTCGGCGCCGCGATCGATCCGCAGAACTGGGTCAATCCGGATCACATGACCTGGTCGGACTACAAGTTGCCGCCTGGTACGAACTGGGCCGATCCGGGCAAATCCGGCTCCGTGCGTACGTTCAAGGGCGCGCTGGTCCTCGTCGACTACCCGAACCAGCCGTTTGTGGTCACGCAGCCCAAGGGCTCGACGCCGTTCGGCAATCCGAGCGCGGAGGCGAACGGCATCCCGCGCGAGCAGGTCGCCGAGTTCTACCGGGACTTCCTGAACAAGCCGGGTGCGTTGAACCGCGGCCATACGATCCACGAGTACTGGATGGAGGACTCGGGCGGCCGGTACGGCGTTGAGTTGACCGCCTTCGGCGCGTACAAGATGCCCGGCAAATCGCACGAGTACGCGATGGAGTTCCAGGCCGGCACGGGTTGTCCCGCCGGCGACACCTGCACGAAGAATCTGCGCACGGACGCCCGGGCGGCCTGGGTCGCCGACGTCGGTCCAGAGGTTCCGGCCGGCTTCGACTTCATCTTCTATCTGAGCGCCGGGCAGGACGAATCGGCCACCTGGCAGGAGTTCGGGCCGATGAAGTTCCCAACCAAGGAGGACGTCACCGACGAGTTCGGCCCGCCGGACCCGGCTCTACCGAACTGGACGCGTACCCGGTACGTCGACTGGACGTCCTGGGCCTCCGGCTCCACCCTCTGGCCGAACGCCGGCGGCGGTTCCACCACCCAGTCCGAAAGCTCGGGCATGGCCGTGTACGCCCACGAGCTCAGCCACGTTCTCGGCATCGGCGACAACTACAACAACCCGTACGGCGTACCGCCGCGGCGGGCGTACAGCGGGATCTGGGAGATGCTCAGCCGTGGCACATTCAATGGCCCGGGCGGTCCGCACAGCCGCTGGATGATCCCTGCGACCGGCGGTGCCTCTATGGGCGCTCAACACATGCTGCGCAACAAGATCAAGCTCAAGATGATCGACGAGCAGAACGTACTTCGGCTGTCCCGCGAGGCTCTAGCCCAGTCCGGCCTGGTAATCGCGGATGTAACCGCCCGGGCGATTCAACCAGGTCCGAAGGGCTTGTCCGGGATCAACATCGAACTAGGCACAGGCGATCTCGCGCCGCCGTGTGCGCCCGCAACCGATCCGATGTGCGACGGCCGGGGCTACCAGAACTACACGCTCGAGGTGGTCGACCGGATCGGAACCGACTCGTTCACCCCGGACTCCGGCGTACTGCTCGCCAAGACGAAGAACCAGGACCAAGCGCCGTTCGAGTGGGTAATTGACGCTAATCCGCAGGACATCGGGATGACGGATTACGTGCTCCCAGACGGCACTAAGGTCCCGATCACCATCGGGGACTACCGCCAGCTCTCGGACGCCCTGTTCCACGCTGGGACCAACTCCGGCAGCGAGTTCGAGTACGTCGACCAGGCCAACCGGCTGCACTTCTACGTCACCAACGTACGACGTGATGGCGTTGGCGTGTTGTCGTACCGGGTGGCCGTCCGGTCGCTTGACGGAGCTGGACCCGCACAGCGCGGCGTACGCCTGCTCCCGACGGCTGCAGGTCCTGACGGCGACGGAACGACCACCTGCAAGTTCCCGCTGCGGAACACAGGTAAGACCGCACCGGTCGCAGGACAGCACCCAGAGGACGTGAGCCAGTACCTACGCGGTGACGTCTACCGCCTGTCCGTAAAGGTCGACGGCGCCAACTGGTCCGTGGCGCTCCCCAACGAGTTGGCAACCGCCAACGTCGGCGAGCAGGTCCAGGTCGCCGTACAGGCCAAGCCCGGTCCGACGGCCAAACCGCTCGCCAAGGTCACTCTGACCGCTACCTCCGAGAGTGACCCGACAAAGAAGTCCACGGCCACCTGCTACGCGATCGGCCGGTAGTTCGCGTCGAACGGTCATGATGGGTTTGTGAAGCTTGCAGACCTTGAAGGACTTGAGTTCAGCTACGACTGCGTGGGCTGCACGGAGGCGGCAACAACACCTCCGGGCTACCACCGGCTGGAGCACCGGGAGCGGCTCGGCGAAGGGCCTGAGGTCTTTCGCCGAGCCGCTTCTGCCTTGATGACGTTCGAGATGCATCGGGCGTCCGGGATCGGTATGACGGCTACATCCCCATCAGCCGAGGTCGGCACGCTCACGCTCGGCCGCCTCGGCCCGATCCCCGTGCCCTGCAAGATCGTCCGAACAATGAACGACCCGGCCGAGACCGGTTTCGCGTACGGGACCCTGCAAGGTCATCCCGAAGCCGGCGAGGAATCTTTCACCATCTCCCAGGCTGAAGACGGCTCAGTGTGGTTCACCCTGCTCGCGTACAGCCGCCCCGGCACCTGGTACACCCGCCTCGCAGGCCCCATCGCGCGCCTAGGCCAATCCCTAGCCGCCCGCCGCTACGCCACCGCCCTACGCCGCCTCGCTCAAACACCCCGAAGCTAGAGGCCTTAACGACTAAGGGCCACAACACTGAAGGCCTCAAAAGCTGATGGCCTCGCAAGCTCATACCTTGCGAGGCCGCGACCTTTATAGGCCAAGACTTCTACCGCCGGATGAACGACAGACCAACTCAGCGGGTGCAGGTGGGGCGGGGGGTTGCGGGGGCTTCGGCGCAGAAGATGCGGAGGAAGTTCTGGTAGGCCCGGGTGAAGGTGGCTACGTCCATCTTGGGGACTTCTAGGCCGCCAGTGGCTCGCGGCAGGGTTTGGCCGACTTGCTGGGCCGCACGCCAGGCGTCCTCGCTGCCGTAGACGTATACCTGGATGACCGCGTTCTGGTAGCGCACGCGGGCTTTCAGGTAGTTCCGCAACACAGGCGCGTCCGAAGGCAGCTTGCGCCGGTCGGCCTCGGAGACCCCGGCGAGGCCCTTGGCCGTGTAACCCGCCTCAAGCTGGTAGGAATTGGCTGCATCCAGGAAGTCGGCGTAAACCACTGCACGCTTCTCCCGCGCTTCCTGGGCTCGATCGGCCTCAAGCTGCATACCGGTGATCTGGATGCTGACGAGCGCACCAACGAGGGCGCCCAGCAGGGCTGAGCCGGCGCCGATGAAAGCCACCTTGAAGTCGCGGGTGCCATCCGACCTCGGTGCCATCCGGTGCTCCCTCCGCCGCGAGGTCCTACCAGCATGAGACCACCGAGCGCCGAATCACCGTCAAGCCTTCAGCCCCACACCGCAAGACATGGCACCCACGCGCCGGATACGGAAGGCGCCTGGGAGACTGTCCCGGGTGAGCCCGAAATCACTGAGTGACTTGGTTGCGCCGGACTGGGCCGAAGCGCTTGCGCCGGTTGAGGACACCGTCAGCCGGATGGGCGAGTTCCTGCGGGCGGAGATCGCCGCGGGCCGTCCGTACCTCCCTGCCGGGGAGAACGTGTTGCGCGCGTTCACGAGGCCTTTGGCTGAGGTGAAGGTGCTAGTAGTCGGTCAAGACCCGTACCCGACTCCAGGCCATCCTGTTGGCTTGAGCTTCTCGGTGGCGCCTGACGTCCGGCCGATCCCTCGCAGCCTGCAGAACATCTACCGCGAGCTAATGGCCGATCTGGATGTCCCAGCGCCTAGCAACGGCGACCTCTCCCCCTGGGCCGATCGCGGCGTACTGATGTTGAACCGAGTTCTGACGGTTCAACCCGGCAAGCCCGGCTCACACCGCGGGAAGGGCTGGGAGGCCGTTACCGAGCAGGCGATCAAGGCCCTCGTGTCACGGGGCGGACCGCTCGTGGCGATCCTCTGGGGCCGTGACGCGCAGACGCTCAAGCCGATGCTCGGGGATATCCCGTACGTCGAGAGCGCCCACCCGAGCCCGATGTCGGCCGATCGCGGGTTCTTCGGGTCGCGTCCGTTCAGCCGGGTCAACGCCCTGCTCGCCGAGCGTGGCGGCGACCCGATCGACTGGCGCCTCCCCTAAGTTCTCCAATGCGAGGCGGCGAAAGCGGTCATGGCCTCGTGCAGCCAAGGGGCCAGGAGCGGGTCGATCCGGTCGAGGTTCGAGCGCTGCTCCGGATCGTTCAGGTAGAACTCGGCCAGACCGACGTAGGACGAGCGGTCCGGTTCCCAGAACGCCCTGATCCCCAGATGGTGCTCGCCTATCAATTCGAGCGCACCCGGGCTGTCCGGCGCCACGTCGGCCCGCGCGAGTAGGGCCATCCGACGGAGTAGGTCCTCGCCTTGCTCACGAGCCGCCAGGTGGTCCTCGGCCGTCCACTCCCGGGTCCGCTCGGCGCTTACCGCGAAGTGCTGCCGGACGCCCTCACCGTGTGCGGCAACCAGGCGTTCCTCCAGCTCCGCCCGGCGCTGGTCGAACCCGGCGAACAGCTCTTCCGCCGTGAGCTCGGGCCCACCGTCCAGCTCGGCGATGGTGGCGTCGATCGTGACCAGCAGGTCGTCGAGCCGGTCGCGGGCCGCGAGCATCTCTTCCCGGTGCAGCCGCAACGCTTCCCGCTCGTCGACCGAGCCGGCCAGCACCGCCTCGATCTGCGGCAGGCCCAAACCGAGTTCCCGCAGCAGGAGAATCCGTTGCAGCCGGAGCAGTTGCGGCCGTTCGTAGTACCGGTAACCGTTGGCACCCACGTGATCCGGCGGTAGCAGCCCGATCGCGTCGTAGTGCCGCAGGGTGCGGGTGGTCACGCCGGAGACCCGTGCGACCTCACTGATCGACCAGCTCATGGGAGACCACGGTAGCGGCAGCAGGTACGACGACGGGCCGAGGTGATCAGCGACAGCAGATACGACGATGAGGCCGAGGGCGAGCCTCAGGCTTAGGTGCCGGTCCAGCTGTGCCAGAGGTGGCTGTAGCGGCCGTCGCGGCCCAGGAGCTCTTTGTGCGAGCCAACCTCCACAATGCGCCCCTGGTCGAGCACGATGATGCGATCGGCCTGTTCGGCTTGGGTAAGTCGATGCGCCACGATCAACGTCGTACGGCCTTCGGTGGCGGCAGCGCTGGCTCGTTCGAGTTCACGCGCGCCGGCGCTGCCCGCTTCCGCCGTAGCCTCATCCAGCACAGCAACGGGCGGATCCGCCAGCACAAGCCGCGCGAAGGCCAACTGCTGTGCCTGGGCTCCGGTCAGCTGGTGCGCGTTCTCCCCGACCTGGCTGTGCAAGCCCTCCGGCAAAGCCCGAACCCAGGTAAGAGCGCCTGCAACCTCCAGAGCGGCTTCCACCTCGGCATCAGTGGCTGAGGCTTTCGCAAGCCGTACGTCCTCCACGAGCGGTCCCGAGAAGACGTGCACCTCCTGGCTCAGCAACGCGACCTGCGAGCGCGTTCGAACCTCCCCAAGCGTCCGTACGTCGACGCCACCGAGGAGAACCGAGCCCTGCGTGGGTTGAAGGATTCCCGCGACTATCGCCGCCAGGGTGGTCTTACCGGCACCACTAGCGCCTACCAGAGCTACCCGCTCGCCTGGCTCGATACGGAAGGCCACGTCCGCCAAAACGAGCGGCCCTTCGTCGTACCGGTGGCTGAGGCCCACAACCTCGATCGAGCTGTCCCAAGGCCCTGGCCCATCCGAAGCGGCATCGGGCGGCGGTAGTTCGGCCACCCCGGCAAGCCGGGCCAGACTGGCTCCGGCTGACTGGACCTGGTCGAACTCCATCACCAGCGTGCCAAGCGGATTGAACAGCCGGTGGAAGTACAACGCGGCCGCGGTGGTCGCGCCAACCGTCGTGAGATCACCGCGTACAAGGAAGAACCCCGTCACCAGTACGGCGGTGAGACCAACGAACTCGGCATGGTTGATCCGCGACGCGAAGTGGCTGAACAACCGGAAGACCCCCAGCGACAGGTCCATCGCCACCCGGGACCGGTCGTCGATCCGGGCCAGGTGCTCGTCTTCCAGCCGGTAGGCCCGCACGGTGGCACTACCCCGCATCGAGGCGATGAGCACCTGCGAACGCTCGCCCATCGCCACCCGTTCGCTAGCGTAAAAGGGCGCCGAGCGTGGCAGGTACCACTTGAGCGCCAGCAGGTAGACCGGAACGCAAAGCAGGCCCGCAAGCCCTAACCGCCAGTCGAGCGCGAACATGCCGACGCCGGTCAGTACAACCGTCACCGCGGCCTGCAACAGGAGCGGCCCGGTCGAGCTGATGGCGTTCGCGACCACGGAGACGTCATCGCCGACCCGGGACAGCAGGTCACCGGTGCGCACCTTCTCCATCGTTGCCGAGGGCAACTGCAAAACCCGGTCCACCACCTGCTCGCGCAGCCGCGCCAGTACGGCCTCTCCCACGCGCGACACCAGCATGCTGCCGAGCGCGGTCAGCAGACCGGCCAGCAGCGCGGCGCCCGCGATCACGATCGCGATCCTAAGCACCGACGCCCGGTCGGCACCTGCGGTGAGGTCGTCCACGAGCCGCCCGAGTGCCCAGGGCGCCACCAGCCCGGCCGCACCCGCCGACGTGACGACCAACCCGGCGAGCGCGGTCGGCCCCTTGCGCATTCCCCGCCACAGCACCGACCACGTCTGCCCGGCGCCGGCGATCGGCAACAAGTCGTGGCCGCCACCAGCGGACGAAACCTCGCTCATCGCAGCACCGCCTCCCGATACCGCTCATCCCGTTCGGCCAGTTCGCCATGGGTGCCTTCGGCAACCACCCGGCCGTCGTCCAGGACGACCACCCGGTGCATCTTGCCGAGCAGCGCCGGACTACTGGTCAGCACCAGCGTGGCGGCGTTCGCCCGCTCCGCGACCAGACCTTCCGCCAGCAACTCCTCCGTCACCGCGTCCACCGCCGTACTCGGGTCGTGCAGCACCAGCAAGGGCGGATCGGCCAGCAACGCGCGGGCCAGACCGAGGCGCTGCCGTTGACCGCCCGACAAAGTCCGGCCGCGATCCGTCACCGGATGGTCCAGTCCGACGGAGTCAACAAGATCGGTCGCCGCGGCCGAAGCGACAACCTGCGTAAGCCGCTCGTCATCACCCGGCGACCCGGCCAGCAGGTTGGTCCGGATGGTGCCTTCGAAGAGGTCCGTGTCGTGTTGTTCGAGCAGCACGGTCCGCCTGATCAGGTCGATGTCCAGCATCTCGGCCGGCGTACCACCGATCAGCAGGTGGCCATCGTGTTCGGGAGCGCCACCGGTCACGAGGGCCAGCAGCGCATCGGCGTCGCGCGGGTCATAGCAGAGCACCCCGACGAGTTCACCGACTCCGACCGACAGGTCCACCTTGTCAAGGCCGCGATGACTCACGCGCTCCAACGCCAACGAGGGAGCGGCCGGATCCAGCTGAGTCACCGAACCTGATTCGACCAGACCCGGTGCGTCCAGCACCGAGGCCAGCCGTCCGGCCGAAGCCTTCGCCAGCGCCGCGAGCTGACCGCAATAGCCCAACGTGCCAACCGGTTCGGCCACGAACTGGGCCAAGCCGACAACCGTGACGAGTTCACCGATGCTCAGCCGGCCGTTCAGTGCGAACCACCCGGCCACACCGGCAACGGCCGCGAGGAACAACCCACTCGCGGCGGTAGTGACGCCGTCCTGGATTCCGTTCGTGGCCGCCGCTCGCAGCGTCGCGGTCAGGGCCTGCTGGCTCGACCGGCGGTACCGCTCGGCGGCGTTGTGCTGCGCCCCGATACCGCGCAGCGTGCGTAGACCCGCGACAAGATCCGTGGCCAGGGCCGTGGTACTCGCGATCGACTCCTGCTGGCTTTCGGTACGCCGGGTCAGCAACGGCGACAAGGCCTGCAACGCCACCACGATCACCGGTACGCCGACCAGGACGCCAAGCCCGAGAGGTACGTCGATCGTCAGCAAGGCGATCGAGGACACAGCCAGGGCCGCGACCGCCGCCGAGCCCATCGACACGGCCCGCAGCGCCAACGCCGACTTCTCCGCGTCGGAAGTCGCGATCGACAGCAGTTCACCTGAACGCAGGCCGCTGCGATGACCGCGAGGGTCGAGCACCCGCGCGGCGACCTCCAGCCGCAACTGGTGCGTCTCGGTCTCGATCGCCCGCACGATCTGCCGCGCGCCGGTCTTCCACGCGTTCGACAGCAACAGGAACAACAGCACCAGCAACAGCACGCAGAACCCGAGGTTCGCGACGCTGCCGGTGGCGATGGCCCGGTCCACGGTCAGGCCGATCAGCACCGGCACGGCGGCCTCGGTCGCCTGGTGCAAGGCGAGCACCGCGATACCGATCGACAATCGCCCGCGATGCCTTCGCACTGACCGCCGCAACAACCGGCCGGCCGTCAGGCTCCCCACACAGACCTCCGCGCTCGTATTCAGTTAGGTCACCCTAACCCGGTCCCAGCCGACGGCAGCGGCGAGGCCAAAACGTGACCAGCGCGATCGATTGACAGCACCGGTGATGCCGCCTTACCGTCCTACTCATCAATAGGAAGGTTTCCTAACAGTTAACCCTTGAGGCCATCGCGGCCCGAGCAGCCGGATGGGAGGGACACGATGGCCGGAACGCCGAGTACGCCCGGAACGCCCCGGCTGCTGCGCGCGATGAACGACCGCGCCGCCCTCGACCTGCTGCTCGAGCAGGGCCCGCTGTCCCGTACGGCGCTCGGCAGCCTGACCGGTCTGTCGAAGCCGACCGCCTCGCAGTTGCTCGGCCGCCTGGAGACCGTCGGCCTGGTCCGGCACAGCGGTACCAGCGCCGGCCGCCCGGGCCCGAACGCCCAGCTCTACGAGATCAACGCCGGCATCGCCCATGTCGCCGCGCTCGACGTGAACCCGGCCCGGATCCTGTCCGCGGTCGCGGATCTGCGCGGTAGGGTCGTCGGCCGGTTCGAACTGCCCACCCCCGGACGCAGCGCCCGCGGCACGGTCGAACGCGTACTGAAAGCGATTCACGGTGCGCTCGGTGAAGCCGCGCTGACCGAGGATCGCCTGCGCCGGGTGGTGATCGGTACGCCCGGCGGGTTCGATCCGACGACCGGCCGCCTGCGCTACGCGACCCACCTGCCCGGCTGGCACAGCCCGCGCCTGCTGGAAGACCTCGCGGCCGCGATCGGCGTACCGCTCGAGGTCGAGAACGACGTCAACCTCGCCGCCGTCGCCGAGCAGCGCATCGGGCACGCTCGCGTCAGCGGCAACTTTGTCCTCCTCTGGGGCGAGGAGGGAATCGGCGCCGCGGTGGTGATCGGTGGACGGCTCCACCGCGGCGCCACCGGCGGCGCCGGTGAAGTCGCCTTCCTCCCCCTGCCCGGCACTCCCCTGGTGCGCAACGTCGGCCGCAACAACGCCGGCGGCTTCCAGGAACTCGCCGGTGCCGAACCGGTTCTCGCCCTCGCCCACGCCCACGGCCTGCAGGCCCGGTCCGCCGAGGACGCGATCACCCAGGCGCTGCGCACGCGCGGCGCGGGAGATCGCGTACTGGCGGAGTTCGCGCACCGGCTGGCCGTCGGCCTGGCCGCCATCGTGGCGGTCGTCGACCCCGAATTGATCGTCCTGGCCGGTGGTGTCATCACCGCCGGCGGGGAGCGCCTGCGCGGCCTCATCCAGGAAGAACTGGCCGTACTGGCAGTACCACGACCCCGCTTGCTGCTCACCGCTGTCACGGAGGATCCCGTGCTCACCGGTGCGCTGCAGTCGGCTTTGAGCACCACCCGCGACGAGGTCTTCGACACCGCTGGAACCCCTGCCGTCGAGTGAGCGCGCCGAACACCCTGCACCAAGCCCGCTGAGAAAGTCCGCACGAAGATCAGGAGACCGGAAATGCCCCGAGTTCACAGAGCAGTCGCGGCGGCCGCGGCCATCGCGCTGCTCGGCACCGCCTGCACCGGCACGCCCGCCGCGACCAAGGCCAGTGACGACCCCTCCGCCGCGAATGTCGAAATCCTCTTCTGGCACGGCTGGAGCGCGCCGAGCGAGGTCAAGGGGATCGAGGCCAGCATCAAGAACTTCCAGGCGAAGTTCCCCAACATCAAGGTGAAGGTCGTCGGCAACATCAACGACGACAAGATCAAGCAGGCCCTGCGGACCGGCGGCGCGAGCTCCCCGGACGTGGTCTCCTCCTTCACCACCACCAACGTCGGCGCGTTCTGCAGCTCGAACGTCTTCGCCGACCTGAAGCCGTTCATCGACAAGTCCGGCCTCAACCTGGAGCAGACGTTCCCGAAGCCGTTGCTGGACTACACGCAGTTCGAGGGCAAGCGGTGCGCGCTGCCGCTGCTGAACGACGCGTACGGCCTGTATTACAACAAGGACGCCTTCAAGGCCGCCGGTATCACCGAGCCGCCGAAGACGCTGTCCGAGTTCGAGGCCGTCGCCAAGAAGCTCACCAAGCCCAAGGGTGACAGCTTCAGCCAGCTCGGCTTCATGCCGAACTATCACGGCTACGAGGTGACCACCAGCCAGTACGGCGCCCTGTGGGGCCTGAAGTACTTCGACGACGAGGGCAGGTCCAACGCCTCGCGGGACCCGAACTTCATCAAGGCCTACCAGGGCCAGAAGAAGCTCGTCGACGCGCTTGGTGGTTACGCCAAGCTGGAGAAGTACCGCACCACCTTCGGTGACGAGTGGGGTGCGAAGAACCCCTTCCACACCGGCCAGGTCGCGATGGCCTTCGACGGTGAGTGGCGCGCGGGCATGATCAAGGACGCGGGCGTGAAGTTCGAGTTCGGTGTCGCACCGGTCCCGGTTCCCGATGACCAGAAGGACACCTACGGCAAGGGCTACCTGTCCGGCACGATCATCGGTATCTCGAACAAGAGCGAGAAGAAGAACGCCGCCTGGGAGCTGACCAAGTACCTCACCAGCGACACCGACGCGGTGGTCAACTTCTCCAACGCGATTCACAACGTGCCCTCGACGTTCGAGGCGCTGAAGTCGCCGAAGCTGGCCGAAGACCCGATCATGGACGTCTTCATCGGCATCGCCCAGCACAAGGACAGCAACAGCGCGCCCGCCAGCGTCAACGGCGGCGCCTACCTGACCACCTTGCAGGATCTCGGCTACCAGTACGAGGCCGGCAAGATCACCGACCTGCCGGCGGCCCTGAAGAAGGCCGATGAGCAGATCGACAAAGACATCGCTCAGGCCAAGTGACGATGACCTCGGTTTCGGCCACTGACCAGGCCGTGCGGGCCGCCGCTCCGGCGCAGGAGTACACCCTGCGCCGGAAGCGGCGGCGCGAGGTACTGCGCAACGTGGCATTCCTGTCGCCCTGGCTGCTCGGCGTCGGGCTGTTCTTCCTCTACCCGTTGTTCTCCACGATCTACTTCTCCTTCGTGAAGTACGACGGCTACGCGCCGCCCGAGGTGGTCGGCCTGCGTAACTGGAAGTACGTCTTCACCGACTTCCCGAACTTCTGGCCCGCCATGCAGAACACGCTGTGGCTGGTCATCATCATGGTCAGCCTGCGCGTCGCCTTCGGCCTCGGTATCGGCCTGCTGATCACCAAGATCAAAACCGGCGCCGGGTTCTTCCGCACCGCCTTCTACCTGCCCTACCTGGCACCGCCGGTGGCCGCGACCATGTCGTTCGCCTTCCTGCTCAATCCAGGCACCGGCCCGGTCAACAACATCCTCGGCGCGATCGGTCTGCCGCAGCCCGGCTGGTTCAACGACCCGACGTGGTCGAAACCGGCCCTGACCGTGCTGGCGATCTGGGGTATCGGCGATCTGATGGTCATCTTCATGGCCTCGCTGCTCGACGTACCGAAAGAGCAGTACGAGGCCTCGGAGCTGGATGGTGCGGGCGCGTTGCGCAGGTTCCAGCACATCACGCTGCCGAACATCTCCCCGATCATCCTGTTCGCAGTTGTCACCGGCATCATCCAGGCGATGCAGTACTACACCCAGCCACTCGTGGCCGGAAAGGTCGCCAGCGGTGTTATTGGTGGCTCAGGGCAACAATTCGAGCCGGGCTATCCCGACAAGTCGACATTGACCCTGCCGCAGGTGGTCTACAACCTCGGCTTCCAGCGCTTCGACATCGGCTCCGCCTCCGTGGTCGCGCTGGTCCTGTTCGTACTCTCGATGATCTTCACCGGGCTGCTGATGCGCCGCCGCGGTGGACTGCTCTCGGCGGAGGACTGAAATGCGCCGCAAAGACACACTGCACTGGATCGCGGTGCACTCGCTGGGAATCGCGGCCGCGCTGTTCTTCGTTCTGCCGTTCGTGTTCGTCTTCCTCACGGCGCTGATGAGCGACCAGCAGGCCCTCACCCGGGACCTGTGGCCCAAGCCGTTCCAGTGGCACAACCTGGTCGACGTACTGAACACGCCGGGCTTCCTGACCTGGTGGAAGAACAGCTTGTTATACGCCATCGTCGGGACGACGCTCGCGGTCGCCTCGAGCATTCCGGTCGCGTACGCGCTGGCCAAGTTCAAGTTCCGCGGCCGGGGCGTCGCGCTGATGGTGGTCATCGCGACGATGATGCTGCCGCCGCAGGTCGTGATCGTGCCGATGTACCTGTTCTGGACCCAGCAGCTCGGCATGTCCGGAACGCTGTGGCCGTTGATCATTCCGATGGCCTTCGGTGAGGCGTTCACGATCTTCCTGTTGCGCCAGTTCCTCACCTCGATTCCCAAGGAGTACGTCGAGGCGGCCAAGATCGACGGCTGCAGCGACTTCAAGGCGATGGTCCGGGTGATCATGCCGATGGCGAAACCCGCTATCGCCGCGGTCGCGTTGTTCCAGTTCTTCTACTGCTGGAACGACTACTTCGGACCGCAGATCTACGCGAGCGACAACCCCGCCGCCTGGACGCTCAGCTACGGCCTGGAGTCCTTCAAGAGCGCCCATCACACCAACTGGAACCTCACCATGGCGGCCACCGTGCTGGTGATGGCACCCGTCATCATCTTGTTCTTCTTCGCCCAAAAGGCCTTCATCGAAGGCGTCACTCTTACAGGGGTCAAAGGTTGAAACTCACAGTCGTTGGCGGCGGTTCGACGTACACGCCTGAACTCATCGACGGTTTCGCCCGGCTGCGCGAGTCGCTGCCGGTCGACGAGCTGGTGCTGGCCGATCCGGCCACGGACCGGCTCGAGCTGGTCGGTGGGCTGGCCGAGCGCATCTTCGCCAAACAAGGCCATCCCGGCAAGATCACCACCACTTCGGATATCGAGGCGGCCGTGGACGGCGCGGACGCCGTACTGCTGCAACTGCGCGTCGGCGGGCAGGCGGCGCGCAACCAGGACGAGACCTGGCCGCTCGAATGCGGTTGCGTCGGCCAGGAGACCACCGGGGCCGGGGGCCTCGCGAAGGCCCTGCGCACGGTACCGGTTGTACTCGACATCGCCGAGAAGGTCCGCGCGTCCAACCCGGACGCCTGGATCATCGACTTCACCAACCCGGTCGGCATCGTCACCCGCGCACTGTTGCAGGAAGGCCACAAGGCGGTCGGCCTGTGCAACGTGGCGATCGGCTTCCAGCGCAAGTTCGCCGCCATGCTGGACGTCGACCACTCGCGGGTCCGTCTCGACCACGTCGGCCTGAACCACCTCACCTGGGAGCGCGGCGTTCGCGTCGACGGCGAGGAGGTCCTGCCCAAGCTGCTGGCCGAGCACGCCCAGGAGCTGGCGGACGAGATCGGCCTGCCGCGTGAGGTGATCCTCGGCCTCGGCGTCGTCCCGTCGTACTACCTGCGCTACTTCTACAAGCACGACGAGGTGGTCCGCGAGCTCAAGGCCAAGCCGTCCCGTGCCGCCGAGGTGGCCGCGATCGAGAAGCAACTGCTCGACATGTACGCCGACCCGGCGCTGGACGAGAAGCCCGAACTGCTGAGCAAGCGAGGTGGCGCGTTCTACTCCGAGGCGGCCGTCGACCTGGCCTCGTCCCTGCTCAACAACACCGGCGACGTGCAGGTCGTGAACACCCGGAACAACGGCACGCTGCCGTTCCTGCCGGACGACGCCGTGATCGAGGTGCCCGCCACCGTGGACGCCCGCGGTACGACGCCGCTGCCGGTGCGTCCGCTCGAACCGCTGTACGCCGGACTCGTCGCGGGCGTCACGGCGTACGAGCACCTCGCCCTCGAGGCGGCCCTGCACGGCGGTGCCGACCGCGTCTTCAACGCCCTGCTGGCCCACCCGCTGATCGGCCAGATCGAGTACGCGAACGGCCTGACCGACCGCCTGCTCGCGAACAACCGCGATCATTTGGACTGGGCATGACCGCGGTAGCCACGGCGCGAACCGGCCTGCAACCGCTGGTTCCGGGTGGCGTCCTGGCGTTCGACGCCGGTAACAGCAAAACCGACGTCGCCCTGGTCGCCGCTGACGGCAGCGTGCTCGGTACGGCGCGCGGCGGCGGGTTCGAGCCGCACGTCATCGGGCCCACCGCAGCCGTCCAGGCCCTCGTACCGCTGGTCGAGGCCGCCGCCGACGCGGCCGGTCTCGACATCTCCAGCGGGGTGCTGGTGCAGCAGATCTCGGCCTGCCTGGCGAATGCCGATCTGCCGATCGAGGAGGAACGCCTGGCCGAGGCGTTCCGCTCGCACGCCTGGGCCGACGAGGTACATGTCGCCAACGACACCTTCGCGCTGCTCCGCGCCGGCGTGGACGAACCGCGTGGCGTGGCGGTTGTCTGCGGCGCGGGCATCAACTGCGCGGGCCTGCTGCCCGACGGCCGGACCGCCCGGTTCGCCGCCGTCGGGCGCATCTCGGGCGACTGGGGTGGCGGCCAGCAACTCGCCGACGAGGCGTACGCCGCGGCCGCGCGCGCCGACGACGGCCGGGGCCCCGCCACCGCCCTGGCCACCGTTCTGCCCGAGCACTTCGGTGTCGCCTCGGTCTCCGCACTGATCGAGGCCCTGCACCTCGGGGACATTCCCTACGCCCGCCGGCTGGAGGCCACGCCGCTGTTGTTCCAGGTCGCCGCCTCCGGTGACGAGGTGGCCTCGGCGGTCGTACGTCGCCAGGCCGAGGAAGTTGTCGCCATGGCGGTCGTCGCGCTGCGCCGGCTGGATCTGCTGAACGAACCGGCCGACGTCGTTCTCGGTGGCGGCGTACTCACGTCCGGGCACCGCCAGCTGATGGACACGATCGAGAGCCTGCTCGCGGCCCAGGCGCCGAAGGCCGTACCGCGCGTGGTCGCCGTACCGCCGGTAGTGGGCGCGGCGCTGCTCGGCCTCGACCGGACCGGCGCCACCGCGTCGGCGCACAGCAACCTGCGAGCCGCCTACAGCTGATCCAGACCTGGCGGGCCGGCTTCTATCCGTGGGGAGGCGGCTCGCCCGTGGGGCCAACCCCTGTGGCCCCTCACGACGCCCGGAGCGACGAGTCCTGCCCACTCGTCGCTTCGGGCGTTCGCACGTTTGACGGCCTGACCCGGTTGCAGGCACTGCAGCGTTTGTGCATGCGTGTAATCATGATTACATGAGTACAGACGAGAGTTCGGACCGAGTACGGGGCTGGCTCACCGGCCGCCTCCCCTCGGACTGGTTCGAGGCAGAGCCAGAGATCACCATCGACCGCGACGAGATCCTCGTGGTCGGCAAGATTCCCGCTCCCACCCTGGAGGGCGAGGTCAGCGACGCGACCCGGGCGGCGGCAGAGGCCGGGCGCATCAAGCAGTTCCGTGAGGACACCCGCGAGCGGCGCATCGAGATCGCCCGCGAGCTCGAGCACGCCACCGGCCGCAAGGTCGCGTGGGGCGTGGTCTCCGGTGGGACCCGCACGATTTTCACCTCGCTGTCGTCACCGGTGATGACCCGGTTGCGGCAGCCCGAGCGCCAGGTCCTCGACACCCTGGTCGACGCGGGCGTGGCCCGTTCCCGCAGCGATGCGCTGAGCTGGTGCGTCAAGCTCGTCGCGCAGCACAGCGAAACCTGGCTCGCCGACCTGCGCGAGGCCATGGCCAAGGTCGAGGACGTTCGCCGGTCCGGCCCCGACGCCTGACGCACCGCACGCGGCGCCCCGTCCAGGGCGCCGCGTGCGGGTTCGGAGCTATGGAGTTGTCCGGCGCGGGTTTTAGTAGTGGATCCGGGCCCGGACGGCGCGGTGGTCGGAGTAGTGGAGCCCGGCCGCGTCATCGCCGGTGTAGTGCTTGGCTGCCTGGCCGGCCTCCTCGAAGCCGACCGTGTGCACGGCCGTGATCGCCGGCATACCGCCCGGCTTCTTGGCCCACAGATAGTCGATCCGGCTGCCCTTGCCGATCGTCCAGTTGTTGCGCAGGCACTCCTGCCGCGGCGCGGTCACCTTGCCGCAGTGGTGGTACATCGCGTCCCGGAAGCCCGCACGGCCATCGAGGTCACCGTTGGTCTGCCGGTACCAGGGCTTCCAGGCGCCGGGGCTTCCGGCGGCGATGTTCGCGTCGCCGCCCCAGATCATCAGCGCGCCACCCCAGTTGGAGACCTTCGTGGCCGCCTCCCGCGCGTTCTCCTCGGCGCACTCATGGCCGCCGCTCTGGTTGGTCGGCCAGTGCGTGGTCGCGACGGTGAGGTCCTTGTCGGCCAGAGTGTCGCGGAGCTTGAGCCGCAGTGCTTCCGCCCGGGTCTGGCCGGTGTTCTGACAGCCCCTGGCGGTGTGCCGGTCGGCCCGCCAGGTGTCGGCCTTCAGCACCCGGAACCGGTCGGTTCTGAAGACGATCGCGGTGGTCTGCTGCCTCTTCTCACCGTTGCACTTGCGCAGCTGGTCCGGCGGGTCGGCGATCGCGATCCGGCCCGTGTACTTGTGCCCGAGCTTTGCCTCCATCCGGCTGACCAGCTTGGTCAGTTCCCTCCGATTGCTGATCTGCTGGACCAGGAAAATGTCAGGCGCGGGATCGGTGCGCTTCATCGCGTAGATGAGGTCCGGCCAGTCGCCCGGGCAATCGGCGGTGGCGGTCTTCAGGTTCTCCACGTTGTTCGTATAAACCTGCACATAAGACCTTCGCGGCGCCTCAGCGGCGGCCGCAGCGCCTGCCCCTGCGGCAGGTACGGCGGCCGCAGCGGGTACGGCGCCCGCTGTGGAGTCGCCCGCGGACGGGCCGACCCAGCCGGCGATCGCGGCTCCGGGAGCGGCCAGCAACACACCACCGGCAAGGACGGCGGCAACCAGGTGGCGGCGGTGACGGAACGTTCGGAACGAGACAGACACGGTGTCCTCCTCGGGGCGGTTCCGGTCCGGACGGACCGGCCAAGCGTCGCCGCAGATTAGCGCCGCCCGGGGTTCAGCATGAGGCTCCCAGCCGACGTCCGAGCTGGTCGGAGACATGGCGGTGGACATGGCGGTGGACATGGCGGTGGACATGGCGGTGGACATGGCGGTGGACATGGCGGTGGACATGGCGGTGGACATGGCGGTGGACATGGCGGTGGACATGGCGGTGGGCGCAGTCCCTGCGCAAAGGGACTGCGCCCACCGGTCTGGGTGTCGCCTTGAACTACCGGCGCTTGCTGCTTGCCATCACCGCGGCGGGTTGGTGTTCCAGCCGTTGTCCGCCTGGCCGGACCAGTTGGTCGCGCCGTGCGAGGCGTGGTGCGGCTCGTCGGCCGACGTCGGCGGGGTCTGACCGCCGTAGCCGGACTGACCGGGCTGACCGCTGTAGCCGGTCCCACCGGTCTGACCGCTGTAGCCGGACTGACCGTTGTCGCCGTAGCCGCTGTCGCCGGACCGCGTGCCGTTGCTGCTCGTCATGCCGTTGCCGCCGGTCGTGCCGTTGCTGGTGCTGGCCGAACCGCCGCTCGAGCTGAGACCGCGCTCGAAGAGTTTCTGCAGGGCCTGGCCCGCCATCTCGCGACCACCGAGGCCGAAGGCAAGACCCATGGCCAGGGCCGCGCCACCGAGAACGATCAGCAGGGTGTTACCGGTCAGCTGAACGGCGATACCGAGCTGGGTCAACGCGGCGAAGGCGGCGTAGACCAGGATCGCGTACCGGCCGATCTTCGCGAGCGTCTCGTTCCCGGTCGCGCCACGGATCACCGCGGACAGGAAGTTCGCGAACAGCGCGGCCAGGCAGATGATCACGATGGCGGCGAAGATGCGCGGAATGTAGCCGAGCATGTCGCTCATGAACGCCGAGATCTCCGGCACGCCGAGGGCCGAGGCGAACATCGTGAAGCTGATCAGGAAGACGAACCAGAACACGACCTTGCCGAGCATCGCCGAGGCGGTCAGACCGGTACCGGATCGCTGCAGTACGCCGGACACGCCGGCGCGATCCATCCACTGGTCGAAGCCGACCTTGCCGAGCAGCTTGCCGATCAGGCTGCCGAGCACTTTCGCGACGATGTAGCCGACGACCAGGATGACGATGCCGCCGAGCAGGTTGGGGATGAACGACAAAAGCTTGCCGAAGGCATCTTCGAAGGGCTGGGTGAAGTCGATCGCTAACGCCGACATCGGGCTTCCTCTCCAGGATGGGCCCGTTCCCGGCATCGCGCACACACGTGGCATCACGCGACCCCGGCCACGGGCGGATGCAGTGGTGTCTGACAGGCCCCGTGCCCGTGACTCCGCGTCCCAAACCTGTCACATTTTGTTAGGTCCTTGACTAAAGCAACGAATCCGGACCTGGCGGCACCGGCCCGGGATCATCTGCCCGGGATCGATTTGAGAAGGTGACGGCATGACCGACGTTGTGATTCGCCCAGCCACCGAAGCCGATGTACCCACCATCGTCGGCATGCTCGCCGAAGACGAGATCGGCGCCACCCGGGAGTCGCCCGACGACCTCGCGCCGTACCTGCGGGCGTTCGCCGACATCGTTGCTGACAGCAACCAGGTACTCGTGGTCGCCGATCGTGGCGGCGAGGTGGTCGGCACGCTGCAGCTGACGATCATTCCCGGTATGTCCCGCAAGGGCGCCAAGCGCGCGCTGGTCGAGGGCGTCCGGGTCGGCGCGGCTGCTCGTGGTCTCGGCCTGGGCACCATCTTGATGGAGTGGTCGATCAACGAGGCCAAGCGACGGGAGTGCCACCTCATCCAGCTCACCTCGGACAAGACCCGGGTGGACGCGCACCGCTTCTACGACCGCCTCGGCTTCGTCGGCAGCCACGAAGGCTTCAAACTCCTCCTCCGCTGAACGACACCTGCAGCCGCTCCGAACGCGGCCGTCCGTACGTCTAAGCAGGGCTGCCCGCGTGGGCCGGGGCTGCCCGTCTAGGCCAGCCCTGTCCCCCTGGGCAGGCTTGTCCGTCTGGGCAGGCTTGTCCGTCTGGGCAGGTCAGGAGACGCGTTTGGCCGGGGCGGTGAAGGTGTTGCACTTGGCCGGGTCCGGGGTCCGGAAGGCGCCGCTCTCCCAGTACCAGTGACTGGCCTTCGAACCGTGGTCGCGGACCTTCTTCGGGTTGTACTCGTCGCCACTGTGCTTGGCCAGGTACTCCCACTCGGCCAGCTTCCGGCCGGTCAACTCCATCGAAGCCTTGTTGGCGCCCAGGAAGAGCGCACCTAGGCAGGACGCCTGCAGCTCCATCCGGCGGTTCTCCTCGAGCTTCGCGGCCTTGGTCTTGGCCCAACCCTCACGAGAAGTCGACGAGATCAGAATGTTCGTGAGCATCTGTACGTGGTGCCCGTACTCGTGCGCCATCGTGCTCATCATGTCGACCCGCGCCCAGAGCGGGTCGCGCTTGTAGGACTTGACGTCGTCCTGCCAGCGCATGCTGATCGTCTCGTTCCCGCCGCAGTAGAAGGCCGTGTCGGCGTGACCGCTGCAAGGCGAATTGGGCTTGCCGTTGTCATAGACAACGAGTTTCGGCGCGCGGAACGGATAGCCGGCCTTACGGACTACCGGCGCCCAGAACTTGTTCAGACACGGCAACATCCGCTGGTAGTACTTCAGCACGGCTTGCTTGCTGGTCGGCTTGACCGCCGGCTCCTGGCAGCCCGCCGACGCGAGCCGGCCAACCCGGTAGAGCTTGTTCTGCTTGACCCGCTCCGCATCCGGCACTGTCTTGGCAGTAACCGTCACGGTCGGCCGGGGCGCTGGCAGCGGGGCGGGCGCCTCCTTGGGACGCAGCGAGGGGCTCACCAGCGGACTACTCACACCCTTCATCGAGTCCGCCACCTGAATACCGGCCACAACGCCACCGCCAACCACTAGCAGCGCGAGTACCGAGAACCCGGCAATCACCGTGTTGGAGAACCGCCGCAGCGGCAACACCGGGTCGGACGCGCTGTACTGCGCACCGGGGCGCACCATCGTTCCAGGGCGGGGGAAGGGCTGCGTGGCGTCGGCAAGCTCGCGGCGTAATTCTTGGTCGCCGAGCGGTTTACCGGTCGTACCGCTCCCACTGAGCTGCTGCGTACCGGCCCAGCCGAAACCGCTAGAACCAGTGGAGCTACCAGAGCCCAGCGGCTGGGTTCCGGGCTTCGCAAGCGGATTGGTCCCGTCACTCGGCTCAGAGTCTTTCGAGGACGTCGCGTCCGAGGCGGCGAAGGAGCTGAAGGCACCTGGCTTCGGAGCCGCCAGCGGGTTCGAAGCGCCCAAGGGCTTCGAGAGGCCCGCGGACTCCGAGGAACCTAACGTCTTCGAGGGATCTGCGGGCTTCGAACGGCCTAGGGGCTTCGAAGGGCCCGGGGGCTGGATCTCGCCGCTCAGGCTGAGATGCTCGGTCTTGCGCAGTGACGGCATTTTGCCGGCCGAGACGGGCCTTACCGGCGTGGCGGGTTCTGCCGTCTCGCCCGCTCCACCAGGCAGGAAGTGACCTGGTTTCGGCATGGACTCGTTGTCCGGCATAACTCTCCCGTGCGGGTCTGGTGGGCGGCCCGACAAGAGGTACTCCCCTTACCGCTTGCCTGCGAGCCGGAGATCCCCACACGGCTCACCGCCGAATGGTACGGCGCAACCGGCTCAGGTGACCACCTATCTCACGAGCCCGTTCGAGCAGCTGCAGACCACTCACGCCTCTCCTGGTATCTCCCAGGACTCGAAGTACGTCATCGTCTGCAGGTACGTGCCCACCCACGGTCTAACCGTGCGCCGGTTTAACTCCATTGCGAGGTCGCACGCGAACCGGTTGGCTTGAGCCGTGCCTTCCTTGGATGACCTGAAGCGGCCCGAATACCCGCGCTCCTCGACGTACGACGCCAAGTGGCTGGTCGAGGCCGACATGGGCCCAAATCCGTTGTGGCTGCTGGAGGATCTCGCCCGGGATCTGGACCTCCGGCCTGGCATGCGAGTGCTCGACCTCGGTTCCGGGAGGGGCGCCACGTCGGTCTTCCTCGCCCGCGAGTACGGCGTACAGGTCTGGGCCGTCGATCTGTGGATCTCGCCGGACGACGCGACGGCGACGTTCGAGGCGCAGGGCGTCGGCGACCAGGTCACCGCGCTCAAGGCCGAGGCACACGCCTTGCCGTTCGCTGGCGGCTTCTTCGACGCGATCGTGTGCATCGACGCCTACGAATACTTCGGTACGGCGGATGGCTATCTCGCCTACCTGACGCATTTCCTCAAGCCGGGTGGACAGTTGGGCATCGCGACTCCAGCACTGCGGACGGAGATCCGCGAGCTCGGCGCCATTCCCCCGCATATCAAGGCGTGTGTCGGCTGGGAGGCCGTCGCCTGGCACACGGCCGAGTGGTGGCGCTTCCACTGGGCCATCACCGAACTGGTCGAGGTGACCTCGGCACGACTGCAGGACACCGGGTGGCACGACTGGCTGCTGTGGGCCCAGGTCTGCGCCGAGTACACCGGCCGACCGTCGGACAGCGTCACCATGCTGACGGCGGATCAGGGCGAACACCTGAGCTTCGCACTGGTCACCGCCCGCAAACCCGGCTGAGCAACCCCACTGCGCCGGATCCGCTGACCTGGCTTCGGTCGGCTGGCCTGGCTTCGGTCGGCTGGCCTGGCTTCGGTCGGCTGGCCTGGCTTCGGTCGGCTGGCGGGGCCGATCGAAGTCAGGGACGACGGCGGTTGCGTTTACGGCGCCGGGCGCGCGCGGTCGCCAGCACGATCGCACTACCCGGCTCGGCGTCTCCCGGCCTGGCCCGGGCCGGCAGGTCGGCGGCACGGGCCGTCAGGTCCACAACCTGGTCGTTGCG
Source organism: Kribbella deserti (assembly GCF_042434725.1). Taxonomy (NCBI): domain Bacteria; kingdom Bacillati; phylum Actinomycetota; class Actinomycetes; order Propionibacteriales; family Kribbellaceae; genus Kribbella; species Kribbella deserti. Next base: position 220,690 of record NZ_JBHLTC010000006.1, on the reverse strand, counting down.
GCAACTGGCGGTTCCGGGCGCCGACTCGTCGGCCTGACGAACGAGTTCCCGCACCGGCGCGAGCTCGCGGTCGAGCACGATGCGCCGCTGTTCGATCTCCTGACCGAGCCGGAAGGCCTGCTCGAACTGCTCGGAGGTCTCGTCGATGCGAACCAGGACTCGGCGAACGCACCAGATCGCCACGAGCAGTAGGGCGATCGTGCCCAATCTCGACTGTGGAAGCGTGAGGTCGACGGTCAGCCCGATGCCGGCGAGCGCCAGCAGGCCCCGGTCGTACCACCGGTTCCGTCTCCGTTTCTCCATCGTTTACCTGTTCCCCTGCGTGGTAGCTGTGGACGGACAGGCCACCGGGTGGATGCCGGGCAGGGGATGTGCGACAGGGACCCGGGAAGCGGGGTTAGTAGGACGGGTGAATTGCTCTGTTCTGGCAGTGTGCTACATCACAAGTTCGTTACGCAATGGGATCGCTTGATTGCTCCAAGTAACGATTTCAATCTGTGTTCCGCCTGGGTCACTTCAGCCGCCAACTGCCGCCGCAACATCCGCGTCGCGGCGGTGTTGATCAGCTCTCCGGAGGCCAGCCGGCGGTCCACCGCGACGAGGTTTTCGCAGTGAAAACGCAACTCCCGCTTGGCGATGTAGATCTCCGGCGAGGTCCAGGCCTCGGCGGGAATCGGCTCCTCGCGAGTGCCGCCGGTGAGATCGATCGCGACCCCCTCGTCGATCCGCAGACCGAGGGTTTCGCCTGCGGCCAGCAGCACGGCCGACTCGCTGACCCGCAGGCCGCGAGCCAGCCCCCGAATGGTGCGAGGGGCTGGGAGCACGGCCAAGTCCGACAGGTGTCTCAGCCCCGCTAAATCGGGCTCACCTCCGCAATCAGCGGCAAGCTGCTCGAGGGTGCGGTCTCCGAGGTTTCTTCGGACGAGCTCAGCGAGGTCCATGTGGTGCCCACCTTCTCCGGACTCAGGCGGAAGTCCGGGCCCTGCCGTCTGCTATATCGCTGTCCGCTACCTCGTGGCTACCCTGAGAGAGGTCACAGTTCGGCAACGGGACGATCTGGAGCCTGCTCGGCCGCCACAATTTCCGCCAAATTCTGGCGAGCTTGCTCCACCGCTTCCTCGAACCGGCGGCGCTGCTGGCGAAGCTCCTTGCTCTGCCGTCCAGGCGGCCCGAAGTGCCGGTCGAATCCGACCAGGCTCTCCTGATGGAAGCGCAGCTCCCGCTCGGCGATGAACAGTTGCGGCGATCGGCCGTCGCGCAGCAACCGGGCGGCGTGCCGCTGCTGCTCGATCCGGCTGGCCAGGATGCCACGGGAGGCCTCCGCCGCGGCGAGCAATGTCTTCAGGGTCTCGATCTCCTCGGTGACCTTTTCCAGCGCGTGCTCGAGATCAACCATGTCGGACACAGCCGAGAGCCCCGGCGCGCCTGAGCTGCGCAACGACGCCGGGCCACCGGACGACGGGCCGGCAGGCTCGCCGAGCGCCTCGTAAATCCGCTCGATCGGCCAGCCCAGGGACTCGGCCACCCGGGCCAACGTGGCGTCCCCAACCGGCTCGCCGCGCTCCAGCCCGAGCAGCATCCGGGTCGATCGGCCGACCCGCGCGGCCCACTCACGACTCTCCGCATACCCGGCCTTCACCCGGGCAGCGCGAACCAGCCGCCCGAGGCGCTGCCAGCCATGCGAGTCGTATTCCTGCACCCGTCCAGCATGCCGGAGGTGATCGGCAGAGTCGAGCAGTGGGAAGGAAAAAGTTTTTCCTGATTTCCTCTTGATCCTTCCTCCGAAACTGCTTAGTCTCGGTACATACCGCCGGATCTCCGGCGAGATGCGCAATCAACGGCCAGGGCCTCCCTGCATCCCTCGTCATCGCGCCGGCTCGGCGCGGACACCCGGCCAGGTCGCTCGGGGACAACGAGCGTGGACCTTGGAGTATCTGATGGACAAGGTTGGTTTCCTCAGCAGCGTGGTGATCACCCTCGGCACGTTGTTCGTGGCCGTACTGACCCGGCGCACGGCCAAGGACCAGACAGCGGTTCGCGGCTTCGCCGATCTGAACAAGGCATTGCAGGAACAGGTCGACCGGCAAGGCGCCCGGATCGAGGCCCTCGAGAAGTCCGAGGCCAAGTGGCGCCGGCTCGCGCGCAAGCACGAGATGTGGGATCACGAGGTACTCGACCGCCTTCGCAGCCTGGCCGGCAGCGAGGCCCTGCCCGAATCCCCACCCCTCGACCACTACTAACCACCGCCCCACCCTACGCCCTACGGCCCCTCATCCGCCGTCGGCCACCCTGCCGACGGCGGATGAGGTTCGCCCGTTCGCCGTCTCCGTACTTGGCAGGCAGGGCCTTGACCGTCGGGCGGCGGGTGCGGTTGGTCGGCAGCGGAAGCTGTCTCGCGGCGCGGCGGAAGACGCTTGGCGGCGAGCGGGCATCGTCGCGGCGAGCGGCGGGTGCGGGTTGCTGGGCGCCGCTCTCACACCTGGCGGGTGGTGGGTTGGGACGGCGGTGACATGCTGGGGCTCATGAGCTGGGCCATCTACGCATTGCGAACCGCCGGGGGCGCACGCCGCCTGGACGACATCGCCGACGACTACGCGCCGCCATCCCTGGGAACCGCCACGGAGGTCATTGAGCAGATCCGGGAGGTGGCACCGGACGTCGACGCGAGCAACCCGAAGTGGCTGCGCATCTCCGGGCCGGGCCATTCGGTCGAGGTGTCGATCGGCAAGGGCGTGCACGTGCACGACATCACCTTCTACCTCGATGGCAGCGGCGAATCGGTCGCCATCGCGTTGAAGATCGCCGAACACCTCGGCGTGATGGCCTACGACACCGAGTCCGGCGACATGCTGACCGAGTTCTCCAAGCCACCGGTACCGCCACCACTGGACGACGACGAACTCAAAATGGGCAAGCGCAAGTGGTGGCAGTTCGGCAAGCGCTGACCCCTCGGCTCAAGCCGGGCGGTGGTTCAGGCTGGTCGGGTCCCTACCAGGACGCCGACCTTGTCTATTCGATGCTCAGGGTTGTCGAACTGGTCCTTCCAGAAGTTGCCGGCCGCATGGTCCTCGATCGTCGCGCAGGTCGACAGCGTGATCATCGCCTTCGTCGCCGTGCGGCCCGGAAACCCCGGCACGGGCGCCGATTGCCGGACCAGATCCGCGGGTTTTCGGAACGAGATCCACATCGTCTGCGAGATCACGTAGTCGTACCTCGTACCCCCGGCGGTCACGTACACGTGGTCGCCGTTCCGTAGCGAAGGCAATCGCCGGAACGGCCCACCAGCAGTCAGGCGATGCGCCGTCACGACGTAGTTCCCGACATCGCCCGGGCCGACCCCACCGCGCGGGCCTTGGGGACTCGCGGCACGGCCGAGGTTCTGGATCTTCGTCCCGAGGGCGTCATCCGCCGAACCCTGGTATGGCGTGACCCGCAAGCCGGTCAGGCCGATTCGTGGAATGGCCATCACCGCGGGCGCCGTATTCACCCCAGCACGGTCTTTCGTTTTGCTCGGGGACGCACTGGGTAGTCGAGTTGGGCTCGCGCTGGGCTGATCCGACTGACTTGGCGCAGGCGTCTTCACCCGAGTTTCGGGCGCGGCCGACGGGCTGGGTCTGGTCGTTGCGACACCGGGCTGATCACCGATCGACTCGGTCGTATCGGCGCAGCCCAGCAGGGCGGTGAGAACCACCGCGAGCACTAAGACCGGGCCAATTGCCATGCCGAAGACTAGCCCCACAATCCAAACCAGCCAAGGGAAACCGGGCCCGATCCATTTTGTCGGTGGCGGTCACTACGGTGCTGAACATGGACACAGTCACGTTGGGACGAAGCGGCCTTCAGGTCACCCGTCTGGGGCTTGGCCTGGCCTCAATCGGCGGCATGTTCTCGGCCGTGTCGACCGAGCAGGCGATCGCGACGATCGACCGCGCCTGGGAGCTGGGCATCCGCCTGTTCGACACCGCCCCGGTGTACGGGTACGGCCGCTCCGAGCAACGCACAGGTGTTGCCTTAGGCAACAAAGCACGCGATGAGTTCGTGCTGTGCAGCAAGGTCGGCCGGTTGATCGAGCCCAACGGTCCAGACCTGCAACCCAGCTGGGCCGATCCCCCACCCGGCGTCGGCCCACGCCTGGACTATTCGTATGCGGGAGTGATGCGATCGGTGACGGAGAGCCTCGAGCGGCTCGGCCTCGACCGCATCGACGTGCTGCACATCCACGATCCCGAACTCGACTTCGAGCGGTCCTCGACCGAGGCCTTCAAAGCCCTTGCCCAGTTGCGATCCGAGGGCACGATCCGCGCGGTATCGCTGGGCGTGAATCATGCGGACGTGGCGGTCCGCTTCCTCCGCTTGCACGGGCTCGACGGTCCGGACCTGGTGCTGCTCGCCGGGCGCTACAGTCTGCTCGACCAAAGCGGAGCGGACGAGCTGCTACCCCGGTGCGAAAACCTCGGCGTCTCGGTCCTGGCCGCGGGGGTGTTCCAAGGCGGCGTACTGCTCGATCCATCACCCGGCGCTCCACATGGCTATCGCGAGGTCCCCCACGCGCTCAGCACGCGAATAGCCGATCTCCGCCGGCTCTGCGACCTGTACGACGTCCCGCTGCCGGCCGCCGCAATGCAGTTCCCGCTCAACCACCCCGCCGTTCCAGCCATCCTGGTCGGCGCCCGCAGCCCAGAGGAGATCACCGAAACCACCGCGCTCCTGGACCACCCCATTCCGCCCGATTTCTGGCACTCCCTCCCCGCACTGTGAGGGTCTGACGCTTGCCCCGAAGGAGGAAGATGCGCCATGACTCGCGATACCGACACCCCCATAAATGAGCTGCGCGAGGCGGTCGCACGACAGCTCGGACCGAACGCCGTACCAGGAGCCGTGCTGGCGGTGAGCCGCGACGGACAGACCTGGGTGGAGGCGATCGGCCGGGCCTCGATCGACGGGCCGCCGATGTCACCCGACGCGGTGATGCGGATCAGCTCGATGACCAAACCCCTCACCGCCGTACTGACCCTGATGCTGGTCGAGGACGGCACCATCGCGCTGGCGGACCCGGTGGAACGGTGGCTACCCGAGTTGGCCGATCGCCAAGTGGTGCGACGGCTCGACGGGCCCGTGACCGATACCGAACCGGCCGAACGAGCCATCACGGTCGAGGACCTGCTGACCATGCGGATGGGGTTCGGCTTCGCGTTCGAGGTCGACGCCTGCCCGCTCGCGGACCTGGCCCGCGCGCGAGGCCTCGGCTTGGGGCCACCGTTGCCGTCGGCGATTGCGCATACGCCGGACGAGTGGCTCGCGCGGTTCGCCGAACTGCCGTTGATGGATCAGCCAGGACGCACCTGGCGGTACGACGCCGCGTACTTCGTGCTCGGGGTGTTGCTCGCCCGCGCCGGGCGGACCACCTTGCCCGAGCTGATGCGGGAACGCCTACTGGAGCCACTCGGGATGACCAGCACGAGGTTCGTCGTACGAGATCCCACGCGGCTGATTCCGAGCTACGCGCAGAACGGTTCGGGTGGGCTCGCGGTGTTCGATCCAGCTGAGGGCAGCGCGTGGCTCGAACCGCCGGTGTTCCCGCATGCCGGCGGCGGGTTGGTGTCGACGGCCTCGGACTATCTGCGGTTCGGCGAATTCCTGCTCTCGAAGGGCGCTTTGCTGTCGGCGGAGTCGATCCGGGCGATGACGACCGACCAGCTGACGCCGGAACAACGGACCAGCGAGCCAGCCGCCATCGTTCTCGACGGCGCCGGCTGGGGATACGGCGTCTCAGTCTCCCCCGAGCGCTCCAGCCCACCCGAGCGGTTCGGCTGGGGTGGCGGGCTCGGTACCAGCTGGTACGTGTATCCGCGCCACAACGCCACCGCCGTACTGCTCACCCAGGTCATGCCGCCGCCCGAGCCCCTCAGCACCACCTTTTGGTCCACCTTCGAGGCGGGGATTGCAGCGGCGGCTGGTTAGCGGGTCGCGGTGATGATGACGTAGTCGGCGGTCATCTGGAAGGCTTCCGGGTCTTCGTTGATCTCCATCAGCGTGGTTTGAATGAGGGCGTTGAGGCCGTCGAGCTTGGCTTGCGCATCCGGGACGGACGAGAGCGCGGCGTTGGCCGACAGGGCCATCGGATGGCGGTTCTGCTCGTCGACGAACTCGTCGATCGACGTGGAGGTGAAGATCAGCTTCGCCGGTTCGACCGCCACTTTGAAACCATGCTCGGCGAACAAAGGGCGCAGGTCTGCCGGGTCGTGCCAGCCAAAGCCTGGTTCGGATTCGGGTGCGCCCAGCGCCTCCCGGACGTACTGCCCGATGGTGTCGGTGAACCGGGACAAAGGGCCGGTCGGCGTCCACGCGCTGAAGACGACTCGCCCTCGCGGCGCGGTTGCGCGCGCGCACTCGCGGACCGCGGCGGCGGGATCCGGCGCGAAGATCAGCCCGAACGCCGACACGATCGCGTCCGCCGAGCCATCCGGCACCGGCAGTTCGGCAGCCTCGCCGCGGGCGAATCGCGCCTGCCCCGGGAATCGGCTGGCTACTCGCTCGGTCGCCACCGCCAGCAGCCGTTCGGAAGGATCGACGCCGAGCACCTGCGCGCCGCGTTCGGCCGCCGCCAGGGAGGCGTTACCCGTACCGCAGCCGACGTCAACCACCACCTCGCCGACTTCCAGTTCGGCCGCCTCAACCACCGCGGTCGCGGCCGGAGCCAGCTTCGCGGCGGTCAACTCGTACTCGCCGGCACCCCAGTCGAGCCCCATTCGGAATCCCCTCCTCAAACGTTCAGACACTCGAATCTCACCACGCGTAGGCAAATCGGCCCGGTCTCGAGCACGGAAAAGCCCGTGATGATCCGTAAAACCGCCGGTGCCGCACCGCGCGCGACTGCAGGAGCGCGGGACCGCAAGAGCGCTGGCACCGCACAAGCGCTGGGACCGCACAAAGCGCTGGGCCTGCACCGCGCGCGACCGCGAAACCACGACCACGAAACAACGGACTGTAGGCGGGACTGCAGCAGCGGTGCGGCGAATGCGCGGAACTACTCGGGCGGGGTGCTGCGACGGCTGAGGGAGTCCCGGGGGTTGCCGGTTTCGAACTGGGCGGGGGCGGTCGGCGGATGGCCGGTGATACGCGTGATGATGCCGGCCGCGACATCGCGCAGCTTCTGGTTGTTGTTCTGCGAGTGGGTCCGCAGCAGCTCGAAGGCCGTATTGGCGTCGCAACGCTGCTGACCCATCAACACCCCGATGGCCTGGTCGATCACGGACCGGGCGGCCATCGCCTGTTCGAGCTGTTCGGCCATTTCGGTCTGCTTGACGAACCGGACGGCGAAACCGATCGCCGAGGTCGCCTGGTCCGCCAGCACCAGCGCTCGCTGCTGCTGTTCCGGTCCGATGCTGCGGGGCTGGTCGTAGCCGTAGATGTTCAACGCCGCGACCGTGTGCCCGTCCACCATCAGCGGCACGCTGAGCGAGCACTGCACGCCCATCTCCACCGCCCGCTTGCCGTAATCGCCCCAGCGCGGATCCGTACTCAAATCGGGTACGTCGACGATCTCGCCGGTCGCGAGACAGTGCAGGCACGGGCCGAGGCCCGTCTCGTACTGCAGCTCGTCGACCTGCGCGGCCCGTCGGTCGCTGGTGACGAGCGTGCGGGGATTGCCGTCGTAGTAGGTGGTGATACCGGACGACGCCGACGGCTCGACCAGCCGCGCCGCCGATCCGGCCAGCGTCAGCAGGAAGTCCTCCAGGCTCGGTCCACTCAGCAATACCGACTCCAGCGAACGGAGTGTGGTGGTGAGCGCGTCTACCGTGCGATCTGCTGCCATGGTCACTCCTTCGCTGTCGTTGTCACCCCGACGATGGTTCATAGACCGTTCGGGTCGAAGTGCAGGTGCCCGCCTCTGGTGAACTTCATGCGTGCGCCAGCCCGACCCCGGTCGTCAGCGGGGCCGCTCGGCCTGGAAGTCCTCCCATGTCCGAGCACCGACAGCGCCATCGAACGAGAGGTTCTCGCCCGCCCGGTACGCACGTCCGGCTTTGCCCGGGATCCGGATCGGCAAGGCCGGACGGCGACGCTTACCGAGGCCGCTGAGGTACGTCTGAACCAGCTCCGCCAACGGGTAGATCTTCGGCCCGGCCAGATCGGGTACCAGGCCCGCCGGTTCGCCAAGGGTCAGCTCGACCAGCCGCGCGGCCACATCGCGCGAGTCCACCGGCTGCAAGCGCAAACCGCCCGGCGCGAGAACCACCGGCAGCTTCGCCAGCTTCGCCACCACCGTCGTCGTCAACTCGTGGAACTGCGCGGCACGCAACGTTGTCCACGGCACACCGGATTCGGCGATGGCCCGTTCGGCGTCGAGCTTGGACCTCACCCAGGCCAGCGGAACGCGGTCCGCTCCGATCACGGAGATGTAGACCAGATGCCGTACGCCGGTCCGAGCCGCGGCTGTCGCCAGGTTCCGCGTGGCAACGTCATCGCCCTTGGGGGCGCCCGCGAGATGCAGCACGATCTCGGCGTTGTCCACGGCGGCCTCGATACCTACGCCCGTCAGCAGGTCCCCGGTGACGTACTCGATACCATCGCCGGACTGGTGGTTGTTCCGGCTCAGCAATCGCACCTTGAAGCCGGAATCCACCAGCTGAGGTACGACATGGCGGCCGAGGGTGCCGGTACCGCCGGTAACCAGAACGGTTGACGTCATGGTGGCTCCAAATTGTTGGGCCGGGTCGTGCTCCGGCCGGATCAGCAGGCTGTACCGCTATGACCCGCCGCCCGAGAAGAATGTGACCGGATGGATCAGCTGAACGCCAGGACCGACGACTTCGAGCAGAACCGCCCGCGGCTGCGCGCACTCGCGTACCGGATGCTCGGCTCGGCGCACGAGGCCGACGACGCCGTCCAGGAGACCTGGTTGCGGCTCGAACGTACGGATACCAGCGAGGTGGAGAACCTGCCCGGCTGGTTGACCACCGTGCTGACCCGGGTGTGCCTGAACCTCCTGCGCGCGAGGGAATCCCGGCGCGAAGAACCCGAGGACGAACGGCTGCCGGCCGTCGCCGAGCGGGCCGATCCGGAACAAGAGGCCGTGCTGGCCGATTCGGTGGGACTCGCCATGCTGGTCGTGCTCGACACCCTCGGGCCCGCCGAGCGGGTCGCTTTCGTGCTGCACGACATGTTCGCCGTACCGTTCGACGACATCGCCCCGATGATCGACCGTACGCCGGCCGCCGTACGGCAGCTCGCGAGCCGGGCCCGCCGCCGGGTGAAGGGCACTCCGGCAGTACCTGAGGCCGATCTGGCCCGCCAGCATCGGGTGGTCGACGCGTTCCTGGCGGCCGCGCGTCGCGGCGACTTCGAGGCGTTGCTCGCGCTGCTCGACCCGGACGTCGTACTGCGCGCCGACGCCGCCGCCGGACCGAGCCATCTGCCGCTCGTACTGCAGGGCGTTCGGAATGTGGCGAACGGCGCGATACTCGCTTCCAAGCGGGTCATGGTCAGCCAGCCGGCTTTGGTCGACGGTCACGCCGGCCTGGTGATGGCGCCGCTCGGCCGGCTGCAGCGGGCGCTCAGCTTCACGTTCACCGGCGACCGGATCAGCGGTATCGAGGTGATCGCGGAGCCGGATCGCCTGCAGGCACTCGACCTCGCCGTGCTCGACGACCTCGCGGACATGCCAGGATTGCGGCATGACTGAAAGAGACGTTGAACGCAACTACTCGGTCGCGGATTTCGCGGCCAAGCTCCGCCGGCTCGCCGACGCCCTGGAGTCGGGCAAGCCGTTCCGGATCCAGATCGCCGGTGAGCGTTTCACTGTGCCGAAGAACGCCCAGGTCAGCGTTGAGCACGAGCGCGGTGACAGTGAGGAAGAGGTCGAGTTCCAGCTGAAGTGGAGCCTCGCCGACGCCGACGAGGAGCCCGAAGAAGACACCGAGGTCTGACCACCTTCGCACTGGGACCACCGCGAGGTGGTCCCAGTGCGGTGTCAGAGCACGGCCGGTTGCTGGGCCGCGTTGATGTGCAGGATGGCGTCGGCGCAGTTGACGGTGGCCCGGTCGAGCGGGAAATAGCCCTGCTCCGGTTTGGTGTCCGTCCGTACGTCGGCCGGGGCGACGGTGGACGCCGCCGTAAGGCCCCAAGTGGAGATCCGGCTTTGCAGCAGGCCTTCGTACGTATCCGGCGAGGGTTCTCCCAGCCCGAGGGCCGCACTGGAACCGAGGCTGCCGGCGACGAAGGTGTATCGGTCGCCCACGACGGAACTCACGATGGCGCCCGCGGGGAACCAGGTGAGGTCCATACCGGCCAACCGCCATCTGCTCGGATTTCGCTGCAGGTGAAGGTTTTGGGCGAACACCAGGGTCGGTCCGCGCCGGGATTCGATCGCGCGGATGTCGAACAGGTTCTGCGCCATCAGCGCGTCCCGGGTAGCCAGCAGGCGCGAGACCCGCGTACTCGGCTCCATCCGTTGAGCCGACTGCCTGTGATACCGCAGCAGGCCCAGTCCGGCGGTGAGGTGGGTTTTGGCCTTGAACCATTCGGCGCGAGAGGTCGCGGCCGTCCGTTCCGGCGCGCGAGCGTAGAGCTCGGTCAACAGGTCGTCCGCGATTATCTGCAGGCGGTCGGCCTCAGGGGTTGCACCGATGGACTCAGCGGGATCCAAGATCGCTTCGGAACGGCTCCAGAGTTCGTCGGCGCCGACCAAGCTCGCTAGCTCGACATCGAGACCTAGGAAGTCGCGGGCGTACTCGAGGTAGGCGCGCGGGCTGGGCGCGCTCATCATCTCGACGGGAGTGTCGAAGCCGTGGAACGTCAGCCGCTCGTTCGCCGGCCTGTTGTCGTTGTAGTCGCACATCCATGCGACTAGTTGCCGGTTGGCCTCCAAGGTCCCAAGGCCGTGGGAGAAGCCCTCGCGCATCGCCATCTCGAGGGAGCCCTTGCCGTGCTGAACGAAGGCGTCCACGGCGTACGCCGCCACACGATCAGTCTCAAGGGCGATAGACCGAAAACCCGCGCTGGTCAGTTGAGCGAAGAGGTCGTTCCGTAGCTGAGGAAATGCTGGTTCCTGGTGAGTGGGCTCGCCGAGCGCCAGCAGCTCGCAGGACGTGGTGAGCAGGTCGCGAATGTCCTGAGTCATGAGACTCAATCGTATCGTTGCAAGCGTTGTTGAGAGTTTGTCCCGCCAGTAGCCCCCAGTGGAGCGGTAAAGTCTCAAACGTGGTTAGAACCCTGCGACCGGCTGACCTCGCGCGAGAGCACGGCATCTCGACCCAGGCGGTCCGCAACTACGAGCGCGACGGGTTCCTCCCAGCCGCCGAGCGGACTCAAAGCGGATACCGGATGTACGGCGAGCTGCACGCGGCGGCCCTTCGTACCTATCTTGCGCTCATCCCTGCCTACGGCTACGCGGCGGGCGGCCAGATCATGACCGCGGTGCACGGAGACCGTCTCGACGACGCCCTGCTGATGATCGACCGCGGCCACCACCAACTCCTGCGAGACCGGGAAACCCTGGACGCCGTACGGCAAGCCGTGAACCACTTAACAACTTCCAGCCCTTCCAGTGCATCGGCGGCCTCGGAAGCTTCGGGGCGCCGGAATGTCGGGGAACTCGCACACCAACTTGGGGTGACTGCGGCGACTTTGCGCAAGTGGGAGGCCGTTGGCATCCTCGTCCCCGCACGAGACCCTGCGACCGGGTACCGCGTGTTCGGCCCAAGCGACATCCGCGACGCCGAACTGGCCCACCTACTGCGCCGAGGCGGCTATCCCCTCAGCCAGATCTCCACCGTCGTACAGCAGGTCCGGACGGCTGGCGGCACCGAATCCTTGGCCACCGCCCTGACGGACTGGCAGCACAAACTCACCTCTCGCGGCCTTGCCATGCTCAACGCGGCCACGCAGCTCAGCCACTACCTCAACCTGCTCAACCACCTACCGGCCGCATCTGGCGGTTCCTAAATCCGGTGGCACTGCCCAGCTGTTCTCCGACAATGACCTCATGCAAACCCGCGCCGTACGGCTGGACGAACTACCGCTTCTCCAGGACATCGAAAGAGCCGCCGGGCGGTACTTCGAAGACATCGGCATGCCGGAGGTCGCCAATGACGAGCCGCCAACCCTGGCCGAACTAGCCCGCTACCGCGACACTGGGCTGGCGTGGGTGATGGCCGACGACGCGGATCACCCGATCGGCTATCTGCTCGCCGGCCATGTCGACGGCAACCTGCATGTCGAGCAGGTATCCGTGCACCCGGCCCACGGGCGCCGCGGTATCGGCCGCTCGCTGCTGGACGAGTTGGCCGTTTACGCCGCGGGCCTTCGAGTGCCCGCGTTGACGCTCACCACGTTCGCCGAGGTGCCGTGGAACGCGCCGTACTACGCGCGCTGCGAGTTCGAGGTCCTCGCCGAGGCCGACCTCACCCCGGGCTTACGGCAGATCCGCGAGCACGAAGCCAGCCTTGGCCTGGATCGTTGGCCGCGCGTCTGTATGCGCCGGCCGTTGTGAGTGCCAGCTCGCGTTGACGAAGCCGGGCCGGAGGTCTAAAGCCAAAGTTCACCTACTTTAGAAGTGCGACCGAATGGCCTCCGCCACCAGGTGCCCGGGGCAGCCACGCGTCAGCCCTGTCAGCCGTTGACGTCCAGCGCCGTTCCGTACAACCGCTGCACCTTCAGGCGGATGACCACCCGGCGTTCGTCCACCAGCTGCTGCAAGAACGCGTCTTCGTCCGCCGGATCGACCGAGCCCCGAACCATCGCCAGCAACTCCTGCCCGGTCGAATCGCCCGGAACCGTCGTGACCTCGGAGACCTCGGCTTCTCCCTCCGCCACCGCGAACGACCACACGTCACCGCCCGAGACGTGCAGGGCCGCGCGCGGATCGCGCCGGAGCTGCTTGACCTTGATGCGATCGGCCGTGGTGGAGAACCGCAGTACGCGGGCCTCGGGGTCCCACTTGTAAAGCATGGTGGTCAGGTGGGGGTGGCCGCTGCGCTTGTTGGTGGCGAGCGTGCCGAACTGCTGACCGCCCAGCAACTCGGAAAGGGCTTCGTCGGACAGGACGCGGGGTGCTGGACCTTGGCTCATGACGGGATCAACCTTCGTTACTTCAGGGACATTCCTCGGGCAAGATAGACGGCCGAAGGAGCACCCCAAGGTGGAGTCAGCACCACCCTCAAGACGGGCCCCTACGGCATCGTGCGGAGGTGGCCGGCGCGGAAGGCTGAGGGCAATCGATCTTGGAGGCCCTCTCATGACTCACCGTCGCCGGCTCGTCGCCGGACTGACTCTTCCGTTCGGCCTGCTCGCCACCGCGAGCCTGCTCAGCGGCGCGATCCTGCCCGCGAACGCGGCGACCCAGGCCGCGAACGCGGCGGCCCTGCCCGCGAACGCGGCGGCCCTGGCCCCGGGCGCCGAATCGACCAAGGCGTCGACGGCCGCGACCGCGGATCCGGTCTGGGGTATCACCCGGCACGCGCACCCGTTGCTGTCGACGGACCCGGTCGGGTACGACGTAGACCTGCGCGCGTTCGGCCGGATGGTCGGCGACGCGACGGTGGTCGGCGTAGGTGAGGCGACCCACAACTCACACGAGTTCTTCACCCAGAAACACCGGCTCTTCCGGTATCTCGTCCGGGAGAAGGGCTTCACCACCTTTGCCCTCGAAGGCTCCTGGAGCACCGGCCTCGCCCTCGACCGGTACGTCGTACACGGCATCGGAAATCCGCGCGAGATCATGCGCCGCGAATTCCAGTCCGCGTACACGTTCTGGAAGGTGCAGGAGTATGCCGAACTGATCGAGTGGATGCGCTCGTACAACCAGACCCACGCGCGCAAGCTGCACTTTGTCGGCAACGACGTCGGCTACGCCGGGCCGAACGTGATCGACAACGTCACCCAGTACGTCGCACGCACCCGCCCTGCCTTGCTGGCGGAGTTCACGCGCCACTACGCCGGTATCCGCTCGGACGCGGAGGTCCAGGCCTGGACCGACGCGTACTACACCAAGTCACTGGCGGAACGCCTCCGGATCAAGGCCGAAACCGAACAAGCCCTCGCCCTGCTGGCGAAATTCCCCGCGAGCGCCGAACGGACCTGGGCGATCCAGCATGCCCGGGTGATCGCCCAGGTGGCGGCGATGTTCGCGTTCGACGTCGACGATCCGACTGTGTTGCCCAAGGCAATGAAGTTCCGGGACCAGGCGATGGCGGACAACACCGCGTGGTGGGCGCACACCACCGGCGCGAAGGTGTTGCTGTCGGCCCACAACGGCCATATCGCCTACGAGTCGGGCATGCCGGCGATATACGAGAAAGTGCAGGGCGCGTTCCTGCGCGAGACCCTGGGTGATCGCTACCTGAGCGTTGGCACCTCGTTCGACCGCGGGTCGTTCAACGCGTTCCCCTCGGACGAACCAGGCGCACCGCTTCGCCGTTTCACCGTTGCCTCGGCCGGTGCCGCCAGCAACGAGTTCACCCTCGACCGGGTCCCGTTCCGCGACTACTACGTGGACCTGCGCAAGCTACCGCAGACCACCCGCGCGTGGCTCTCGGTCGAGCGCCCGACTCGCATGATCGGCAGCTCCTACCCCTTCCCCGACGCTTCGCAGGCGCTGGCCTCGTCGTACGACGTGATGATCCATCTCAACACCATCACCGCCGCCAACCGCCTCCCCTGATCCAGCTAGCGGTTTGAGCATCACCAGTTCTCCTGCTTCATCGGCCTGTCCGAACCCCAGCCGTTCGTACAGGCCGATGGCTGGTTCATTGCCGGGCACTACCGCGGGCGCCGGAAATTGTCGGAGGGGCGCGCATCGCGACCTGGCGGCCCGAACCACCACCGGCAAGTTACTCCTGCTCCCCGACGGCCCTGGCTAACGCCCCTACGCAACCAGCAGAAGATCACCACGAGGAGGACCCGTGATCGAGGCCGCGGAACGCGACCAGTTGACGGTGAGCGATACCACCGTCACGTACCTGCCGGACGGACGGACACGGCTATCTCAACCCGACGGCCGTCTTCCCGGCGAGCGATCCCGCGAACTGGTCGCGGTACGACGGATCACTCGGCGCGGGCGGCCGGTTCGCCGTCAGCATCGGGTCGTTCCTGATCCGTACGGCGGACCGGAACATCCTGGTGGATCTAGGCCTCGGCGCGGTCGGGTTCGAAGTACCGGAGATAGCCGGGTTCCGGGCTGGCCAGTTGCTCGAAAGCCCTGCGGCAGAAGGGCTTAAGCCGGATGACGTCGACACGGTCTTCTACACGCACCTGTATCACGACCACGTCGGCTGGACGACGGACCTCGCGCCCGCGCCCACCGTTCCGGCGGGAGCCATGCCCGCTGGGCTGACGTTCCGCCGCGCTCATCCGGCCGAGAGTCTGAAGACCCGGCATCGGCTGCTCGCGGAGCTGGACGACCCCCAACGCGATCCTCGCGGGCGGCCACTTCAGCGGCACGGTGTTCGGCCGGATCCAGCGCCACTGGCACCCGGTCGCCCGCACACAGTGATAAGGCGACGGCCCTCCCAGGCATCCAGCAGTCGAAGCCCAAAGAAACCCGCAACCGGTCTCCCGGGTAGGCGCCTACCCGGGAGACCGGTTCACCTCACGGCTGAACGGTGAAGGTGTAGGTCTTCGGCCCGGAGGTGACCGCGGCACCCGCGGCCGTCGTACCGGTGATCTGGAAGACGACGGTGTAGGTACCGGCCGCCTCGAAGGCCCAGTTCGCGTGGGCGTGGGTGTTGATCGCGAACGACCGGTTGTCCGGCAGGCCGTTGCCGCTGTCGAACCAGACGGTCGGGGTGCCCAGCGAGTTGGTGGTGTACAGGCTCACGTGGGCGGGCCCGGTCACCGAGACGAGCCGCACGTTGACCGTGTTGCCCTGCAGCGCGCCACTCGGCACGCCTTCGGTGCTGATACCCGGCCAGAGGATGTTGCTCTTCTGCGTCTGCGGCAGGATCCACACCGGCGAGCCCGGCGTACCGAGGAAGGCGTAGGCGGAGCCCGACGGCACGGTGGTCTTGCTCGCCGAAACCGCGTTGAGTACGACGTCCGCCGGGTTGCGGTCGACGGCCGGGGTGACGGTGCCGTCGCGCAGGTCGAGCGTCAGGGCAGACCCGGTCCAGTCCACGTCGATGGCGTCGACGTGGCCCTGCGAGATGGTGGTGGCCGCGTGGGCCGGGGCCACCGACAGCAACGTCATCATCGTGGCCGCGGTCAGCGCCGCGAGGACCCGGGCCTTCACGCGACGACCTTGAAGCAGTAGGTGGCGATGGCCGAGGTGACCCGCTGGCCGGTGGCGGCCAGGGTTCCGCTCACGCGGACCTTGATCCGGTACGTGCCGGCCGCCTCGAACGCCCAGTTGGCGTGCAGGTGCGCCCCGGCGGTGGTGTTGATCCGGTCGGGCAGGCCGTTACCGCTGTCGGCGAGCACGGTCGGAGCACCGAACTCGTCGGTGGTGAAGATGCTCACCTGCGCCGGGCCGGAGACCCCGACGATGTCGACCTTCAGCGCGTCGTTGGTGAAGAGGCCGGACGTGACCTCTTCCGCACCGATGCCCGGCCAGAGCAGCTCCGGGTCCTCGACCTGGGGAAGCACCCAGGCAGCCGCACCGGGCGCACCGAGGAACCGGTACGCCGGGTCGGCCGGAACGCTGACCTTCGAACCGGACTTGGCGACGAGCTGCACCTCGGACGGCGCGTACTCGGTACCGCTGTTCTCGTCGTGAACGTGCACGTCGAACGCGCCGTCCTCGAAGGCGATGCCGACGACGTCGACGTGGCCCTGGTCGAGCACGACCCGCGTGGTGGCGGCATTGGCCGGCTGACTCAGCCCGGCGAGCGCGAGGACTGCCACGGTGGGCAGTGCCAGGCGATAGGACTTGCGCATGACTTTCCTTTCATGGGCGGACGGGAACTACTCCCGTCGCTCGGCGGCGACGGTGGTGGTTGGGAACCAGGCCATGCCGGGGCGCGAACACCCAGCAAGCGATGAAGACCGCGGTGGCGGTGAGCACGATCAACCCGCCGGCGGCGAGGTTGAAGGCGTAGGAGAGATAGAGGCCGGTCATACCGGAGAGTGCTCCGATGGCCGGTGCGATCAGCATCATCGTGCCGATCCGGTCGGTCAGCAGCCGAGCGCACGCGGCGGGCGTGATCAGCAGCGCCAGCACCAGGATGTTGCCGACGGCCTGAATCGAGATGACGATGGCGATCGTCACCATCGCGTACAACGCCATGTCCAGCCAGAAGATCGGCAGCCCCACCGCGCGGGCGGTCTCCCGATCCAGTCCGGCGGTGACGAACTCCTTGTGCAGCGCGCCGGTGACCCCGAGCAGCAGCGCTCCCCCGATGGCCACGGTGATCACGTCCTGGCTGCTGATGCCGAGGACCGAGCCGAACAGGAACGACTCCAGCGATCCGCCGTACCCGGGCGCGGTGCTCATCACGACGATGCCGAGTCCGAAGGCGGCGGCGAAGAAGACGCCGATCACCGTGTCCTCCTTCAGCCGCCGGTTCTGCGACACGACCGCGACCGAGAAGGCGGTGATCAGCCCGGCGACGATGCCGCCGACAACCAGGCTGGTCTGCAGGACGAACGCGATCGCGATACCCGGAAAGACCGCGTGGGCCACGGCGTCACCGATGAACGCCATTCCGCGCAGCGCGACGTGGCTGCCGATCACTCCGCAGACCACGCCCGACATCAGCACGACCAGGAACGCGCGCTGCATGAACACGTGTTCCCAGGGCTCGAGCAAGAACTCGATCATCGGGCCACCCCCAGGCTGTGCAGCAGCTGCTCGGACCGCGCGACGCCGAAGGCCCGCAGCCAGATGGCGGGATCACGCAGCTGTTCCGGCGAACCGTCCGCGATGACCGTCTCGTTCAGCAGGCACAACCGGCTGCAGGTATCGGCCGCGGCGGGCAGGTCGTGGGTGGTCATCAGAATCGCCGTACCTTCACTGGTCAGGTCGTGGAACAACCCGGTGAGAATCTCCTGCGTCGGTACGTCGAGACCGGTGAACGGTTCGTCCAGCAACAACAATCGCGGCCGCAACGCCAGGGCGCGAGCCACTAGAACTCGTTGCCGTTGGCCACCAGATAGCTCGCCGATAGGCCGACGGGCCAGCTCCACCAGGTCCACCCTGCGCAAGGCGTCTTCGACCGCCTCACGATCGTCCTGCTTCGGACGACGCAACCAGCCGATCCGATGGGTCCGGCCGGTCATCGCCGCGGTGCGTACGTCGACCGGGTAGTCCCAGGCGAACTCGTGCCGCTGAGGTACGTAGCCGATGCTGCCGCGCGCCTGGGCAGGCGTGGCTCCGCTGATCGTGATCGCGCCGTCGCGAATCGGCAGCAGGCCGAGCATGGACCGCAGCAGCGTGGTTTTGCCCGCGCCGTTCGGGCCGATCAAGCCGACCTGCTCGGAGCCGGATACCACCAGGTTGACGTCGTGCAGGACCAGCCGGCCGGCCAGCTCGACGCCGACGCCCTCAACTCGCAGTACGTCGTTGGTCATGCTGAGGCCTTCCCGGTGCGGCGGCGGCGGCGCGTCAGCAAGAAGGCCGCCGCGACGACGACCACCAGGGCCGCGGCACCAGTGGCGATCAAGGGCCAAGGCGTTCCGTCCTCGGATGACGCCGCCGGTTGGGCGATGGCCTTCGGCTGTACGGCGAACGCCGTCCGGGCATCGCCGTCACCGGCGTACAGCCGAAGCGGGCGGCGATCCGTCACCGTGCTGCCGTCGGTCAGCTTGGCGGTCATCGCGATATCGAGCAGGTAGGTGCCCTCGGCATCGAACGTCCAGTTGCCGTGCACATGCGTATTGACGTCCACACCAGTTGTCTGCGGCAACGGCTTGCGGCTGTCGAACACCGGCGCGGGCTTGCCGAAGTCGGAGTTGAGGAACAGCGTGAACGCGCCAGGTCCCTCGACGCCTTCCAGTGACCAGGTCACCTCGCGATCCACCCGAGTGGCCACCTCGACGTCCTGGGTATTCCAGCCTGGCCATACGACGCCGGCCTGCTGAACCTGCGGGATCACCCACAACTTCTGGCCGGCCTTACCGAGGAACGCGTACGCCGGATCAGCCGGAACGGTCAGCTGGGACTTCCCGGTCGCCTGCAGTACGACGTTCTCCAGTGGTCGCCAGGTCTCCGGGTCGGTGGTGTCGTCGCGAAGCTGGACGGTCCACTTGCCGTCGACAAAACGAGGGCCGAGATCAACGTGGCCGGTGGCGATCACCACTTGCTCCGTTGCCGCAGGCACCGATGGCGTCGCGGCCGACGGTGCGAGGGACAGGCCCGTCGTACTCAGCAGGACAAGCGCGATCGCCTTCACTTCGTCACCGCCAGGCACCGCTGCAGTTCGTCGGCGTTGTGCCGCATCATCGCGACGTACGTGGTGGCGTGCTGATCGAACGAGTCGCCGTAGATCGTGCACACCCGCACGCGCTGATCGGTTGCCACCTGGGTCAGCACGGACGCGCGCTGGGCCAGGTTCGGCTCGATGAAGACGGCCGGCACCTTCAGATTGCGGATCGTCTCGGTCAGCTTCCGCACCTGCTCCACACTGGGCTCCTGCGCTGGATTGGGCACCACAAAACCGGCCACGGTCATGTCGTAGGCCTCGGCCAGATAGCCGAAGGCGTCATGGGTGGTGATCAGCTGGCGGCGATCCCGCGGAATGGTCGCCAGCTTGGCCCGGACGTACCCGTCCAGGTCGTCGAGCTCCCGCAGATAGGCCGCGGTGTTGTCCTGGTAGATCTGTTTGCCGTCCGGGTCCACCTTGATCAAGGTGTCGCGCATCAACTGCACGTAGGCCTTCGCGTTCGCGACGTCCTCCCACAGGTGCGGGTCGATCTCGCCATGCACGTGCCGGCCGAGCACCGCCTGCGGGAGCTGGTGGATCTGCGCACCGGGCGCACCGAGGAACGAGAACCGCGGATCGGTGGGAACCGCCTCGATCGCGCGGTTCGGTACGTCGATGACCACCTGCCCGGCCGGTACGGCGAGTTGCGCCGCGCCGGCCTTCTTCGCGTCGGAGAACGCGTACACCTCGCCCTTGTCCAGGTCCACCGTGAGATCGGTATGGCCCTCGCCGAGCACGGTCGCCGTACCACCGTCGGCCGGTTTCACCGTGTTCGGGTCCACCCCGACGGCGAAGGTGAAAGTGCCTTTGCCCAACGGCTGCAGGGGTTTGCCGTCACCAAGGTCGAGTTTGCCCTCCAGCGTCAACTGGTAGACGCCGGGCTTGGTGAACGCCCAGTTCAGGTGGGTATGCGCCGCGGGCGGCAGCGTCGTACGGTCGGCCGGGCCGAGGCCGTCGGTCGAGTCGAAGTACCGGCTGGGTTGTCCGAGCGACTCGGTCAAGTACGCGACGAGCTTGCCCGGGCCGTCGAGCCGCGTGGCCGACAGTTGGACCGTGGACGTCCGGGTCGCGCCACGCGCCTTGCCTGCGCCGCGAATGCGTAGGCCGAGCCAGAGCACGTCCAGGCCGATGTCCTCGACCAGCGGGATCACGTTCGCGCCGTACGACTCGGCCGCTTCGGCCAGGGACACGTTCGGGGCATCCTTGGCGGCGTTGGCGTCGATCGTTTTGATCAGGGCCTGCGGTTCGAGCAACAGGTGGTTCGTGAACGTCACGTCGGCCTTGGCCACCCGCTTCGCGTCAGCCGGGGTCGGCTCGTACGAATGCGGATCGCCGCCGGGTGGTACGAGCGAGGCGGCCGAGACTCGGTCACCGCCGACGCGCTGCGCCAGGTCGGCCAGGATCTCGGTGGTCGCGACCACTCGCAGGTTCCCGTCGGGCCCATTCGCCGTTCCGGATGAGCAACCGGCCAGCGCGACCGGTACGACGAGCGCGGCCGTGGCGAGAGCCACTCCGGCCCTCATGCGGCGTTCCGTTGGCGCGTCGCGACGAGGGCCACGATGCCGAGCAGAACCAGTACGGCGCCGAGCGCGATCCAGCCGGACCCGATCGAGCCACCGGTCGCCGCCAGGGTGCATCCGCCCGAGCCGGCCTGGAGACCGTCGGCCTGGTTCGGCGCGGCAAGCGGCGCGGCGGCGAGCGGCGCGGCGGCCGCGGAGCCTCCGCCGCCACCTGAGGAGTCGCCGACGATGAAGGTGATGGTGGCGGAGTCGCTGGAGGATTGGCCGGACGCGAGTTTTGCGGTGTGGGTGAAGCCGACCCGGTAGGTGCCGGGCTTGGTGAAGGCCCAGTTGCCGTGGGCATGCGTTCCAGGGGCTATCCGGTAGGTATCCGGGAGACCGTCGCCGCTGTTGAAGATCACCTTCGGCTGCCCGAACGAGTCGAACTCGAACACCGCCAGCCGGCCCGGGCCCTCCACCCGATCCAGGCGCCAGTCGACTCCCGACGGAACCTCGGCCGCGGACAGCTCCTCGGTGTTCCAGCCGAGCCAGACCACGCCGTTCTTCTGCGTCTGCGGGATCTGCCAGATCGGCGCACCAGCGGCACCGAGGAATCCGAACGCACCACCCGGCGCCTGGGCCGAAGCCGCCGAGGTCAAACGCAACTTCACCTGCGCGGGATCTCGCCAGGTCGGTCCCCCGGCCGTGGTGCCGTCCTTGAGCCGGGAGGCGATCGCACCGTTCTCCAGCCGTACGGCGTAGTCCGCGTGGCCATCACTCAGCACGACGCCCGCCGGGTCCGTGGAGGTGGTCGGCCGGGTCGTGGTCGGCGTGCTCGTGGAGGTACTGCTCGACGTACTGGTCGTGGGGCTGCTGGTTGGGGTCGTGGTGGTTGGCACACAAGGCGGCAGCTTGACCGGCTGCGACGATCCGCCAGCGTCACGCGAGGGCGCGCGTGTTGTCGGCGCGGTGGTGGTCGGCGCCGTGGTTGGCGTCGGAGTCGGGGTCGGCGTTGACGTCGGCGTCTGGGTTGGGGTCGGCGTCGGCGTCGGTACGACCGGCGGGGTGGTCGGCGGTGTCGTGGGCGGCACGGTCGGCGGAGTGGTCGGCGGCGGACCACCCGGGCAGAGGGCGGACAGGTCGGTCGCGCCGACCGCGACGGCCAGGGTTGCGGTATCGCTGAGCCGCTGGCCGGCCTTGGTCGTCGCGGCATACGTGAAGGTCAGGCGGTAGATGCCCTGCCGGGTGAACGCCCAGTTGCCGTGGGCATGCGTCGGGGCCGCGAGATTGATTGCCTGCGGCAACGACTTGCCACTGTCGAACGAAACCAGCGGCTGACCGAACTGATCGAACTGGTAGACCGCGACCTTTCCCGGCCCTTGCACCTTGTCCAGGGACCACGTCACCGGGCCGGCCAAGGCGTTGTAGTCCACGGATTCGGTGTTCCAGCCGGCCCAGAGCAAGTCGTTCGATTGGGTCTGCGGGATCTGCCAGATCGTGGCGCCGGGTGCGCCGAGGAACCGGTAGCTGGGCGAGGCAGGTACCTGCTCGTCGCCGGACGGCCGGACGTGGAAGGCGACCGTGCCGGGATCACGCCAGACCGCACCGCCTTGGGTGCCGTCCTTCACCTGGAACCGGAGGCGCCCGTCGACCGTACGAGCCGCGACGTCGACATGCCCGGCGCCGAGAACAGCCGTCACACAAGACGGCGGCGGGGTCGGCTTGGGCGTCGGAGTCGGCGTTGGCGTGGGAGTCGGCATTGGGGTGGGAGTCGGCGTTGGGGTGGGAGTCGGCGTTGGGCTCGTGACGGTGAGCTGGACCGGCTGCGAGACGGACGGGCCGTGGGCGGCCGGATCCGCCGGGACGAAGCGCGCGGTGAGCGAGTGGACTCCGGCGGCAAGACCGGCCGACTGGACAACGGCCTGCCCGGCGGCCACCGGCGCACTGCCGATCAGGTTGGCGCCGTCGAGGAACTCCACAGCGCCGACGGCCTCGGCCGGCGAGACGGTGGCGGTCAGTACGACGGGATCGGTCGTGGCGGCGGGATTGGGCGAGGCCTGCAGGGTCGTGGTGGTCGCCGCGGTTACGTCGTACGGCCCGACCACAAACGTGTACGCGACCGGTCCGGAGGTGATCGGTACACCGGCGGCCGTGACGGCCTTCGCTTCGAAGGTGATGGTGTACGTGCCGAGCGCGGTGAAGGCCCAGTTCGCGTGCACGTGCCGCCCGATCGGCTGACGCACCGTGCGAATCGACGGATCGGCCGAACTGAACAACCTCGGCACCGAGGTGTTGTCGTAGTTGAAGAAGACCTCAACATTGCCCGGACCCGTGCTGTCCAGCATGGTCAGGTCGATCGCGTCGCCCTGCAAGGCGCCGGGCGGAATCGTCTCGGTGTCCCAGCCGGGCCAGATCAGCTCCGGATCCTGCGATTCCGGCGCGATCCAGACGGCATCACCCGGTTTACCCAGGAAGGCGAAGGCCGGCAGATCGGGCAATTCCACCCGCGCCGAACCGCGATCTTCCAGGTTGAAGATCAGCCCGGCCGGATCCGCCTCGCGGCTTTCCGCGCCGCTGCCGATTCGCGTCCACAACCGCAGCGCCGTGCCGTCGTACGTCGTATGCAACGCGTCGGCGTGCACCGCGCGCAGCACCTCGGGACCGGGTGGCGACGCGGCCGGCGCGATGGCGGGCAGCGCGCCGGCGGTGGCGGTGGCAGGCAGTGCGCTGGCGGTGGCGGGCAGTGCGCTCAACCACAGCAGGGAAAACGCGGCCAGAAGTGCGGGCAGGGCAAAGCGAAGTCGTTGGTGCGCGGCGGTCACCGGAGGTCCCCTTTCCAGGGGTAGAGCGATCAGCGGTCTGCGCGGCACGGCCGTCCCCCGACGGCGGTTCGCGAGCAGGCGACACTCTATCTGACCTGACAACCATTTTCAGTAAGATCGGTCAGAACTCCGCGTCACTCCGGCCGAAATTCGTCACGCCTGCCACTACCCCAATCGGGGTGAAGCAGGCGTGGGAGCGAGCCGCCGGGTTGCCCATGCCGACATCCGGTCGATGCGGCGACTGGTGGGACGGGGAGGTGGCGAGGACGGTCGGGCGCCGTGCGGTCGTCCCCGTGACCGTTCGGCGGGTTCGGCCGTCCTCGCTTTTCCCCGCGATTCCTCACCTGTCCCATGCGCCCTAGATGAGGAACACCCGAGGTACCCCGCGAGAGCGTCGCGTAACACCACCGATCACCGGCTGAGACGAATGCGCCGCCGGGGAAGCGCCACCGACGGCGGAGGTGGGCAGGGGCGGTCCCGGCGCTGGTTTCTGAACGGCGGGACCTGGAGCGACACAGGCCCTCGAGTGCCTGGCGTCCTAGCCGCAACAGGTGCCCTTGGGCGGGCAGTCGCAATCAGCGTTCGCTGGGTTACTCGCCGGATCAGGTGATGGCAGGCAGGCTGCGAGCGTCCACGACCTGCTGAGCGACGTCGCGGAGCTTGGTATTGGTGTCTTGGGAGTACCGCTTGAGAATCGCGAAGGCCCGATCGTCGTCGACGTCGTACTTCATCATCAGGATGCCCATCGCCTGGCCGACCAGCTTGCGGGCGTCCACGGCCTGCGTCAGCGACTCCTGCTTGCGGGCGGCAGCGACCGCCACGGACGCGTGCCGGGCCAAGATGTGCGCGACCGCTTCGTCATCGGCACTGAACGCGTTGGGTTCGGTGCTGTACAGGCTGAGTACGCCGACCAGCTGGACACTGACGGCCAGCGGTACGTCGAGCACGCTGCCGATGCCGAGCGCGCCGGCGGCCGCGGCCCAGTTCGGCCAGCGGGTCTCGGCCGGGGCGTTCGGGATGTGGATCGGCACCTGGGCGGTCAGCGACGCGAGCAACGGACCGTCGGCGGCGTCGATCTGGAACTGATGCAGCTTCTCGACCACCGGGTCGGTCACCGCCCCGACCTCCGCGCGACGCCCACGGACCGCCAGCGCCAGGCCGGCATGGGTGCAGTTCACCGCCCGGAGCGCGAACTGCAGGACCGCGTCAACGGTCTCTTCAATGCCGTCGGCACCATGCAGCTCCACCGCCAGCTCCGCGAAAGTATGCGCCGCTATCGGCTCAGCTATGGACTCAGCGGCCGCTACGGAGTCAGCAGGCGGTATGGGCCCGGCATCTTCAGGCTCAGCCGCTATGGGCTCGGCAAGCTCGGACACAGACAAGGGCACTCCAAACGTGGCGTTAGCAAGACACCCACGCCGCTGGAGTGCCGAGACCATCACACCACGACCAGGCCCCAGATGCACTGCTGAGCCGCACTGTTCACCCTATGGAAATTCCTAAACCTGAATCCCCAGCTTTTGTAGAATTTCTTTCTACCCCAGCGGCACAAAATTATCTATGCGCATCACCGGACATTTCTGAATCGACTGAAACGACGTTTCGGCAACACTGAAACACTGTTTCCGCGGGTCGCCTCGACCAGAACGGGTAAGGATGAACTACGGACGGATCGGGCCGCTCGCCCGATATTTTGCCGCCGCGAGTCTCGCGCGCGGGGCGGACGCCGGCGCGGCGGTCGGGCTGGTCCTGCTGGCCGTGAACGAGCCGGCGCTCACCCATCCCGAAGCAGTGGGCGGTCTGCTGGCAGCCGGCCTAACGGCACCTCACCTGCTCGGACCGTGGCTGGCGCGAAGGCTGGATCAGGCCCGCGACAGCCGGTACTACCTGGCCGCCGCCTTCGTCCTGTTCGGCCTGGCGCTTGCCGGTGCGACCTTGCTGCTCGGTCGCGCCCCGCTTCCGGTGGTGCTGGCGGCGACCGTGCTCGCCGGCGCCTGCGGGCCATTGCTGACAGGCGGCCTGAGTAGCCGGGTGGCGGGAATTTGCGGGCCGGAACTTCGCGCGCGACGCCGCGGCGAGGGCTGGGACTCGGTCAGCTACGGCGTCGCCGGTACCGCTGGACCGGCCGGCGTTGCCGCGCTGAGCGCGATCACGAATCCGGTGACGGCACTGCTACTGCTTGGTCTCTCGGCCTTCCTGGCGGCGGTCGTCACCCTCACGCTGCCGCGGGAGACGGTCGACGGGGAGGCTTCCGCCGAGGCCGCGACGGTCCGCAGCGTGTTGCTGTTGCTACTGCGCCATGGGCCGCTGCGCCGGGTGAACTACGCGACCATGATGACCGCCTTCAGCGCCGGTGGTACGACGATCATCGCCGTACTGCTGTCGACCGAACTGACCGGCCGCCCCGATGGTGGCGCCACCTTGATGGCGATGTTCGGCGTCGGAAATTTGATCGGCTCACTTATTGTGACGGCATTTCCCGTGCGGGGTGAGCCGGAAATTCTGACCACCTGGTACGTCGCGCTCGTCGGCTTCACCACCGCGTTGTGCGCTGTTGCTCCGACGTACACCGTGGCGTTGGCATTGTTCGTCTTGAACGGGATGTCGAACGCGCCATTCGTGACGGCAACGTTCGCCGCCCGCTCGCAGTACGCGCCTCCGACCGCCCGTGCGCAGGTCTTCGTCACGATGGCCTCGGTCAAGGTCGCCGCCGCCTCGGCCGGAGCAGCCGCCGCCGGATCACTCACTCTGCTCGGCGCCCGCGGCCTACCCGCGGCGGCGGCCGCGGTCGTCGTACTAGGCGCAGCTCTTACCGTCCTGGACCGCCACCTCTCACCGCGCGGACGCGCTTAGCGGTCCGTCTGGGGTTCCGCCAGGAAGTGGTCAGTTGCCGAGGGCGGTGCGGATGGCGTCGCGGGCGCGGTCCATGATCGCCACGGGTGGGCCGAGCAGCAGATTGGCCTTCGCGGACTCGACGCCGGGATGCGGCCGCGTCGGTGCCATCGCCTCGGCCGCGCGGGCCGCGACCGCCATACCCCGGAGCTGCTGGTCGTCGTAGTGCGCCCGGAGCTTCGGGAACTCCTCGCGCTCCTCGTTCTCCGCGTGGGCCAGCACGTCGGTACGCAGCTGCCGCAGTAACGCGTCGAAGCCCTCGCCCTCCGTACCCACGTCGGTCATGGTGGAGAGCAGTTCCTTGGC
This sequence comes from Kribbella deserti, assembly GCF_042434725.1. Taxonomy (NCBI): domain Bacteria; kingdom Bacillati; phylum Actinomycetota; class Actinomycetes; order Propionibacteriales; family Kribbellaceae; genus Kribbella; species Kribbella deserti. The sequence goes on along the minus strand of NZ_JBHLTC010000006.1, from coordinate 193,816 downwards.
CCGGTGTTCCTCGTCGAGCCGTTCGTCGACCACCGCGTCACCGCCCTCCGCCGAGCGCACCGCCGGGTGGACCACTTCCTCCTCGGCTGTCTCGTGGATCGCGAGCAGCCGGACGAGTTCGCGGAAGGCGTCCCGCTTGCGATCGCCCTCCGCCGTTTCTACCTCTGCGAAGAGCTCGCGGATCTCCTGATGCTGCCGCTCGAGCAGCGCGACGATGTCCTCGCGGTCGCTCTGGCCACTGTTCTCGGTCATGCGAACCTCTCCTTCATCCCTTGAGGCTCTGCAGTACCCAGCTGACCTCGCCGCATCCGTGACGCTGGTCTCTTCTACCGGCCGGGTCCACGGTGCAGAGTGGAAACCGCCGGCATGAAGTCAGGTCTGGGGACGTTCGGAAAAGTAGCGCGACCAGCGGGGTGCCAGCGCGGCTGGCCTCGGTGAGACGTCCACCGGGGCCGGTCCGGCCTCGCCCGGCGATCGCGGACACGTGATGCATGGGATCCGGAACGGTGGGTACCGGGGACCGACCCTCGGCCGCGCCCACCGCGACCGACTGTACGAAAGAGCGCAATCACCGATGTTTTCAATCCTTTCCCCCCGCACTGTCGACCTGGCTCAGGCGGCCGGCGTTCTGACCGAATGGTTCGACGTCACCACCCGGGCGGCCATGGCCCTCCTTACCGAGTGGTCCGGCCAGTACGACGTACCCGTGGAAGAGGTTGGCCGTGCCTTGCTGGAGGTACTGCAGGGTTGTGACACCGGGTGCGACCCGGCATTGGTCCGGCAGCTCGAGAACCGCCTGCGCGTTCTCCCCGCGGAGCTGGCCGCAGCCGGGAACTGACCGCCTTCCCAGATCGGGGTTCGATGGCGACCGCCCGTCGCGATGAGATCGACCGGCGGGCCTCGCTGCTCGCCTCCGGTCTGATCGGCGTAGCACTGATGGCGGCGATCGACGAGGTCGTCTTCCACCAGCTACTCGGCTGGCACCACTTCTACGATCGGTCGACACCGGCGATCGGCCTGCTATCGGACGGCCTGCTGCACACTGCTGAGCTCGTCGGGCTCGTAGCTGGCTTCTTCTGGCTGTCCGACCTGCGCCGCCGCGGAGCGTTCGGACGTCTCCAGGGCTGGGCAGGACTCCTGATCGGCGCAGGCGGCTTCCAGCTGTTCGACGGACTGGTGGATCACAAGCTGCTGCGACTCCACCAGATCCGCTACGGCGTCAACAACCTCGCCTGGTACGACTGGACCTGGAACCTCGCCGGAGCCGCGCTACTCGTCACCGGGGTGCTCCTGTTGCTCCGCGCGCGATGACGCTTCACGACGGCAGCCACGCCGCCGAGCGCGCGACGGGCCTCGGAGCGTCGTACCTGCTTGTGCTCCTAATCGTGGCCGTAGCGGCTACTGGCTACGCCTGGCTTAGCCGACGCGCACTACGCGGGTGGAGTTCCTGGCGTACGACGGCCTGGCTATCCGGCTGCCTAGTGGTTGCTCTCGCACCGGTGGTCGCTGTACGGCCGGGCCCGATCGGCCACATGGCGCAGCACCTACTGCTCGGCATGGTGGCCCCACTCGGCCTCGTGCTCGCAGCGCCGGTGACTCTTTTGCTGCGCTCATCCGGTCCGGCGGTCCGACGGCACCTAGTGTCCCGACTCAGGACACTAGCGCGCCTCCTGCGTTCACGGCCGCTCCACGTCCTGGGCCATCCGATCGTGGCAGCAGTGCTCAGCGTCGGCGGGCTGGCACTGCTCTTGCTCACTCCCCTGTACGGCGTGGCCGAGCGCAATCCGCTAGTCCATCAGGCGGTTCACTTCCACTACCTGGCAGCGGGCTACCTCTTCGTATGGTCAATCGCCGGCCCCGACCCCGCCCCACGCCGCCCGCGAATCCCTATCCGGGTGGCCGTCCTGATCCTGGCCGGCGCGGCCCATTCGATCCTCGCCAAGTACATCTACGCCCACGCGTCCACTCTCCCGATGGGCGAGAGCCCGACGGCGATCCAGCAAGCGGCCCAGCTGATGTACTACGGCGGCGACCTAACCGAACTCCTACTAGCAACAGCCCTTTTCGCCTCCTACTTCCACCCCGCCTCTTTCCGCCGCACGGCGTCTTCTCGCCGCGACTTGGTTGCCCGGCCGGTTCAGTCGTCCTGATGTGCCGCGTCCCGGACTACCAAGCGGGACATTTCCCACACGGTGCGACCGTGGAACGTGGCGAGCGCGCGCAGCGCCCCCCTTGCCCCTGGGACATCGAGGTGGTTCCGCTCCATCAGGACGCCAGTGGCCTGGGCTGTCACCGCCAAGTCCCGCACCATCGCGGCCCGGCGAGACATCAGCAGTTCGAGCTCTTGGCGGAACGCGGGATCATCGTGATGCGCGGTCCACCACTGCCGCCAGTCCGGAAACTCGTCGGCTGAGTGGATGAACGGGTCGTCGCAATGCTGGTCATCGACCATGGCACGGGCCTTTGGATTCCGGCACCACCCAGCAAGGCCCTCCCGGATCACCTGAATGCTCGCGGGTCACACTGAAAGGTGGTGCGGATCAGCCCTCTGATCGGGGGCACTGAGTGGGCTCGTGTCCGAACCCAGACCCACGCCATCACGGCAAGGTCGACATCGCGAAGCGACAACCGCAGCATCCCCGACGTTACGCGCAATCGTCGCCCACGTCTGTACGCCAACCAACCCGACTGCCCGGCACGAATGCCCGCGCGGTTCTATCGCCCTAGGTCGCGCTGGCCGGTCGCATGACAACGCGGTCCGTCGTCGCACCGCACGGGAGCTGCGAATCAGGCGGCGTCGCTGATGCGCCGGTTGGCGGTTTCGGACTTCGCGCGGCGCTCGGCATCGTTGTACGCCTCGCGCTCATCGGCTTGGGTCACCTCGACCGTGGTCGGTTCGCCCTCCGTGGACTCCGCGCGCTGGGCCAGCAACTGCCGCGCTACGGAGGCGTCGCGGGCAGCGCAGTACACCTCGTAGCGAGTCGCCACGACCTGCGGCGAAACCTGTCCAGGCCGCGACCGAACCAGCCCCTGGAACAGTCCGCGAAGCCCGCCGAACAACCCGCCGTAGAAGACGCCCCACAACACCAAGATCACGCCCGGCGTGCTGGTCTGCGCAAAAAACGCCACCAAGACGGCAGCTATGAACCCAATCCCCGCACCTTGCCCCGCCGCAGCGCCGGCCACCCGCAACTGCGATTCCCGGCCAGGTCTATCCACCATCCGCAAGCCGGCCCCAAGAACCTGAAGCCCACCCCGCAGACCACAAGTCCACAGATAGTCGACCGTCTCCTGCGCCTCGGCATAGCTATCCGCCGACGCGACCACACTGCTGGAATCGAGCATCGCGTCCGGGTACGACCCCATCACCATCTCCTCGAATTCGACAACCACCAACCACCCCGTGCCCACCACCAAACCGCCCCCATCACCCCCTCGCCGCTCTACCTCGTGATACGCAGACCGCCTTCCCTACCGGGAGAATCGCCCCCGCACGACAGCCATCGCGTCCACTCCCACGCCGCATCGCCATCCCACCGCGCCCTCCCGTCGTACGACGCTCAGCGCGGAGCCGCCCGCGTCGTACGGCAGTCATCGCGGAGCCGCCTCACGTCGTACGTCGCACGTCAGCCATTGCGGCCAAAGGCCATCGCCGTACGTCGATCGTCGCGGCAAGGCGTGGCTCCGTACGACGGCGCGGTGGCCTCGCGGTGCTACTGGAGTCGCCGGAAAGGCCCGTGCCGTCGGCCGGGTGAATCGGCCGGGCTGCGGCGTACACCTCGATCGGAGGTAGGGCCGTTACGCCGGCCGACGGCAACGGGTCGGTTCAGGCCGGTCCGGTCCGCGCCGCGGGGATCGGGGACCCCACGCCACGAACCGCACACGGCTGCTTCTTCAGCGGACCTTTGTCATCCAGCGTTTCCCAGACGGATCCCTGGGCCCGCGCGTGAGGTTAGGTGCTGAGCTGCTTCTGATCAGCGGTGGTGACCTCGATCTTGCGCGGCTTGGCCTGGTCCGCGACCGGGATGCGCAGTACCAGCACACCCTCGGCGTACTCGGCCTCGATCCGCTCGGTATCAAGGCCCTCGCCCAGGAACAATCGCCGCGAGAACACACCCGTCGGCCGTTCCGAGATCACCGGCTGAACGTCATCGCCAAGCGGGCGCCGTTCCGCCTTCACGGTCAGCACGTGCCGCTCGACATCGAGGTCGATCTGGCCAGGGTCCACACCGGGCAGGTCCAGGGCGACCACAAACTCGTCACCCGAACGGTATGAGTCCATCGGCATCGAAGCCTGCGCCCCACCGGACAGCCGCACCAGCCGATCAAGAACCTGGAAGGGGTCGGTACGGATCATCGTCTACCTCCAACGCTCGAAGGATTTGACCACCGACAGTATAGATCCGTCATCGCAACGACGACAAGTGCGATCGTCATCTTCCAGACGACCAGGTCGCATCTCGCCGCGTCGCCCACGCGTTGGCAGCTGCACATCTGCCCGCCACGGCCAATCCAGCTCAAGCCAAGCGCGTCTAGCCGCCACAGCCAATCCAGCTCAAGCCAAGCGCGTCTAGCCGCCGCGACCAATCCAGACTGAGCCGAGCGCCTCGACACGCACTGCCCCCATCCCTGTCCCGCGACCGGCCCCGACCATCCGACAACTCGCTGCACGCCGGCGCCCCGAGCCGTGATTCGCCGTTCGGGACATCGCGGATCGAACGACAACGCGGTCCGGAGCCGGGCGGGGCTCCGGACCGCGAGATCGCTGCTCAACGACGTGAGCACTGCTCTCGGATCACTGCTCATAAGCGTGAGCACTGCTCTCTGATTGCTGGATCAGCCGTCGACCACCCATTCGTCGCGAGGGGCGGAGTCGCGACGACGAGCGAGCGACAGTTCGAACCAGCGAGCCGGCCGAGAACGGTCAGCGGATGGTGCGGAACGTCGTACCCGCCATCTCCGCGAAGCCGTTGGCCCACAGGCGGTTCACCCGCGACCGCTCGGTCGAGTTCGGGTACGCGTTAGTGCAGGACGGGCCAGGTCCACCGCCGGACATCAGCTCGCTGCACGGACCTGAGTAGTGGTCCGGCAGACCGAGCACGTGACCGGTCTCGTGGGACGTGATCCGGGTCGAGTTGTAGATCTGCGCCTGTCGGTAGTCGAGGAAGATGTAGCCACGACCATGGCCGTTGGTGGACGCGTACGAACCGCGCGGGTCGTTCCCCTCGGTGTAATAGAAGTCGTAGGCGCCAGTGGTCTGGACCAACTGCACGTTCGTCACCGACGAGTTCCAGATCTGGGTCGACCGCGCGATCTGGGTCGCGAAGGTGGGCGCGTTGACCCGGTACCGGACGGTTACCGCCGCGAGCTTGTTACCGCTCTTGGCCTGCTTGGCGAGCGCGGACTTCATCACCGCCTGGTAGAACGCCTTGTTGTTGGCCGCTTCCTGCGGCGAACCGGCATAGGTCGAGACCACACTGGCCGGCTCGGGAGCCGGAATCGGCGCGGCGGACGCCGTGGGTGCGGCGAATGCCGGGAACACCAGCATCGCGGCGAGTCCGGTGAGAGTCGGCAAGAGCTTGCGACGGGACATGGGGAGCCTCACTCCGAATCGTGGCGGAAAGCGATCGGCGGACTACCGACCGCTACCACCCGATTGATAGCAAAGCTCCCGGAATTCCGCATCAGCCCGGGAAAAATCCAGGGTAATCACGCACGTGCACGTCCACACTCCACATCACTCATGGGGTCCCCAGACCTTTACGCCCCGCGCTGCAAGGGCCACACTCCCGCCCGCAGACACGAAACCCCTACCCACAAAGGGTTGTACGACGTCTCACGTACGCCACGTGTCCATTCGAAGACACGCCTACCCTCGCGAGCGTCGTCGCGCTCTCTCGACGTACGGGCGTCCTGCAAGCGCCTACTGCTCCGTCGGGGCGACGCCTACCCCGGCGAGCCGTCATACCCGGTCACGGTCCACGCATTCCCTTGCCTGGAAGCGGTCGTGAGATCCTCACGCAGTGAACTCCGACCCGATCACGCGATGGACCGAACCGCTGCGCCCGGCCGGATACCGCCCGCGCGAGGTTCTCGGCGCCGGCATGGAAGGCACAGTCCTCGCCCTAGGCGACGACCTCATCGCGAAGATCTGGCACCGCCGTACGCCCGACGCCCTCAAAACCCTCAAGACCTTCTACGACGCCGTCGACCAAGGTCTCAGCGGCCTCCGCACGCCCCAGATCCACGAGATCATCGAACTCGACGGCCAGTTCGCCACCATCGAGTCCCTGCTCCCCGGCCAGCCTCTTCAAACGGCGACCGTCAACGGCGAACCCGTCCTCGAGGACGAGCACATCTCCGCGATCCGCGAGGTCCTAACCGCGCTCGCCGCGGTTACTCCGTCGCCAGGCATGGGCGTCCTCCCAATCCTCGAAGACGAACCCCCATTCGACACCGAAGCCGTACCGTTCGCGCATTCCCTGGCACGACTGGTCGAACGACGCGTCGAGAAGTTCCGCACACCCCTCGCCGCCCACCTCCCGAACCTGGACGCCCTCGCCGCAGCAGTCATCAAAGGCCTACTAGACCTCCCACCAACCCCATCGGCCCTGCTCCACGGCGACCTAATCCCCGCCAACATCCTGGTCGACGAGGACCTACGCCCCACAGCCGTCCTCGACTTCGGCTTCCTCTCCACCACCGGCGACCCCGCATTCGACGCCGCCATCACCGCCAGCATCTACAACATGTACGGCCCCCACGCCGCCATCCACGAAGCCCGCGTAGACCAGGCCCTAGCGGACGCCTTCGCGTACGACCCAGCCCGCCTAGCCCTCTACCGCGCCGCCTACGCCCTAACCACCAGCAACTGCTTCAGCCCCACCGGCACCGACGGCCACTTCACCTGGTCCCTATCCCTCCTAACCCGCCCCACCACCCTCGACGCCCTCCCGCTTTAGCAGCGCCCCGCCGGTCGCACCCCATCCCTCCGGTCACGAGTGGTCACGTCTGCCCCCACCGGCCAGTCGGCAGAGTTGGCCAGGCAGTCCAGCCCGACCGCTCGAGGTTGCGACGCTCGGCACACCCGGTGAGCGACGGCTCGCCAGTCGTCCCAAGTAGCGCGATCGGTCCGGCTTCCACACGACGTTGCCCCTTATCACCGGCCACCGGCCGCGCTTCACGGCTGACCCGCCCGGGGGGCGGCCCCCAGACCGCAGACCACCGTCCGCCGTACGTCGTTCTTCTCCCCGCCCGCCCATCCCTTACGATGTTCTGGCACTGCCGACGTGGCGCAATTGGTAGCGCACCGCTCTTGTAAAGCGGTGGTTAGGGGTTCGAGTCCCCTCGTCGGCTCTCTGACCTGTGAATATGAGCTGGAGCTCATCTTCGCAGGCTGGCCAACTCACGTAGAACTCACGTCTTGGCCAACAGCGCGACTCAGTTCGCATCAGATCTCGGAACGTCGCGCCTCATCTCGCTCCTGCTCACTGATTGCCCTGAGCGCGGCGTCTAGGTGGATCGCCGCGGCGGACACTACTACTCGATCGCCGGGCCGACGTTCCTCGCGGAGTACCACAACACCCAGGACGCCAACCACATCCACTCGGTCTGGCGAGACCTCCGCAACGACTGGGCCTCGACCTACTCGCAGCCCACTACCGCAACCACTGATTTCACACCGGGCTCTTTCGGTCCCGTTAGCGTGGCCTTAACCGCACCTGCCGGAGTCTTGCCGCCATCTGCCCGGGCTTACCGCCGGGCGTTCCGAGAAACGATGGTGAGGTTGAGGATCCATGGCCTGGTCGAAACCAGGAAGAACGGCGCTGGTCGGCGCAATCGCTGCTTCGGCACTGCTGGTGACATCGCTGACGACGCGGGGACCGGATGCCACGGCGGCGGCAGCAACCGAACGGCCAGGTGCGGAGAAGTCGGTCACCTTGATCACCGGTGACCGCGTCTTCGTCCGCCCGGTGGGAAAGTCCTGGCAGGTCCGGATCGTCAAGGCTCCGCGGATCGGTGGCCGCGAAGGGTTCCTGCGCCAGGCCGGCCCGGCTGGGGTCACCGTCATCCCCTTGTCGGTGGCCCCACTGGTACGACGTGGCCAGCTCGATCGCGCTCTGTTCGACGTGACCGGACTGATTGACCAAGGCCTCGACGACAGCCAGACCAAGACGCTGCCACTGCTGGTCAGGACCAACGGGACGCGGTCGGCCGGCGCCTCAGCGGCTGCCCTCGGGCGGCGGATCCGATCGCTGCCCAAGGCAAATATCGCCGCGGTCGACGCGCCCAAGCCCGCGCTCGGTGAAACCTTCGCCGCGCTCTCGGCCCTCAGGATGCCTGCCGGGGTGACGAAGATCTGGCTGAACGGCCGGCTGAAGCCGGTCCTTGACCAAAGCGTCGCCCAGGTCGGTGCGCCGGCCGCGTGGCAGGCAGGGCACACCGGCGCTGGGGTGAAGCTTGCCGTGCTGGACTCCGGTTACGACCGTCAGCATCCGGACCTTGCCGGGGCGGTCAGGGAGAGCGAGGACTTCACCGGCGAAGGCATTCAGGACACCGTCGGGCACGGTACGCACGTAGCGGCGACCGCGGCTGGACGTGGTGCCGCGTCCGGCGGGAGATACACCGGTGTCGCCAAGGGCGCGGACCTGTTGATCGGCAAGGTGTGTGTGGTGTCCGGCTGTCCGTACGACGCGGTCCTGGCCGGCATGCAGTGGGCCGCGGACAGCGGCGCGAGGGTGGTGAACCTGAGCCTGGGCGGTGAAGCGACGGACGGCACCGATCCGATCTCGCAGGAACTGAACAGGATCTCCGCCGCCTCGGGAACCTTGTTTGTTGTTGCTGCTGGCAACAGAGGCGAGCAGGGCCGGGTCGGTAGTCCGGCCAGTGCCGACGCCGCGCTGGCCGTGGCGAGTGCGACCAAGCAGGACGGGATCAGCGACTTCTCCTCCCGCGGCCCGCGGATCGGTGATGCGGCGGTGAAGCCGGAGATCGCCGCACCGGGACAGGACATCGTGGCGGCCCGGGCTGCCGGGACGCTGGAAGAGTCTCTGGTGGACGAGCACCATGCCAGGTTGTCGGGCACGTCGATGGCCGCCCCGCACGTGGCCGGCGCCGCGGCGATCCTGGCCGGTCAGCACCCGGACTGGACGGCGGACCGGCTGAAGGCGGTACTGGTCGGAAGTGCTAAACCGATCGACGGCAAGGTCGGTGAGCAGGGGGCCGGGCGGCTCGACGTGGCTCGTGCCGTCCAGCAGCAGGTTTACGCCGAACAGCCGTCGCTGGGCTTCGGCTTCTTCCAGTGGCCGCACCTCGATCGCGAGCCGGTGCAGAGGCAGCTCACGCTGAAGAACCCGGGCAGCACGGCGGTTCGGCTCGCGGTGAGTCTCGAGGTCAAGGACGCCGAGGGGCGTCCGGCGCCAGACGGAATGTTCGGCACCAGCGCGGAGGCGGTGGAGATACCGGCCGGTGGCCAGTCGTCGGTCACCGTCACGGCGGATCCTGATCACGGTGGCACCGGCGTGTTCGGTGGCCGGCTGACCGCAACCGGCGCGGGCGGGATCGTGGTCCAGGTCCCGCTGGCGCTCGAGAAGGGAGCGGAGTCGTACGAGCTCGCCCTGAACCTGACCAACCGAGCGGGCACCGTCATTCCGGCCGGCTCCGACGACGGAACGGCGATGGTGGTCGATCTCGACAACCCCGATCGGTACGTCTTCCCGATCCTGGGCAGTGAACGACTGCGGCTGCCGAAGGGACGCTATGCGGTCTACGTCGTGAGCTACGACGCACTGGCGAACAGGACTGCTAAGGCCGTCACCTCGATGGCCGAGACCGAGATCATGCTCACCGAGCAGCGGACGATCAACCTGGACGCACGAGCGTCCGTTCCGACCAGGTTGCGGGTCGACCAGGCCGGCGCGGAGATCGAGCGTGGCGAGGTGGCGACCTCGCATCAGTTCGCCAGCGGAGACGCGATCGGTCTGAGCGTCGGGATGGGCTACTCGCACTTCGCCCGGCCGACCGAGGTGCGGACGCCGGGCTTCCTGTATCGCACCCGGGCGGTGCTGAATCGCACCAAGGTGCGGCTGACGGCGGCCGACGGCTCGGCGGTACCGATCCGGCACGTGCTGGGCTCGCCCGTCCGGACCGGGACGCAGCGGCTCCGGACGGTGGACGTCGGGCGCGCCACACCCGACGAGGTCGCCGCGGCCGAGGTACGGGGAAAGCTCGCGCTGTTCACCCTGGGGGCGGACGAGGGGGACAGCTTCGTGGAGCGGGTCGAAGCCCTTGCCGCCGCGGGTGCGGCCGCGGTGCTGTGGCATGCGACGGAGCCGGTGGGCTTCTACTACGGCACGATGTCCGTGCCGGTGGCGTGGAGTGATGGACCGGAGGTACGACGGCTGGTCGCACGGGCAGGGGCGGAGGCCACTCTGCACTGGCTGAAGGACAGCCCTTACCAGTACCAGCTCGCGATTCCCGAGTTCGGCAAGGTTCCCGCATCGGTCGACTACCGGCTGCGGGATCGGGAGCTGGCTGCCCTGAAGGTCTCCTACCACCACACCACGACAGCGGGCTACGTGGACCGGCTGGTGCTCGCGAGACACGGCGAGTACGACCTGGAAGGGAGCGCGCAGTCGACTCAGGAGCGGGTACCGGTGCGCCGGACGGAGTACTACTCGGCCGGCGGGGTCACATGGACCGACGCGGTTGCCGTCGCCAGTGTCATCGAAGGGCCGCATCAAGGCTACGCGGCGCGCGCGTTGCCGCTCGAGGCCGGAAAGACGGCAGTCCTGGCCTGGAACAAGTCGGTGATCGGCCCGGGAATGCCGAGTCCGCCGCCGTGGCCCTACGTTCAGGAGCCCGTGGGCTACCGCGAGGGCGATCGCTTGTCACTGGATCCGCCCCTGCTGTCGGACGCGGACGGGCACGCCAGTTGGGGTACCGCCTTCATCTTCGGCGGCAGCGGATCGATCAAGCTGTTCGAGGGTGAGCGACTGGTGGCCGGGCTCGACGAACCCGGCCAGCGGCTCACGGCGGAGGTGCCCGAGCAGGAGACGACGTACCGGTTGGTCGCCGCGGTCCGGCGCGATGATCCGCAGTGGCCGTTGTCGACGAACGTCGCGGCCGAGTGGCTCTTCAGGTCCGGCCGGACCGACGCACCCGCGACACTGCCGCTGATCGTGGTGGGCTTCAAGCCGGAAGTGAGCCTGGACAACTTCGCCCCAGCCGGTCGCCTGTTCCCGATCCCGGTCGAGGTGCGCCGCCAGCACGACTCCGCCGGTGGGGCGCTGAAGCTCGACTCCGTCGAGGTGTCGTTCGACGACGGGAAGACCTGGCGCAAGCAGCTGCTCCATCGCACCGGCGAAATCGTGGTGAACAACCCCAGGTCGGGATTCGTCTCGCTCCGGGCCGCCGCGTCCGACGAGGCCGGAAACAAGGTGACCCAGACCGTCATCCGCGCCTACCGGGTGCGCTGAGCAGACCAGCCGGCCGCGAGGACAACGCTCGCGGCCGGCTGGTCTGTGCGTACTACCCGATGATGCTGGGGCCGAACATGGAGCGATCGGCCGGTAGCCTTCCGGGGCCGGTCGGGACACTGGTCAGAACGGGTTGGCCGGCGTGGCAAGTGACCCGGGCTTCCATCGGGGCGTCACCGCGTGCACCGGTGAACCGGAGGATGGAAACCCGAGCCGGTGACTTGGTCAGTTGCACGCCCTTGTAGCCGGGCACCGGGCTCCAGTTGTGGATCCTGCTCAGCCCGTCCTTCGTGCAACTTCCCAGCACGACGGCCGGTGAATTCCCGGACAGATAGCTGGCCGAGCCCGTACCCGGTTGCTCGGTGATCACCGGCGTCGGCTTGATGAGCGGCCTGCGGTGGATGCGGACGGGAGTCGGAGTCACCGCGGCGGTCTTGGGCTGTGCCCTCCTGGACGTGGTGGCGCGCGACGGGCTTTGAGACGGCGTAGGCGTTACCAAAGCACGGATCTCGGCCGAGCTGAGCGGTTTCGCCCCGGTACTGGGGGCCGGTAGTCCGACAGCGGCGACCGCGGCTGTCACCGCAAGTGCGCCGATACCGGCAAGAGCGAGCGGGCCACGGATTCTGGCCCAGAGAGGTTCGTCGGTCTTCATCCTGGCAGGCTTCCCGTTCGGAGCTTAAGGCGACGCTAAGGGGTCCCGAAGACAGTGCCGGAGTCGTCGGGTCGGCCCTGTCCCGGGCTTAGTGTCGCATCGTGCACGTACTGCTGATCGAGGATGATCCGGTTCTGCGGAGGTCCATGCTGCGCGCGCTCGATCAGTCCGGCTGGGCGGTGAGCAGTGCACCGACGGCGCTGACCGGTATCGAGGCGACGCTGCGAACCGCCCCGGACGTCGTCCTGCTGGATCTCGGCCTACCGGACCTGTCCGGTGCCGACGTACTTCGAATGCTGCGGGCAGCCACCGCGGTACCGGTCCTGGTGGTGACCGCTCAGAGCGACGAGCAGACGGTGATCCAGTTGCTCGACCTGGGTGCGGACGACTACCTGGTGAAACCGTTCACCTCGGCTCACCTGCAGGCGCGGATCAGAGCGGTACTACGGCGGACCCTCCCGGGGCGTGAGTCGGCCGTACTGTGCGTCGGTGAGCTGACGGTCGATCCGGCCGCACGGATCGCGCGGTTGAGGACGACCGAACTTGACCTCGCACCGCGGGAGTTCGATCTGCTCGAGTACCTGTGTGAGCGGGCCGGCGAGGTGGTGACCAAGCGGGAACTGCTGAAGGAAGTCTGGCGGCAGCCGTACGGGGGTGCGGACAAGACCGTTGACGTCCATCTGTCCTGGCTGCGCCGCAAGCTCGGTGAGACGGCATCGGCACCGGTCTACCTGCATACGGTTCGCGGAGTCGGTGTGCGGCTGGCGGCACCGGCATGAAGCGGGGGATCAGGGCCCAGCTCGGTCTGGTGATGGGCACGACCTCCCTAATCACCCTGCTCTGCTTCCTGCTGCCGGCCGCCCTGGTGCTCGATCGTGAGGCCGAGCAGCGGGCCATCGCGACCGCGAGCCTGCGGGTCCAGGCTGTGGCCGTGCTGCTCACCGCTCAGCCGGACGTGTTACCACCGCTTCCGGCCGGGACGACGGTCTTTCTGCCTGGTGACAAGATCCATGGCCGGCCCGCGCCACGTGACGACGCGTTCGTGCTGGCCTCGCGCGGTCAGGCCTTCGTGACGCGGACGAGCGAGGGCCTGGTCGCCTTCACCACCGTGATGCGGGGGACAACCCAGTCGGTGGTCATCAGGTCCGTCGTACCGGCCGCCGAACTGCGGGCCGACGTCACCTCGGTGCTGACCCGGCTCGGCCTGGTCGCTTTTGCGCTGCTGGTCTTGTCGGTCCTGCTGGCTGATCGACTCGGCCGCCGGCTGGTCGCGTCGGCGCGGGCACTCGGGGCCGGCGCGAACCGGCTCTCCCGCGGAGATCTCGATGCCCGAGTGACACCCAGCGGGCCGATCGAGTTCCACTGGGCGGCACAGGAGCTGAACGGACTGGCCGGCCGGATCAGCCGGCTCCTCGCCGACCAGCGGGCCGAGTCGGCCGACCTGGCGCACCGGTTGCGTACGCCGCTGACCGCACTGCGGGTAGAGGCCGAGTCGATCTCCCACCCAGCGGAGCGGACCCGGCTCAGCGCGGTCGCGGACACCCTGACGGCCGCGGTCGACGAAGTGGTGCACGCCTCGCTTCGCTCAGTCCGGGAAGGGGCCAATCCGGCGACCGACCTGGTCGAGGTGGCGACGTCGCGGCTCGACTTCTGGTCGGTCCTCGGCGAGGACACCGGTCGCTCGGTGACCCGCGACCTGCCGTCCGTGCCGGTCCTGGTCCCGCTGGCGAGGGAGGACCTGGAGTCGCTGGTCGACGTGCTGCTCGACAACGTCTTCACCCATACCCCTGCCGGTACCGGATTCCAGGTCGGGGTGGAAGTCGACCCACCGGCCCTGACGGTACGAGACGACGGGGGCGGAGCGAGCAGCTCAGCCCGCCCCTCCACCGGCCTCGGTCTGCTCCTGGCCGACCGGTTGACCACCCGCACGGGCGGCAGCTTCGAATTCGTGCCCACCCCGTCCGGTACCACAGCTCGCGCGACCTTCGGCCCAGTACCGACGGCTGCGGAAACCTAGCCTGGTCTGCCGACCGCCAACGGACTTCCGGTGCTGAAGGTGCCGCGGTAGCCCAGGACTCGTACAGCGCAGACCGGTCAGGTACGCGGAGCTGCGTGACCTACACGGAGGCCACATTGCCGCCACTCCCCGCATCACCAACGCCCTCGGCTCGCCTCTGTGCCCTACTGGTTCCGACGCCTTAGCCTTGCGAAGCAGAATGGTGGGCATGGTGTTCGGAGTGGGGCCTGGTGAACCGCCGGTTGCGGAATGGCGAGCCGTTCGAGTTGCCGACCTGGTGGCGCGGATTCTCGACGGCGCTGACCTGGCGTCGGCCGGAGCACCGTGGATTGTCGCGGTTGATGGCCGTAGCGGTGGAGGTAAGTCGACCCTGGCTCGGCGGTTGGCCGAGGCCGTGCCGGACTTGGCGATCGTTCACGTCGACGACGTCGCCTGGCAAGCTCCGATGTTCGACTGGGCCGGGCTTCTCGCTGACGGCGTGCTCGAACCGCTTCGCCGCGGCGAGGCCGTCTCGTACCGGCCCCCGGCCTGGGAAGTCCATGACCGCCCGGGCGTCATCGCCGTACCGTCCGGCCGGAAGCTGGTGATCGTCGAGGGCGTCGGCGCTGGGCGGCGGGAGCTCACCGGCTTGGTTGACCGCCTCATCTGGGTTCAGTCCGACTACGCCGAGGCCGAGCGCCGGGGCCTGGCCCGCGACATTGCCTCAGAGGTCAACGGCGATGCCCAGGCCACGATCGAGTTCTGGCATTCGTGGATGGCGGCCGAGATCCCTTTCCTCCAGGCGGATCGTCCCTGGGACCGCGCGCATATCATCGTCGCCGGCACCTCGGCACTTCCTCAGCCGCCGGACGAGATGCTCATCGCGTCACCTGCTCTTGCGTCCCGGTCCACCTGATCTGGTGGTCAGCGGTATCTCAAGCGGCTTAGCGGCCGCATGTACTACGTGCGGGATTGGCTACCGCCAGCAGTCTGCACGCCCTTATCGGCAGCTGACGACACTCGCTATCGGCGCGGTTGGCACGGCCACTCCGACCTGCGCCCAGCCACGGCGAGGCCATCATCGCGTTACGCCTGGCCCGGCGGTTACCTGGAGCACAACGTCCTTGCGCTCACCTTTTTGCTCAGGTCGCAGTGACGTTACCGCCGAATTCTCAACATGCTGAAACAAGGCTATTTTTTGCGCTGGGCCGGCACTGAACTCCCGCTCGGACGCCCAGTCATCGAATGGGCGCGACGCCTTTCTCCCATCCGAAAGGCCGGACCGTCAAGAACCTCCGTCAATTTCATATCCAAGCAACCAACAAGGCGTCTACTGCCGTCCGGCGAAACCGTCAATCTGGTATATTCCGGTTCATGCGCACGCAGAATGCAATGAGAAAAGCAATGAGATCGGCTGCAGTTGCCGCGCTCGCCGCGGGTATGGTCCTGATCGGCGCGGTGCCGGCACAAGCGATGACCACTCCCAGCGCCGACGCAACCTTCGGCACTACCAAGTGCGGTTCTTACCACTATGGCGGATCGGGATACACCTACCAGTTCGAGAAGAACATCCCCATCTCGAGTGCCGGCTGGACCCGCTTGCTGGCAAATGATCCCTACGGCCTCAAGGTGCAGGACAACATCTGGAAACGCATCAGTCCTAGCTTGGGCAAGGTGTTCCCGCTCTACAACTTCAGCACCCAGCAGGCCGTTGTAGGTCCGAACGGGGACGTCATTTACACCCATACCAACCTGAACACGGCGATGAACAACGCCACCTGTGGCTCGAAATTCTGGGTGAGCGGTCCAAAGAACCTCGCCGGCGCCGCCGCCCTGACCTACGGCATCCATGCCGGCCGGATGGAGGTGGTTCAGACCCGAACGAATGGGATCTCTTTCAAGGGGATCGAGGGCGTCATGACGGGCGCGGTCATGAACTTCCGTGTTGTTTCCGGCGCTTCCCGAACCTTCCTCAACGTTCACGTTTCCGGACCGAAGGCTTCCTCGGATCTGCAGGGCTGGTTGCGCGACTTCATGGAGAGCCAGGCAAGTACGGAATGGCAGAACTTCGCCAACAACATCGGCGCTGCCCAGTAGGCCGGCCAGAACCACTGGCGTAGCCGGATTCGCCGACCGGAGCACTACCGTTCCGGGAAGTATGCTCGCGGAGACCTTCTATGCGTTTGGAGAACGGCAAAAGGCCCACCCGCCTCGGGTGGGCCTTTTGCCGTTCTGAGGTCAGTGCAGCGGTGTTGGTGCGACGGGGCAGGCGAGCCGCACGTCAGTGGCGCTGCGGCGGGTTCTTCCATGGCGAAGGTCTGGCGTGGGGGATGGTCCAGGGGCTGAACCAGCGGCATGTCTTGTCACCGCCGACCGATTAGCCGGATTGCGGTAACAGCGTTCGAGCCCGGGGACTGCTTGCAGGGCTGGAACGGCTCCCGTTGGCGGCTCGTACGACCTCAAGAGACTTTCATTGACCACCCGCATTGTCGGGGAAACCAGAGGACTGGAGATCACCCGGCGAGCTCTGTTGTCCAGTGCGGTAGCTCCAGACCCTCCATTAGGTGAACCGCGCGAAACCAAATCTTGAATACGCCCACAATTCGATCGCCATCACACGGCGACCGGTATTGCAGCGGCGTTCATCCCGCGGTTTCCCGCGAACCCGCAAACGTCGCCGAGAATCGAAGCTCCTCTATTGGTCGAGCAAATTGGGAGCGAAAGTGAAGAAGCTGTTCATGGCGGTCGCAGCCACTGCGGTGGTCGTCGGTGGAGGCGTCGTCACGGCGCCCGTCGCATCGGCGTCGCCGCTGCGCTACTACACCACCTTCTACACCGGTGACACGTATTCCCAGTGCGTTCAGCGCGGTAACCAGGGAATCCGCAACGGCGAGTGGTGGGACTACCAGTGCAGGCTGGAAAGCTACGGGTCGGATCTCTACATCCAGATCAGCCCGAACTGACCGACCCGCACCCGGCCGCCACGCCCCCACGGGTGGCGGCCGTACCCACGGGATGCTGACCTTCAACCCGAGGGGAAAGGCTGGTCACTTCGCAGAACCGCCGGGGCGGATGCATGCACCTCGCGCACCCGCCCCGGCAGCCAACTTCAGCGTTTACTCAGTCCCATCGCTGGTAGTCACCGTTGTTCGGCGGGGAGAGGTAGACCGAGCCGGCACCGTTGCTGTCCAGCCGCTGGGTCGACTCATGCTGGATGATCTGACCGCCGCTGTTCCGGGACCAGTTCTGGTACTGGCCACCGTTGCAGCCGCCCGCGTACACCGCCCCGGTCGCCCGCGTCCCGTCCAGACAACGCTTGGTCTGATCGTTCTTGAGCGCGTTCCAGCCCTGGCTGGTAGCTACCCAGAACCAGTCCTGGCTCCACCGCCCGTCGCACGGCGCGGCGTGGACATGGTCGTTCCACTCGGCAGTGAGGCATCGCCCGGTCGCCCGGTTGCGCAGCCGGAAGGTGGCCAGCGGCCCAGTTGCAGATGTCGCCTCGAGAACGTAGCCGGCAGCAGCAGGTGCCTGCGCCGGAACCGGGGCAGCGGCCTGGGCGGCGGACACGCCGCCGGCTGCGGTAGCCAGCGCGGCAAGCCCGGCGGCGACGAGGCCAGCCTTTCTATGAATTCGCATCTGAACCTCCTCGGTAGGGAATACAGTCCCGGGAACCGTAGGCAGGCGACTGAAGCCGGCCAATCAGTTCGATCAGATACGAAAGGCGCCCGGCAGGGCCCAGCGGAGAAGAACGATCACTTCGATCAGTTACGAAAGGTGCGCGCCGGGCCAGCGGTGGACGCGATCGAACCGTGTACGTCTGACGTACGGAGTCGCGCGAGCGGTTCACCGTTGCCTGAGCCCGTTCACAACCGCAGCTCTCGGGCGTCCCAACCGAGGCAAGCTTGCTCCCCCACCACAGCGCCGATTGCCGATCGCTGACGATGGGGTGAGCTGGCCCGTGGTCCACCTCAACGTTGATCAGGGGGCTCTCAATAGTGAGTGACGGAGCACCGTCAACCGACCTCGGCCCCAGGCAAGACGTCGGTCACGGCGACAATGCACAAGAGAAGTTCGTGCCGTCGAACTCTTCGAAAAGAAGCTTGCCGAGATGGTGGCCGATGGCAAGCGTTCCCCCACGCCCGTCGATACCTACCACCGGGCCGTCGATCCGGTCCGTCGCTGAGTCGGCCCAGGGGTGGACGTGTACGCAGTGGGTACCAGGGATCGACTGCATCGATCACCTGGAGAACCATGGCCCCGAAACGCAAAGCTTCCAGTGCTCCTCGTCGAGCGAGCGCAGCCCCTGCGGCTCCCGCTCGGCAGACTGAGCAGCAGCCGGTCGAGGCGGCCGAGGGCCGACTGCAGACGAGTTCGCTGCTCACCACCGCGCAAGGCGTCCGGCTGCCGGACACTGACCACTCCCTGAAGGCCGGACCGCGCGGCCCGAGCCTGATGGACGACTTCCATCTGCGGGAGAAGATCACTCACTTCGACCACGAGCGGATTCCCGAGCGGGTCGTGCACGCGCGGGGCGCGGCGGCCCATGGCACGTTCACCGCGTACGGCAATGCCGGTTCGGCGACCAAGGCCGGTTTCCTGCAGCGCGGCCGAGAGACGCCGGTTTTCGTCCGGTTCTCCACTGTGCTCGGTTCCCGCGGCTCGGCCGACACCGTGCGCGACGTCCGCGGCTTCGCGGTGAAGTTCTACACCGACGAGGGCAACTTCGACCTGGTTGGCAACAACATGCCGGTCTTCTTCATCCAGGACGGAATCAAGTTCCCCGACATCATCCACGCCGGCAAGCCGCACCCGGACCGCGAGATCCCGCAGGCGCAGACTGCCCACGACACCTTCTGGGACTTCGTCTCACTGCACACCGAGGCCACCCACCACGTGATGTGGGCGATGTCCGACCGCGGGATCCCGCGCTCTTATCGCACGATGGAGGGCTTCGGCGTTCACACCTTTCGACTCGTCAACGCCAAGGGCGAGACCTGCCTGGTCAAGTTCCACTGGAAGCCGGTGGCCGGCATCCACTCGCTGGTCTGGGAAGAGGCGCAGATCGCGGCCGGAGCAGACCCGGACTTCCACCGCCGCGATCTGGCCGACGGCATCGATGCAGGAGCACCACTGGAGTACGAGCTCGGCCTGCAGATCATGCCCGACTCCGCGGACCAGACCTTCGAAGGCATCGACCTGCTCGATCCGACCAAGATCGTTCCCGAAGAGCTCTGCGAGGTACAGCTCGTCGGCAAGCTCACCCTCGACCGCAACCCGACCAACTTCTTCGCCGAGACCGAACAGGTCGCCTTCCATACCGGCAACCTGGTCCCCGGCATCGAGGTGACCGACGACCCGCTGATGCAGGCCCGGCTCTTCTCCTACCTCGACACCCAGCTGACCCGGCTCGGCGGACCCAACTTCACCCAGCTGCCGATCAACTGCCCCCATGCGGCCGTGAACGACAACCTGCGCGACGGGATGCACCAATCCGCGGTGCACCAGGGCATAGCGCCGTACCTGCCGAACAGTCTCGGCGCTGAGGGCGAGCCGGTGCCCGCCGAGGTGAGCGAGGGCGCCTTCGTGCACGTACCGCGCGAAGTGAACGGACCGAAGGTACGCGAGAACCCGGCATCGTTCGCCGACCACTTCTCCCAGGCCACCCTCTTCTACGCCAGCATGACCGAAATCGAACGCGCGCACATCATCGAGGCCTTCACCTTCGAACTCGGCAAGTGCTACGAGCAGCCGATCCGCGAACGGATGCTCGGCGTACTGGCCAACGTCGACACCGAACTCTGCACGGCCGTCGCTGCCGGACTCGGCCTGCCCGCGCCCAAAGGTATGCCGGCTGCGGACGTCGTACCGTCTCCCGCGCTTTCGCAGATCGTCACCGTCCCCGGCCCGATCGCCGGCCGAGTCATCGGTGTGGTCGCGGCCGATGGAGCCGATCTGCCCGGGATCAGCAAACTTCGTCGATCGGTCGAGGCTCAAGGCGCCGTACTGCGGCTGGTCGCTCCTTTCGGCGGCACAATCAGGAGAGCCAGGTCGACGCTGACCGTCGAACGCACGTTCCTGACCACCCGCTCCATCGAGTACGACGCGATCCTCGTTGCCGCGGGCAACCCTTCGCTGCAGGATCTCAAGCTGACCGTCCTGCTCGGCGAGATGTTCAGGCATTGCAAGGTGATCGGAGCCTGGGGGGACGGCGACCAGGTGCTGACGGCGGCCGGTATCGACACCACCGCCCCGGGCATCCTGCTCAGCGAAACGATCGCCAAGCCCTACACCACCGAGCTCTTCGCCGCCCTCGGCCTGCACCGCGCCTGGGACCGCCTCACACCAGCCAGGCCCTGAGCATCCTCGCCGGCGTCGCATCATCGAGCCGCCGGGGCGGATGCATGTACCTCGCGCATCCGCCCCGGCACGCCAACTTCAGCGTTTGCTCAGTCCCATCGCTGGTAGTCACCGTTGTTCGGTGGGGAGGGGTAGACCGGGCAGTGCATCTGTTCGCAGCTGGCCAGCCGGAGGGGGTACAGCCCGCCATTCGGGACTGACTGCCCAGCCTGGGTCCTGCCGAACCAGTCGGCCCCGAAGTAACTCGAGACCTGGTTTGCCGGCGTTATGCCAGTCGCTCATAAACTCGCGCAGCTTCATGAGGGCTGGGGAGTTTTCGCTGTTAGCGATCAGCTGGCCGTCTTGCGTTAGTACCGCGGCGTTGCGGGAGCTGCTGAAGCCGATCGAAAGGATCCAGCCCGG
Source organism: Kribbella deserti (assembly GCF_042434725.1). Lineage (NCBI taxonomy): Bacteria > Bacillati > Actinomycetota > Actinomycetes > Propionibacteriales > Kribbellaceae > Kribbella > Kribbella deserti. Next base: position 172,932 of record NZ_JBHLTC010000006.1, on the reverse strand, counting down.
GGCGCCGGTGCCGTAGACGGTGAGGTTGGAGCCGTCGCCGCTGCTGCGGGCGATGCAGTAGGAGCGGAAGTCGTGCCAACGGGTGGCCTGCTCGCGTTCGTCGTCGGAGAAGACTGAGGCCTGGACCAAGTTCGGCTGATGCAGCATTGCCAGGGTGGCCTGAGCATCGCCTGGTCGAGCGGAGTCACGCCAGGCGATCGACACGTACGCGGGGGCGTCGGTGTCGCCGTTGCTGGCGTCGGCATAGAACATGGGAAGCCCTAGGGTCCGGTTCGGTATGCCACCCATGTCGACGTACACCGCAGGCCCGAGGATCGGCTGTGCTGGTTCATGCGAATCGGTGATGGCCACGACGACATGGCCAACTGCCCGGGCCACGGGCGCTAGATAGATCGGCGTAGCGATTCGTCCACCGGGGCGGGTCTGGTCAAGCCACGCTTGTGGGATGTGGGTCGGGCTCGCCCATCCGAGGATCACGTCGTACGGGCCGTGGTCCGCCGCTCCTTGGCGCCCATCCGCTGTCACTAGCGTGAGGTTCGATAGACCGCGCTCCGCGTGCAGCTTCGCGGCCCGGTCGGACAGCTCGGGGTCGATATCGATGGACACAACGTGCCCCTCGGGGCCGACCATCTCAGCGAGCAGGGCACCGGTGTAGCCGGTTCCTGTGCCGATCTCCATCACTCGCATGCCACGCTCGACGCCGGCACGGCCAAGGTCCCGCTCGATGGCGTGTTGGGCGGTCGACTGCGGTACCGAGCCGAGTTCCGCATGGTCGGTGTAGTGCTCGCGGGGCACCGTCTGCACGGCGGCTGCGATGAGGTCGGACACGGCTTGCCTTTCGGTGGTCATGGTCAGATTCGGATCGTGACGTGGAACGGGCGGTCTGGGGTGGTTGGCTCGCCGACAGGCCTCAGCCCGGTCTCGATCCAGGCGTGGGATTCGGCGGGCTGGAACCGGCAACCGATACACCAGTCGACGCTGCGGCCGGTGAGTGCGGTGAGCAGGAAAGCTGCCAGGGAAGCTTCCATACAGGCTGAGCGTCCGGGGAATCGTGCCGCGGCCCAATCCCGCGCCGCCAGCACAAGCTCCACCCTGGCCCGTGTCGCGGGGCGGCGACTGACCACACGTTTCACCGCCTTGGCGAAGCCCAGGGTGATACGAAGTGGCGAGCGGCGAGCCAGCAGGCTGGCGACCAACAGCACGGGCAGCGCCATAGCCCGGTAGTGCAGCGGCGCGGTGACCGTGGTCGGCTCGATGGCCATCTTGACGCTGGTCATGTTCGGCTCTCCTGGGCAGATTGCTGTAGCAATTCGCGTCGGATGAGTTCGGCGGCGAGACCGGCCATGTCGATCCAGAGCGTGGTTCGGTCGGCCCGGTAGAACTCGGCGAGCGCGGTGACGGCCTGGTCGAGGGTTTTCCCGTCCCGGAGCAGATGGAGTAGGCGCGCCCCAGCGGGATTGACGGTGAACCATGTTCCCCTCCTGCGGGTGTCGAGCAGCATCGCCCCGTCGGCAGTGATGGAGGCGTAGACGTACGGCGGAAGCCGGTACTCGCCGATGCGCGTATCAGCCACGAGCCACCGCCTGCCGCGATTCCCATGCCGGTGGAGTGGAGGTGGTGGTCAGAGCGTTCAGCCACAACTCGGTGGTGATGAACGCTTCCAGGCTCGCCAAGCGGCCTGGGGCGCCCGCGGCAATTCGTCCAAGCTCAGCGCGTGCGGGACTAAGGTCGATCAACCCTGCACGAGCAAGCGTCGAGCTTTCGAGCAATGCTCGGAGGGTGTCCGCGTTGCGACGTACACCTGCGTAGGCGTTGCCGTTGTAGCCACCCTTCGTCGGCCGACGCAGCAGATACTCCGGTACGACGCCTCGCAGCGCGGCGCCTAGGAGCGGCTTCTGGGTAGTGGGCGATTGGTGAAGGTGCGGTGCCACCGAGAGACAGGCCCGAACCATGCTGTTATCCAGCATCGGCGCATGGGCGGGCAGGCCTGTTGCTTCAAGCTGCGCGGTCAGCTCAGCTTGATAGGCGCCGAACTCGCGCAGTTCGTCCCTGGCTCGCCGGACACTCATCGAGACATCGTCGACCGGTCCGCTATCGGCTGCGGCACGTGCCCGGCTCGCCAGTTCGCGGCGAACTTCCAACGGCATCCAAGTCACCAGACTCATCGGCGTGTACCAGCGGAGGCTTCTGCCGCTGGTACGTTCCCAGGCAGGTTCCGGGAATTCGATCGACGTGGCCAGCTCGAGGAGCGCCTGGCGGTGCCCGGTGCGCGACAACCGGACAGCGTCAGCAATCACTGACGACATCGACTGTTGCCGCAATCTTGCCCGTGTCGACGCATGCCGTAGAAGCGCCGGGAGCGACGACGGTTTCACTAGGTCGGCGAGGTACGTCGGTGCGGCGGTCAAGATGGCGTCGCCGCCGGAGCCGGTCAGGTGCAGGTCGGTACCGCGCTCAAGCACACGAGAGTGAAAGGTATGGCGCATCGACCAGCGTGCGGCATCGGTGAACGGCTGATCTGTCCGCGGCGCCTGCACGAGTCGGTCGAAGAACAAGCCGTTGCCACCGTCGCGCACCACCAGATGTGTCAGGTGTGGATGCTGCGCGATGCGGGTGGCGTAGGTGATGTCATCGCTCGGAGCGGCCGGATCGTCCCGCGTCACTGCCAGCACTTCGGAGACGTTCTCAGCGGCCAGGAACGCCAGGCTGGTCGAATCCAGGCCGCCTGATAGATCTGCGGACACCCGACGTACGGAGGCGGTCCGCGCCGTCACCGCGTCGACAAGTGCGCCACGTAGCGCGGTTGCGGCCTGGTCGAACGATTGTTCCTGCCTGTCGAGTTCGTAGTTCAGCACTTGGGCCGGGCGGCCAGCCTTGATGATCAGTGCGTGTCCGCCGGGCAGCCGCTGAACCCGCTCGTGGCTGGTTGCGTTGCCTGTGATCTCCGGAATCGTCGCGCAGGCCATCCGCGCAATGACCGAGACCAGGTCCAAAGCGGCACCGGTCAGCTCGGCCAACGGCGTCACAGCCGTGGCCCACGCCATCGTGCCGCGCCACGGAGCGAAGTACACCGGCCGCGATCCCGTCACATCGGTGAGAACGACGCAGGTCTCGCCGTTGTCAGCCACCACCCAGTACGAGCCCGGCCAGATAGTGAGCGCTCGCCAGTCCTCACGGCGAACTGCCTCAAGTCCTTCACGTAGGTCAACGTCATTTGCGTAGCAGTCACCAGCAACAAGCAGCCGGCAACCACCGTCGTCCACCACTCGCCATCGATGTGACTGCTCGTCTACCAACCACACCGGTCTCCGGCCGCCCCAAACCATCGTTGAGCCGACCGGCGCCGCGTCGATCACGTTTCCTGCGATCCACATATCCACCATCTCCAGCGCAACTGGAGGAAGGTGGCGACCCGCATAGGGGCGAGCCGCCACCAACCTGGATCTACGAGAAGTACCGGCCCTGGTCCTGGCTGTCCTCGGCGTACTTGCCGAGCGTCACCTCAGAGGTCTCGCCCAGCTCAACCAGCTGCGGCGACACGTACTGCTCCGTCTCGTTCGTCATTGCGTTCACCTCCTTCCTTCGATCCGTCCAGTGCGATCGGCCGCGCGACTGCAGCCGAGCGGCACCACCGGGTGTGTCTGCGGAGCGCTTGTCCGCTAACGCGCTCGACGCCGACAAAGCGCCCAGGTCAATGGCGACTTTTCGGAACACACGGGCCACGCTTCGCAGCCGGCGAGTGCTGGCGGCGAACGTCCCGCACCGGGTGCTAGGCGCACCCGCGGTCAATGAACAGGAGGCCCCGACGCCGCCCCACCGTCGCTTGGGGATGGAATCGAGCTCCCACAACCCCGCAGCAGGCGCCCTCCGACGGCCGTACATGCCGCCGGCTCTGATCTATCCACCCTCTGCATCGTGATTCTCACCTTCTGTGATGAAAGATGTAAGACATCCTGTGTCTTGAGAGATCACTTGTCAACAGGACGTATGACATCCGATGAAGGATGGCGGCCGTTACGATGGCCGCTACGGCTGAAGGGAGAGTGGGATGAATCAGATCGAGGCGCCGCGACCCCGTTTCGCTCAGATCGCCGACATCCTGCGCGACCGGATCCGGCGCGGAGTGCACGCGCCCGGCTCCCCTCTGCCGAGCGAGCCGGAGTTGTCGCGCGAGTTCGACGTCTCGCGAGTGACGATCAACCGCGCGGTCGGCGTCCTTCGCAGCGAAGGGCTCGTGCAGGTTCGCCGCGGTAGAGGAGCCTTCGTTCGCTCCGTTCCGGTGATCACCCGCGTCGCGACCCGTCGACACGGCGCCCGCGATGCCGGACGTGGTGCGTACGACGTGGAGCTCCGGCGCCTCGGGCTCGATCCCAGCTGGACCGCGTCCGTGGAGAGAGTGCCGGCATCGGAACAAACAGCCGAGTTGCTCAATGTCGAGGTTGGCTGCGAACTCGTCGTTCGTAGGCGCAGATACTTCGCGAATGAGCTTCCAGTTCAGATCGCTGATACCTACCTGTCCAGCGAGCTCGCTGAGAAGGCCGGCGTCACCGAAGAGAACACTGGCCCAGGCGGAACGTACTCACGCTTGGCCGATGTTGGTCGAGGCCCGGTGCACTTCACCGAGGACGTGACGTGCCGCGGTGCGACCAGCGGCGAAGCCCGCTTTCTGGAGATCGAGCCGAATCAGCCCGTCTTCGAGATCCTCTTCGTTGCATCGGACAAAGAGAACCGGCCTGTCGCGGTGACCAGACATGTGATGCCGGGCCACCAGTGGCGCCTTCGATACGACTGGACCGACGAGCCGGAAGGCCAAACTGAGTGATCGACGCTCACATCGCATCTTGGCCGGGCTCGTACGAGAAGCTCAATGAGGACTCATTCGCGGCCGTGGCCGACCTGGTGATAGTTGCCGACGGCGCCACTGCTCCGGCGAGTCTCGGAACCGGCTGCGTGCATGATCCTCGGTGGTACTCACGGGAACTAACCGCCAGAGCCGTCGCGGCTCATATCCACTCGCCTGAGACTGACCTTGTCGGCGTTCTGCGAGAAGCGATTCAGTCCACGGCATCTGCCCACGGAGCGACGTGCGATCCCCTCCATCCAGGCACACCTTCGTCAACGGTGGTGATGCTTCGCGACCGTACGGACGCTGTCGACTGGCTCGTCCTAGGTGATGCCACATTGGTGCTCGAGACGCCCGCCGGTCTCACGACGATTTCTGATGATCGACTATTCCGAACCAACTGCGATCTGCGTGACGCTGTGCTCCGGACAACCGCAACCGACCCAGACCGTCCTCGACGGATCGCTGCACTGGTTGACGCTCAACGAAGCTTCCGCAATGTCGACGAGGGTTTCTGGGTAGCCGCGTCCAATCCCGAAGCTGCGCTCAAAGCTCACCATGGGACGGAGAAGCTGCCGGCCGGAAGCACGTGGCGCGCAGCGTTGATGAGTGACGGCGCCTCTGCCGCAGTCGACACCTATCGCCTAACGGACTGGCATGGTCTCCTCGACCTGCTAGCCACCTCAGGGCCGACCGCTCTGCTGGAGTCCATACGGAGGATCGAGGCAGACGATCCAACAACGCAGACTTACCCGAGGATCAAGCAATCCGACGACGCCACAATCGCCTACCTCGAGGGAGTTTCCCGGTGAATGAGATCCCCCTCCACCGGATCGGCGTGTCCGCGGTAGCGATCGACGAACAAGGCCGAGGCCTTGTAATACAGCGAAACGACAACGGCCGATGGGAAGCGCCTGGCGGATTCCTCGAGTTGAACGAGACGATCGAGGAGGGTGCCATCCGCGAGGTCCTCGAAGAGACCGGCATCGTCGTTGAGCTGGAGAACCTGACCGGGATCTACAAGAACATGTCCCTCGGCGTGATCAACTTCGTGTTCCGAGCACGAGCGATTTCTGGAGACCCCACAACTGGCCCAGAAACGAAAGACACCCGCTGGGTCACCAAGGACGAAGTGCCCAGCCTCATCCCCATTGAGGCCTTCGCCATCAGAACCATGGATGCCCTCGACAACCCGTCGGCGCCCCGGATTAGGCACCACGACGGCGTTAACTTGCTATAGCGGTTGGGGATTTCGAGTCCCCGCGTGGGCTCTCTGACCAGCAGATATGCCCGCACGGGCACCTTCAAGGTGGCCAACCGACCGCTTTGCCGGGCCTTCTTCCCACGCGTGTTGCAGTCGCTTCCTTGTGGCGCTCGCTACGTCCGGCTCCCGCCCACCTAGACCTCTGGCGGCTCCGCCCGCGTCCATGCGCGCAGCCCCGCGATATCACCTTGTGAAGATCAATTGCTCAGCCGCGCGGGACGTGCCAACGAAGAACGTCTTGGTTGATTCGATCGTGTGTCTCGCGTGGCCCACCACTGATCGTCGGCCGTCCCAAGGGAGAACACAGTGTGGTACCAAGCCACTTGCTGCGATGGATGGCGAGCAGCGGCACGGCGTCCTCTTCGCTGACGTCGTCGGTGGCTTGATTCCACGAGTCTGCTCGGCGCACCACCTCAGACAGCCGAATGTCGCCGCTTCTACTACGACTGTCACTCGCGCCGCCATCCCCGGCCGCCGGGCGGCCGCGGCGCTCGAACGACTTACGTGTCCGCCGAGGATCCGAGGAGTCAGCGGCCGCGAGGCGGACGTTAGCTCAAGGGGACGACTCCTCCGGTGCGAGACTCTGGCTTGGCGACCGTGCCCGATGTTGACTTTCAACCGCAGCTACCAAGTGGTTCCCGAGAACGCGTGGCTTACTCCGGCTGGGTTCGATCATTCAGAGGCGAACCGCAATGTACGTTCGGCGCTGTCGAGCAGATCGGCGTAAGTGAGGACCTGGAGTCGGCTGAGGTGCGCGTTGTACGAGCGAATCGTCTGCTCCAACTGGACTTTCGACGCACCCGATCGTGAGGCGCGGTCGGGATGTCCCACGATGACGGTCCCCTTGGCTCTGCGCAGATCGAAATCGATGCCCAGCTCAGACCTGTACTGCATCGTCAGTGCGGGGCCCACCTCATCGAGGGAACGCAAGTAGTTAAGGCATTGACTGACCGCTTCGTGTACTTCGTCGGTGACGATCAGATGGTTTCGGTGCCAGCGAACGATATCGACCTCCGGGCCCTTCAGCTCGATCACCTCAAGGCTGCCGTCTGCACACAGCAGCGGTATGTCGTACTGATCGAGGGGCATCAATGACCGCCGGTCTGCCACTCCAACGTACTGGCCACCGAACAGCCAGTAGCGTTTGCCGATTGCCTTGTGCATCGCCGTTTCATTTACCTCGTCCGCCAGGGCCAGCGTCTGTAGGCGCGCAACGACACTTCGACGATCCCGAACGACCGCGCCCTCGACAGCTGACAACCCGGAGGGAGTCGAGGTCAGGCCGGAGACGACTCCTTCGACGTCCCCCAGGGCGAATGCCCGACCCAAACCGTAGGCACCGAACTGCGGGTCGACCCGTCGATCTTGAGCTCCCTGGAAAGCATCCTCGATGCTGCCGACAAACTGCTCAAACGAGAAGGCTTCGTAAGGCTCCGTGACCTCCATCCGCTCCCGATCGGCGAGCAAGAAGCAAACCGCGTCGACCAACCCGTCGGCAAGGAGCCTCGAGAACGTAGATCTCGCAAGCTCCAGAGCAACTTCACGACGCCGAGCGGTGAAAGAGTCGTACGACTTTGGTGTCTGTGGGACATCGACTGCTGTCCCGTCGAGAATGAAGACCAACGCAACACAGGGCTTGAACGGAGCCCGCCCGGGACCGTCGAACGACCATCGAATACTCGTTGCGCTGGCGACGGCCTCGTTCAGCCGATTCCTCATGTTCCTGGCCGGCGAACTTAGCAAAGCGCTGACTTCCACCAGGAGAAGCGGCGCCCCCTCGTCGTTGAGAAGCACGATGTCGGAGAAGCTGGCGTTCGATACAAAACTGTCAGCGGGCCAGGGGCGGTGGTCCTTTCGCAGCGACTCTCGATCCAGACCGGCCTCAGCCAGATCCTCCACAACAGCCTCGTTCAGGCGATCGAACAGGTCTCGATAAGCAAGGACACGCGTTGGGCCCTCGAAGCCTCGCTCCAGACGGGATGTGATCTCTTTGATCGTTCGCACAGCTCTTCGTGGCACCCGAGCTCCTAGCTGATCCGGGGGATTCCCGACTCAATTCTGCGATGCCCGGCCCAGCAACTTAACGACAGGCTCGCGGGGTCACGTGGGGTGGACCTGCCGACGGCAGGCGATGGGCCGTCTTTGCTTCGAGCTGGAACGGGCGGCATGATTCCCGTCCGGGACCAGGCTGCTTACATATCCGACTGTTGATCGATCGCGGCCTCGTAGAAGGCGTCCGCTAGCGCGACGATGACAGCGTTGATGCCAGATCCGTCGCTGAAGAAGTAGTCGGCCATGGTGTTGTGGGCCTCCTGGTTGTCGACGACCGCCTCACTAACCGCTGCCTGGAAGTCTTGCGACTCCATAAACTGCTTCTTCGAGTTCACCTTGGTCTGGTTGACCAGGTCCGGGTAGGCCAACAGCCGCTGCACCAGGCCCAGCACGAACTCACGAATTTGAGATTCGGCGAACGACTCGGCGCCGAAAAGGTCGTTCATTTTATCGATGACGATCTGGAGTGCGACGTACTTCGGCTCCTTCCGAGTGCCGGTGCCCGCGCCGCCGATGCCCTTAAGTTCGCCGTCACCTGTCAGCGAGATATCGACGGCGATGCCCTTGCTGTGCTTGACCCCGACCAGGACGACGTCGGAGAGGTCGACCTCGGCCGCCCATGATGAGTCTGCGATGACCTTTTCCAGGAGCCGCAGGAAGATCGACAACATCTCCATGTACGGCTCGCTGTAGTCGATGATCTGGCTCATGAAGTCGTAGAGCCGAACGTAGGTCGAGACATCTTTGCGGAATAAGTCAAGGGTGTTGAGGGTGAGCTTGTCGTCAGCCTCAATCGCAGCCGCGTACCGGCGCGCGAAGTTGTTCTTGGCCGGGCTGATTGCAGCCGAGAGCGCGTTGTTTCCCTTCCGGGCAACCCACAGCCCGGCGACCTCACGAACCTGCTCTGGCGTGTAGATACCCTGCTGTGCAAGCTTTTCGGCCAGGTGAATGACGACGTACGGGTCCGTCTCGGTCTCTAGGGTGGCGTTGGTGAAATAAGGCTCAAACGCAGTCCGGATGTCCTCAGGCTTGTTCACGAAGTCGATGACGAAGGTCTTGCGCTTTTGCTCTCCACCCGCAGTGCGATGGGTGCGGTTCAGCCGAGAGAGCGTCTGTACTGCGGTGACCCCCGAAAGCTTCTTGTCAACGTACATCGCCGAGAGCAGCGGCTGGTCGAACCCCGTCTGGAACTTGTTGGCGACCAGCATGATCTTGTACGTGGCGCCCTTAAAGGCAGCGGCTAGGTCCGAACCGGCGCCGGGGTTGAGGTTGGCCTCAGTGAACTCGTCATCCTGGCTCGGTTGCGGCCCCCATTCCGACGCCCACACCTCGTCCTCAGCCATCGTCACCGAGCCGGAGAAGGCCACCAGTGTGCGGTACGTGTATGTGGCGTCCTCGATCGCCCTTTTGGCGATGTAGGCGTCGATCGCCTTCTTGTACTTGACCGCGGCCTTGCGCGAGTCGGTTACGACCATCGCCTTCGCTTTGCCCTCCAGCAGATGGGCAACGTTGATGTGGAAGTGCTCGACGATGATCTGTACCTTCTGGCTGATGTTGGTTGGGTGCAGCTTCACCCACCGCATCAGGCCCTTACGCGCTGCGACTTCCTCAACCTCGCCGCCGCGGCTCTCGGCGTTGCCGTCGATCTTTAGGGCGGTGTCGTAGCTCTGATACCCCCTGAGCACGTCGAGGATGTAGCCCTCCTCGATCGCCTGTCGCATCGAGTAGAGGTGGAACTCGACCGGCTTCCCGCCATTGCCTTTGCGGCCGAAGAGCTCCAGGGTTTTGTTCTTCGGCGTGGCCGTGAACGCGAAGTAGGAGATGTTCTGCGACTCGGCCCGCTCAGTCATCTCCGAGGCCAGAATTGTCTCGACATCGACCGCACCACCCTCCTCGATCTCCTTGACCTCCTCCGCAGTCAACACAGCTTTGAGCTTGGAGGAGATCTGGCCGGACTGCGAGGAATGCGCCTCATCCGCGATCACCGCGAACCGCCGCCCCTTCAATGACGAGTCGACCCGGATCTCGTCTAGGGCGAACGGGAAGGTCTGCACAGTCACCGCGATGATCAGCTCGCCGTCCTTCAACGCGGTCGCCAGCAGCCCGGATTTCGACTTCGCCCCCGCCTTGCGAACGTCCTCCGGGCTGATCGTGGCCACGATCTTCGTCGAACCGTCGATCTGCCGGATCGCGTCCTGGAGCTGCCCGTCGAGCACGGTGCGATCCACGACCACGATCACCGAGTCGAAGACCTTGTCATTGTTCACGTGCAGGCGTGCGAGCCGGTGCGCGGTCCAGGCGATGGTGTTCGTCTTCCCAGACCCTGCCGAGTGCTCGATCAGGTAGCGATGCCCCACCCCCTCCTCGCGCACTGCCGCCACGATGTTCGTCACGGCCTCCCACTGGTGAAACCGAGGGAAGAGCATGCTCGTGCGCCGCACCGACGTGCCCGTGCTGACGTCCCACTCCTCCTTGGTCTCGACGATCATCAGCCGCCCGATGATGTTGAGCCAGGCGTGCTTCTCCCAGACCCGCTCCCATAGGTACGCGGTCGCCGATCTCCCCTCGCTACCAGGCGGATTCCCCGCGCCGGCCTCATGGCCGACGTTGAACGGCAGGAAGTGCGTCTTCTCGCCCTCGAGCCGGGTGGTCATCGCGGCCAGGTCGTTGGAGACCGCGAAGTGCACCAGCGCCCGATGCCCGAACGACAACAGAGGCTCCGGCCGTCCGTTGGTCTGCGGGTGCCGGTCCTTGCGGTACTGCTTGATTGCCTCATCGAGCGACTGGGCAAAGTCTGTCTTTAGCTCGACGGTGGCGACCGGGAGCCCGTTGACGAAGAAGACCAGATCGATGCTGCGCTGGTCCGCGGTGGAGAAGTGCACCTGCCGCATCACCCGCACCCGCATCGCCGTGTATTGCTCGTTGGTGATCGCGTTCAGGCTGGTCTCAGGGCGGAATTGCGCCATCTTCAGGCGGCCACCGCCGATGTACTGCACGCCGTTCCGCAGGATGTTCAACGTCCCGCCACCATGCTCAAGAGGCTTGTCGAGCGCCGTAGTCAGCACGTCGAGGAATTTCTCCTTCGTCCCCGCGGCCTTCAAGGCCTTCCCGTACGCCGCTTGCTGGGTCTCCTCCAGCCAGGCAAACAGGTCCTCGGGAAAGACCGCCCGCTCCCGGTCATAGCCGGTATCGTCGACCGAGTAAAGCCACCCGTGAGTCTCTAAGTACGCGCAGATCTCCGACTCGAAAACGATCTCATTGTGATCAGCCATCACGTCATCTCCCGTACGTCGGCCTGCCCCGTCACCACCGCTGTAATCAACGCTGTACGACGCTCACGGGCGAGTTGGATGAACTGTTCCGTCTCCGCGATGAGCTGATCGGTCTTAGCGGTCTCACTGTTTAGGTGGGCGACGATGCTGCGCTGCTCATCCACTGGTGGCAACGGCATCGGAAGGTTCACGATGTTGGACTGCGTGATGTTGAGCATCGAGTGGCTCACGCCGGTCGCCTCCAACTCGATCAGATCGCGCCATCTGCGGCTTCCGAGTACTGCCGCTACAAAGCGCGAATCAGCTCGGCTCTCATCGAGTGAGAAGGCGTAGAGCTTGTCACAGAGCATCAGACGCGGGAAGTCGCCCTCGACCACTGCCGCGCTGCCGACCAGTTCACGTGTATTGGCACGCGCCACGATGAGGTCACCTCGAGCTACGACGATGTCGGGACGCGGAACCTCGTCCTTCGGCAACTCCTTGTTCTCCATCGGACGGAAACGACCGCCGTTTGCCGCCCCAGCCTTGAGAACGGCCCACGTCTTGACACCATCAGCTGGCCACGAGTAGCACTGCGGGCTCCACCCCTGCCGAACCGACCGAATGAGGTGCTTCAGGCGCGCCCCGCTGGTAGCGATGATGGCGACCGCCTCCTCAACCGCTGCCCGGCGACGCTCGCGGAGCATCTCGATCAGGCGCTGCTGCTCCTCGATGAGCGTGTCGATGCGGGCGGTCTCGTGATCAAGGTAATCGGCAATGGCGCGCTGCTCCTCCACACGCGGCATCGGCATCGGCATCCTCCCGAGCTTCTCCGCGGTGAGGTGCGGCATCGAGACAACGTTGGAGTAGGCGCGAATGAAGCCGCTAGCGCGCAATGCGATCAAATAGAACGCGATGAACCGGCCGTCGACGTCACCGATCGGCCGAAGTCGGCTGATCGAGTTCTGGAATCCCCAACCCGCCAGATCCTCGTCGACATACGCTGCACGACCGAAACCGCCTTGGCCGCCCTCGACGACGACAACATCGCCTGCTCGGATGCTCAACTGTTCCAGCTCGGCGTCGCTGAACCACATCTCGTTCACGTCGTCGAGGGCCAGCACGCCGTCGGGCTGCACGTTCGCAGCACGCATGTACGGGGCACGCACATCATTGCCGGAGTTCTTACTCTGCAGCATCTTGCCGAGCGTGACGGTCGCAGCGTTCTTGACCTGGCCCGCCCGCCACCCGTCCGGCAAGGCGTCCCAGAGCGGTCCCGTCACCGTTCCACCTCTCGCAGCAAGTCGAGGATCTTGGCGACCTGCTTCTCCAGGTCGGCGTCGATCTCGGCGAGGGGGCGGGGTGGAATGTACTTGTAGAAGTGGCGAGTGAAGGGGATCTCATAGCCGGTCTTGACCTTGGCCCAGTCGATCCAGGCGTCGGGTACGTGCGGCTTCACCTCGGCGTCGAAGTACGCATTGATGACCTCGACCTTGCCGGACGCACCGGCGGTCGAGCCGCCGTACGTGAACGGAACGTTCTCGGTGTCACGCTTCTTGGTGTCCGGCTTGAGCTTGCCCTTGGGGTCGACGACCGGGTGGCCGGATTCGTCGAGGAGGGGCCGCTCGACGGTGATAGTCCAGTAGCCGAACTCGTCGTTGCGCAGCACCTTGGAGTAGTCGGGGTCGGCGTCGGTGAAGTCGGCGTGTAAGCGGACGATCTTGGCCCGATCATCCTCGCCGAGCTCACGGTTCTTGGAGCCTAGGTTCTTGCGCATCTTGGTCCAGAACGAGGTGCCGTCAATGAGCTGGACGACGCCCTGACGGTCGGGTTGCTTGATGTTGTCGAGGATCCAGATGTAGGTGGCGATGCCTGTATTGAAGAACATGTTGGCCGGCAACGCGACGATCGCCTCGACCAGGTCTTCCTCGAGGAGCCATTTGCGGATGTTGGAGGGGCCAGACTCGGCGGCGCCGCTGAAGAGCGGCGAGCCGTTCATTACGATGCCGACCCGGCCACCGCCATCCTCGGGGTCACGCATCTTGTGAACCAGGTGGAGCAGGAAAAGCATCTGCCCGTCCGATGTCGCCGGGAGTCCGGGGGCAAACCGGCCGTTGGGACCGGCTTCGCCGCGCTCCTTCATGATCGCCTTCGCGTGCTGCTTCCAGTCGACGCCGTACGGAGGGTTGGACATGCAGAAGTCGAACTGTCGGCCCTTGAACGCGTCGTCGGTGAGCGTGTTGCCGAAGGCGATCTTGGTCGCATCGTGGCCCTTGGCCAGCAGGTCAGACTTGCAGATCGCGTACGACTGCGAGTTGTACTCCTGGCCATACAGGCTCAGCTTCGCTTCGGGGTTCTGCGCGAGCAGGTGCTCCTCAGCCAAGGTGAGCATGCCGCCGGTGCCCGCCGTGGGGTCGTACAGCGTGCGGACGATACCTGCCTCGGTCAGGTCGGCGTCCTTATCGGCGAAGAGTAGGTCGACCAGCAGCCGAATCGCGTCCCGCGGGGTGTAGTGGTCACCGGAGGTCTCGTTCGCGGCCTCGTTGAACTTGCGGATGATGTACTCGAACGCATCACCCATGTCGGCGTTGGAGACGACGTCCGGATGCAGGTCGATGGCCTTGAAGGATGTGACGACCTCGCGCAGGAGCCCCGCCTTCGCCAGGGCAAGGATCTCTTTCTTAAAGTCGAAGTACTCAAACACGTCAACATCGGGCGAGAACCGGTCGATGTAGTCAGAAAGGTTGTCCGCCAACCCGTCGGCATCTTCGAGCAGGTTGACGAACGAGTAGTTCGAAGTGTTGTAGAACGGCCGCCCAGTGACCTTCTTGACCTCGTTCTTGAGCCGGTTGGGGTTGTCGTACTTAGCCGCCAGCCCGCGCACCGCCTCACGGTCGGGTTCGAGGATGCAGTCGAGGCGGCGCAAGATCGTGAGCGGGAGAATCACGTTGCCGTACTGGTTGGGGCGGTAGGGTCCCCGAAGCTGGTCGGCGATCGACCAGATGAAACTACCGAGGGTGCTCACAAGGCTCCTTACGAGGCTCACTCGACGATGAATGTTGGCCGCCAGCAAGAGCCCGTGTAGGCCGTCCGAACAGACGGCACACGGTCTGTAGCAGCCGATGCGTCACAGTGCATCATTGCGCATCACGACACCGGAAGTGCCACGAACCGGCGCCATCCAGTGCATCAGCCGCGGTCGACGGCCTCGCCGGGAGGCATCTCGAGGCTGTGCCGGTCGCGCAACCGCAGAAACCAGCTTCTGGAGGTGGCGTCTGCGTGCGAACTCCGGTGGCCATGGGACCTGCGCCCTCCACATAGGCGCCCTCGACTCAGCGCCGGCACCTTGGAGTAGCCGAACCAGCGTCTCGGTTGGAGTATCGACGATCAGTCGAGCCTGCGGCTCGGGGATCGAAGCTGCTAGTGGGTCTCGCTCCCGCTAGCCTGGAAGATGAACGGTAGCCGTCCGTCTTTGTCTTCGCAGCGAGCCGTACGCCTGTGTGCAGCCGTCGGCATACATAGCCAGCGGCTAGGTTGACACCCGAAACTGTGGCGCTGACCGGTTGAGATCGACGAGCGGCTGATCGGCGTACAGTAGATAGTCACGATTCGCTGGCTGGCCACTGGCGGGGCACACGTTAGACAAGTCCCTTCTCGAGCGCATCACGCCGGACATCGATAAGGCGCACAAGACCCCCGTTGACATCTGCCTGCCAGAAGTTCCAGCCAGCGCATGCCTTGGTCTGGAGCACGAATTCTCCCGCCCCGGACAGAGATTGGAAGGTCTCCCCGGAGGCTACTTGGATGCGGCCGTCCGCGAGGACCTGGGCGTGGAAACGTTCACCACGACGTATGCCCACCAGCTCGGCATTGGAAGGCAGCAGACCTTTGGTAACGAGGTCAGCGACTGTCACGTCGTAGCGTGCTCGGGTCCGCGTGCGTGTTGGGTCCGGGCGGCGGGCGGCGACCACCGGGAGAGAGCCGAACATCATCGGATTCCAGATGATTTCGCACAGGCGTTGGTACAGAACTTGACGTTCTTCGATCGCCTTCTTGTCAAACTTCGCGAAGGCGCGAAGTTGCCTGTCGAGATTGTGCTGCTTGGCAAATTTATTGAAGGTCGGGTTTCGCTCTCGGTGGCTGGTGTGCAACGAGCCGGCGAGCTGGTTCTGCCGCTGGTAGTAATCGACCTTCTTCTCGTAGGGAAGGTCCTGGTAGCTGGCGTTGTCCGATTTCCGCAAGAGGAGCAGAGCACCAAGGCGGTTGCGGTAGGAGTCGAAAGCGGCGCGCGTGCCGGTCTCCGGCTGGTACCGCTCGAAGTGGTTGGCCCATACGTGCTCGATCTCGAAAGGGCGACTGACATCCAGGTAGGCGGCCATGTCGTCGCTCAACCTGCAGCCGGTCTGGACGAACCCGGTAAGACGAGCCAAGAGGTAGCGCACCTGGCCACTGTTGTTCGAGCGCAATCCATAGGTCTTCATACTCTTGAAGTCATAGTTGAGCGCGGCGACCTCCTCGGCGAGGATCGTTCGAAGCTTGTCCACGCTGACACCGCCACGCACCCTCTCGACCAGGCGCGCGGCACTACTGTCGATGCCCGACGACGGCAGATCGTTCACAGAGCGGCGGGCGAACAGGAGATCGAGGTAGTCAGCGATCAGTCTGGCCTTCGCCTTGAAGGTACTGGAGTCATCCTTCGGGTCGACAGCGGCAAGGATCGGTGCGGCCTGGGCCTTGATGCCGTTGTATGCGTTGAAGAAAATACTCTGGAGTTCACTGTCGTAGGCCGCAGCCGCAGCCGCAACAGTGCGAAAACGATCGGAGTACTCGGAGAGGTCGCTGATGAGCCGCTGGAAGTCCGACGACCTATGCAGGCCGAGGCGTTCCGCGTTGTCCTTGACCCAGGTATGGAACGACCCGTCAATGCGCTCGACGTCGGTCGGAGCCTCGCCTGCCTCCATAGTGACGTCCGCGTAGCGGCCGATGAGGAAGATCTTGATGAACTCGCTGGGCGCATTCACGTCGATTCCCGCTAGGTCAGAGACCATCTGCCGCCAAACCTTGTCGGCGCCGCCTTTCTCGCCTTCGATCCGCGACAGCAGGAAGCTCTTCAGCAGGTCGATCGGCCCCAGGCGAACACCACGGTCGTTCATCGACTCGTAGATCTCCCAGCCCTGCTCCGAGGTCGCGGCTCGGATGCCCACCATGCAGACGCCGTCTAGCAGCCAGTCGACAAAATACGGCAGGGCGTCACCGCGGAGCTCGTCCGGGAACTCCTCCTGAAGCACGCGAGCCCCCTCCCAGAGTCGGTGGAGGTCGCCTGCTGCATTATCTGGCAAGCTGTAGTCCGGCTCGCTGAATACCTCCGCTAGAAACCGGCCGCGATCCGCGATATCGAGCGTGTACACCGCCTTGCCGAACTTGCGTGACTGGATCAAGCCGCTGAGATTCGAGGCCTCGTCATCGAGGTCTTGCGCCCGGAGGAGCTCGCGCAGGTAGATCAGCATGAGATGGAGCGTGGTGATCCGCTGCTGTCCATCCACGAGAAAGGTTGTGTGAGCCTCATCGTGATAGACATATGGACCGAGGAAGTACGGCTGGTAGCTGGCAACCTTTTCACGGTCATGCTCCAGGCTCCAGTTCGCCATGAACTTCTTGCGCAGGTCATCGATCAACCGACGGACGTCATCGCGACCCCACGTGTAATCCCGCTGGTAGTTGTCCAACTGGTACTGGCGCCCGGTGAAGACCTCTTCGATCGTCATCGCCCGGCCCTGGATCATGTCCTGCTGCACGCTGCCTCCCCTTGACCGGTGGATCCCTCCTCACACGGCACCCACAACTTAACCGCCCGTACTCCTGCCTGCGCGCAGGACGCGTGTTCCTCTCTTGCGATTCCCGCCAGCGAGTGGAGGTCGCGCGTCGAGGGGCTAGCGCTCCGCATTCTCACGTTGCCGACGGCAAGCCAGCCGACATCGGCCAGTGGCTGTTTGCGCTAACTGACATAGTTGCCGCTCCGAGCTCCTCAATCTGTCCCGTACTACGCCGTTCTCCACCGCGGTAGCGGTCGTCCCCGAAGGCGGGCCGGCTTCGGGGACGACATCTCCGCATGAGCGGCCGTCCGGCCCGATTCGAACGGTTGTTCAGACTTGACGTCCGAGACCTGACCAATCTGCGGGTTGCCTACGCCACCGTTCCACGAAGCTGTCCCGGCGCGTGCTTGCTTCGGTAATCCCGACCTTTGGTGGAAACGGCGAAGTTCGGTCGGCAGACATACAGGCCGGTCGTCAGCACCTTCACTGCAGACGGTCCGGCCACCTTCCGTGGCTTTGGAAGTACTGCGTGGCTTCCGGCGCCTCCGCGAACTCGAGTAGGTTGCCAACCTTCACGGCGAGTGTCTCCCGAACCTCTGCTGGCGTTGCGAAGAAGAACTCCCGGCGCAGATTCACCTGGTTCAGCCTGCGATCACCGAAGGCCGTGTGCAGCTCGTTCTCGAGCGTCACAGCGTCGTCGGAGAAGTACAAGGCATGTACGTCGAACGGGAACGGCACGGACGCATCGCCAAGCTCGCGGATTCGGTCAAGCGGTTCAAGCCTCCGCGTGAGCCCAATCTTCACTACATCCTTGCCGAAAGCGCCAATGTTGCTGATGACGTAGACGTAGCCTGCTCGAATATTTGCCGCTCGATAGTCGTTCAGTTCGATGGCCTTGTCGATCTCGCCCAGTCTCGCCTCGAGATCGGCGGCCTCAGCGGACTTGCCCTGAGTTCTCAAGGATTGAAGCGCGTTGAGGTAGTGCGTCCGCTCCTTGTTCAGACGCTCACGCTCGGCAGCAAGCTCCTGCTCGGCTTTGCGTTCCTCTCGCAGCCTCTCGCGTTCTTCGCGCGCTTGTTCGCGTTCCTCTTGAACTTTCATCAGGTAGTCGGCGGTGAGCTCGATCTCCTCCACTCTGAGCGAGTGATATTCCGGAGAGATCCGCATCTCCATCATGCTTCCGAGCGTAGCGATTGTCTGAACCGATGCGTCCAGACGCTTCTTAGCGGTTGCCACGGTGCCAGCTCTAAGGGACCGGACACAGTTGTCCGCCTCTGCGTTGTACGCGCGCAGCATCAACTTGGCGAGATCGGAAGTCATCTTCCGCCCCCTCGCCAGGGAGTTGTTGTACGAGAACATGTCAGAGGCGAGGACCGCCTCCTTCGAACGTACTCGTGTCTTTATCCGCTCGCGCACATCGGCCAGCCGATCCCGGTATGCGTCGGCGTTTTCCAGCGGGTGGTGGTACTCATAGATGCCAACCTGCTGCAGTAGCAATGCGTCGTCCAGCTCTACCAACTGCGCCCGAATCTCGTCGATAGAATGCCGCGACTCATCGTCGACGACTGCAGCACCTTGACGCCGAAGCTCGCTCGCTGACGCGCGCAATTCGGCAAGGCGCTTCTTCTCCGTCTCGATTTCGGCCCGAACCTCCTCCAGGCGCTTGAGTTCGTTCGCCAATAGGCTGGGATCGACTGAGACATCTAGTGAAGATTCCAACGCCGGTGCTACCTCGACGTTTCGGGGAGCCCTGTCCCCACGCGCAGGGGAACCGCCTGATTCGATTGCCGCGTTGTCGGCGCGATGGTCAGGTGCGTGCGGGTTCTCTTGAGGCTTGTCATCTGGAACCCAGAACTCCCAACCAGACGGTGCCATCGGCCACGATGGGTCTGGGGTCCAGCCATCTGGCGGCACCCATCCGTCAGGCGGAGCCGGCCACGCCGGAGGGACATTGAACCGGAAACCTTGCATCTCTCACTCCCCGAGTGATCAGTGCCCGCGAACGCCAGCTGAGGTGTCTACACGTACGAGTGCGTGCGGGTTCTTCGAGACCACTGCCTTCAGGTACTTCAAAGTCTCGGCGGGTGTAACCCGGGTCAGATCGATACTCGAGAATTTCCGCCGATCCACGGCGACGGCTATGAGCGGCGTAAAGACGTCCTGCCCCGTGGCCGGATCAATGTGCTGCACCCCGCCCGCCAGCGAGATGCTCTCGACCTTGCCGCTGCGATCCGATTCCCAGACCTCGTGCAGAGTGCGCAGGACCATGTTCTCGATCACCGACTTGTAGCGATCCCGCTGCTCCTTCTGTGACTGCACGGCTTCGGTGATCTCGTCCGTCGCCTTGACGTACTTGTACTGCCGGGCCGTCGGTATGCCACCAGGAGGTGGGAATTCAAGGCTGACCCGCAACTCTTGGACGTCCGGATCGAACTCATAGTCGACTGACCAGGAAAAGTCCTCTGGATACACGGAATTCCCGAACACGATCCCGATGTACTCAGACACAGCCTCGGGCGTGCTCGCTTCGTAATTCCGGATCAACGTGTCTAGTTCGGCGTTGGCCGCATCAACCTCCCGCTGGCGACGCCCGCACTCCTGGTCATACCGGGCGCGATCCGCCGCAAGCCTCCGAATACGCTCGTCCTCGGCGCTCTTATGCGCCGTCAACTGTTCCAACTGACGCATCGGGATCGATGCAGAGTAGGTCTGCCATTGGTGGTACTGATGACTGAAGGCCAGCCGCGCAGCGGCTACGGACTCGGCGTGCTTCTTTTTCCCGACCAGCGCCGAGAGACCTTTCGGTGCAACCGGCTCCTGGAAGACTGGCGGTGGCGGCGCCTCGATCGGTGCGGGAGGCGGGATGGGGCGCTGATGCTGGGACTCGAAGGGCGGATGTTCAGCGACCTTCCGCAACCTCTCAAGCTCCACATAGTCGTCAACCTTCAGCGTGGCCTCAAGTATGTTGTCAATCTCTGACAGTGACAGCTCGAGGTTCGCGTTCATCGCAGCGACCTTTGACTCCTGAGCCTCAACGTGAAGTCGTTTGGCCTCACGCGCCGCTTCCGCGGCTGCCTTCTCATCGGCCCGCATCGCAGCCAAGTGCGCTCGTTGAGCCGCCGCGTATGCCCGTTCCGCCTCTCGTTGCGCCCTAATCTGGTCACGCACCGCCGCCGCTTGTGCCCGCTGCCGATCCCGCTGCGCCACCGCCGACTGGTGTTGCAATTCCGCGAAGAAACCACGTTTTCGACCCATATCCACCCCAGATGCACGCGTGTCACTGACACGCTCCCGTCCCCAGCTCACTTTCCGTGAGCCCCATGCACCTGCACCATAGTTGCATTCAGTGACCAACACCATCCTTCAAACGAACGCTCGCTGAGTCGGAGCGCCCGATGTCGGCCAGTGGCGGTCCGAACCACACCGCCGTCGGCGGTGGATCCGGATCGGCGTGGTCACCGTCAGCATCAGGCTGCCGCGGCTCTCAATCGGGGCGCGTTACAGGCTGTTAGTGGGGTGGGGTGCGGGATTAGTATTGGGATATGCGCGCCGTTGGTGGCGGGTTTGGTGGGGCGGTTCGGTCGGTGATTGGGTTCCTCGGCTTGAGCGTGCTGGCGGGCGCGCTGGCGGCCGGTTTGGTTGTGCCGTTCGCGGGGCTTGCCGGAGTTGGTACGGGCAAGGCGCTGGAGACGGTGCAGGGGTTGCCGGTTGAGCTGGAGACCGTACCGCTGGCGCTCCGGACCAGGATCCTTGCCGACGACGGCAGTCTGGTGGCCACCTTGTACGAGCAGAACCGGGTTCCCGTGGCGTTGAGCCAGGTCAGTCCGATCATGCGGCGGGCGATCGTGGCGATCGAGGACGCGCGGTTCTACGAGCACGGTGCCGCTGACTTGAAGGGCACCCTGCGTGCGCTGGTCAACAACCAGGTGGAGGGCACGGTCGAGCAGGGTGGTTCCAGCATCACCCAGCAGTACGTGAAGCAGAGTCTTCTCGACAAGGCCACGACGGCCGAGGAACGACGGCAGGCCACCGCCGTGACGTACCAGCGCAAGTTGACCGAATTGCGCTACGCGATCGCGGTCGAGAGCCAACTCTCGAAGGACCAGATCCTCGAGCGGTACCTGAATCTGGTGAACTTCGGCGACGGCACGTACGGCGTCCAGGCCGCGGCTCAGCACTACTTCCGGACTTCGGCCCTGAAGCTCACGCTGCCGCAGGCCGCCTTGCTGGCCGGCCTGGTGAAGAACCCGACCGGGTACGACCCCACGAACAACCTGCAGCGGGCGAAGGAACGTCGCGACCTCGTGATCAACCGGATGCTCGAACTACGCCTGATCTCCGGGAGCCAGGCCAGCGCCGCTCTCAAGGCGCCGGTGATCGACCTGACCAAGGTCCAGAAGGTTCGGAACGGCTGCGCCAGCTCCCGTTACCCCTTCTACTGCGAGTACGTCGTCGCGAAGCTGCTGGAGAACCCGATGCTCGGCAAGAGCGTCCGCGAGCGGACCGACTACCTCAAGACCGGCGGCCTGCTCATCCGGACTTCGCTCGATCCGAGGATTCAAGCTGCCGCGCAGGCCTCGATCCGGGAGCACAGCCGGAGCACCGACAGCGCGATCGCCGCCATCACGATCATCGAGCCGGGCACCGGGCTGGTGAAGGCGATGGTGCAGAGCAAGCCGCACGGCCGGGGCAAGAACCAGACTTCGTACAACTACAACGTGGAGAAGTCCTATCCCGGCGGCTACGGCGGGTTCCAGAACGGGTCGACGATGAAGGCGTTCACGCTCGCGGCCGCGCTGGAGAAGGGCATCGGCTTCAACTACCGGATCAACTCGCCCGAGCAGATCGACCTCAGCGGCAAGAAGTTCAGGACCTGCACGGGCACGACCGAGGATCCGAACTACAAGCCGCGGAACTCCACCCGAAGCGGAAACCTCACCCTGACCGAGGCGACCCGCTACTCGACCAACACCTACTTCCTGCAACTCTCGCAGCGCACCGGTCTCTGCCGGCCGGCCCAGATCGCCGCCAACCTCGGCATGTACAACGCCCAGACGCTCAAGCCGCTCGACCAGGTGATCTCGTTCACGCTCGGCGTCGGCTACGTGACGCCGTTGATGCTGGCGAACGCCTACGCGACCTTCGCGGCCCGGGGCAAGTACTGCCGCCCGCACCTGGTCACGTCCGTACAGGACAAGACTCGTCAACCGATCCAAACGCCGGGCACCGATTGCCGGCAGGTACTCGGGCCCGAGGTGGCCGACAGCGTCAACCGCGTTCTCAGCGCCGTGATGGAACCAGGTGGCACCGGCGCCCGCCTGAACTTCGGCCCGTGGGATCTGGCAGGTAAGACTGGAACCATCCAGGACAACGAGGCCGTCTGGTACGCCGGATACGCGCCCAACCTCGCCGCGGCCGCCGTAGTGGCCGACGCGAACCTGCCGTACACGAACCTGCAGTACGGCCATACGCTGGACGGCCGCGACATCACCGACCCAACCGGCTCAGGCACCGCCGGACCGCTGTGGCGCACCGCCATGGAGGGCGCGCTGAACGACATGCCGCTCGAACGATTCCACCCGCCGCCCGCCTCCGCAGCAGGCCCTCCCGACCCCGTCGAAACGCCTCCGACGCGCTGATCCCGAACGAAGTCTATTTATGGCGGTACGGCGCAAGCCGAGTACATCAACACCCGGGATGATATCGAAAGCGGCCAGTCGCAAACGTCCGTTGGGCGAATCCAGAAGGAGCAGAGCGCGAATGGGCCAAATCCGGGTAGCTGATCTCGTGGTCGGTCAGGTGATCTCCAGTGATGCGCGGGGCTTGGCGCCAGCACAGATCGTGTCGATCAACTCGGTAGGCGATCGGCAGTTGCAACTGGTCGATCTCAGCCGCGGCGAGCGCTTGCCCAGGATGCTCCGGTTGGCCGAGGACGAGCTGGTCGAAGTGCACGACATCAAAGTCGAGCATCGCACCTACACGAACATCACCAATGAGGAGATGGTCGTTGCTCTAGGCCCGGAAACCTTTACGGTTCCACCTGGTGGCACCCTGCACCACCGCGGCCGCGAACGCCCGGACGTCTTTGATCCCGCATGCTGGCGACTCGACTCCACCTGCTGACCGCAAGCCGGCTCCGAGGAGCATCAGGGGTTTGGAGTGGAGGAGCCGCGGGCGCTTAGGCGGCGGATGGGGTTGATCAGGGGGCGGTAGAAGGGGCGGACGACGCGGCCGGGGAGGAGGCCGTGGCGTTCTTCCTGCCAGACCCGGGCTCGGGGGTGGCTGCGGAGCAGGGGGCCGTCGGTGTTGGGTGGGGCCGTGGTGAGGACGTTGATGCGGGATAGGTGTTTCACGTTCATGTAGCCGTACTGGCTGGGGCTGACCAGGCGGACTGGGGCTCCGTGGTCGCTGTCCAGCGGCTGGCCGTTGAGGTTCTGGGCGATGAGTACGTCATCGGCGAGGATGTCCTCGATCGCCACCGCAGCTTCGAAACCGTCGAGTCCACCGCACATGACGTGCGTGATCGATGTACCGGGCGAAAGCGCCGGTTCGACCAGAGCACGGTAGAACGTCTCGAACGGCACGCCTTCCCAAAGCAGGCCGGTTGCCGTCCAGCCGGCCACGCAGTGGAAGTCGGCCGGGAGCTCCTTGCGCGGCAGGGCCCAGATCGAGGCGAGTGGAAGGTCGAACTCCTCCGCCACCGCACCGCGTACCTCGATGACCGGGTCTGCCGGAACGGCCGGGGCAGGCTTGGAGAGATGCGTGCCGAAGCGCGGAAACCCCTCGATACGCCGTTGTCCTGGTGGAAGTCCCATTGGCCGAACCCCTTTCACACCGACACCGTCCGGATCGCACGGTCGGGTTCACCCTCTCCTCCAACCGGCCCGTACGACCTCACCCGTGAGAGTGAGCTCGCTCCTTCGCGGGAGTGGCGCGGCCCGGCGGATGCGATCGACGCCACAACACCCGGGCCACCGCACTCTTTACAACGCTTCTGATAAGCCCAGCTGATGGTGCTATTTTAATATGCAGTCGTCTGCGTATGGAAATAGGAGCCGGTATGAAGACTGTGGACGTCCTGGTCGTTGGAGCCGGGCCGACCGGGTTGGCGCTGGCCGTCGGACTGGCCGCGCAGCAGGTCGAGGTGATGGTCGTGGATCGCGCCGACGGGCCGAGTACGACCTCGCGGGCGAACATCCTGCACGCACGCGGAGTCGAGGTACTTGAGCGACTCGGCGCCATGGGACAACTTCGCGACCACTCGCTGGCCCCGGTCGGGATGCGGATGCACGTTCAGTCGCGGCCGATCGCCACGATGCGGTTCGCCCCGGACGAGCGCGAGCCGACGCAGGCCTTGTTCGTCTCGCAGGCCAGGATCGAGGAACAACTACGACGCCGCTTCGCCGAACTGGGCGGGCAGGTCGGTCAGAATCGCACCGTCACGGGCGTAGCGCAGGACGCCGACAAGGTGACGGTGACGTTTGCCGACGGCCAGCAGATCCGGGCCGGGTGGGTCGTCGGATGCGACGGCGCCCGCAGCACCGTGCGCGGGGCCGCCGGGATCGATTTCGCCGGCGTACCGGTCGTGGAGCAGTTTCTCTTGGCCGACGTTCGCGCCGACTGGGACCGCGACAGGACCGTTTCAGCGGGGTTCTTCCACCGCGACGGCCTGCTGCTGGCAATCCCGATGCGAGCCGCCGACGGCAAGGACGACCTCTGGCGATTGATGGCCGACGTTCCGCCTGTCGATCGGCGTCTCGACGACGCGGATATCGTCGCGCGCTTCGAGGAACTCCTCCCCCAGCGGGCCGGCGAGAACGACGTACACATCCGCGAGACCAGCTGGACCTCGGTCTTCCGTATTCAGCGCAGGCTCGCGGCCGAATACCGCCGCGGCCGGATTCTGCTGGCCGGGGATGCCGCGCATATCCATAGCCCGATCGGTGGCCAAGGCATGAACACCGGCATCGGCGACGCCGAAAACCTGGCGTGGAAACTCGCGATGGTCGTCCGCGGCAAGGCGGATCACGCCCTGCTCGACACATACGCCGCCGAACGGCGCCCGCTCGCGACCGAAGTCCTTCGCACCACTACGGCGAACACCAAGATCCTCGTTGGCGAAAGCCCGCTGGCCCGGTTCGTACGCGACCGCATCTTCGTACCGCTCCTCAACTCGTCCCGCGTGCAACGCCAGGCAACCCGTACGGCGTCCCAGCTGTGGGTGAGCTACCGGCGCGGCCCACTCGGTGGTCGAGGCCCGCGTCCGCGACCGGGCGATCGCGTTCCGGACCGGGCCTGCGTCCGCGCCGACGGCAGCGCCACCCGGCTGCACGCGGAACTGCTGCCCGCCTGGGTCCTACTCGCCCGGCCTGGCACCGACCTGACCGCGTTGGTGGAGGTACTCGGCCCGGATATTGCCATTTTGTACGACGAGGCCGCGCCATCGTCGCCGCTGCTGATCCGCCCCGACGGGCATCTCGCCTGGCGCGGCAATGACCCCGGCGCGTTGCGGCGGTGGCTCGCCGGCACGCTGCACGCGAGGATGGGCGCATGACCGCTGAAGCGCCGCGCCGTCGAGGGCCGGGACGTCCCCGCGACCCCCAGGCCGACACGGCGATCCTGTCCGCCGCCGTCGACCTACTCGTTGAACGAGGCATCGATCAGACCAGCATGGAGGGCATCGCCAAACGCGCGGGCGTCGCGAAGGTCACCGTCTACAAGCGGTGGAAGAGCAAGGAGGATCTGCTCGCGGATGCGATCGAGAAGGTTCGCGACGACCTTCCGAGCGTGGCCGCGTCCACGGGCGGCGATCTGCCCGAGGTGCTCGAATCACTGCTGCCCGAGTGGGGTCAGGCCCTGGCCGATCCGAGGTACCACGCCCTCGCGGCCCGGCTGCTCGGCGCGGGGCCCAACCACCCGGTGCTGCTCGCGGCGTACTGGAACCACCACATGCTGCCCCGCCGCGAACGCTCGCGCGTATTGCTCCGCCGGGCGCAGGACGAAGGCGTACTCAGCCCGACCGCCGACCTCGACGTACTGCTCGACATGATGACCGGCGCGATCATCCACCACCTGCTCCTCGAACCAGGACAACCCAGCCCCGACGACATCAGCCACTACCTGCGCCGCCTCTTCCGCCAAGCGGGCTTGATCCCGACCTCCGATCAGCCCGCCGCCAAGACCTAACCGATGCGGTAGCGCAGGTGTGGGACGGAGCCGACTAGGAAGTCGCCCGCCGGAATCAGCTCGGCCTGGAAGCCGTCGAACAGCCGGGTGCCCTCGCCCAGCAGCCGCGGGATGAGGTGGACCCACAGCTCGTCGAGCAGGCCGGCGCGGAGCAGGCTTTGGCCGACGTTCGCGCCGAGGACCATCACGTTCTTGTCCCCCGCGGCTTCCTTGGCCCGCCGGGTCCCGGCCTCCAGCCCGTCGAAGGCGAACGTCCCGCCGTTGTCCCCGGCGAGATCCGCCCTGGGCCGGTGGGTGACGACAAAGGTCGGGGTGGCCGGCCACGGCGTACCGCCCCAGAGCTTGCGGCCGAGCTCGAACGTGTGCCGGCCGACGATGGCGGCGCCGACCATCGCGTTCAGTTCCTCGCCAACGCGGACGTCGACCTCGTTGTGCTGGCCCGTGCCGAGGAACCAGTCGTGCAGCAGTTCGCCGCCGTCGCCCATCGGCGCCTCCGGCCGCACGTTCGGCCCGGCCGAGAATCCGTCCAGTGACATCGAGACATCCATGACTACCTTGCTCATCGCGGGTTCCTCTCACGTTTGCGCCTGTGATCGATACGACGGAGCCGGTCGACCGGGCCCGACATCAGCAGCGACCTAGAGCTGGAGCCCCGCGAGGAAGTTGGTGACCAGCGGGCTCGCGACGGACCGGAACTCGTGGAAGTACGCGTGGCGCGCGCCCTCGATCAGCTCCGCGCGGGCGCTGGGGATGCGCTCGGCGAGCAGGTTCGCGTTCGCCGCCGGGCTGAATACATCGTCGGTGCCGTGCAGGATCAGCGTCGGCGCCTTGATCGACGGCAACTCCGCCCACGCCTCGTGCGAGTTGCTCGCGACCAGGTGCCGCCCCTTCGCGTACGCCGGCATCGTGGTGTCGCCGAGCACCGGGTACGGGCCTGGGTTCTGCCGGCGCCACTGCGGCGTATACATCAGATCAGCGAGCACCTCGTCGCGTACGGCCTGATCGGGATGCGCGAGAGTCCGTCGTATTTCCTGGCTTCGCTCGTACCCGTGGGTTTTGCCCGGCGAGGTGCAACCGAGGACGAGCCCGCGCACCCGGTCGCCGTACAGCACGGCAAGCCATTGCGCGACCCTGCCGCCCATCGACGTGCCGTACACGTCCACCTGGTCAAGGCCGAGGTGGTCCAGGACCGCGACCACGTCCGCAGCGAAGCCGGGAGTCGAGTACGGCTCGTCCGGTTTGTCGCTCGCGCCGGTGCCGCGATAGTCGAGGGTGATCGTACGGCGGCCGAAGTCGTCGCGGACCGGGTCCCACCAGTGGTGGTTGTTCGATTGCCCGGCGAGCAGGAGCAACGGCGGTTGGTTGCCGTCGGCACCTTGTAACTGGCAGGCGATCCGGGTTCCGTCCGGAGCGATGGCGAGCGACGATGCCGGCATGAGTCCAGTCTGCCGTGTCGCGGAGATCTGCTTTGCCGAGGAGATCTGCTGTGTCGCGGAGAAGCCCGGGATGAGATGACAGTCGCCCCTCAGCAACTGCCATCACACCCCGTCCTCAAAGAGGACCAGTTCCGATCAAGTGCTGCCCGCACGACCATCACCGAGCCAAGCGAAACGCTAGTCGCTCGGTCCGGGTGACTTCAACCGAACAGCTCAGATCGGGAAAATGTTCACGAAGTCGTAAAGACTTTGGGAGTCACTGGAGGTTGGCGATCATCAGGTCGAACCGATACGGCGCAGGTTCCGCCAACCGAGGATCGCGAGCGCTGGTTTGAAAAGGATCCACTCGCCGGGGCGGTAGTCGCGTCCCCGGACCAGGCGTACGGCGAGGTCCGGCCGCTGGCGCCACAGGTACGCGCGACCCTTTTCGGCGTGCATGGAGTGCGAGACGATCTTGATCCGCGCGGCGTTTTCGATCATCGGGATGACCTTGGTGATGTTCTCCCAGGTCGAGCGGCTTTCGGCTTCGACCAGCAGGGTGTCCGCGATAGCCGCGAGCCCGGGCGTACTCCGCCATCAGCTCCGCCTCCGCACGCTCGCCGGCCGTGGGACCGCCGCTTAGCACGAGGCGGCTCCTCCCTTGGGGGTCGAGGGATCGCAGACCGGCGCGAACCCGCCAGCGATTCACCGCGTTGGCCCGGTCGCCTTTGTTGCGATACCCGAGTACGACGACCGCCTCGACGCCATCCGCCGCAGGGTGCGCCTGGCCGACCGTCTGACCAAGTCGGCGCCTAGACGCACGCCAATGCTCAACCTCGCCCCAACCGAGCACCACCGAAACCGCACCGGCAACACCGATCGCCAACGCCCTCACGGCAACCCCGTCGCCGGAGCGGCCAGGCCGTGCTGGATCCAGCGGTCGAAGTCCGTGGGCGTCACGTTGCTGCCGCACAGGATCGTCGCGACGGTCTTGCCGTCGAACCGGCCGGCGCTTTCCAGGATCGAGGCGACGCCGAGAGCCGCTGCTGGTTCGACCACCAGACCCGCGTGTACGTAGAGCAGGCGCATCGCCTCGACGATGCCACCTTCGGTCACCAGTACCGCGTCGTCCGCGACCGCCGCCAGATCGTCCAGCACCTCGGGAATCACATAGCGACCGGCAACACCGTCGGCGATGGTGGACGGCCTTCCGACCTCGACCGGCTTGCCCGCTCGCAAGGCCAACGTCATCGCCGGCGCGTTTTCGGGCTGGACGCAGATGGTTTCGACGCCTTCGCGCAAGCTCTTCAACGCGAAGGCCACTCCGGTCGCCATCGCACCAGCGCCGAGCGCTACGAGGACCGAATCGAGTTCGCCCGCTAATTCCGAGAGCTCGACGCCGATGGTTGCCGCGCCCTCGCAAGTACCGAGATCCTTGCTGTCCTCAACCAAAAAGGCGCCGGTTTCGTCGGCATATCGTTCGGCGATCGCCAGGGCCAGCTCGATCTCGCCGTCGACCAGGATCACGTTGGCCCCGAGTGCCTTCATCCGCTCGATCTTCAGCGGGTTGGCCGCGGACGAGGCGACCACCGTGACGGGCATCCCCCGTAGCCGACCGCTGTACGCGAGTGCCTGGCCGAGGTTGCCCGCGCTCGCACAGACGACGGCGTTCACGTTTCCGCTGTCCTGCAGACGGGCCAGTACGGTCTCGGTCCCGCGGCCTTTGAACGACCGGGTCGGGTTCAGCGTCTCGACCTTCAGGATGACCCGGCAACCCAGCACCGCGCTCAACGGCTCACATTCGTACTGCGGCGTGTCCCGAAAGACCCGATCGATTCGCGTACGAGCCAGCAAAACGCGCGCAAGGTCCAACCGCACCAGAAGCCTCCAGGGCCATCTCGCCGTCTCCCCGTCCACCCCACCCTACGAACCACCCAGGTCACCCATCCCCACCACGAGCGGTCGCGTGCAAACGCGTCCACTCACGGACAAGGCCGGCGAACACCCCCGCGAGTGGTCGCGTGCGAACGCGTCGCGCGGCGCGCAGACATGGCGGCCGGCACTCCCGCTTGAGCTTCGTCTTGGTGAGTCCACTGGACGTTATTCCGCCGCGAAAATGTCGAGTGGACTCACCAAGACCGGCCAAGCGCAAGGCGACGGGCAAACAGGCGGACGAGGCGCGGTGATTACCCCGGCGCGAGTGGTCGCGTGTGAACGCGTCCACTCGCGGGTGGAGGCGTTAGGGCGTGGCGTGGGTTAGGGCGGTGGTTATGGCGGGGCGGTAGGCGGCTAGGCGGGCGGGGGTCCAGCAGGTTGGGCCGGAGGCGGCTTCGTCGGTGGCGATGCGGTAGACGAGCGCGCGGATCAGCATTTGGCCCCAGGCGGGTAGATGCGTCCAGCGGGCGGCGAGATCGGGCGTGGCGTCGTACCAGCACAGTGCGTCGGCTACCGCAACGGCCAAGGCCCACGACGCCGGACGCCAATAGACCGGCCAGTCGATGATCGCGGGCGGCAACCCCTCGGCGAACAGCACGTTGCCCGGCAGATCGCCATGGACCACCTGCGACGGCAGGTCCACCGGACGACGCGCCTCGATCAACGGCTGCACCAGCACATCGGCCGCGGCGTCGACCCGAAGCGGCCCTTCTTCCCAAGCCGCGCGATCCCCCACGGCCCACGGATCATCCCGCAGGTCCAGGAAATCCGGCCGGGGCACGTTCGCAATAGCCCGGTGGAACTCGATGCCCGCTCGCAGTACGTCGTCCTGCCGGCTCACGTCCGTCTCACCGGCGACGAGTTGAGCCGCCTCCCAGCCTTCGGCCATCCACCCGCCATCAACCGCGCGTACCGGCCGGGCGATCCGGAAGTGCTCGGACGGCGGCAGCGCATCGAGTACGTCGGCCCGCCAAACGGTTTCCGCCGGGAAGTCGACCGGCTTGAGGATCACCTCGCCCGCCCGCCAAGTACCGCCTCGCCCACCAGGGAGTACGACCGGGGCATCGGTGATCCCGAACGCCTTCAGCACCGCTTCCGGAGGAGTGTTCACGCCCAGAGACTAGGCCGATCCCCAAATACCCGCAGGACAATTTCGTACGCCCACCGGGCTCGGCATTTCGCGTCCGACCACGGCAGAGTTTTCCACAACCGCGCTCGGTTAGGAGTAGCGGGTGGCGAGGGTGGTGGCTCGGGTGTGGAGGGCGGTTAGGAGCCAGGGTGGGGAGAGGGCTTCGGCGCCCATGGCTAGTTGCCAGAGGGCCCATTCGGCATGTCGCGAATCCTGGAAGGTGACCTCCATCCGCAGCCAGCCGTCCGCCTCGGCCTCTTCGGAGAGAACCGCCAGCGCGGTGCCGACCAACTCCTCCCGCCGTGTTGGAGCCACCCGGACCAGTACGGTCACCTGGTCGCCGCCAGCCCGGAACCGCGTACTGCGCTCTTGCCAGGCCCGTTCCAGATCCACCCGATCCGGCCGCTCTGCAGGTTCATCGAGTTCTTCGGCCGCCTGGATCCGGGACAGCCGGTAGGTCCGGTCCTCGCCGGATCGAGTGGCCAGTAAGTACGTCTGGTCCCGCACGGTGACCAGGCCGATCGGATCCACCACCCGCCATTTCGCAGCCTGGTCCATCGCCTCGTACTGGATACGCAACTTGTGCCCGGCGAACACCGCGCGCCGTACCTCGGCCGCCACCGGATGCGGCACCTCCTCAGTGACCAGCCGGCGCGAGAGCAGATCGGTCTCCGGGTCGATGAGCAGCCGCTCGGTCACGTCGGCCGCGGTGTGCCGGTAGCTGTCGGGCAGCGCGTCGACCACCTTGAGCATGGCCGAAGCGAGCGCCGAACCGAGGCCGAACGCCTGCGCGCCACGGCGGGACCCGGCCACCAGCAGGGCAAGGGCCTCGTCGTGATTCAGCCCGGTGAGCTCGGTCCGGAAACCCGGCAGCAGCGCGAATCCGCCGTGCCGGCCGCGCTCGGCGTATACCGGAACGCCTGCCGCGGACAGCGCCTCGATATCGCGAAGCACCGTGCGGGTGGATACCTCGAGTTCGCTCGCCAGCGCGGTCGCGGACAACTGACCGCGCTGTCGCAGCAACAGAACCAGGGAGACCAAGCGGTCGGCGCGCATGCGAAAACCCTACGGAAATACACGACAGAGGATGTCGTGAATGGCTGACAGGCTCCTCAGCACGACGTCGGCCGGTCCTGACCGAGCCGCCGCGCGAACGAATTCTCGATGAATCGAATGGAGCAACTGTGGTGATGGAGCGTACGGCGATCAACCCGTGGGCGTGGTCGGCGGAGCTGGGCTACAACCAGGGCGAGATCGTCTCCGGGCACACCCGGACCTTATATTGCGCGGGCCAGACCGCGATGAGCGCTGACGGCCAGCCGCAGCACGCCGGGGACATGGCGGCGCAGGTGGCGCTGAGCCTCGACAACCTGGAGGCCGTGCTCGGCGAGGCCGGTATGTCGCTGGCGAACGTCGTCCGCCTCAACGTCTACACGACCGACGTGGACCTGCTCTTCCAGCACTACGGCGTACTGGCGTCCCGCCTGGGCGCCGCCGGGGTAGCACCCGCCACCACGATGCTCGGCGTCACCCGGCTCGCGATCCCCGTCCTCCTGGTCGAACTCGAAGCCACCGCCGTCGCCTAGCCCACTTGGACCAGCCGGATCGCCACCACCAAGGCGATCCGGCCGTCGGAGGTTCCTAAGCCGGTTTGCGATAGGTCAGTTTGCGGAGCAGGACCTCGAAGGGGCCGCGGATCCCGGCGCGGCGCATCCAGTCGGCGAGCAGGACGGTGGCGATCCACGTGCCGATGGCGAGCAACGCGGACTGCCACAACGTCATCGTGTGCCCAAGGTCCAGTAGGTAGGGCGGAAAGACGATCGCCCAAACCACCGACTGCGACAGGTAGCACGTGAGCGAGCGCTGCCCGGTCGCCTGCAACGCGGTGACGATCCGCCCGGGGCGCTGAGCCGTGCCCGCCCTGCCCGGCTGATTGCCGTGGAGCCGCATGGCCCACAACGCGATCAGCGCCGCGTACGCCGGTCCGCCCGCGAATCCGGTGATCGAGTGCAGCACCGCGGCCGGTACGACGTTCGCGAACGCCGGATCGGGCAGCACCCCCGCGACGTACAGCGCGAGGGGTAAACCGCCCAGCGCGGACACCGGGATACCGATCCAGACGACACGGCGCAGCAGCGGCAACCACTTCTCCGGCTCTTCGAGGATGCGCAGTCGCGCGGCGCAAACCCCGAGCAGGAAAGCCCCGGCCGCGGTGATCGCCAGAATCGGCGCGCTGACGACGATGCCCATCACGCGGAACCCCATCGCCTTCAGCGGGTTGTGCTCCACGCTCCACGGCATGATCGACGCGGCTGATTCCGGCGAGGCCGGACTCGACACCAGTCCGTACAGCAACGCGCCGGCAACGATCCAGCCGCCCGCGTGGATCAGCAGCCGCCGCGTACTCCATCGCAGACTGGCGACCAGCAGCAGAGCGAGCAAGGCGTACGCCGCGAGGATGTCGCCGTAGTAGAGCAGAACGGCGTGCAGAAAACCCAGTCCCAGCAGCCACCAGCCTCGTCGGCGCAGCAGCTTCCGGGTGGCCGGCCAGGTCGCGCCCGCGTTCTCCTGGCGGCGCCTGATCTGCACCATGCCGTAGCCGAACAACGCGGCGAACATGGTGTACGAACGGCCGTCCACCAGGCACAGCTCGAAGATCGCCACGATCCGGTCCGCCGTCGAGGAGACGACCGGCATGTTCCGGATCGTCGCCACGCCGGGCCAGTGCAGGAAGCCATGGGTGTTGGCGAGCGCGATGAACAACAACATCAGGCCGCGGGCAAGGTCGGGGCCAAGCGCGCGCCCACCGGTCGAGACCGGTCCACTCACGATCGACGGACTCGTAGCTGTCATCTGGCGAAGCTATCCAGCGCCACCCTCCACCCGTATCCACCAAGCGACCCACCACCTGTCCCCCAACCGGTGGACCCCGGCCCAGCCGAGCCTGCCGCCCGTGACCGTGCTGGCCGTTCGACGGGCGAACGACGTCAGTTCGGCAGGTCGACCGTCAGGTGCGGGCTCAGCGCCTTGAGGAAGTCGGCCGCGTCGAACATGGCACCGGCCGACGCAAGGCCCTTGGCCCGGGTGTTTCCGGCAAGGATTCGCTGCACGGCCTCGACCGCCAGCGGCGCGGTGATCGCGTAGATGTCCTGCCCGCGGGCGGAAGCGCGTCGCTCGGCACCACCCGCGCGGACCACAACGTCGACCACGAAGGTCTGGTCCGACCGCCCGGACTCATCGACCGCCTTCGGAGCGGGCGTCTCTTGGTTGGCCAGGTCCTTCGCGGCCTCGACCGCCATGTAGGTGTGCACCTCCGGCACCGCCACGTGGCTCGGCACCGTGACCACATCCGCCATCGTGAAACCCGCGATGACCGTACGGCGGCCCAGCGGCGCGGGGAAGTTCCAGTCCTGCTCGGACGGCTGGTCCTCGTGGTACTCCAGCGCCCCGCCCGTGAACCGAACGCGTCGGCCCTCGCGGCGCTCGTGCGACACCTTGCCCGCCTCGCGAGTGCCGGCCGTTGGGTGCCAACTGCTCAATCCGTACGCCACCTGCACCTCATCGGCAGCGGCCCAATCGCCCATCGCGGCGGTCGCGAGCAGATCGCCCAGCCCACCGAAGAAGGCCATCGCCGGAACCACCGCCGTGCCGGACTTCCGGGCCGCCTCCGCGTGATCGGCGAACATCGTCGCGTTCGCTTCGATCTCCGCCGCGACATCGACGTACGGAATGCCCGCGCGCAGCGCCGCCTCGACCACCGGTCCGCCCGTCACCGCGAACGGCCCGGCGGTGTTGATGACCGCCGCCGCGCCCGCCAGCGCGCGATCCAGCGAGGCGGGGTCGTCCATCGTGGCCGCCCGTACCGCCAGGTCGCCGTACTCGGCCGCGAGGGCCTCCAGCTGAGCCGCGTTGCGGCCGGACAGCACGGGGGTGAGACCGCGTTCGAGCAGTTCGGCGACAACGAAGCGCCCGGTATGTCCCGTCGCGCCGTAGACGACCACTGCAGTCATGGTGTTTCTCCGTTCTAGGTGTTCCGACTGCCTCAGTCTTGCCGTCGGCGGGGCTCGAACGGGAGAGTCCGGAACGCCACCATGCGTACACTTTCGGACATGCCTACCGTCGCGCTCGCCGCCGCCGGCCGTCTGCTGCACTTCGAACTGGGCGTCGCCTACGAGATCTTCGGCAATCCCCCGCTCAACGCCGAGCACGGCTGGTACGACGTACTGCTGTGCGGGCCCGGTCCGATCCAGGTCGGGCCATTCGTGGTCGAGCCGGATCACGGCCTGGACCGCCTCGTCAGCGCCGATACGGTGATCGTGCCCGCCTGCGCGGACGTGGACGAGCCGCCACCACCGGAACTCGTGGACGCGGTTCGTGCGGCGCACGAGGCGGGCGCGCGGGTGGCTTCGCTCTGCACCGGCGCGTTCGTACTCGGCGCGGCAGGGCTCCTGGATGGGCGGCGAGCCACTACGCATTGGGCTCATACCGATGAGCTGAGCGCGCGTCATCCGGAGGCCATCATCGATCCGGACGTGCTGTACACCGACAACGGCAGCGTACTCACCGCCGCGGGCAAGGCCGCCGCGGTCGATCTGTGCCTGCACCTGATCCACCTCGACTACGGCGCCACCATCGCCAATACGGTGGCCCGGCGCCTGGTGATGGCGCCGCATCGTCCGGGCGGCCAGGCGCAGTTCGTGGCCACGCCGATCAAGGTCAGCGGCGACCACCTGCTGGTCCGGGTACTCGCCTGGGCGCAGGAGCGACTCGACCAGCCGTTGACCGTGACCGACATGGCCCGCCAGGCGAGCACGAGCCCCCGGCATCTCGGCCGCCAGTTCCGCTCGGTGACCGGACAGACCCCGCTGCAGTGGCTCCTGACCCAGCGAGTACGGCGCGCCCAGGAGATGCTCGAAGCCACCGACGAGAGCATCGAGGCGATCGCCCGGGCCACCGGTATGGGCACCGCGACCACGCTGCGGCGGCAGTTCAAACGCGTCGTCGGCGTGCCACCCGACAGCTATCGCCGTTCGTTCCGCGCCACCATCTCCGCCTGAGCCGCACTCGCCGCCGGAACTGGGCGCGTGGGGCAAAATGGCTGGTATGTCTGTTGCTGACCTGACCGAAGAGGGCGAGCAGCTCGCCACCGCGATCGCGACCCGGGTACTCAAGAGCGGGCAGACCGTGGCGGTGGCCGAGTCCCTCACCAGCGGCAACCTCGCCTCACATCTCGGCGCCGCGCCGGACGCGAGCAAGTGGTTCGCCGGTGGGGTCGTGGCCTACGCCGCCGAGGTCAAGTTCCAGGTCCTGGACGTCGAACCAGGTCCGGTGGTCACCGCCAAGTGCGCCGGCGAGATGGCCCGCGGCGTCGTCCGGCTGCTCGGCTCCGACCTGGGCGTCTCGATCACCGGTGTCGGTGGGCCAGACCCGGAAGAGGGTCACCCGGCCGGCACGGTCTTCATCGCCGTCAGCACGGGCCACGACGAAACCGTCACCGAGCACCACCTCGACGGTGACCCGGCCCAGGTGGTCAGCGCGGCCGCGGTCGAAGCACTCAAGCTGTTGCTGGCGGCCCTGAAGCCCTGATTCCAGTTGCCTAGGGCAACCACCGGGTGGTGGGTGCCAGGAATTCGCTTGACCCAGGGCAAGTGGCACCGCTGAACTGTCGCGGGACACCGCGCGTCGTGGTGCCGGTACCGAGGGAAGGCAGCGGCAGCGATGGAGATCCGTGGCACGACCGGCGAGGACCTCGAGGTGTTCATCAACACCATGCATACGGCGTTCGGGCAGTTCCCGGGCGGCGCGGCCGATAGCGACGGCGTGTGGTGGGCGGCCCTCGAAATGGACCGCAACCTGCTCGCCGTCACGGCGGACGGGCGGCCCATCGGCACGGCCGGCTCGTACTCCTTCGAACTCACCCTGCCCGGCGACATCGTCGTACCGGCCGCCGGCGTGACCGCCGTAGGCGTCGTGCCCTCGCACCGGCGCCAGGGCGTGCTCAGCGCGATGATGCGGCACCAGCTCGCCGATCTGCGCACCCGCGGCGAGTTCATCTCGGTCCTGCTTGCCACCGAAGCAGTGATCTACCGCCGGTTCGGCTACGGACCGGCGACCTACACCTCGCGGCTGACAGTTCCACGTCACCAGGGCGCCTTCGCCGCACGCCGAGCGCGCGCTGCCGCGACCAGCTTGGATACCGGCTCTCGCACTGGCTCCGTTGAGGTGCTGCGGCGGGTGGACTGCGGCGAGATTCTGGAGCAGGTGTACGACCGGTACCGCCGCGCACAACCTGGCGCGCTGTCCCGGCCGCACCGCTGGTGGACCTCGGGCGCGGGCCAGCCCCCGATCGCACCGGCGGCGCGCTACATCGCCGTACACCGGAACGCCGACGGGGTACCGGACGGTTACGCCAGCTACTCCATGGGCGAGGGCAACACCCTGACGGTCGATGAGACCATCGCCGCCGACGACGCGGTCTTCATGGCTCTGGCTCAGTTCGTACTCGGGCATGACCTGGTCAAGAAGGTGCTCTTCAAGCAAGTTCCGCTCGGTCATCCGTTGCGCTGGCAGCTTGCCGACTACCGGGCCGGCGAGGTGAGTGACGACACCGATTGGCTCTGGGTCCGGCTGCTGGACGTACCGCGTGCGCTGACCGCGCGAGGCTGGTCGACGGACGGCGAACTGGTGCTCGATGTCGATGACCAGTTCCTCGGCGAGCACAACCGGTACCTGCTGACGATCCGGGAGGGCAAGGCCGACTGCGTCCCGACGGACTCAGCGCCCGACCTGTCCTTGGACGTGAGCGACCTGGGCTCGATCTACCTCGGCGGTACGACGCCCAGCACGCTCGTCCGCGCCGGGCACATCGCGGCCCACCACCAAGGCGCGGCAGCCCTCGCCGACGCTCTCTTCCGTACAGAGCGCGTCCCGCACTGCCTGCACTGGTTCTGACCTCGCCTCCAACGAGGCCGATCCCGGTGGGCTCAGGCGTTTAGGCGAAGAGCGCGTCCATGATCGCGCTCATCACACCGGGACGGCCGGGCCGGACGGCGTACTCGCAGAGCACAGCAGCGAGCAGGTCGGTGTCGTCACGCGGAGCAGCACCGACCAGGACGGTGGTCCGCCAGCGACGCCGAAGCGTGGCGATCAGCAGCCCATCGCACCAGAGCTCGCAGCGTCGCCGGCGCTTGTGCCGGAACTCGTAGCGCCGCCCGCGCATCACCAGGTGGCCGTTGTGGGACGACCGCCGGACCGCGCCGCGCTTGCCGTTGAAGAGCACCACCTCGCCTTCAGGCAAGGAGATCGGGTGCTCCATCAGCCCCAGCCGTGGATTCGGATACACCCACGGCAGCACCCGGTACGACGCCTGCAGCCGGCCCGATTCGTCGCGATAGGTGCACAAGCCCTCGGTGTCGATGTGCACCTGCCACCCGAACAGGGACGTGGCCGACCAGGGCCGTGGATCGAGAAAGCGCATCTGACGAATCCTGCCGGATCAGCGGACCACTACCGCCATCGGACCGATCAACCCTCGCAGCGGCCCGGTGAAGTAGACGTGTAGGAGTACACGAAGCCCGCGTCAGTGCCTTCGCTGATCCGGGCCTGGACGCATACGGCGATCCGGTCCGGATGGTCGTCGTAATCGCCCTTGGACAGCAGCGGGGTGATCTCGTAGCGCCGGGGAGCCTTCGAATCGCTCGAGCTGATCTCCCGAACGTGGAGGTCGGCGTAGACCAGACCGCTGACAGCCGAATCGATCCGGTCGGATGTCACCAGGCCGATTGTCCCGTCCAGACTGCCAACCCCACGCTGGGCGGCCTCGTACAACTCTTCCTCGGACAACCGGACGTGATCCACGCCGACAACCGCGACCACCACCGCCAGCGCCGCGACGGCCCAGTGCCACCAAAAGAGCCACCTGTAACCGTCCTCCGTCGGCTCCGCGGCATCCGGACGTACGTGCGCGCGCACCTTCTTCTGCCAACGCTCCGGCCCAGCCAACGCACGGCCGACCAGCCCCGCCGCAACGCAGCAGACGGCGATAACAAGGAATCCCACGGTTACTCCTTCCAAACCCCGTGGACAAACCTAAGCCGTCGAAGGTGCCCACCCCCGCCACCCCACACCCCGCCCGCGCCCAGATCCACCCCCGACGCGGCCCGCCGAACCCCCGCGAAACGGCCAGGCGAGAGCGTGGCCGGCCACGCGCGCGGTGGGTTACCACCTCGGATTCCGGAGTGGTAACCCACCCGCGCAATGGCTAGCCACACGCAGGATCGGCCGCGGCGGCGGGCCGCACGCACGGCTGGGTGCCGGGTTTGCGCGACTACCGGGTTTCGGGCTGACTACCGGGTTTTGGGGCGCCCGCTGCCGAGTTGTTTGACCCCTACCCGGTTGCAGCCGGGTAGTCGTACCAAAAGTCGGCAGTCAGCTCGTGTCGACCACCATCCCGGCCAACCACGCGGAGCCCCGCGGCACCCCTTGCGCGGAGCCCGCGGCACCCCTCTCGCGGAGCGTGCGGAACCCCTGCGCGGAGCGTGCGGAACCTCCCAAAACCCGGCCAGACCCACCCGTCCCCCTGATAGCTGCCGCCTTTGGTCGGTTCGGGCCGGGTCAAGGGCGCGCAGCGTCACCGCAGGTGATTCCCAACCCTTGACGCGGCCCGAACCGACCTGACAATCGCGACCACTCAGGGGGACGAGTGCCCACCACCGACCTGACAATCGCGACCACTCAGGGGGACGGGTGCCCACCAATGCCCACCGACCTCACTGAATCGAGGCTCAAGAAATCAAGCCGGAATCGCCGCAACCAGCCCACCATCGATGATCAAATCCTGCCCATTCACATACGACGCCTCACTCGAAGCGAGAAAGGCGACCGCGTTGGCGACATCCTCCGCAGTACCGAAGCGCCCCGCGACGACGGCCTCCAGCACGCCCGCATGCGCATCCACAGGAATCGCCTCATGGAACATCGGAGTCTCGATATACCCCGGGCTAACGGAATTCACCCGGATCCCCCGCGGCCCAAGCTCGGCCGCGAAAGTATGCGCCAGGTTATGCACAGCCGCCTTAGTCGCCGAGTAGAGCGCGCCCCCAGCCAGCCCGCGGTGCAACGTCCAAGACGCATTGATCACGATCGCCGCGTTATCCGCCAGCAGCGGCAAAGCCTTCTGAATCGTGAAATACACCCCCTTCACATTGATGCCGAACACGCGATCGAACTCCACCTCATCCACCTCGGCAGCCGGTCCGAACGTCGCCACGCCCGCATTGGCGAACACCACGTCGAGCCGCCCGTACCGGCTGTCAATCGCGGTCATCAGCTCGTCCAGCTCAACCACCCGGGCGACATCGCTGCGAACCGCAAAAACGCGGTCGCCGGCATTCAGCTCCTCCGCCGCGGCGTCCAGCCGGATCTTGTCGCGCCCGGTGATGACCACCTGCGCACCTTCGTCCAGCAGCCTGCGCGCGGCGGCCAGCCCCATGCCGCTCGTACCGCCGGTGATGAGCGCGATCTTGTTCTCGAATCGAGAGATGCTCTGTGTCATGAGGCCAAGCGTGCCGACTGAGCAGCGACCGAAACAGTGCGCACCTAACCTGTGAGTGCCACCACCAGGCTAGTGTCCTGAGTCGGATCAGGCTGATGTGGCGAGCCGGACCTGCGCCAATTGCTCAAGCCGGACAAGCGACTCCGTGCCCGGGCGAGGGTTGTACAGCTCCAGCCGCCAGTCCGGGCGGTCGGCAACCACCAGCGTCGTACGGTCGAAGATCAGATCGCCCACTTCGGGATGCTTGACCGCCTTCGTGGACTGGGAGTGGTCCCCCACATCGTGGCGCGCCCAGTGCGCAACGAACTCCGGGCTGATCGCGCTCAGCTCGCTGATCACCCGGGCGAATTCTGGATCGTCGGGAGCATGGGCCGCGTCGGCCCGGAACGCGGCGACCACGCCCGGGGCGATCGACGCCCACTCCGAGTGCATGACGCGGTACCGGGGATTGGTGAAGAACGAGACCAGGCAGTTGTGATCGGCGTCGTCGTACCCGAAGATCAGCCGGGCCGCGTCGTTGATGGCCAGCAGGTTCCAGTAGTTGTCCAGCAGCATGGCCGGCCGTGGCGACCACGCGTCGAGCAATTGCCGCAGCTCCGGCGTGACCGTCGCCTCTCGCGATACCGGGCGCGGCGGGTTGAGCCCGGCGAGTACGTACAAGTGGGAGCGCTCGGGGTCACTCAGCCGCAAGGCCCGGCTGATCGCGTCGAGCACCTCGGCGGAGACGTTGATGTCGCGCCCCTGCTCTAGCCAGGTGTACCAAGAGACACCCACCCCGGCCAGTACGGCGACCTCTTCCCGCCGTAGTCCCGGCGTACGGCGACGGCCGACCGTGGCCATGCCGACGTCCTCCGGCGTGAGCCGAGCCCGCCTGGATCGCAGGAAGTCCCGCAGCTCGTCGCGGCGGTGTTGCTTCGCGCTCAGGGGTTCACTGGCCATACGCCATGTTAACGAGCTGGTTCAGCCCTGAGCCGGTTGTTCATCAGCCGGCCGGATCGGATCGAGGTACGACAACAAGAGCTTGATCAGCAACACCGGAGTGAACCAAAAGACCGCCTCGGGCGCCGGCGCCACCGTAAGGCCGAGAACCGTGATGGCGAAGGCGGTCGGGCGATGCCCCTGCAAGACGAGTACGGCGCCACCGAGGGCGATCGCGTAGATCGCGAGGGCCGTCGTCCACGCGAACTCCGGAACGAGCAACGCCAGAACAAACGGCTGGACGTGCAACGCGACGAACAACAGGTGATTCCGCGCCGTCCGGCCCGGTGCCTGGTACTTGCGCTTGGCGGCCGAACTCGCGTTGACGACGGCCCCGCCGAACAAGTCGAACGCGACCACAGTGACGACGGCAACCGTCCACCACGGCCACTCCTGGCGAATCGCCAGTACGAGCGCCAGAGCCGCCCCCGCGACGGCAGAGCCGTAACTCACGAGCCGGTCGCTCATCGTCGCCCCCGGCGCGATCAGCACATCGTTGATCCCACCCATCTCGGCCCCTCCCAAACGTATTGAGCAGCGTGCTGCCGTCGCCAAGGCTAGACCCGCCTAGGAGCTCAGGCGGGCCGCCAGTTACTCAGAAACGGCATGAAGGGCGTCGAGCGCTCTTAGACCAGGACGCCTCCGCGTCGCGGGAGCGACGTGCAGCGCTTGCCGCCAGTACTTCCGGCTCTAGCTCGATCTGCATCGCGGAGTACCTACCAGGGTGCTCTCTCGTGTAGTCCCGGGAGGCGTTCGCGAAGGCGACTAGCGCGTCCTTACCGGCCCGGCCGGCCAGAGCTTGCCTCTATAGCCTGACGTTATGACCGACTGGATCACATCGCCCATCGAGCCATCTCTTCTGCGCGGCGCACTCGAGCTGGAATCCACCAAGTACGGCGTCCTGCCACACCGGTTGCCGGCGTGGGCCCGCGCGCAGGCGCCGGATGACCAGTTGGCCATGGCCGAGGCCCAGCCTTCCGGCGTACGACTGGTCTTTCGCACCCGGGCCACGGCGATCGAGCTGGACGCACTGCCGACGAGGATCGCCTATCGAGGCGCACCACCTCCGCCGGCCGGGTCGTACGATCTGGTCCTCGACGGCCAACTGGCCGG
Organism: Kribbella deserti; assembly: GCF_042434725.1. Lineage (NCBI taxonomy): Bacteria > Bacillati > Actinomycetota > Actinomycetes > Propionibacteriales > Kribbellaceae > Kribbella > Kribbella deserti. Next base: position 130,400 of record NZ_JBHLTC010000006.1, on the reverse strand, counting down.
CCAGGCGAGTGTTGCCACCGGCAACGTTCACACCATCGACATCAGCACGCGAAGTACCAGCACCACAGCTGGCGAACCCGGCACCGCGAGCTTCACCGGACTACCGGATGACCTGAAGGACATCGAGATCTGGCTGCCGCATCGGGAGATCACGGAGCTGATCGCCCTGCGGACCAACGCCCCGATCGAGCCCGCTACCAACACCGGCCGCCGCGTGTGGCTGCACCACGGCAGTTCGATCAGCCACGGCTCCAACGCCGAAAGCCCCACCGGAACCTGGCCCGCGGTCACAGCCCGGCTTGCCGAGGTGGAGTTGATCAATCTGGGCTTCGGCGGCAGCGCTCTGCTCGATCCGTTCACCGCTCGCGCTCTGCGAGACACCCCCGCGGACCTGATCAGCCTGAAACTGGGCATCAACGTGGTCGGTGGCGACCTGATGCGGCTGCGCGCGTTCGGCCCGGCGGTGCACGGTTTTCTGCACACCATTCGCGAGGGCCGGCCCACCACCCCCTTGCTGGTCGTCTCGCCGATCTTCTGCCCGATCCACGAGGACACCCCAGGGCCGGGAGCCGCCGATTTCAGCGACGGCAAGGTTCGCTTCCTGGCTCTCGGCGATCCGGCGGAACGTGCGAGCGGCAAGCTCACCCTCAACGTGATCCGCGACGAGCTGTCGCGCATCGTCACGCAGCGAGCGGCCAACGACCCGAACCTGTATCACCTGGACGGACGCGCCATGTACGGCGAGGCGGACTTCGCCGACCTACCCTTGCCCGACCAGCTCCACCCGGACGCCGCCACCCATCGGCGCATGGGCGAGCGCTTCGCCGAGCTGGCCTTCGGCACTGACGGACCCTTCGCTCAGCTCTAACTCGGCTCGCGGTACCCACGCCGCCGCATATACCCCCTTCCGGTATATGCGGCGGCGTGCTACGTTCTGACCCTATTCATACCCCTAGGGGGTATCAAGAAGGGAACGGAAATGACTGTCACAGACACCGGAACGCGTGCCGGTACGCGGCGCTGGTGGGCGCTCGGCCTGATCGCCGCCGCTCAGTTCATGGTCATCATGGACACCTCGATCATTGGAGTCGCACTGCCGGAGATTCAGGCAGAGCTCGGCTTCACGCCACAGGACCTCTCGTGGGTGTTCAACGCCTACGTGGTCGCGTTCGGCGGACTGCTTCTGCTCGGCGGACGCCTGTCGGACCTGTTCGGCGCGCGCCGGATCTTCTCCACCGGCTGGCTCGTGCTGCTGGCCGGATCGGTGCTCGCCGGCGCGGCGAACGGGGTCGGCCTGGAACTCGCCGGCCGCGCGATCCAGGGCGTCGGCGCGGCCCTGATCGCACCGTCCGCGCTGACCCTGCTGATGATGTTGTTCGGCGCGGAGCCGAAGGAACTCACCAAAGCACTCGCCCTGTACGGCGCCGCCGCACCGGCCGGTGGTACGGCGGGCGTCTTCCTCGGCGGCGTGATCACCGAGTACGCCAGTTGGCCGTGGGTGTTCTACCTCAACGTGCCGATCGCCATCGCCGTACTGCTGGCCACCCCCGCGCTCATGCCGGCGGTCGAGTCCCGTCGCGGCAGCATCGACCTGGCCGGGGCGCTGACCGCCACGGGTGGCATCGGCGCCGCGGTCTATGCGATCGCTCGAGCGCCGGAGGCCGGTTGGGCCAGCGCCGAAACTCTGCTGACCGGGCTCGCGGCCGTCGTACTGCTGGTGATCTTTGTCGGCGTACAGGCCCGCCGGTCCGAACCGCTGATGCGGCTGGCGATCTTCCGCGCGCCGAACCTGGCCGCCGCCAACGTGGCACAACTACCGGCATGACCGTACTCACCGCCGGTCTGGCCGCGTTGTCGCTGATCCGCCCGGGTGGATCGTTCTGGACCGACGTACTGCCCGCCTCGCTGATCGCGGCCGCCGGTATGTCGCTCGCGTTCATCCCGGGCCTGGGTATCGCGCTGTCCTCGGCACGACCGGAGGAAGGTGGACTGGCCTCGGGCATCGTGAACACGAGCTACCAGATCGGTTCGGCGCTCGGCCTGGCCGCCATGACCGCTGTCGCCATGACCGCTGTCGCCGCGGCCGCCGGCGCCGACCGGCTCGGCGACAAGGTCGCGTTGACCAACGGATACTCGGCCGCCTTCCTCGGAGCCGCCGTCATCGCGGCCGTCGGCGCCGTACTGGCCGCCACCACACTGCAGTTCGGCCGGTCCACCGCCACGAAGGAGGCCGACGATGTGCTGACCACCAAGTGAGCGGACGATGTACTGACTACCAAGTGATCACCGACGGTGCCGGCCCACCAGAGGCCGGCGCCGGCATGTCCCTACCCGGCGATGATCCACGGACTCTCGGGCCGTACGTCGGGACGGAAGCCGTGACGCGCGGCCATCGCGCCGGCCTCGGCAAGACCGGTACCGAGCGCCTGCGGCAAGTGCGCGTCGCTACCGAAGGTCACCCGTTGCCCGCCTTCTTCACGCCACCAGGCCAGGATCGTCTCGTCGAGCGGCAACCGGGTGTTGATCTCCAGGGCGCGTTCACCACCGGCCAGTGCCTTGAGCGCGTACCGCAGTTCCTCTTCGAAGGCGTACGGATCGAACGGGCCAAGGTCATCCGGCCACGACCGCACCGGATAGTCGAGATGACCGAAGGTCTCGAACGCGTCGGACCCGGCCACCATCCGCGGGATCTCCGCGAGGTACGCCCGGAAGACCTCGTCCGCCGGGTACCGCGGGAACAGCTCCCACGGCTCCGCGAACTCGTCGCCGTCCGGAAGGCAGTGCAACGACCCGATCACCCGGTCAAAGGTGCCTTGGGCAAGCAAATCCGCGAGTTCCCCAACGTGGCGATGCGGCTGGCCGACCTCCATCCCGGTGAGGATCCGCAACTCGGGGTACTTCGCGCGGCACTTCTCGACCGACTCCAGGTAGCCCTCAACGTCGAGCATGGTCGGCCTGAGCGATCCGTCAGTGACCAGCCGCTCGAACTTCTCCACCAGGAACCCGGCCCGGAACGGCGCGAAGTCCACATGCTCGGTGAACGCGATCGACGGTAAGCCGAGCCCGATCGCCCGTGCGCACGTCGCGTCCATATCCCCCAGATCCGCGTCCCACGACCACTGACTGTGCACATGCCCATCCCCAGGAAGCCTCATCCCGCCAGTATTCCCGGCCACCGTCGCGTGCGCTCGACGTGACGGAGGGCGGCTGGCAGGGTGAAGCGGACGGATCAGAGGAGGCGCAACGATGGCTTTGCGGTGGTACTCGGTAGTGGTGGATTGCCAGGACGTCCGGCGGCAATCGGCCTGGTGGGCGGAGGCCCTGGACTGGCAGGTGATCTACGAGACGGACGACGAGTGCGTGATCGTGCCGTCCTGGGTCGACGAGCAGACCATGCGGGAGACGCCCTGGGAACGGATCGGGCCCAGGTCGGACAGCCCAACGACCCCTCTTGGACCGTGCTGGCCGACCCCGAAGGCAACGAGTTCTGCGTCCTGAGCTCCCGCAACTCCTGACGCGAACGCCGCTACTCCTGGCCGGGTTCGGCCGCCTCAGGCGTCGTGAGGGGTGGTCAGGTTGTCGGGGCGGAGGGTGGCGACGAGTTCACCACGGCTGCGTACGCCGACCTTGGTGAAGGTGGCCTTGAGGTGGTCCTGCACCGTGTGCGGGGAGATCGAGAGGCGGTCCGCGATCTGGCCGGTGCTGTGGCCCGAGATCACCTCGAGGCAGATCTCGCGCTCACGTGCGGTCAGCCCGTACGCCGTGAGCAGCATCGACATCAGCTGATGGCCGTTGGCGGACTCGATCGTCACCACGAGTTCTGGTTCGTCGGCGTCACTGATGAGCCGGCTGGCCTGCAGGATCGCCCAGCCGCCGGGCGCCTGCACACGCGCCTGAAACGTGCCCGACGCGGCTGCGAGCGCACCGGTGACGACAGCCCTCAGCAACACCAGGAACCGCCCGGGCGCCAGCTGATCCAGCTCGTCCTGCCAGGCGGAAGCGGCCGCGGTCAGCGCGCGCGGTTCGCCCTGCGGTCCCGTCACGACGATCGACGACCCGGGCGCGCCTCGGCTCCCGTGGGCGTTCGTCCGTACGGCGACCCGGGTCGCGGCCGCGATCACCGGGGACACCGCGCCGAGGAACTCCACCTCGCGATCGGTGAACTCGGCCGTGTCGCGCACCCATCCGGCCGCACCCCAGCACGAGCCGTCCACGGTGAACGCCGCCCGGACCTCCTGGTCGAGCCCGAGCGGACGCCATACCTCGTTGAGCCGGCGATGTCCGACGACCTCCCGGTACGGCAGATCCGACAACCGGGCCACCGGGAACGGCCGGCGCGCAAGCTGGGCGAAGGAGTTCGGCTCGGTGCCGGCGTACTCGGTCTCGGCCAGGCGTGGTTCGTACTCGGGCGGGATCCGGTTCCGGCCGCTGACCATCGAGCTGATCACCAGGGTTTCCGGGTCGATCGCGGCCCAGCAGGTCAGCTCACAGGCGATGACCCGCTCGACGATCGCGATGGCGGCCGCGTGTAAGTCGGCGACGCCCAGCCCGGACGTCGCGAGCGCCGCGATCTCACGCCGCGCGGTTCGCGCCCGGCCCTCCCACATGAGGCCAGTGTGCGCCGGGTTCCGCGCCTTGGCCATCCCAGAAATCTGGGATTCGCCGAGCCGATCGGCCCCCCTCCGGCCGGGATGGTTCACGTCTCGCCAGATTCCTAGCTTGAGCTGAAGTCAACCTGGGAGGTCCACATGACAGAGTGCGTGAGCTTCAGCCCGCCCGGCACCGGCGCGGAGTACGTCGCGCCCGACGCCACGATCACGGTCAAAGTCGGCGGCGAACACACCGGCGCGCAGTACGAGCTCTTCGAAGTCGACGCGCCCCGCGGCCCAGCCGGCCCGCCCCACCAAGAGGCGTGGAGCAAGGCGTACTACGTACTGCAGGGGCGCATGCTCGTCCACCTCGGCGACAAGGGGTACGACCTCGGGCCGGGGTCCTCGATCACGATTCCGGCCGGGACCACCAACACGTTCTCGGTGCTCACCCCGTCGGCCAAGTTCCTCGCGATCAGCCTCACCGACGGCATGGGCCGGTTCTTCGCCGACCTGGACAGCGTGCCCGACGGCGATTTCGAGGCATTGCGCGCGGTGATCGGCCGCCATGGCGTGACGCTGACCGAGCCGTCAGAGCAGCCGTCATGAGTACGGCGGCGCAGGTGCTGGCGGTCGCCATCGGGGTGATGCTCGTCGCGGTGTTCGTGATGGAGGCCTTTCTCTATCGCAACCCGCGGCTCTATCCGATGTTCCTGATCGAGCCGCACGAGTACGAGGCGGTGCGGATGTGGACCGTGAACGTGGGCTTCTACAACCTGACCACGGCCGTCGCGATGTTCGCCGGAGTCGCGCTGGCTCGCGGCGACCACCTGCCGCAAGGGGAAGCGCTCGTCGTGTTCACGGCGGCGCAGCACGTTTTCCTGGCGTTCGTCCTGCTGGCGACCCGGCCCAAGCTCTGGCTCAACTCGGTGCTGGAGGGGGTGCCGGCCGCCGTACTGCTTGCGTTGGTCCTCTTCTGAGGGGCGATTCACGCACAGATTGATACTGCGCGGTCGCCGAGAGTATCTCTTCCGGCGGCGGAGGAAAATCTATGCTGGCGAGATTAGACATTGCTCGACAGGGGCGCTAGTATTTCTGTTGTTGCCAGAGATGAACAGCACAAGCTGACGCGGACAGCCGACGACTGTCCTAGCGGTACCGCAGTTAGTAGTTCGTAGTAGAAGTTTTGTAGTCGCAGTTCTGTAGTTGCGTTCCGTAGTTTGCAGTAGAAGTTCAGCAGTCCTAGTTCCGTAGTCGCAGTTTGCAGTTGCAGTACGTAAGTGCAGTAAGCAGTTGGTAAGTGCAGTTGCAGTACGAAGTGGTTGTTTGTAGTTGAACTAGTGGTTGGCAAGACGGCAGGCCCGCTGGAGCCGAGCAGTGAAAGGGCTCCAGCGGCTGCCCAGGCCCGTTTGACTTAACCGACGGGCGAGCAAGTGAACAAGCAGTACCGCAGTAGCAGTGAACGCACGAAAGAAGGAGAGGATTACATCATCGGATCGCCCGCCACGGCTGGTTTTCGCCGGCGGGTACCGCAGTCCCATCGAGATTGGCAGGTGGTCTTCGGTTACGCATTCAAGCGATCCCCGCAGGGCCCGCCACACGTCAGTGGCAGCTCGCGGATGAGAAGCCGGCCTTACGGTCGGTAGATGGTGAAAATCCAAACCCGGGCCCCGGCGCACCTGCGCCGGGGCCCCTCGGCATGAATGCGTTGGACCGGCACCCGACAGATGGAGGTATCGATGATCTCAGGCCAAGAGCCCGAGGCTGCCCATTTCGATGATGAGGACTATCCCGCTTACACGATGGGACGGGCCGCCGAGATGCTCGGCACCACGCCCGGATTCCTGCGCAGTCTCGACGAGGCGAAACTGATCCAGCCGCAGCGGTCGGAGGGTGGCCACCGCCGCTACTCCCGTTACCAGCTCCGCCTGGCGGCCCGCGCCCGCGAACTGGTCGACCAGGGCACCGCGCTCGACGCGGCCTGCCGGATCATCGCCCTCGAAGACCAACTGGCCGAGGCCCTCCGCCTCAACGCCGAACTCCGTGAGCAGAACCAGTAGCCAACTCCACCAACTTCTCGCCAACCACGCCTCGCCATGCCCTGTGCTCGCGAGGCGCACGCATGCCCGGGCCCTTCCTCTTGGCTCGTCCGGGCCGTTCTCCCCATGCCGGCGCCCAGGCCTTCTCCTATGCCTCGCTGAGTCCTTCCGCCAGGCCTCGTTCGCGCTCCTTCCGCCAGGCCTCGTTCGCGCTCCTTGTGCCATGCCTCGTTCGCTCCTTCTGCCGCGCCTCGTCCGGTCCTGCTGCCAGCTTTGCGGCGGGTGCTGACGGGAAGGTGCCATGGCAGGAAGTGCCGACCGGAATTGTCGGTGGCCGCGTCTAGGGTCTTTCTGTCGGCTCAGTCTCCGCCCAGACCCCGGGAGAAGCATGAAACGCCTGTCACACATGGTGGTCGCCGTTGCATCACTCACCACCCTTGTTGTTCCTCTTCAGGCCTCCGCCGTCAGCGGCTCCACGCTGCCCGGGCAATCCGGTGCAGGTGCTGTTTCCGGGCAAGGTGGTGCTGGGCAGGCCACGACTTGTGCTGTCGTGCCCAAGCCGTCCGTGCCAGGGGCGAAGGTGCTCTCGGTGACCGCGGTGGCCAAACCCGGTGGCGAGGTCGCCTATCCACCTGAGTGGGGCATTCCACCGGTCAAGGACGTGCCGCCGTTCTGCCAGGTCCAGGTGACGCTGACCCATCCCGGCGCCGGCGACAACGTCTGGATCCGGTTGTGGCTGCCCGCGACCGGGTGGAACGGCCGCTTCCAGGCGACCGGCGGTGGCGGTTTCTCGATGCATCAGGGCGATCCCGCGCTGGCCGTCGCGATCAAGGAGGGTTATGCGGCCGCCTCGACCGACGGTGGGGTCGGATTCGATTTCGAGAACCCGTCGAGCTGGGCATTGACCACCAAGGGCCAGGTCAACCGCGAACTGCTGAAGAACTTCGCCTACCGGTCCCTGCACGATCTCGCCGTCGCGGGCAAAGCGGTCACCAAGGCCCACTACGGCAAGGCTCCTGCCTACTCGTACTGGAACGGCTGCTCAACCGGCGGCCGCCAAGGCATGATGAACGTGCAGCGGTTCCCCAACGACTACGACGGCGTCAACGCAGCCGCCCCGGCGATCAACTGGAGCCGATTCGTGATGGCGGATCTCTGGCCACAGGTGGTTATGAATACCGAGCGCGTCTATCCGAGCGCGTGCGAGTTCGAGGCGTTCCGCCAGGCCGCGATCAAGAAGTGCGATCCGAACGACGGCCTGGTCGACGGCATCGTCCGTGAGCCCGGCGAGTGCTGGTTCGACCCGAGCACCCTGATCGGCAAGCAGGTCGAGTGCAAGGGCCAGACATTCACCATCACCCGCGCCGAGGTGAACGTCGTTCGCAAGATCTGGGGTGGCGCCAAGACCTGGTACGGCGCACAGCTGTGGCCCGGCTTCGATCCGAGCACGGACTTCACCGCCACCGCGAGCACGACCACCCACCCGGACGGTACGACGACCGCTGGGCCCGCGTTCCAGATCTCCGAGAACTGGGTCAAGTACTTCCTCAAGCGGGACCCGTCGTTCGACATCAAGACCATCGGGTATCGCGAGTTCGAGCGGCTGTTCCGCCAGTCCTACCGTGAGTACAACGACATCATCGGCACGGAGGACGCCGACCTGACCGCCTTCCGCAACGCCGGCGGCAAGGTCCTCACCTGGCACGGCACGGAGGACTCGCTGATCCACTACGCCGGCACGATCAACTACCGCGAGCGGGTCGAACGGCGTATGGGCGGCGCGGCCAAGGTGGACCGGTTCTACCGGGTCTTCCTCGCGCCGGGCGCCGAGCACTGCGGACCGGCCGCCGGGGCAGCGCCGATCGATGCGATGGCCCCGCTCGTCGACTGGGTGGAGCAGGGCAAGGCGCCGGAAACGATCGCGGCGGCCACGTTCACCGGCGCCACTCGCGACCTTTGCCGCTATCCACTGAAGTCGTACTACAACGGCACCGGCGATCCGAAGCAGGCCAGCAGCTACACCTGCCGCTGACACGGTTCCGGCCCACCACCAACCGCGGTGGTGGGCCGGAACTCATCGCCCTCGCCGCCCAACGGCCAAACTAGGCGGCACGAACTATCAGGGGCGGCCGTAGGTTTCGAGTAGGCGGAGCCAGATCTCGCTGACGGTCGGATAGGCCGGTACGGCGTGCCAGAGCCGGTCGATCGGCACCTCGCCAACAACCGCCACGGTTGCCGCCTGCAACAGGTCACCCACCTCGGGCCCGGCGAAGGTGACGCCGAGAAGAACCTTGCGCTGCTCGTCGACGACCATCCGGGCCGTGCCCTTGTACCCGTCGAGCCGCACGCTTGCCCCGGCCACGTTGCCGATCTCGTAGTCCACCACGCGTACGTCGTACCCGGCGTCCTTGGCGGCCTTGGCCGTCAGCCCGACCGATGCGACCTCCGGCTCGGTGAAGGTGACCTGCGGAACGGCCTGGTGATCGGCCGTAGCCACATGCGCGCCCCACGGCTGATCCGCGACCGGCTTGCCCGCGGCGCGAGCGGCGATGACATCCCCGGCGGCCCGCGCCTGGTACTTGCCCTGGTGGGTAAGCAGCGCCCGATGCGTCACATCGCCCGTCGCGTACAACCAATCGAAACCCTTGACCAGCAAGGTGTCATCGGTTTCCAGCCAGCTACCGGGCTTGAGTCCGATCGAGTCCAGCCCGACGTCCTGGGTTCGCGGCGTACGGCCCGTGGCGACGAGGACTTGCTCGGCGGTGATGGTCGAGCCGTCGCCGAGTTCGATCTCGACCGCATCGCCGTTCCGGGTCACCCGGGTGGTCTCGGTGTCGAGCAGAACGGTCGCGCCCTGTTCACGCAGGGCCTCGGTGACCAGGTCACCGGCGAACGGTTCCAGGTTCGCGAGCAACCGCCCGCGCGAGATCAGCGTGACCTCCGTACCGAAGGCCGCGTAGACGGTCGCCATCTCACTCGCGACGACGCCACCGCCGATGATGGCAAGACTCGCGGGCACGGTCTGGGCGCTCGTCGCCTCCCGGCTCGTCCACGGCGATGCCTCGTGCAGCCCGGGGATGTCCGGAATCAGCGAGTCGGAACCAGTCGACACCACGACAGCGTGCCGCGCGGTCAACGTCGTCACCGAGCCGTCCTCGGCGGTGACGGCGACCTGCTTCGGCCCGGTGAGGCGTCCGTGGCCCCGCACCAGCGCGATGCCGGCGCTGTCGAGCCAGCTGACCTGGCCGGCGTCGTCCCAGTTCGAGGTGAAGGAGTCCCGACGCTTCAGCACGGCCTGAACGTCGAGCTTGCCGGCCACCGCCTCGGCCGCACCCGGAACTCGCTGGGCCTGGCGAAGCACCTGCGCCGAGCGGAGCAAAGCCTTCGACGGCATGCACGCCCAGTACGAGCACTCGCCGCCGACCAGCTCGCTCTCCACGATGACCGCGGTGAGGCCACCCTGTACCGCGCGATCGGCCACGTTCTCGCCGACGGCGCCGCCGCCCAGCACGATGACGTCGTACTCGGTCCCTGCCATGTGAACTCCTTTTCGGTGGTGGATCAGCGGCCGGGCGCGCGGGTGACAACTTCCTGAACGGTCCAGCCGTTGCCGTCAGGGTCGCTGAAGGACAGATAAGAACCGTAGTCCGCCCGATCCGGATGCGGGCCGTCCACCCGGTTCGCCGTACCGGCGTGGTGGAAAACGCCGTCGGCGTCGTGCCAGATCTCGCTGACTTCGGCGCCCCGGGCCAGCAGCTCCTTGCGCGCCGCTTCGATATCCGCGACGACCAGGTGCAGGCCCTGCGCGGAGCCGGGCTCCCCCGCGGACACCCCAGTGCCGAAGATGATCGACGCTTCCGAACCAGGCGGCGTCACCTGCACGACCCGGAACCCATCCTTACCAGGGAAGTCCGCATCCAGACGGAAGCCGAGCTGCTGGTAGAAGGCCTTGGCCCGGTCGACGTCGGCGACCGGAATGACGAGTACTTCGAGCTTCATGTCCATGCGTTGCTCCTGATCGGCTTGATCGGAGCGCGGCCTCGGCTGCACCCCGGTCCCGATGGTGAGGGACAAGCCCTTCCGCCCAGATAGATGATGCTTATAATCTAACTCGCGAGATCAGTGCACACAACCTCCACGATTCGAAGGCGGGCAAATGAGCAGAGCCTCACAGGCCGACGCGGCCAAACACCGCGAGCAGGTGGTCACCGCGACCTCGGAACTGCTCCGCGAGCGCGGCGCGGCCGGCATGAGCGTGGGAGACGTGATGAGCTCGGCCGGGCTGACTCACGGCGGCTTCTACAAGCACTTCGGTTCGAAAGACGAGCTGCTGGGCGTTGCGACGGCGGCAGCCTTCGCCGAACTCGTTGACTCCCTGGTGAGGCTGAACCAGACGACGGATCCGCTTCCGGGCCTACTCACCGACTACCTGTCGAAGACACATCGGGATACGCCCGGCACCGGATGCGTCAACACTGGGCTCGCGGCCGACGCAGCTCGCGCGGGAGCGGACAGCCCAATGCGCCAGGCGTACGCCGAAGGTTTGAGCGCCGCCATCGAGCAGATCACCGAGCTGCACGACCCGGCCACGCGCGGCCAGGACGAGGCACGGCGTCGCGGCATCGAGTACCTCGCCACCATGGTCGGCGCCCTCACCCTCGCCCGCGCCTCAGCCGGTGCACCCATCTCCGACGAAATCCTCAAGACCGTGCACACCGCCCTGACCAACCGCCTCTGACCGTGCTGACGTGAAGCCAGCGAGTCTCCCCTCCGACAACGCGACACCACGTATGTCCGCCCGGCCTGCCCATCCCGGTCAGCTCGTCCGCCCGCAACCAACCGCCACCGCGAACGGCCTACACGGGCACGGCTGCTGGGATCGGATCAGGTGTCGACTGGCACCGGCGGACGCATGGCAGCGACGGCGGGGCGCAGCGACCAGGCGCCGGGTACGGCGATCAGGGCGACCGCGGCCAGCGTGATGAACGCCGTGAACGGGTGGTGCACGAGCAACCCGGTCAGGATCGCCACGAGCAGGCCACCGGCGTTGCCCGCGAGCCAGATCAGGCCCGCGGCAGTGCCCTCGGCCTCGCCCGTACGGCGTTCGACCAGCTCGAGCACGATCGGCAGCGACGGCAGCAGCAGGAAGCCGATCGCCGCGAGCGCGACGAACCCGGACACCGTGCCGGGAATCACCGCGAGCACGAGACAGCCCACCGCCGTGAGCACCAGCGCGGTCGTGAGCAGCCGGACCTCCACCCGATGACGAACCACCAGGATCGGGATGACCGCGCAACCGATCACCCCGGCGACGACGTTCAGCAGCAGGATCGTGCTGGCCACACCGCCACTGACGCCGGACGGTTCGAGCAGCGCCTGGGAGAACGTGGTCAACGCGACAAAAACCCCGAACGGGAAGACCACCAGCAGACACAACTTCCGGATGAACCGGTCGTTCCAGGTGGTCCGGAGCGCGCCGCGCACGATCGAGCCGCGATGCTCGCCTTCGTTGCGTAGGGCAACCAACAAGATGACGGCGGCAACCACCGCAAAGGCGGCGCTGAGAATCAGCAGCAGCTGGAGCTGATCCCCGCGCGGCAGGATCGCCGAGAGCACGAACGCGATCACCATGCCCGCGAAGGTGCTCGCCGTACCGACGGCGATACCGGTCGGGCGATCCTGCTCGGGCAGGTACCGGCCACTGATACCGGTGATCGCGTTCAGCACGAGCGGCTGCGCGACCGCGACGACGAGTTGCCCCGCCAGCAGCCAGCCGTAGCCGTCGCCGCCCAGGCGAATGATCGCGCCCAAAGCGGTGAGTACGGCGCCCGTGCCCAGGCCCGCCCGGAACCAGCGGTCCAGGATCAGCCCGGCCGGAATCGACAGCACGATGTAGAGCAGCGGAAAGACCTGAGCGAGCCAGCCGATCGCAGTTTCGGACACCGCGTAGTGTCCGGCGGCCACTGTCGTCACGCCCGCGAAGTTGAGCCAGAGCACCTGGGTGGCGGCGCTGACCAGGGCGAACGCCGCGATCACCGGCCAGCGGCTACGCGTGGCTGTCATCTGTGTCCCTCATCCCAGGCACGGTAGGGAGCGACAGCGCCTTCGGGAAACAGCGAAACGGCAACCGATTCACAACGATCGGTTGTCAGACCTCGGGCCGCCGGTTCAAAACGGTTGCTCGATCGCCGCCACCAGCTCCGGCTCTGCCGCCCGCACGGCCCGGGCGGTCGCAAGAAAGTCGTCCACCAGCGGCGTTCGGTGCCGCCAGCCGATCGTCAGCGCCGATCCCGGCACGCCGTCGATCGGCAGGTACCGGACCCGCGGATGCTGGGTGTACCGCGCGGCACTCGCGCACGTGACCGAGCAGGCCAGGCCCGACGCGACGATCTCCAGCTCCTCGGTCTGCGAGCTGGTCTCGCGCACCACCTTTGCCGGTACGCCGTCGCGATAGTCCTCCAGCGTCCAGAACGACCGCCAGACCTGGTCGTTCGACCGGCCGATGGCGAGCGGCTCGGCCAGGATCTCCGGTACGCCGACCCGGGCGCGGGTGGCGAACCGGTGCCCGGCCGGAACCATCAGCACCAGCGGTTCGACGAACAGCGGTTCGAAGTCGATGCCCTTGGCCTGGATCGGCGCGCGGATCAACGCCACATCCGACGAGTCGTCGGCCAGCCCCGCGGACGGATCGGCGAACCCGTACTCCCGGAGGTCGAGGCGCACGCCCGGGAAGCGTTCGGCGTACTGGCTGATGATCGGGGCGGTCAGTTCGAGCGCGGCGCCGATCATGAAGCCGAGCCGCAACGCGCCGGCCGCGCGGCGCCCGGTCCGCTGGGCCGCCAGGACTCCGGCGTCCAGCCTGGTCAGCAGATCCCGCGCGGTTTCGAGGAAGACCTCGCCGGCCGGGGTCAGCTCGACCGTGCGAGTAGTGCGGTGCAACAGCTCGACGCCGAGATCCTGCTCGAGTTCGCGGACCTGTTTGCTGAGGGCCTGCTGGGCGACGTACAGCCTCGCGGCAGCCCGGCTGAAGTGGAGCTCCTCGGCGACCGCGACAAAATACCTGAGTTTGCGGGTGGACACGTCCACAACAAAAGATTGTAGATCCGCGCTGAACCCGGTGTTTCCTTTGCCGGTGCGCCGTTGCCTACCGTGGTGCCACCGATACGCGCGGCAGCGAGGGAGCCTGATGAACGACACCAGCTGGGCGAACTGGAGCGGTCACGTGCAGGGCCACCCCGCCGAAGTGCGCAGCCCCGCCAGTACGGCGGACGTGGTCGCCGCGGTCACGGCCGCCACCGATCGCGGCCAGCGGGTGAAACCGATCGGCTCGCGCCACTCGTTCACGGCGATCGGCGTCACCGACGGCGTACAGCTGCGGCTGGATCGCCTCGACCAGGTCCTCTCGATCGACACCGCCTCCGGCCTCGTCACGGTCCAAGGTGGCATCCAGATCCGCCGGCTGAACGAGATCCTCGCCGAGCACGGGCTCGCCCTGGAGAACATGGGCGATATCGACCAGCAGACCATCACCGGCGCCATCTCCACCGGCACCCACGGAACGGGCGCACGGTTCGGCAGTATCGCCACCCAGGTCCGCGGGCTGGAGCTCGTACTGGCCAACGGTTCGATCGTGACCTGTTCCGCGAACGAGCGGCCCGCGTTGTTCAGCGCGGCCCGAGTCGGACTAGGCGCCCTCGGCATCATCACCGCAGTCACCTTGCAATGCGTGCCTTCTTTCGCACTTGATTGCGTCGAGCAACCAATGCCACTGGACGAAACCCTCGATCGTCTAGACGAACTTGTCGACGGCAGCGATCACTTCGAGTTCTTCTGGTTCCCGCACACCTCGACCGCTTTGACAAAAAGCCAGACCCGGCTGCCGGGCGACACGGCACTGAATCGGCTCAGCCCAATGCGAAGCTGGTTCGACGACGACTTCGTGGTCAACGTCGGATACGAGGCGCTGCTGCGCGTCGGCACCGCCTTCCCCCGGGCCATCCCCGCCATCACGAAGCTGGTGAGCGGTTCGCTGTCCTCCCGGAAGTACACGGACCTCTCGCACCGGGTCTTTCCCTCGCGCCGGGACGTCCGCTTCAACGAGGGCGAGTACGCCGTACCGCGGGCGGCGTTGCCGGAACTGCTGCGGCAGATCCGGCGCTGGGTGACGGTTTCGGGTGAGCGGGTCTCGTTCCCGCTGGAGATCCGGTTCGTGGCCGGGGACGACATTCCGCTCGCGCCCACGTACCAGCGCGACTCGGCCTATATCGCGTTCCACCAGTACCACCGGTTGCCGTACCAGCGATACTTCGATGCGGTGGAGGACCTCTTCGCCGACGTGGGCGGCCGCCCGCACTGGGGCAAGATGCATCGCCTCGGCGCGAAGGAACTGCGCGACCGGTATCCGCTGTTCGACGAGTTTGTTGCCCTGCGCGACGAACTTGATCCGTCCGGGGTGTTCGGCAACGACTACCTCACCAAGGTGTTGGGAGACCCGTCATGACCGCGATCGCGCTCGACTCCGACGTACTGGAATCACGGAATCCGGCCACGGGAGAACTGCTCGCGACGTACCCCGTCGACGACGCGGCCAGCGTGCAGACTGCGGTCGACCGGGCCCGCGAGGCGTCCGAGTGGTGGCGTGACCTCGGCTTCGACGGGCGCAGGAGCCGGTTGCAGACCTGGAAGCATACGCTCGTCCGGCGCATCGACGACCTCGCTCAGATCATGCACGACGAGACCGGCAAGCCGTTCGACGACGCCCGGCTCGAGGCCGTGCTGGCGATCGACCATCTCGGCTGGGCCGCCAAGCACGCCGCGAAGGTGCTCGGCCCGCGCCGGGTTCCCTCCGGGCTGGTCGGTATCAACCTGGCCGCCTCGGTGGAGTACCAGCCGCTCGGCGTGGTGGGCGTGATCGGGCCATGGAACTACCCGGTGCTGACGCCGATGGGCTCGATCGCGTATGCCCTTGCCGCAGGCAACAGCGTGGTCTACAAACCGAGCGAGCACTCGCCGGGCGTCGGGGTATGGCTGGCGGACACGTTCGCCGAGGCGGTGCCGGAACTGCCGGTCTTCCAGGTGATCACCGGCTTCGGCGCGACCGGCGCCGCGTTGTGCCGCTCGGGTGTTGGCAAGCTCGGGTTCACCGGTTCCACCGCCACGGGCAAGAAGGTGATGGCCGCCTGCGCGGAGACGTTGACCCCGGTACTGATCGAGGCCGGTGGCAAGGATGCGGCGATTGTGGCGGCGGACGCCGATCTCGACGCCGCGGCGGACGCGATCGCGTTTGGTGCCATGGGCAACGCCGGGCAGACCTGCGTCGGGATCGAGCGCGCGTACGTCGAAAGCGCCGTGTTCGACTCGTTCGTCGAGAAGGTCAAGGTCATTGCCGAAGGCATCCAGGTCGGTGCCGACGCACAACTCGGGCCGATCACGATGCCCGGGCAACTACCGATCATCCAGCGCCACATCGAGGACGCGCTGGCCCGGGGCGGCCGGGCCGTCGTCGGTGGGCCCGAGTCGGTTCAAGCGCCGTACGTGCATCCCGTCGTCCTGGTCGACGTACCGGAGGACAGCGAGGCGGTGCGCGAGGAGACGTTCGGCCCGACCCTGACGATCACCCGGGTGGCGTCGCTGGACGAAGCGGTGAACCTGGCCAACGCGGGTCGCTACGGCCTCGGCTCGGCGATCTTCAGCCGCAGCCGGAAGAACGCGATGGAGCTGGCCCGCCGGCTGCGTACGGGTATGACCTCGATCAACGGGGTTCAGTCGTTCGCGATGGTGCCGTCGCTGCCGTTCGGCGGCACGGGCGATTCCGGCTTCGGGCGGATCCACGGGCCGGACGGGCTCAAGGAGTTCACCCGGCCGAAGGCGGTTGCCCGGCAGCGGTTCAAGCCGCCGGCGAACTTGCTGACCTTCACCCGTACCGCGAAGGACGTGACCAGCACGATGAAACTCCTTCGCCTGTTGCACGGCAAGGGCTGACTCGTGCGCCAGCCGTACGCGCGCCCCGCCGGATTCCACGACCTGGCCCGGGCCACCGCGCACCTCGAACCGCCGTTCGCCGTCATCGATCTCGTCGCCCTGCGAGCGAACGCGGCCGACCTGGTCCGGCGTGGCGGCGGCAAGCCGATCCGCGTCGCGAGCAAGTCGGTGCGGTGCCGGTCGATCCTCAGCTCGGTGCTCGAAATGCCTGGTTTTGCAGGGATTCTGGCGTATACGTTGCCCGAGGCACTTTGGCTGGCGGACGAATTCGACGACATCGTGGTGGGCTATCCGACGGCCGATCGCGACGCGCTGAAGCAGCTCGCGGGTGATCCCGTCCGGGCCGCGCGCGTCACGTTGATGATCGACTCGGTGGACCACCTGGACTACATCGAGTCGGCGACCGGACCGCTCGAACCAGGCACGCTGCGCATCTGCATCGACCTCGACGCCTCGCTCGAACTCCTCGACGGCTTGGTCCACCTCGGCGCGTACCGCTCCCCCATCCGCGAAGCCGCGGCAGCCGTCGCGTTGGCCGAAGCGGTTCAGGCCCGGCCGGGATTCCGCCTGGTCGGCCTGATGGCGTACGAGGGCCAGATCGCGGGTGTCGGCGACAACGCCCCCGGCTCGGTCGTACGCCGAACCATGGTGCGGGCCATGCAACGAACCTCCCGCGCGGAGCTCGCGAACCGCCGCGCCGCCATCGTGTCCGCCGTGCGGGAAGTCGCTCCGCTCGAGTTCGTCAACGGCGGCGGCACCGGCAGTCTCGAAACCACCTCGGCCGAAGACGCCATCACCGAAACGGCTGCCGGCTCAGGTCTCTACGGCCCGGCGCTGTTCGATACCTACCGGAACTTCCAGCCCCGCCCGGCGGCGTTCTTCGTCCTCCCAGTCGTACGCCGCCCCGGCCCGGGCATCGCGACCGTCCTAGGCGGCGGCTGGATCGCCTCCGGCCCCGCAGGCAAGGACCGCCTACCAACCCCGTCCTGGCCAACCGGCCTCACCCTCACCGCCGCGGAAGGCGCCGGCGAGGTCCAAACCCCACTCGTCGGCGCGGCCGCGAACGGGTTGTCCATCGGCTCGCGAGTCTGGTTCCGCCATACAAAGGCAGGCGAACTCTGCGAACACGTCGACACCCTCCACCTAGCCGAAGGCCCCACCCTCACCACCACCACCCCCACCTACCGCGGCACCCTCCCCCCCCTTCCTCTAGCCCACCCCGCCCCCGCCCCCGGCGTGTCATCGGACGCCTGTGACGCGGCGTGTCGCGGTTCATCGGACGCTTGTTACCAGGCGTGTCGCGATTCGTCGGACCCTTCTGACCAATTCGCGGCGCGTCATCGGACGCTTGGTGACCGTCCGCTGGCGAGCGTCAGATTGTGATGCTCGCCGGCCGAGCTCAGCGGTGGTTGGCGCGGATGTTGGCGGCGGCCAACTCAACGGTCTGGTCGATGCGGCGCTGCCGGGTCTCGGCCTTCTTCGCCCCGGCGATCCACTCGAGGATGAGCCGCTTCGACGACGGCGGGAACTTCTCGAAGTTCTCGCGGGCAACCGGATTCTGGTCGAGCAGGCTGTTCAAGGCTGCCGCGGTCTCGTCGTCGGGCTTGACCTCCCAGGTGCCTTTCGCCTGGGCGAGGTCGATCATCGCCTGCCCACGCGGCGTCATCAGGCCTTGCCCGGTCATCCGGGCCGCGCGCTCACGATTCACCGCGCTCCAGGTACTACGGGGACTGCGCGGGCTGAATCGAAGCAGCGAACTCTCGCCGTCGTTGCTGCGCGCGTGGCTGTCGATCCACCCGAAGCACAGCGCGTGCTCGATCGCCTCGTGGTACCGGACGCTCGGCGTACCGCTGTCCTTGTGGTAGATCACCAGCCACACTTCCTGAGCCGTCTCGCCGTATTCTGCGAGCCAGTTCCGCCACTCGGCGGTGGTCGGGGCGGCGAAGGTCTCCATCAGCGCCGGCATGTCATTCACCGGTCCGGGACTTCAGGATGTCCAGGTAGTGCTCGTTGTACATCACGCCGAGCACGTTGCCGAACGGGTCGACCACCGACGCGGTGACAAAGCCCGGACCATGCTCGGTCGGCTTCCCGTGCTCCGTCGCACCCAGGTCGAGCAGGCGCTGGAACGCGGCCTCAACATCGTCGACCGCCCAGTACATCGCAACACCCTTGCCCGCGTCGGCCGGGTCCACCGGACCGCCCGGGTGGTACCGGCTGTCGAGGATGCCGAGCTCGTGCTGGTAGTCGCCGATCCGGAACTCGACGTACGCCGGCTGACCGCCGAACGACTTCTCGAAGTACGGCCCCACCCCCAGCACCTCGCTGTACCAGGCCACGGCGGCCGAAACGTCGGAGGCGAAGTAGTTGATGGTGGTGAATCCTCGCAACATGGTGCCTGTCCTTCTCTCGATCAGCTGTTAAGACCATCTTCTCGCCCAAAGTGCTCACCAACTGAGCACTTTTCCAAATGACCTCAAACCTTCTTCCCTCACACCCGTAAGCCCTTGCCACACGCCAATCCCAACCCACGATCGGACGCAAGATGCGATCCACGCGCTCAACACCCAGCCGACGGTCGGACCCGAAATGCGGTCCGCTGCGCCCGACCCGGTCCACCGTTGGGCGGGCCCGTACGCGTGCATGAACCGCATTCCGGGTCCGACCGTCGGCTGGGAGGTGGCAGTGGATCGTATTTCGGGTCCGACCGTCGGCAGGAATCTCGCGGGCGCGCCCGCATTTCGGGTCCGACCGTGGAGGGGTTGAACGCGGCGGATCGTATTTCGGGTCCGACCGTGGGAAGGCGGCGGGGGCGGCGGGCACGCGGCGGGGCGGCGGGCGCGGCGGGCGCGGCGGGCGCGGCGGGCGCGGCGGGGACGCGACTTGGGCGGGGTGGGGGTGGGGGTGGGGGTGGGGGTCAGGGGAGTTGGCGGATTGTGGTGGCGTGGCGGGTGGCTAGGTCGCGGTAGACGGCGGGGTTGTGGTCGACGAAGAGTTTGGCGTTGCCTTCGAGGGGGACGAACTTCTTGGCCGGGCTGCCCATTGCGATGGTTTCCGGCGGTACGACGGTGCCGGGGGTGACGGTGGCGCCGGCGGCGATGAAGGCGCGTTTGCCGATCTGGGCGCCGTCGAGAACGGTCGCGCCGTTGCCGATCAGGGCCTGCTCGCCGACGGTGCAGTCGTGTACGAGGCACAGGTGGCCGACCGTGGCGAGGCGGCCCACCTCGCAGGTGTGACCGAAGGCGGTGTGCAGGACGGAGTTATCCTGGATGTTCGCGCCTTCGCGCACGATGATCCGGCCGTGGTCGGCCCGCAGGACGGCGCCGTACCAGATCGAGGCGCCCTTCTCGACGGTCACGTCGCCGATCAGGGTGGCGGTGGGTGCGACAAAGGCCTCGGGATGCACGGTCGGGCTGACACCTTCGAACTCAAACAGCGGCATGGCCCCACCTTACGAAACGTGTCATGCCACCGACTGGATCTTGCCGACGAGTACGGCGCCGAGGAGCGTCACGGCGGCAGCCAACGCGTACAGCACCGGGTATCCCCCGAGCGTCGCGACGACCGGAGCCGCGATGGCCGGGGCGATCACCTGCGGCAAGGAGTTCGCGATGTTGACCACGCCCAGGTCCTTCGCGCGGTCGCGGGCACTCGGCAACACCTCGGTGAGCAAGGCGAAGTCCACCGACAGGTACACCCCGAAGCCGGCGCCGAGAATAACCGCGCCGGTCAACGCGCCCGGCCACGTCGGCCACACCGCGAGGATGAGCGTCGCGACCGCCATCACCATGCCCGCGCCGATAACGAAGACCTTGCGGCGGGCCAATCGGTCCGACCAGGCGCCGGACACCACCGCGGTACCGACCACGCACAGGCTGTACACCGCGGTGAGCATCAGTACGCCGGTATCAGGATTGTGATACCTGACGGCATCCTGGAGGTAGAAAAACAAATAGAGCGTGCCCAGCCCGTTGCCGAGGTTCATCAGGAACCGCGTCAACCAGGCCCAGCCGAAATCCGGATGCTGCGTCGGGCTGATCCAGAACGCCTTCAGGCTGAACGCCGGCCGCTCCCCGACCGGCAGGCGTTGATCCGCGCTCACCAGCAGATACGGAACCACCGACAGCAACAGGAAGACCGCGCAGGCGACGTACCCGGCGGTGATTCCACCGATGGCCGTCGCGAGGCCGACGCCGACGAGCGCGCCGAGGGTCTGCGCCAAGGCGACCCAACCGCCGACCACCCCGCGCTGGAGCTTCGGCACCCGGTCCGGTACGGCGGCGGTGATTGCCGCCAGCAACGCGTTGCAGAACAGTTGTACCAGGCACCAACCGAGCAGCATCCACGCCACCCGGCCCGCGCCCGCCAACACCAGCAGGCCGATCGCACCACCGACGGCACCACCCAGCACCCACGGCACCCGGCGGCCGAACCGCGAGCCGGTCCGGTCGGAAAGCGCACCAAACAAGGGATTCGCGGCAACGGACACGGCGGCGCCGATCCCGGTGACCAATCCGAAGACGGCCTCCTTGTTGCCCGGCGCAACCGCCTCGGACTGCTTGGCCAGCAACACCTGGATCGGCCCGAGCCAGGCCGCGAACACCCCGACGTTCGCAAGTACGACGGCCGTGGTCCAACCGCGCCCGACCGGAACGACCGGCTCCGCGAGCGCCACCTCGGTACGCATCTACCGGGCGATCAGATCGCGATACCAGCGGTACGACGCCTTCGGCGTGCGGACCAGGGTCTCGAAGTCGACATGAACCAGCCCGAACCGCTGCGAATAGCCCGCGGCCCATTCGAAGTTGTCCAGCAAGGACCACTGGAAGTAGCCGCGTACGTCGATGCCCTCGGCAACCACCTCGGCGAGCGAACGCAGATACCCGTCCAAAAACTCGATCCGGCGCTGATCGTCCACCACGCCGTTCGATCCCGGGCCGTCGTTGATCGCGCACCCGTTCTCGGTGATGTAGATCGGCGGCAACCGATCGCCGTACCGCTGCTGGAACGTGCGCAGGATCTCCCCGAACGCCTCGGGCACAACCGGCCAGCCGAAGTCCGTCTTCGGATAGCCCTCGAGCTCGCGCGGCTCGAACGGCAACCCCGAGGGGATCTCGATTCCGTCCGACGCGGCGGTATCGGCCTGGCCGATCGCGGCGCCGATCCGGGCCGGCGAGTAGTGGTTGATGCCGTACCAGTCGATCGGCGTACCGATGACAGCAAGATCCTCGGCCACCGGCCCGGGCATCGCCGCCGCGAGGTCGTCGTTCGGATAACGCCCGAGCAGGACCGGGTCGGCAAAGAGCCAATTGAACAAGGTGTCGTAGACCGCGGCGGCGCCCTGGTCCTCAGCGGAATCACTCGCGGGCCAAGTCGGCGCATGGTTGCTGGCGATACCGATATTGCCTGCGCCGCCCGCGCGCAGCGCCTGCACGGCTTTGCCGTGGGCAAGCAACTGGTGATGGGCCACGGGCAACGACTCGAACATCAACTGCTTGCCCGGGGCATGCGCTCCGACGCCGTACGCGAACAGCGTCAGTACAACCGGCTCGTTCAGCGTGATCCACTGTGGCACGCGATCACCGAAACGCTCCGCGAGGATCGACGCGTACTCGGCGAACCGGTCGGTGATGTCCCGGTTGAGCCAGCCGCCTTCGTCCTCGAGCGCCTGCGGAGTGTCCCAGTGATACAACGTCGGCACCGGTTTGATGCCCTGGGCAAGCAGTTCGTCGATCAGCCGGTCGTAGAAGGCGAGGCCCTCCGCGTTGGCCGGACCCTTGCCGGCCGGCTGGATCCGCGGCCACGCGAAGGAGAACCGGTAGGCGCCGACGCCCAGGTCCTTCATCAGCGCGACGTCCTCGGCGTACCGGTGGTAGTGGTCGCAGGCGACCGCGCCGGTATCGCCGTTCAGGATTCGGCCCGGCTCCGCACAGAACGTGTCCCAGGTCGAAGGACCGCGGCCGCCCTCGGTGACCCCGCCCTCGATCTGGTACGCCGAGGTGGAGACACCCCAGAGGAAGTCCGGCCCGAACCCCGTCGGCTGATCAACTGTCATCGCTGTCCTCACTTGCTCGGGCCGGCTCCGGCCGCGGCTTGTCCTGCGGCCGCGGCGACTCCGCCGGCCGCACGATCACCGCCGTACCGTAGGCGGCGACCTCGCTCATCGTCTGGGCAATCTCGTTACAGTCGAACCGCATCGCCAAGATGGCGTTCGCGCCCATCTGCTGGGCCATCAGGCACATCCGCATCACCGCGACGTGCCGCGATTCGGCCAGCATCTGGGTGTACTCCGGTACCTCGCCACCGCCGAGCGACCGGAACCCCGCGGTGAAGTTCGATCCGAAGTCGCGACTGCGCACGGTCAGCCCGAACACCTCGCCGAAAACGGTCTCCACCCCGAACCCCGGCAGATCGTTCATCGTCGACACCAGCACCGGGTACGGCGACCCGGGCGGCGCGACGTGCGGCACCTGCGGCCGCGCATAACCACCCGGCTGCTGATACCCGCCCTGCTGCGCATGACCGCCTGGCTGCTGATACCCGACCTGCTGCGCGTGCGGGCCTGGCTGCGGATAGCCGCCCGCCGGCGGATAGGGCTGGTTCGGATTCGGTGGGAAGTTCTGAGTCATGGCGGTCATCTTCGCAGCCGGTCAATGGCCGTAGACCTCCAGTTCGTACAACGAGTAGCCGTACGACGTGGCCCGGGCCGTTCCGGTCAACCGGACATAGCGGGCGGGCGTCACACCGAAGCGCACGACGTCCTCACCACCATTGCCGGCCGCCGTCGCGAACACCTGCCGCCAAGTCGTACCGTCCGTCGAGACCTCGACCCGATAGGCCTTCGCATGCGCCGACTCCCAGCGCAGCACCACCCGGGCGACGTTCTGCTCGGCGCCGAGATCGACCTTCAGCCACTGCGGATCGGACCAGTCACTGGCCCACCTCGTGCCCGGATTCCCGTCGACCGCATTGGCCGGCGGCGAGTTGTACCAGCCGGTCTCGTGGCTGCTCGCCGTCGCGGTCTTCCCGAGGGCCCGGTTGCTGACGTCATCCCCGCGCCGCGCCGGGAATTCGATCACCTGCTGGTACGTCGGCCGGTTGACCCAGTGCGTCTTGTCCTGGGTGATACCGCCCATCGGCTGGTGGATGATCTGGTCGGCGCAGAACTGATCCCCCGCGGCGCAATCACCCGAGGCCGGGTAGACCGTTGCCGCAGGCACCTTCGTCGCCGCGAGCAGCGAGTCGGCCAGTTGGGTCCGGCAGGTGGTCAGGTTGCCACCACCGCAGTACGTCACCGGCTGCGGCGTCCGGACCGGATCGCCGAGCACCTTGCGCAGATCTCGCTGGACGAATCCCCACCAGCCGCTCTGGTACGCCGAGCCCTGGGGGTTCGCCCGCTCGTCGACCTTGATCGTGCCGACCAGCGCGTCGTACAGCTCGGTGCCGAGTCCTGCCTTGAACTGTGTTGTCACCAGCAACGGCCACCACGCGTCGAGAATCCGGATGGCGTCGGCATGCGGGTACGTCGTAGCGCTCGGGCCAGTCGTCTTCCGCTGACCACCCGCCGCCTTCCAGGCTTCGAGTTTCGCGATCGCGTCGGCGACGGCTGGTTCGGTCGAACCACTCTTCAGCACGCGCAGCAGGTACGGCAGCACCTGCTCGGCCCGGAGGTCGACCGTTGCCGCGTCCTCCATCACCTCGACCAGACGACCGCGGGTGAACTTCTGGCCGGCCCCGAGTACCGCCTTGATCCGGGTGTCGAGCGGCTGGCTGCGATGAACGGATCCAAAGCTGAAGTTGCCGTCGGCAGCGGAGAAGCCCGGCGCCTGCTTGTTGTTCCAGCTGGTCAGGAAGTCCTGGTTGATCACCTGCGGGTGCTGCGCGGGCGGCGTGTACGTCGCGCGGTTGGTCGCCGGGTTCCATCCGACCCACTCGTACGACGGCAGGCCCCACGTCGGCAGGTTCGGATCCGCGCCCGCCGGGCGGACCGGGTTGTCACCGGAGTTGTAGTACGCGATATCGGTCTTGTCCGCGTAGAACCAGTTGAACGCGTAACCCACCTTCGTCGCCGCGCGCTGGAAGTCCTGCGCCGACTTCACCGCGTTCGGGTCGTTGAAGAGCATGAACCCGAGCGCTGAACCAGACTCGTTGCCGTACGTCGAACGGTTCTTCGTGAACGCGACGGGCTTGCCGCCGACGGTGCCGCGATGCGTGATCAGGCCGAGCTTCGTCCGATTCGCCACCAGCGTGTACGCCCCGGCGGGCTCGGGCGAACCGAGGCTGGAGTACCACTCGTTGCGCCGTTCGAGCCGCTCGATCGGCAGGCACGAACCGCGGAACACGTAGTGCGTCGAGGCCTTCGTGGGCGTACCGCCACCGGGCTCGCACAACGGCACGGCGTACGTGTCGGTGATGTCCTGGCCGGCAGACGTCGCGCTCCACGAGTAGTCCTGGCCACGACCGATCAAGGTGTAGAAGTTGAGCCCGGCGAACGCGACGCCTCGCGAGCTGATACCCGGGCCCTGTAGTTCCTGGCGGACCCAGAGCTGCGGCGCGAAGTACCCGGTTTGCGGGCCGTAGACCGCGACCGGGTTGCCGCTTTGCGTGTGCGCGCCGGATACCAGCAACGCGTTCGACATGCCCTTGGAGCCGAAGCCCTTGGGGAAGACGCCGTCCTTGAGAATGCCCTTCAGCTTTTCGTTGCCACTAGCAACCTTTGGAGCCACTTGGCGCGAGGTGGTCTGATCCACCACCAGCGGCTCCTTGGTGACCGACCCGCGATCTGGTAACGCCCGGCCGGCCGGATTCGCCTCGGTCACGCCGTACGGGAAGCTGGCGCCGTTGTGCACGGTGGTATTGGCCTCCACGTCGTTCTGCGACCGGAAGGCCTCCCACACCTTGGTGCCCTGCGTGACGCCGTACCGCGCGCGGGCCTCGATCAACGCGAGCGCCGACGCCATCTCCCCACCACCACCACCGCCGAAGATGCCGGCCACCACGGCGGCCGTCGCGACCACGTCGGTGACCTTCCAAGGCTGGGGCGTGGGCAGGCCGAGGGCGACGTACTCGCCGGGATACGCGATCCCGACGGTGTTGATGTAGTGGTTCACGCCATCCACCCAGGCCTGGATGTCCCGCTGCATCTTGACGCCATCCGCGCCGTACAGCTCGTCGGCCGAGTCGAACTGCGCTTGCAGCTCCGCCTCGGTGTAGGGCGCCGTACTCCAGAACTGCTGCTCGAACTCCCGGTTGGCCTGCGCGCCACCCGCGAACGGCGTCAGCTGGCCGCGGCCGAGATGGCGGAACACGTCCATCACGAACAGGCGGTCCTGCGCACCGGCATAACCCGCGCCGAACATGGTGCCTTCGCGCGTGGTACCGGTGATGTGCGGAATACCGCGCGACTTGTCCCGCACGATCGTCACGTCCGCGCGCGGCTTCGTGGTGCTCGCGACATCCGCCGGTGCGACGCCAAAGCCCTGCTCGTCGAAGTACGGATCGAGGCCCTCGTCGGTGATGCCCTGGTAGTTCCAGACCAGGTCCTCGTACGCCTTCTTGGTGTCGCTGAAGTGCGGCGGCCGGACGCCGAGCGCCTTGAAAGCGAGGAGTTCCGTGAAGGTCGCGTTGCCGTTCTGCCCGGGCGGAAGGATGTCGGCGCACTGCCCGACGCAGTAGTCCGGCGGCGCCGCAACGGCAGACCCCGCAACCGCGGCAGGCGCCGCGGCCGTGGCAGGCGCCGCGGCCGTGGCAGGCGCCGCGGCCGTGGCAGGCGCCGTCAAAGCGGCGGGCGCCGCGACCGCGGACTGCTGGGAAGAGGGCTGGGTGGCGAGGCCCGCGGTGAGCACGGCGGCGGTCGCGGACAATGCGATCAAGCGGGTACGGCGTGAGGTGGTGCGGCGTGAGGTGGTGCGGGCAGCGGAGCGGCGCGGTCGCGTCACGGGTCCTCCCTCAAAGCGTCGATCGGGCTGGGATGACGATGCAGGGATGTCCCGATCGACAATGACCGACCGGCGAGTCCCGGTCAAGAGTCCAGGTCAAATGACTTGGACGCTTGACCAAGTCAAGATCTGGGTTAGCGTGAAGCATGGCCCGAGTCCCCGCAGCCGAACGCCGAACCGCCTTGATCGAGGCGGCGATCCGGGTCGCCACCCGCGAAGGCCTGGCCGCGACGACCACCCGGCGCATCGCCGAAGAAGCGGGGATTTCGGTCGGCATCCTGCACTACTGCTTCCGCTCCAAGGAGGAGCTGTTGCACGAGGCGATCCGGGTGATCGCCGAGGCGCAGGTGGTCGCGGCCCGCCGCGCGATCGCGCCCGGCGGCGACGTACCGGCCAGCATGCGC
Organism: Kribbella deserti; assembly: GCF_042434725.1. Lineage (NCBI taxonomy): Bacteria > Bacillati > Actinomycetota > Actinomycetes > Propionibacteriales > Kribbellaceae > Kribbella > Kribbella deserti. Next base: position 103,449 of record NZ_JBHLTC010000006.1, on the reverse strand, counting down.
AACGCCTTTCGCGGGTTCTGGGGATTGGTCGAGCAGACGCCCGACGCGCAGCTGCTCACGTACGAGCTGACCAGCTGGGCGCTGCGCAACGCCGAGACCGAACCTCTCGCGCGCGAACAACGCGACCGCCAACTGGCCGGCATTCGCCAGATCCTCGACGAGATCGCCACCGCCGCCGGGATCAGCTACGCCGCCCCGGTCGATCTGCTCGCGCGGATGGCCCTGGCGGTTACCGACGGCGTCACCCTTGGCTGGCTCGTCGACCGCGACACCGCCGCCGCCACCGCGACCATCGACGCCTTCACCACCCACCTGATCGCGCTCGCCCTGGACCCCGTTCCCACCGCAAGCTGACCCCGGCGACCGACTGATCCGACCGCGGTCGAGCAAGCGGCCGGTCGCGGCTGGACGAGTGGCCGGACGAGTGACTGGACGAGTGGCCGGACGTGGCGTGGGCGGCTGGGTACGCTGGAAAGGTGCTCAAAGGGGCCGTGGGCAAGGAACCGGCGGCGCCGGGATCGCGGCCGTCGCGCGCTCGGCGACTGCTTCCGTACCTGCTGCTCGCCGCTGGGCTGATCGAGCTGCCCTGGCTGACGTTGCTCGCGTTTCAGTTGCCGTCCGCAACGAATAACGATGCCTGGGTGTACGTCTGGGTGCTGCTGGATGCCTGCGAGGCCGTCGGCCTGATTCTGACCGGGCTGCTCTACCGCCGTCGTAGTCCCCGCGCCGCCGCCTTCGGATTGCCCACCGCGGCGCTGCTGGTGATCGACGCCTGCCTCGATATCGCGACCACCGACGGCCGCGAACACCTCGCCGCCCTCGCCATGGCCGCCCTGATCGAACTCCCCCTGGCCATCGCCTGCCTCCACACCTGGCTCGCCCGTCCGCCAGTGCGGCAAGCCCACCCGTCATAACGCCCGGGACAGGGGAAAGCCCCGGCGGATGGATCCGCCGGGGCTTTCCGTACTGCTTTTGGTGCTGTCAGTACGAGCTGCGGTTCGACTCGCGACGGGGGCCGCCGGAACGGCTCGGGCCGCGGCCGCCACCTCGGCGGTCGTCGAACCGGTTGCCGCCGCCGAAGCGCTTGCCACCCTTGAAGCCGCCGGGACCACGCTTGGCCGACTTGGGCTCGGGCAGCTTGACCGGGAAGCCCGACGGCTTGGCGCCACCGGTCAGCTCGGTCACGAGGCCGTCGCCCGGACGGGCGCGAACCGGCTCGGTCTCGACACCGGCCGACTCGGCCAGGCGCATCATGCCGCGACGCTGGTGCGGAAGAACCAGCGTGACGACCGAACCCTTGCCACCGGCACGCGCCGTACGACCGGCACGGTGCAGGTAGTCCTTGTGGTCCGCCGCCGGGTCTGCCTGAACGATCAGGCCGACGTCGTCGACGTGGATGCCGCGAGCCGCGACGTCCGTGGCCACCAGGACCGGTACGGAACCGTCCTTGAACTGGTCCAGGGTGCGGTTACGCGCGCCCTGGGTCAGACCGCCGTGCAGCGCGGCGGCCATCACGCCACGGTCGCGCAGCTGGGTGGCGACGCGGTCGGCGCCCAGCTTGGTGCGAACGAAGACGATGGTCTTGCCGTCGCGGCTGGCCAGCTCGGCCGTCAGCGACTGCTTGTGACCGGGCTCGATGACGAGCAGGTGGTGCTCCATCGTGGTCACCGCGGCCTGGGCGGAGTCGGTCTGATGCGTGACCGGGTCCTTCAGGTACTTGCGCACGATCTTGTCGACGTCGTTGTCGAGCGTCGCCGAGAACAGCAACCGCTGGCCGGTGGCCGGGGTCATGTCCAGCAGCGTGGTGACGGCCGGCATGAAGCCCATGTCGCACATGTGGTCGGCCTCGTCCAGCACCATCACCTCGACCGCGCCGAGGTCGGCAGCGCCCTGCTCGCACAGGTCGATCAGCCGGCCGGGGGTGGCGATCAGCAGGTCGACACCACGACGCAGCGCGTCGATCTGCTTGGGGTAGGGCAGTCCACCGGCGATCAGCTTCACCGACACGTTCATCACGTGGGCGAGCGGCTCGAGCGCGTCGTGCACCTGCATGGCGAGCTCACGCGTCGGCACCAGGATGACGGCGCGCGGGCGGCGGGACTCGGTGTGACCGCCGGCCAGACGCATCAGCGTCGGCAGGCCGAAACCGAGGGTCTTACCGGAACCGGTCTGACCACGGCCGAGCACGTCCTTGCCGGCCAGCGCGTCCGGAATGGTCGCGGCCTGGATCGGGAACGGCGCGGTGATGCCTTCCTTGGCCAGACGCTGCACCAGCCGCGGCGCGAGGCCGAGCTCGGCGAACTTGTTGTCCGGGTCAACCGTGCCGAGGTCCTCGACCACGTCGGTACGCACCGGACGCTCGTCCCGGTCGGCCCGGGCGTAGCTGCCGCCACGGTCCTCGCGGTCGTAACCACGGTCACCACGGTCGTCCCGGCGGCCGCGGTACGAGGAACCCTCGTTGCGGTCAAAGGAACGCTGCGGCCGGTCGCCACGGTCGAACGAACGCTCGCCGGCCGGGCGCTCGGTGCGCTGCTGATACGCCGGACGGTCGTTCGAACGCTCGGGGCGGTCGCCGGAGCGCGCGGGCGGCCGATCGTTCGAACGGGCCGGACGATCGTTGCGGTCGAACGAACGGTCGTTGCGGTCGAACGAGCGCGCGGGGCGCTCGTTGCGGTCCGAATTCGCGGGACGCTCGTTGCGGTCGTACGAACGGGCCGGGCGGTCCGAGCCGGCCGAACGGCTAGCGGAACCCTCGGTGCGGTCATACGAACGGGCCGGGCGGTCGCCACGGTCGTTGCGGTCGTACGCCGGGCGGTCGTTACGGTCGCCGCGGTCGTACGAACGCGCCGGCCGGTCGGAACCGGCAGAACGCGCCGGACGTTCGCTGGAACGCTCCTGGCGATCCGACGTCGCGGGCCGAGCCGCCGGAGCGGAACGCTCGGCAGGCGCGGTGAAGTCGGCGGCAGCGGCCATGCGCTCGCCGTACGACTGGTTCTGGAACTTCTTGTGACGGGGCTTCTTATTACGGTCGGCCGCTGAATCGCCATCGGCCGGGATGTAGGTCTGGTCCTGCTGGGACACGCAATCTCTCTCTCGAACACACGGCTCAATGCCATGTTCGCAGCCCGCGCACGTCAGTACCCGGCCAGAAATCTGGTCAGGTAGGACACAGGGCAGGAGATTGGCATCGACCTGCGGGTGCTTCGCGTTGCACCCATGTCATCGGTGTTTGCTCAGCGGGTGCTGAACCGATGGGTCGGAGCGCCTGGGAAATGCTTTGGTGACGCGACTCGCGCAACCGACAGTGACTATCGTACCTGATCTCCACGGCAGCTCTGACCACGCTGTGAAACCAGCCCTGTGACCTCACGCACTGCCACTGCCCTAACTTGCGTTCGTTCGCCGGAATCCGCCCTCTTGACCACAGTGGACCAGCACCGGCCGGCGGCGCGGAGACGGCGGCTCCCGGCGAACGAACGCAAGGGTTGCTCAAGTGAGCTTTAAGTGTGTTGATCGGCGGCCTAGAGTGAGGGATATGGCCGAGGAAACCACACTGAGCAAGGATCACTGGCTTTCTATCGGCGAGATCGCCCGCCGGGCCGGCGTGGCCTCCTCCGCGTTGCGGTTCTACGAGGACCAGGGTCTGATCACCTCGCGACGTACGGCCGGAAACCAGCGGCAGTACCTGCGCAGCACGTTGCGCCGGATCGCCTTTATTCAAGCAGCGCAGCGGGTCGGCCTGGCGCTGTCCGAGATCAGGGCCGCGCTCGACTCCCTGCCGGACGACCGGACGCCGACCAGGTCCGACTGGTCCCGGCTGTCGAAAAGCTGGCGCAGCCGGCTGGACGAGCGCATCGCCGAACTCGAGCGGCTCCGCGACGACCTCGACGGCTGTATCGGTTGCGGCTGCCTGAGCCTGCAGCGCTGCAATCTCTACAACAAGAACGACCGGCTGGCCGAGCGTGGTCCCGGCGCCCGGATTCTCAACGTCGGCATACCCAGCGAGTTATGACGGGCATAGCCGCCATCGCGCCGAACGCGGGTTAACCCCTGCCTTTTTCCCAATCTGCTGTGGAATTCCCGGCGGCTTGGCAACATCCCTGGTCAGTTGCGAACGGTGACCCGCCGCTCGCAGTCCGCCACTGAACCGGGAGTGAGGCTCCATGTCCCGCCGCTGTACGCTGTCCACCCTCGCCGCAATCGCCGCGACCGCGCTCGCCGTTCCCGCCTTCGCCGCCGCCCCGATCACCAACGGCCCGGCCGCTCAGGCCTCCGTGACCACGCCACAAGCTCAGGCCGCGAAGGCCGGCACGGACGCGACCACCTTTGTTTCGTCGTACGCCGGATCGCCACAGGACGAGGCGAACACCAAAGCCTTCTACGACGCGGTGATGCGGTCGGCCCGGGCGAAGCAGGCCAAGAAGGGCAACGGCTCCGCGGCCGTCACGGTGGTCTACAGCGCCTCGCGCGCGCCGAGCTTCGCGAGCGAGATCGCCCGCAGTACGCAGATCTGGAACAACGCCGTCAACAACGTGACGTTGGTCGAAGGCAACGACTACGACTTTTACTACAGCGAAGGCAACGACCCCCGCGGCTCGTACGCCTCGACCAACGGTCACGGCGGCGGCTTCATCTTCCTGGATTACGCCCAGAACGAGCAGTACGACTCCACCCGGGTCACCGCCCACGAAACGGGCCACGTGCTCGGACTGCCCGACCACTACGCGGGCCCGTGCAGCGAGCTGATGTCCGGCGGCGGCCCGGGCACCTCCTGCACCAACGCGATCCCGAACTCCGCCGAGGTCTCAAAGGTCGAGCAACTGTGGGCCAACGGCCTCACCACCACCGGCGGCGCCTTCCGCACCGTCCGCTGACCCCAGCGGCCCTTGACCCCAGCGGTCTAGCTGACCCCAGCGCGCCCAAGTTGGCCCAAGAAGCAGGAGTCCGGACCCGCCCCTCGGGGGAGCGGATCCGGGCTCCTGTGGTCTCAGGACCGGCAACCGGCAGTAGCCGTTAGCGGCCGTTGAGAGGGCCGGTGGAGCCGCGAACGACGAGTTCGGGGCGGAAGAGGAACTCGGTGTGCGGCGTGACATGGCCGCGGATCTCCTCCAGCAAAGCCTGTACGGCGGCCAGGCCCATCGCGCCGACCGGCTGCCGAACGGTGGTGAGCGGCGGATCGGTGAACTCCATCATCGGGGCGTCGTCGTAGCCGACCACCGACAGGTCACCCGGTACGGACAACCCACGCTGACGGGCCGCCCGGATCACGCCGAGCGCCATCATGTCGGAGCCGCAGACCACCGCGCTGACGCCTTTGTCGAGCAACGGCTGGGCCGCGGCGGCGCCACCTTCGACGCCGAACATGCTGAGCTCGACCAACTCGTCGACCTGGCCGTCGGACAGCCCGAGCTGCGCCTTCATCGTGGTTCGGTAACCCGCGAGCTTGCGCTGCACCACCAGGAACCGCGCCGCCCCGGAGGCGAAGCCGATCCGGCGATGGCCGAGGTCGACCAGATGGCTGACGGCCAGTTCCATCGCGGCGAACTCGTCGGAGGAGATGAACGGCGCGTCCACCCCGGGCAGGAAGCCGTTCAGGAAGACGACGGGCAGATTGCGCTCGACCAGCGCCTGGTACCGGGTGTGGTCCGCGCCGGTGTCGGCATGCAGGCCCGAAACGAAGATGATCCCGGAGACCCCGCGCTCGAGCAGCATCTCGACGTACTCGTCCTCGGTCGCGCCCGACGGCGACTGGGTGCAGAGCACCGGCGTGTACCCGCGCTGCGACAGCGTCGACTCGATCACCTGGGCGAACGCCGGGAAGATCGGGTTGATCAGCTCGGGCATCACCAGTCCGACCAGGCCGGCAGAACGGCGCCGCAAGCGCGACGGCCGCTCGAAACCGAGCACGTCCAGCGCCGTCAGTACCGCCTGGCGGGTTTCCTCCGAGACGCCGGGCTTCCCGTTCAGCACTCGGGACACGGTTGCTTCGCTGACCCCCGCCTTGACCGCGATATCGGCCAATCTTGCTCTGCTCACGCGCGAACTCTAACCAGCACCCGGTGAATTTGCAGCAAGATCATGCAAGAACTTGCAGGCTGCCGCCGGGTCCGCACTCATGCTCCCGGACCTCCGGTGCCGAGTTTTGGCGCGCCTACCCGGCTTCAACCGGGTAGCCGCACACGAACCCGCTAGCGGACCCGCCAAAACCCGGTATCCGCCCTACAGCCCGCCAGGCCGCCAGGCCGCCAGGCCGCCAGGCCGCCAGGCCGCCAGGCCGCCAGGCCACGCCACCACCGATCACCGCCGTCTGGATCCCGTTCCGAGGGCCGACCGTTGAACTGGGGGTCGACGTGCGATACCTGCCGGGTCAACCCCCGATTCCGGCGGTCGGCCCTCGGAATAACGGACGACCCACCCTCGGAACAACGGCGACCCGCCCCTCGAACCAGACGCGGGAACCCGGGAACGACCGCAGACCACCCCTGGATCCCCCGTCCGCGCCAGCTCGACCGCTCGGGCATTCACCGGTCCGAATCTGCCCTCTTTCCGCCGGGACGTGGATCGGATCGCGGGTGCTGAGAGGGCAGATTCCGGCCGATGAACCCAGAAAAGAGAGGGCCGGCGGTGGCCGGAAACGGTCAGGTTGGTGAACAGTCCGGATATCTCACATGCCGTATGGGTTGTCTCACGGCGTTCTGGCAGTCAGGATGGGCGCACCCCCGCCCGGGGGCCTTTACTCGGATCGTCCGGCACGTTCCTGCCGGTGAAGGAAGGTTTCGTCATGGCTACTGTCTCGTTCAAGGCAGCCACCCGGCTCTATCCCGGCTCCGAAAAGCCCGCTGTGGACAAGCTCAACCTCGAGATCGAGGACGGCGAGTTCATGGTGCTGGTCGGGCCGTCCGGTTGTGGTAAGTCGACCTCGCTGCGCATGCTGGCCGGCCTCGAAGAGGTCAACGAGGGCTCGATCTACATCGGCGACCGCGACGTCACGCACCGTCCGCCGAAAGACCGCGACATCGCGATGGTCTTCCAGAACTACGCGCTGTACCCGCACATGTCGGTCGCGGACAACATGGGCTTCGCGCTGAAGATGCAGGGCATCGCCAAGGAAGAGCGCGCCAAGCGTGTCCAGGAGGCGGCGAAGCTGCTCGGCCTGGAGGAGTACCTGGACCGCAAGCCGAAGGCCCTCTCGGGTGGTCAGCGTCAGCGTGTCGCCATGGGCCGCGCGATCGTGCGTAACCCGCAGGTCTTCTTGATGGACGAGCCGCTGTCGAACCTTGACGCCAAGCTCCGGGTCCAGACCCGTACCCAGATCGCCGAGCTGCAGCAGCGCCTCGGCGTCACCACCGTCTACGTCACCCACGACCAGGTCGAGGCCATGACGATGGGCGACCGGGTCGCGGTGCTGAAGGACGGTCTGCTGCAGCAGGTCGACACCCCGCTGAACCTGTACGACCGCCCGAAGAACCTGTTCGTGGCCGGCTTCATCGGCTCGCCCGCGATGAACCTGCTCAAGGCGGACATCACCGAGGGTGGCGCCAAGGTCGGCGACTACACCATTCCGGTCGAGCGTGACATCCTCGCCAAGGCCGGTAACGACAAGGACGTCTGGCTGGGTGTTCGCCCGGAGGCGTTCGTCGTGGCCGACGAGGGTCTGCCGGTGAAGGTGGCCGTGATCGAGGAGCTCGGCGCGGACGCGTTCCTCTACGGCACCGCCGAGCACAACAACGAGCACCAGCAGATCGTGGCCAAGATCGGCGCCCGTATGGCCGTCGAGAAGGGCTCGATCGTGCACCTGGCGGCCCACCCGGAGAAGCTGCACCTGTTCTCCTCCTCTTCCGAGGACCGCCTCACCGCCTGATGTTCTAGGCGATCCGGCCGAGCCTGACTCAGCCGGCGTACGACCTGACTTCGGCCCCGGCCCGCTCTAGCAGCGGACCGGGGCCGAAGTGTTTCACCTGCTCGGCCGTCATCACCTACGGCGGCCGCCGCGCGGTGCCGGCCGGTTCGTGAGCCGGCCCCAGCTCGACTCACGAACCCGGATTCAGTTGACGTCGCGGCGCCGGAACACGATCGCGCCGAGGGCCACGAGCGCTGCCGTCAGCACGGCCAGGTAAAGCGCGCTGTGACCGAACGAGAGGTGTTTCAGCACCGAGTCACAGCCATAACCGCCACCCTCGACCGGCGCGCACTTCTGCACGTAGTACGTGGTGCCGTGATTGATCCAGCTGTCGAGGTTCAGGCGCAGCAACCAGGGCTGCTGGTTCGTCAGTAACTGGCCGAGCATGCCCTCCACGACCACCAGGTAGACCATCGCGAGGCCGAGCGCCGCGGCGGTGTGCCGGAACAACCCGCCGACCACCACTCCCAGCGCGGCCACGACGGCGGTCAGCACGGTGATGCGCAGACCGGCCTCGGCGAAATCACCCCAGCGCTCGGCGGTCATACCCGCCGTACGGCCGTTGCGGTCGATGACCACCCAGGCCCCGGCGACCAGCAATGCGAAGAACCCCAAAGCCAGCGGGATCACCCCGTTGAACGCGGCAAGCAGTTTGCTCGCGTAGACCCGCAGCCGGCGTGGTTCGAACGTGAGCCAGCTGCCGATCGAGCCGCTGCTGAACTCCGCCCCGATGAATCCCGCACCCAGCAGGAACGCCACAAAGATCAGCAGGTAAGAACCACCGAGCAGGTACGACGGCAGGGCCTCCGAGAACACCGTCTCGGGTTTGATCCACTGTTCCCAAACCGGCGGCTGCATCTGATCGCAACCCATCTGGACGCCCGGATCGGTCTCGCGCGCCTTCGCCTCATCGGCCTTGCACCGTTCGAGGTCGGCCGGGTAGGACTTCACATACCGATCGAACTCGACCCGCGCCATGGCCACCTGCTCGGCGGGCAACGGCTTGGAGTCCTGATAGATCCCGAACAGCAGCAGCCCGGAGCCGAGTACGGCGCCGAGCAGGCCGATCATGGTCAGGCGGCGCGCGAACAACCGCCGCATCTCGACCTTCGTCAGGCGGATCATCGGTCGCCTCCAAGACCCTCGCCGGCGGTCAGCTCGAGGAAGACCGACTCCAGGTCGGCCCGGACCGGCACCAGCTCGGAGACGAACAAACCCTGTTCTGCAAGGCGTTTCGTCACTTCGGCCGGTTCAGCCGCGCCCTCGACGAGCAGGTGCTGCCCGTCGGCCCGGACGGTCAGACCGCCCTCGGTCAGCACCCGGGTCGCGCCGGCGAGATCGGCCACGCCAACGCGAACGGTCAACGCCGCGGTCGAACCGATCACCTCGGCCACCGTGCCCGACGCGAGCAGCCGGCCGTGGCCGATGATGGAGACGGTGTCGGCCACCTGTTCCACCTCGGCCAGGATGTGACTGCTGACCAGCACGGTCTTGCCCTGGTCGCCGAGACCGCGCATCGTCTCGCGGATCTCCCGGATACCGGCCGGGTCGAGACCGTTCGTCGGCTCGTCGAAAATGAGCAGATCCGGCTCCTTCAGCAGCGTCGCCGCGATCGCGAGGCGCTGTTTCATACCGAGCGAGTATGTCTTGAACCGGTCCTTACCGCGATCGCGCAGCGCCGTCTCCTCGAGCACCTCGTCGACGCGGCGGCGCGGCGTACCGATCGCGTCGGCGAGCAGCTCCAGGTTGCGGCGACCGCTGAACGCCGGGAAGAACTTGGGCGACTCGACGATGGCGCCGACTCGCGCGACCACCTCGGGCAGCTGCTCGGGCACCGGCCGGCCGAAGACCGACATCGTGCCCGCGTCGGCCCGGATCAGGCCGAGCAGCATCCGGATCGAGGTCGTTTTACCCGAACCGTTCGGACCGAGGAAACCGTGCACACCACCAATCGGCACCTGCAGATCCAGCCCCTGTACCGCGACGACGCGTTTCCCGCGCAACGTCCGGTACGTCTTCCGCAGCCCGTGCGTATCGATCGCGAGCTCTGACGTGACCACTTTCACCGCCTTGATTCCGGAGAGCGCCATACCGGCGCTTCTCAGTGAAGACGCCGATACGGCTCATTTAGTTCTTCCTTCCGGCCGACTCGCCGTCACTTTGCAGGAATCGGCAGGAATCGGCAGGCAAAGGCCCACGCCAGGAGCCGGCGTGGGCCTGCCGCCGGGATCACGGCCGCTGGCCGACCTTGTTCACGAGCAACTCCTCCAACGCGTTCTGCGACACGGTTTCGCCGGGCTTGACGCCCGCGAAGGGCTTGCGAGCGACCTGGCGTTCGCCGAGGTAATTGCCGGTGGCCGGGTCGACCAGCACCTCGTGCCATTCGGAGTCGTCCGCGACACCGAAGGCCATCGCCTTGCGTCCGAGCAGGTCGACGGCCGGCACGGCTCGCAGGCCCGGAATCTTGGCGATGGCCTTGAACACCGCAGCCCGTACGTCGGCCGGAATCGCCGGATTACCCAGCATGTCGGTGACTTCGACCATCAACTGAATGTCGTTGCGGTCATTGTCGGCCCGGTCCTTCTTGAGCCGCTCGAGCATCGCCTGGCCGTCGCGCGGCAGCCCGGCCAGCCACTCCGGCTTCGGCGACTGCCAGTCGCCCGGGTACTTGCACTGGTCCTTCGGTGCCGCGAAGAAGTCCCCGCACCGGCCGAAGTTCCGCTCGACCTGGCCTGACGTCCCGGTTTGCCGAAGCTCCCAGACCTTCTTCTGGTTCGACGGAGCCCAGACCTCGGAGCGCTGGTTGAAGGGCTTCGTCTTGCCGTTCTCGTCTGTCGCCATGTGCCGCCCTCGCTCGTCGAGGTAGCTCACCTTGCCCGCGGGCACCGGAACCGCCGGGCCGATCTTGCTCGCGATAGCCGTCAGTTGCTCCCCGGGCGTCGCCGTCGGGCGCTGGGACGATTGCCCGGACTGCTCCGGCGCTGCCCCGGCTGAACCAGTCGAGACTGCCGCGGCACCCAGTCCGCCCAGCATCGCCACTGAACCAACGCAGGCGATCCAGAACTTGCCACTCTTGCTCGAACTCATGATCTTCTCCACTACATACTCAGTATGGTCAGGGTCAAAAAAGAACTCACGACCGAACAGCCGTGAGCACAGAGCTAGCCGATCCTGTTGACGATGGATTCGCGCTGACTCGACAGGACGAACACGTCACCAGCCCGCACGGCGTCTTCCGGGAAGTCGCGGGCGGCGACGTCGCGCTCACCCAGGTAGGCACCGGTCGCCGGATCGACGATGAACTCGATCCACGTCACCGAACGCCCGGCCTGATAGCCCGGCTTGCCGTCGGTGTCGCCGTACGACCGCCACTGCTCGTCGAATCGGGCCACCTTGCCCGCCGGCACCAGAACAGTCGGCCCAACCTTGTCCGCGACCGCCAGCAGCCGCTCGCCAGGCGTCACCTTCACGCCCTGAGCGTTCTGCGCGGCGACCTGCCGTCCGCCATCGGCCACGTCAGTCGCCGCGGCTCCAGCTCCCCCGGCTGCCGATTCCGCGGCTCCGGCCGCCAGCGCGGCAGCGGTGGCCAGCGATCCCGCACCGGCGATCAGCACGTTCTTCTTTCCGATCGTTCTCATATGTCCCTCCGAGTTAGGCGCATACCGAGTATGCATACTCAGTATGGTTGCGGTCAAGCGCACGGCCCGCGCCCTGGGGACGCGGGCCTCACACCGCAATCAGGGCCGCTGCCCCAAACGATCCACGACGACCTCCTGGAACGAGTCCCGTTCGACCACGGTGCCGGCCTTACCGGACTCGCTGCCAGCAACCTTGGTCGTCACCTGCGTGCCGAGAAAGGCGCCCGTCTTCTCGTCGATGATGAAGTCCTGCCAGGCGTACATGGTCTCGAGACCGAAGGCGGTTCCGATCCGGCCCGACTCGTCGCTCACGTTATCGACCACGCGCAGGTTGGGCATCAGCGCGACGGCGCCGAGCAGTGTCCGCCGGATATCCGCGGGAATCTTCGGCTGCTTCAGGATCCAGGCGATGTAGTCCAGCGTGTCGACATCAGGGCCGACCGGGGCGTCCGGGTAGCCACGCTGTCGCAGCAAGGTGAGCATCTGCTCCGGATCCCGGGGCACAGTGGCCAGGAACTCAGAGGTCGGCCGGTCCCACTCCTGCTTGGTGTTCACATCTGTCTTGCAGACGTACTCGGGCTCCCCGAAATCGCCGCACCGGCCCAGCCTGTGCTCCGATTCCGGCGGCCCGTACGGCTTTTCCGGACCGGACGAGCGATACACGGCACGCCTGGTCGTCAATGTCTTCCGCCAGACGTCATCGCGGCGGGCAGGCGCCCAGGTCTCGATCTCATGAAGGAGCCTGGTCGTCGTGGACGTGCTGATATCTCCTGGCTCGGGCGTCACATAGGTGCCGGGCGGTGGCGTCGTCATCATCGGAGGCATCACGCGTTTGTAGTCCTTGGACTGCTGCACGCTGATCTGCCGCTCTTTGCGCATCACGTACGAGTACTGGCCAGGTCCGGGCGTTGGCCCCGGTACGACGATCTTGGCGGCGGCGGCCATCAGCCGCTCGCTGGCCTCGGTGTTCATACCGCTCAGGTCGACCTTGGCGGACACAGCCTGCTGCACAACGACGGCGCCGGCGATCAGGGCCAGAACCGCGGCTGCGGCGGCTACCACGCCACCCCAGCCGCCGAACCACCGAGATTTTCCGCTTTCTCCAGCAGCACGATCCGGGACCGGACCGTGCCGGCCGGGATGCCGAGCGCCTCGGCCACCTCGGCGGTACTGAGCTCGGCCCACGAGGTCAGCAGCAGTACGTCGCGATCGCCGTCACTCAGATCCGCCAGGGCCGGTGCGAGTTGCCGCGCCATCGCCTGGGCGTCGACCCGATCCGCCACGCGACCGTCATGCCCGGCTTGAGCGCCACCGGCGCGCGCGTCGACCTTCGCGAGGGCACGTAGCGCCCGGACCTCCTGCCGCGCATGCCGCCGGGCCAGGTTGGTGGCGATGCCGTACAGCCAGGCGCGGACCACCGCCGCCTGCGGGTCGTACCGCCGGCGCTGCCGGAAGGCCGCCAGGAAGGTCTCGCTGACCAGGTCGTGCGCGGTGTCGGCGCCCACCCGGCGGCTCAGGTAGCGATACAGCTGATCGGCGTACGTATCGAACAGCCGGCCGAACTCACCGGCTGGATCCGCGCCGCCGAGGTCGGGGCGATCTTCGCCGGGAGGCGCGCCGATCTCGGCCTCCGGTGCTCCGCGCTGGGTCATCGTCATAACCCTCCTTGCCCGGAGCCGGTTGCCGCGTTCACGGGCGATTCCGGCCAGGGTGCCACCCGGCGAGGTCGCGCGGCTTGCGTGACATACCCTTAGGGGGTACCGTTGCGGGCAGTGGAAGATACCCCCATGGGGTAAATCCCGCGCCCGACCCGGAAGCGGGCCGATTTCGAAGGAAGGCAGCGATGACCACCGAGCAAGCACATGGCTACAGCGCCGAGAAGACCAGCCATTTGAAGCGGCTGCGCCGGATCGAGGGTCAGGTTCGTGGCCTGCAGCGGATGGTCGAGGAGGACAAGTACTGCATCGACATCCTCACCCAGGTCTCGGCGGCGACGAAGGCCCTGCAGTCATTCTCGCTCGAGCTGCTCGACGAGCACCTGCAGCACTGTGTTGTCGCGGCCGCCCAGCGTGGCGGGCCCGAGGCCGAGGAGAAGGTCCGCGAGGCCTCCGACGCCATCGCCCGCCTCGTCCGCAGCTGATCCAGCCGCGGCTCCCGCCGCGAGTGGTCGCGGCGGGAAACAGAACAGACTCACCTCACCACCAAGGAGAAGACTGATATGACCACCACGACCTACGCCGTGAACGGGATGACCTGCGGACACTGCACCTCCGCCGTCACCGAGGAACTGACCAAGCTGCCCGGCGTGCAGGACGTCACCATCGACCTGGTCAAGGGCGGCACCTCCGCGGTGCACGTGGTCAGCGAGACCGCCCTGGACGAATCCCTCGTGCGCGCCGCCGTGGACGAGGCCGGCTACGAGCTGACCGCGTCATGAACCGCGGCGTCGCGCTCAAGCTCGGTGGGTTCACCGGTGCGCTGCTGCTCGCCTTCGGCGGTGCCTTCGCGCTCGGCGGTTCCGTCGATCCGGTCGCGGACGCCGCTCCCACCGCCGCGCCACACGGCGAGGCCTCCGCGCCGCACAGCGAGCCGGAGCCCACGGGCGCGGCTCATGGCGAGGGGCACAGCGAGACGGGCGGCGGCACCGGCCAGCCGCCCGGTCTCGCGATCTCCGAGGCCGGTTACACCCTGGTTCCGGCGCAGAGCTCTTTCGCCGCGGCCGGACCGACCAACTTCCGGTTCAAGATCACCGGACCGGACGGCAAACCCCTCACGTCGTACCAGGTGACGCACGAGAAGGACCTGCACCTGATCGTCGTACGGCGCGACCTGGCCGGGTTCAAGCACGTGCATCCGGCCCGGGCCGCCGACGGCACCTGGAGCATTCCGTTCGACTTCACCGCGGGTGGGACCTGGCGGGTCTTCGCCGACTTCGCGCCGGCGGCGCTCGGCCGCACCATCACCCTGGGCAGCGACATCACCGTGGCCGGCCCGTTCAAGCCGGTTCCGTTGCCGCGGGCAACCGCCTCGACCAACGTCGAGGGGTACGACGTGACCCTGGCGGGCAATCCCGTCGCGGGCCGCGAATCCGAACTGACCTTCACGGTCAAGCGCAACGGCGCGACCGTGACTGACCTGGAGCCCTATCTCGGTGCCTTCGGCCACCTGGTCTCGTTGCGCTCGGGCGATCTGGCCTACCTGCACAACCACCCGACCCAGGAAGCCGTTGCCGGTAGCAAGGGTGGGCCCGAGATCAAGTTCGGCACCACCTTCCCAACCGACGGGATCTACCGGCTGTACCTGGACTTCAAGCACGGCGGCGTGGTCCGCACCGCGGAGTTCACCGTCACAATAGGGGCCTCGGGCAACCACCCGGTGCCGCTACCGACCGATGCCACCACCCCGCACGGGCACTGATCAGGCATTGCGAGAGGAGGACTCATGACCAACCCACCGGCCAGTCCCGGCCAAAGCATCGAGCTCATCATCGGTGGCATGACCTGTGCCTCCTGCGCGGCCCGGGTGGAGAAGAAGCTGAACCGGATGGAAGGCGTCACCGCCACGGTGAACTACGCCACCGAGAAGGCCAAGGTGAGCTTTCCCGAAGGCGTCAGCACCGACGATCTGGTCGCGACCGTCGAAGCCACCGGCTACACCGCCGCGTTGCCGCCGACCGCCGACGAGACCGCGGCCGCGGCCGCCACGGACGGTGCCGAACCGGATGAGCTGAAACCCTTGCGGGACAGGCTGATCACGTCGATCGTGCTCGCCGTACCGGTGATCGCCTTCGGCATGATCCCGGCCCTGCAGTTCAACTTCTGGCAGTGGGCGTCGCTCACCCTGGCGGCGCCGGTGGTCACCTGGGCGGCCTGGCCGTTCCACAGAGCCGCCTGGACGAACCTGCGCCACGGCGCCGCCACGATGGACACGCTGATCTCGCTCGGCGTCATCAGCGCCTTCACCTGGTCGGTCTACGCCTTGTTCCTGGGCGGCGCCGGTGAACCGGGTATGACGATGCCCTTCACGCTGATCCCGTCACGGGGTTCCGGCGCGGAGGAGATCTACCTCGAGGTCGCCGCGGGTGTCACCACGTTCATTCTCGCCGGGCGGTACTTCGAGGCCCGCGCGAAGCGTCGTTCCGGCGCGGCCCTGCGGGCGTTGCTGGAGCTCGGCGCGAAGGAGGTCGCCGTTCTCCGGGACGGGACCGAGACCCGGATTCCGGTCGATCAGCTGAAGGTGGGCGACGAGTTCGTGGTCCGCCCCGGCGAGAAGATCGCCACCGACGGCGTGATCGTCACCGGAACCAGCGCGGTCGACGCGTCGATGCTGACCGGCGAGTCCGTGCCCGTCGAGGTCGGCGTGGGCGACGGTGTCGTCGGCGCCACGGTGAACGCGGGTGGCCGATTGGTGGTTCGCGCCAGCCGGGTCGGCGCCGACACCCAACTGGCGCAGATGGCCCGGCTGGTCGAGGACGCCCAGAACGGCAAGGCCGCCGTGCAGCGTCTCGCCGACCGCGTTTCGGCCGTGTTCGTGCCGATCGTGATCGTGCTGGCCCTGGCCACGCTGGGGTTCTGGCTCGGCAACGGCGGCACCGCCGAGATGGCGTTCACGGCCGCGGTCGCCGTACTGATCATCGCCTGCCCATGTGCGCTCGGCCTGGCCACCCCGACGGCGCTGCTGGTCGGAACCGGCCGTGGCGCCCAGCTCGGCATCCTGATCAAGGGCCCGGAGGTGCTGGAGTCCACCCGTCGCGTCGACACCGTCGTACTCGACAAGACCGGCACCGTGACCACCGGCCGGATGGCCCTGGTCGACGTACTGCTCGCGGACGGCGAGAACCGCGCCGAGGTACTACGTCTGGCCGGCGCCCTCGAACACGGCAGCGAACACCCGATCGCCCAGGCCATCGCCACCGGCGCCACCGCGGAGGTCGGCCCGTTGCCCGACGTGGAGGACTTCGGCAACGTCGAAGGCCTCGGCGTACAAGGCATCGTCGACGGGCACGCCGTGCTGGTCGGGCGGACCCGCCTACTGGAGGAGTGGAGCCAGCACCTGCCGGACTCCCTCACCCACGCGAAGGCCCACGCCGAAGCCGAGGGCCGTACGGCGGTCGCGGTCGGCTGGGACGGAGAGGCCCGGGCGGTTCTGGTCGTCGCCGACACGGTGAGACCCAGCTCCGCCGAGGCCATCCGCCAGTTCCGCGCGCTCGGGCTCCGGCCGGTCCTGCTGACCGGCGACAACGAAGCCGTCGCGCAGTCGGTGGCGGCCGAGGTCGGCATCGACGAGGTCATCGCCGAGGTGATGCCGGCCGGCAAGGTCGAGGTGATCAAGCGGCTGCAGAGCGAAGGCCGAGTGGTCGCGATGGTCGGCGACGGCGTGAACGACGCGGCCGCCCTGGCCCAGGCCGATCTCGGGCTGAGCATGGGCACCGGTACGGACGTGGCGATCGAGGCAAGCGACCTGACCTTGGTGCGGGGCGACCTGCGCTCGGCGGCGGACGCGATCCGGCTGTCCCGCAACACCCTGCGAACGATCAAGGGCAACCTGTTCTGGGCCTTCGCCTACAACGTGGCCGCACTCCCCCTGGCCGCGGCAGGCCTCCTGAACCCAATGCTCGCCGGCGCCGCCATGGCCTTCAGCTCCATCTTCGTAGTCACCAACTCCCTCCGCCTCCGCCGCTTCACCCCCCTCCCCCCACCCCCTAGCCCTGACCCCCCTCACCCTGGCGTGCGGTAGTCAAGACGTACGCGTCGCCGTCCAACACGCCGGTATCCCGTTCATCGGACCCTTGTGACCCGGCGTGTTGCCGTTCATCGGACCCTTGCGACCAAGCCTCGGTGTGTCATCGGACGCTTGTGACGCGGCGTGTTGCCGTTCATCGGACCCTTGTGACCACCGACGGATGTCTATCGGATTCTTCGAGTGTTCATTCGTCGGAATCGCCCTTCGGCGCCGGGACGTGCACAGGCAGCTGGCGAGGGCTGAGGGCGGATCCGACGAATGAACACAAAGCTCGGGCGCCGGGGCTCCCCACCGCGGCGGCGCGTGCTGGTCACAAGCGTCCGATGAACGGCAACACGCCGCGTCACAAGCGTCCGATGACACACCGAGGCTTGGTCAGAAGCGTCCGATGAAGGGCGGCACGCCGCGTCACAAGCGTCCGATGAGCGGTATGCAATTAGCGGAGCCAGGCGGTGGTGTCGGGTGGGAGGTGGCCGTTTGTGACGGGGGTGGTGGTTAGGAGGAGGGTGGTGTGGGTGGGGAGAGGGGTGGGCTCCGGGCTGAGGTTGGTGATGGAGGTTAGGCCGGATTCGCGGGTGAAGGCGAGGACGTCCGGGGGTGTGGGGAGCCAGGTGAGATCGCCGTCGCCGAGTTCGGCCCGGCGGATCCGGAGGGCCTCGCGGTAGAGGGAGAGCATCGACCCGGGATCGGCGGCTTGTACCTCGACGGTGAGGTTCTTCCACTCGGCGGGTTGCGGCAGCCACGGCGTACCACCCGGGCCGAAGCCGAACGGCGGTTCCGCGCCGGACCAGGGCAGCGGAACGCGGCAGCCGTCGCGGCCGCGATCGGTTCCGCCCGAGCGGCGCCAGATCGGGTCTTGCAGCAGTTCGTCCGGGATGTCCTCGACCTCGGGCAGACCGAGTTCCTCGCCCTGGTAGACGTACACGCTGCCGGGCAAGGCCATCGCGAGCAGGGCCGCGGCCCGGGCCCGGCGTAACCCGAGATCGAGGTCGGTCCGCATGCCGTGTTTGCGATCGGCGTGGCTGAACGTCGTATCCGGCCGGCCGTACTTCGTCACCGGCCGGGTCACGTCGTGGTTCGAGAGCACCCAGGTCGGCGGCGCCTGGATCGGAATGTGCGTACCGAGCGTCAGGTCGATCGACGCCCGCAGCTCGTCGGCCTGCCACGCCCGCGAGAGGAAGTCGAAGTTGAACGCGGTGTGCATCTCGTCCGGCCGCAGGTACATCGCGAACCGCTCCTGGTCCTCCATCCACATCTCCCCGACCAGGAAGCGACCCTCGTACGAGTCGGTGATGCGGCGCCAGTCGCGGTAGATGTCGTGCACCTGGTCGTGATCGGTGTACGACTCCTCGACGCTGTCCAGGTCCTTGATCAGTACGGCGGCCGAGTCGATCCGGATCCCGTCGACGCCACGGTCGAGCCAGAACCGCAGTACGTCGTGGAACTCCTCGACCACCTGCGGGTTGTGCCAGTTGAAGTCGGGTTGTTCCGGCGCGAACAGGTGCAGGTACCACTCGCCATCATCGACGCGGGTCCAGGCCGGGCCGTTGAAGATGGACTGCCAGTCGTTCGGCGGCAACTCCCCGAGGTCCGAGGAACGGCCGGGGCGGAAGATGAAGCGCTCCCGCTCGGGTGATCCCGGCCCGGCCGCGAGAGCCTGGCGGAACCACTCCTGCTGGTCCGAGCCATGGTTCGGCACGATGTCGATGATGGTCCGGATACCGAGGGCGTGCGCTTCCTCGATGTACTTCTCCGCCTCCGCGAGGGTGCCGAAGGCCGGTTCGATATCGCGGTAGTCGGCCACGTCGTACCCGCCATCGGCCATCGGTGAGGGGTACCAGGGGTTCAGCCAGATCGCGTCGATACCAAGATC
Source organism: Kribbella deserti (assembly GCF_042434725.1). NCBI lineage: Bacteria > Bacillati > Actinomycetota > Actinomycetes > Propionibacteriales > Kribbellaceae > Kribbella > Kribbella deserti. The sequence continues at coordinate 84,296 of NZ_JBHLTC010000006.1, read as the reverse complement.
CGCCAGATAGGGAAGTTTTGCCCGCAGGCCCGCGAGGTCACCAATCCCGTCCCCGTTGCCGTCGGCGAAGCTCCGCAGGTAGACCTGGTAGATCGCCGCACCACGCCACCAAGCTTGGGACATGCCTGCTCCTTAGAGGTTGGTTGGGGATCAGCCCTTGAGGCTGCCGGCGGTGAGACCCGCCATGATGCTGCGCTGGAACACGAAGAAAACAAGGATGGTCGGGATACTCGCGATCACCAGGGACGCGATCAGCACGTTCTGCGGCAGCTGCGCGGACAGCGAGGCGATACCGATACTGATCGACATCTTCTCGGTCTCCGGCAACACCAGCAGCGGCCAGACGAAGTCCTTCCAGGCGGTCACCACCGACAGGATCGACACCACGCCGAGAATCGGCCGGGATACCGGCAGCACGATCGACCAGAGAATTCGCATCGGCGACGCGCCATCGATCTCGGCGGCCTCCAGCAGTTCACGCGGAATCGAGTCGAAGAACCGCTTCAGCAAGAAGATGAAGAACCCGTTCGCTGCCGCGGGCAACCAAATCGCCCATGGCGTGTTCAGCAGGTCCCAGCCGAAGATCGGTACGTCCTTGGCCACCAGGTACGTCGGCAACAGCAGCACCATCGGCGGAATCATCAACGTGGCCAGCATCAACGCCAAAATCGGCTTGCCGAACATCGGCCGGAGCTTGGACAGCGCGTACGCCGCGGTCACGTCGACCGCCAACGTGAACAGCCACGCGCCACCGGCGTACACCGCGGTGTTGCGCAGGAACAACCCGAGCTCGAGCTGCTCCCAGGCATCGGCGTACACCCCGAAGTCGATGGACATCGGGAAGAAGCTGGGCGGGATCTGGGCCAGCTCCTCCGGTGTCTTCATCGCCCCGGTCACCATCCAGTACAACGGGAAAACGAAAACCAGGGTGAAGCCGGTGATCACGACCACCAGCACGGTCCAGTAGATCAACCGGCCGTGCCAGGTCAGCAGTGACATCGGCGAGACCAGGCTGCGGGTCTCCGCGGAGAACGCGCGATCCCGCCGGCGCTTCGCTCTGGTACGACGCGCAGGCTCGGGTTCGGCCGTTTCGGGCAGGGGTACGGCCGCGGGCGGGCCGGGTTGCAGTGTGACGGACATGGCTCGCTTCCCCTAGCTCTGGTTGTCCCGCGAGACCCGCAGGTAGACGGCCGAGAACACCATCAGCACGAGCATCAGCATCAGGCCGAGCGCACCACCGGCGCCGAAGTCCCCGAAGTTGAACGCGTACTGGTACATCAGGTAAGCCACGGTCACGGTCGCGTTCTCGGGCCCCCCGCCGGTCAGCAGGTACGGCTCGATGAACACCTGCATGGTCGCGACGACCTGGAGCAGCAACATCACCAGCAGGATCAACTTGGTCTGCGGCACGGTGACGTGCCAGACGCGGCGGATCAACCCGGCGCCGTCCAGCTCGGCCGATTCGTACAGCTCGCCCGGGATGCTCTGTAAGGCGGCCAGATAGATCAGCGTGCCCGTGCCCATGTTCATCCAGGTGGACACGATCACCAGCGAGATCAACGCCGTGTCGGTCGAGTCGAGCCAGCCGAGCGCGGGCAGGTGCGCGAACCCGAGTACCTGGTTGAACAACCCGGCGCCCGGATCGTAGAACCACTTGAACAGCAGTACGCCGACCGCCGGGGGCAACATCACCGGCAGATAGACGACAAATCGTAAGTAGGCCTTCGCGTGGCGCAACTCGTTCAGCACGATCGCCGCCACGAACGGCACCACGTATCCACAGAGCAAGGCCAATCCGGTGAAGGCCGCGGTGTTCACCCAGGCGGCCCTGAACGCGGAGTCGGCAAAAACCGTGCGGAAGTTCTCGAAGCCCACCCACGTCGGTGGATCGACGAAGTTGGTCTGCTGGAACGACAGCAGGAACTCCCGGACCATCGGATACCAGGAGAAGAAGGCGAAACAGATCAGCGCGCCGCAGAGGAACCCGTACGCCGTGAGGTTCCGTCCGACCGCCCGGCGCGCCACCCCAGGGGAGCGGCGCGCCGGCGGTTTCGCGGTCAAAGTGGCCATCAGCTCAACTTGTCGAGAACCTTGTTCGCCTTGGATTCGGCATCGGCGAGCAGCTTGTCGATGTCCGCGTCCTGGCGGGTGAGCACGGCCGACATCGCCACGTCGAGAATCGCGTACAGCTCCTGGGCCTTCGGCGGCTCCAGCTTGCTGACCACGTTGGCGTTGCCCTCGACGTACGGCGTGAAGTGCTCGACCGGGATCGTCGCGTGCTTCTTGCGCAGGGCGGCGATCTCGTTACCGGGCGCGGTCTTGCCGTACAGGTCCGGGATCGGCAGGCCGACCGGACGGCCCTGGGCCTTGGCCCGCTCGTAGTTGAATTGGCCCTTGCCCGGCGTCAGCTCGTGGAACTCCAGCCAGAGCAGGCCCGCCCGGATCTTCTCCGGGGTGGCCTTGGCGTTGAACATGTAGCCGTCGCCGCCACTGAGGGAGAACTTGCCGTCGGACTCGGGCAGCGCGGTCACGCCGTAGTCCTCGAACTTGCCCTGGAAGTCGTTGTTCACCGTCTGTACGACGTCCGGCGCGCCGATCATCATGCCGAGCTTGCCGGCGCCCATCATGCGCATCAGGTCCTCCCACTGCAGGAGTTGCTTGGTGCCCATGCTGTTGTCGTTCCAGCGCATCTGCTTGAGGTTCTCCAATACGGCCTTGCCTTCAGGGCTGTTGAAGGCGGCCGTCTTACCGTCGGAGCTGACCATCTCGCCGCCGCGGCCGTACAGCGATGCCGCGAAGTGCCAGCCCCCGGTGTTACCCGCGCTGTATTCACCGAAGCCGACGTAACCACTGCCGAGGCCCGCGATCTTCTTGGCGGCCGCGTGCACCTCGGCCCACGTCTTCGGCGGCTCGTTCGGGTCGAGGCCCGCCTGGGTGAAAAGCTTGCGGTTGTAGACCAGGCCGGTGGAGTAGTTGCTGCGCGGCAGGCCGTACGTCTTGTCGCCGTCCTGGAAGACGCTCAGTACGTCGGGCCGCAGATCCTTGAGGCCCTTCACCTGGCCGACGTACTCGCTGATGTCCGCGGCCTGCTTGTTCGCCACGATCTTCTGCACGTCGGTGTAGTAGACGTAGAAGACGTCCTCCACCGAGCCGCCGGCCAGCTTCGCCTGGAACGTGTCCGGGTTGATGCAGGGAAAGGCGTCCTTGCTCTCGATCGTGATGTTCGGGTGCAGCTTCTTGAACTCCGCGACGTCGGCGTCCCAGGCCTCGCGCTCCTTGGCGTTCGACTTCGGCGGCTGGCAGCCGACGGTGATCGTCACCGGCGCGTTCGGATCCGCGGAGCCCTGCGCCTCGTTCTTACCGTCCGACCCGCAGGCGGAGGCCGTCAGGCCGAGTCCCGCCACCAGCAACAGGCCCACTGTCCTGCGGTAGCCCGATCTCCTCATCGATCTGCCCTTCCTTACGTCCGCCATTGGGCGACTGCCCGCCCCTGATGTGCAGCACACCGTAGGCAACTCGACCGGAATAGCGCAATACTTCGATGGTGAGTTGCAAAAACGTGACTAGAGACAGGAAGTGACTGGGCAAACAAAAAGGGTGGAGCAGGCTGGCGCCTACTCCACCCCGGTGTGACCGGGCGATTACTCGCCGCGCGGATTCATCCTCGCGGTCGAGGCGCGAACCACCAGTTCGGGCTCGAAGAGCAACTCGTCCGCCGGTACGACGGCCTTCTCGATCCGGGCCACCAGCAGATCCACGGCGGCCCGGCCCATCGCGTCGATCGGCTGGCGGACCGTGGTCAAGGGTGGATCGGTGGCGTTCATCATCGCGGAGTCGTCGTACCCGATGACGGAGACGTCCTCCGGCACCCGCAGGCCGGCCCGGCGGACCGCGCGGATCACGCCGAGCGCGAGGATGTCGCTCGCGCAGACGATGCCAGTGACACCCTTGCGGATCAGCCGGGCCGCCGCCGCATGACCGCCCTCCAGCGAGAACATGGTGTGCTCGATGAGGTCCGCGTCGGCCTCGGGACTGGCCATGAACGTGTCGAGTTTGCGCCGCGACGGGATGTGGTCGCGCGGGCCGAGCACCATGCCGATCTTGCTGTGACCGAGCGCGCGCAGGTGGCCGATCGCCATCTCCGCGGCGACCACGTCGTCCGACGAGACCTGCGGGAAACCGAGGTGCTCGACCGCCGCGTTGACGAGGACGCACGGGAGCTTGCGCTCCAGGATCAGCTCGTAGTGCTCGTGCGGCGCGTCGGCCTGGGCGTAGAAACCACCGGCGAACACAACGCCCGACACCTGCTGTTGCAGCAGCAGATCCACGTAGTCGGCCTCGGAGACGCCGCCGACGGTTCGGGTGCACAGCAGTGAGGTGAAACCCTGCTGCGCGAGAGCGCCGCCGACCACTTCGGCGAACGCGGGAAAGATCGGGTTCTGCAGTTCGGGCAGCACCAGGCCGACCAGACGGGCGCGATCGCCGCGCAGCTGCGTGGGCCGCTCGTACCCGAGCACATCCAGCGCCGTCAGCACCGCCTCGCGGGTCGCGTCGGAGACACCGGGCTTACCGTTCAGCACCCGGCTCACCGTCGCCTCGGAGACGCCGACCTTCTTCGCCACCTCTGCAAGCCGTCTAGTCATACCGCAAACAGTACGCCACATAACGCAAGAACTTGCACCCACTTGCGCTTTCCTCCGCTTCTTTGCGTTTGTCGGTCCGACCCCGCCCTCTCCTGCGCGCTGAGCTGCCCAGGCCCGCAGTTGGGGAGGCCCGACGAACGCAAAGAGAATGGCCAGAAGCTGAGCGAACAGCCTTTCCGGCGGCGGGAGCTGCGAGACTGGGCGCGTGCCTCGATTCGTCGCCACCCGCCCTGATACCGGCCTGCTCTCGTTCCCGTGGGACGTACCGCTGGAGGACTGGCCCGAGGATCGCCTGGTCGCGCTGCCGCGGGGTATCTCCCGGCACGTCGTCCGGTTCGTTCGCGTCGGCACCCAGGTGTACGCCGTGAAGGAGGTGCTGGAGCATCTCGCGATGCACGAGTACCGCCTGCTGCGCGACCTGGAACGCCTCGACGCGCCCTCGGTCGAACCAGTCGGCGTCATCACCGACCGGGTGGACCGCAATGGCGAACCGCTCGACTCGATCCTGGTCACGAAGCACCTGCAGTTCTCCCTGCCGTACCGCGCCTTGTTCTCCAGCACGTTGCGCCCGGACACGGTCAACCGGCTGATCGACGCGCTCGTCGCGCTGATCGTGCGGATGCACCTGAACGGCTTCTTCTGGGGCGACTGCTCGCTGTCGAACACGTTGTTCCGCCGCGACGCGGGCGCCTTCGCGGCGTACCTGGTGGACGCCGAAACCGGCGAGCTGCACCAGGACATCTCCGACGGCCAGCGTGCGCACGACCTCTACACCGCCGAGATCAACCTGTTCGGCGAGCTGTCCGACCTGGAGGCCGGTGGTCTGCTCGACGAGTCGATCGACCCGATGCAGACGATCCAGTCGATCAACGACCGGTACGAGGCGCTCTGGTCGGAGCTGACCGCGCCCGAGGAGTTCCACACCGACGAGCTGCATCGCCTCGACTCACGGATCCGCCGGCTGAACGAGCTCGGCTTCGACGTCGCCGAGATCGACATCATCACCGACTGGGACGGCAGCCAGGTCCGGATCCAGCCCAAGGTCGTCGACGCCGGTCACCACAGTCGCCGCCTGCTCCGGCTCACCGGTCTGGACGTCGAGGAGAACCAGGCCCGCCGGCTGCTCAACGACCTCGACTCGTTCGCCGCGTCGACCGACCAGCAGGGCGAGGACGAGGAGATCGTCGCGCACCAGTGGCTGACCGAGGTGTTCGAACCGGTCGTCCGCTCGGTCCCGCGCGACCTGAACCGCAAGCTCGAACCGGCCGAGGTGTTCCACGAGGTGCTCGAACACCGCTGGTTCCTGTCCGAACAAGCCGGCCGCGAGGTCGACACGATGAAGGCTGCCCGCTCGTACGTCGACGAAGTGCTCAGCGCCAAACCCGACGAAAAGCTGGCCCTCCCCACCTCCCCCACCGAGGACTGAAACCTCAGCCCATATAACCAGGACTCGCCACCGGCAGCCTCGCGCATTGGCGACGGCTTGATCGGCACCAGCCTGGCGATGGCTACGCCCCGTTCGGTGATTTCGATCTCCTCGCCGTCTTTGACGCGCGCGAGCACAGCAGCCGCGTCCTTGCCGGTGTGGGGGTGCGGGGCATCTTTTGGGGTTGGTGCAACGTCTGGGGGGTGAGTGACGTGTTCTGGGCATGGAGGTGGGGAAATGGAAGCGGACGAGGTGCCGCGGTTCGAGGTGTGGGTGCGGGAGCGGGGGGCCGCCATGCTGAGGTTCGGGTATCTGGTCACCCGGGATCAGGGCCGCGCCGAGGAGGCCGTGCAGGACGCGTTGGTCGCGGCGTATCCGCGCTGGTCCCGGATCTGCCGCGCGGGTGATCCAGAGGCTTATGTACGGCGTTCGATCGTGAACGCCGATATCTCTGGCTGGCGGCGATTCCGGCGACGAGAGACGCCAGTGGCGGACGCACCCGCGCCCAAGTACGACCAGCCTGATCACGCGGGTGACGTCGCCGAACAGGACGCCGTCTGGGCGTTGTGCGCGACTTTGCCGAAACGGCAGCGCGCAGCCGTCGTACTGCGTTACTACGAAGGCCTTCCGGACGCGGCCATCGCCGAGATCCTCGGCTGCACCGCCGGAACGGTCCGATCCCAGATTTCCCGCGCGTTGGCCACGCTCCGTACCAGGTTGAGCGTCGCCGAGGAGGTCCAGACATGAGCAAGTACGAAGACCCGACCGAAACCCTGCTCGAGCGAAGCCTGCACAACCAGGCGGTCAACGCCCCTGGCGACGACTTCCTGCTGGACCGGGTGCAGCACCGGGTGAAGGCCCGTCGCAATACCAGGGCCGTGCTGGCCGGAGCGATCGCCTGTGGCGCGACCATCGCCGCCGTGGCCGCGTTCATCCCGTCCCTCAACGACCCCGCAACACCTGCCGCGAACGGCACGCCTCTTGTTGCCAGCGAGGGCATCCCGGACTGGCGCTGGGAGTCGTACGGCGGCATCGAGGTCCAAGTCCCCGCCACGTGGGGCTATGGCCCCGGCGTGGACTATCCGGCATGCCTGATCAAGTCGAAGCAGCAGCCACACGTGGCCAGGCCGGGGATTGTGCCAGCGATCGCCTGCCCCGGCCCCGTGGACCTGCGCTATCGGGCCGACTCGCTTACCTTCGGAGCCTTCGGGCGCAAGGCAGGACTGCAGCCGATCGACAACGGCTGGGCTGAAGAGAGCAGAGTTGTTGCCGGCACCACGGTCACCGTCTTCAGTACTGACGCCGCGCTCCGAGAGCGGATCCTCGCCTCCGCCCAGCCGATCGAAGGCACTGACCAGCAGGGCTGCGCGGTCGACCACCCGCTCACGAAAAACCCGGCACTCCGTCCGAGCGCCACCGGTGGTCTTGCCTCGATCGGCGCGGCCGAATCAATCAGCGTCTGCCGCTACGCGGTCCGGAGGGACAGCCCGATCAAGCACCCCCTGCTCGCCAGCTCGAAGCTCGGCGCGGAGCAGGCAGCGGCGGCGGTCGCGTCGATTGTGGCGGCCCCGGCCGGAACCGGGCCGGACACACCCGGCTCGTGTATGTACAAGTACGGCGAAGAAGCGGTAGTGCTCACCGTCCGCGGCGACGCCGGGACGCAGCAGGTGTACGTCAGGTACGCGGGCTGCGAGCATAACGGCTTCGACGACGGCGCCACCCGATGGAAGCTGACGAAGGAAAACGTGCCACTCGTCCTGGCCATGCCGAATCGGCCGTCCAGTGCGACCTCTGCGGTCGGCGAACTGCTCTGGCCACGCTGATCGACTGCCACCACAACGCGCTCTGGGGAGGCGCGTTGTGGTGGTGGGTCAGCGTGGGGGCATGCGGAGGGCGCCGTCGAGGCGGATGACCTCGCCGTTCAGCAGCTGGTTGGCGGCGATGTGCTCGACCAGGGCGGCGAACTCGTCCGGGCGGCCGAGGCGCGAGGGATACGGGATCTGGGCCGCGAGGGCTTCGCGGACCTCTTCGGGGAAGCCCGCCAGCATCGGCGTCTCCATCGTGCCCGGGGCGATCGTGACCACCCGGATCGCCTTGTCCGCAAGGTCACGCGCGGCGGTCAGGGTGAGGCCGACGATGCCGCCCTTGCTGGCCGCATACGCCGCCTGGCCGACCTGGCCGTCGTACGCCGCGATCGAGGCGGTCATCACCACGACACCACGGTCACCGTCTTCGGCCGGTTCCAGCGCGGCCATGCGCTCGGCCGCGAGACGCAGCACGTTGAACGTGCCGATCAGGTTGACCTCGATCACCTGGCGAAAGCTTGCCAACGGCAACGGACCCTTGCGGCCGATGACCCGGCCCGGCGTACCGATACCGGCGCAGGTGACAACCAGCCGCAGCGGTCCGTCGGCCTGATCGAGGGCCGCACTGACGGCGGCCTCGTCGGTCACGTCGGTCGGTACGAACACCACGCGATCGCCCAGCTCGTCCGCGAGGGCCTTGCCCGCGGACGAGGGCAGATCGCAGATCACGACGCCCAGTCCCGCGGCGGCGAGTCGCCGTACGGTCGCCTCACCGAGACCAGAGCCACCGCCGGTGACCAGGGCGACATCGGACGGGCTGAACTTCATCGAGCACTCCTCAACAGGTCGCGGCTGATCACCAGTCGCTGGATCTGGTTGGTTCCTTCGAAGATCTGGGTCACCTTCGCCTCACGCATGTACCGCTCGGCGGGGAAGTCCCGGGTGTAACCGTAGCCACCGAGCACCTGCACGGCGTCGGTGGTGACCTTCATCGCGGCGTCGGTGCAGACCAGCTTGGCGATCGCGGCCTGCTGGGTGAACGGCCGGCCGAGGTCACGCCGCCGGGCCGCGGTCAGGTACGTCGACCGGGCCGACTCCACCGCGGCGGCCATATCCGCGAGCAGGAACTGCATGCCCTGGAAGTCCGAAATAGCCTGGCCGAACTGCTTGCGCTCCTGGCTGTACGACGCGGCGGTGGCGAGCGCGGCCTGGGCCAGTCCGGTCGCGCACGCGGCGATGCCGAGGCGGCCGGAATCCAAAGCGGACAAGGCGATGCGCATGCCGTTGCCCTCAGCACCGATCAGGTTCTCCGCCGGAATTCGCACGCCGTCGAAGTTGACCAGGGTGGTGGTTGAACCGGTCAGGCCCATCTTGCGCTCAGGCGCTCCGAACGAGAGGCCTTCGCTCGAGGCCGGCACGTGGAAGGCGGAGATGCCGTGCTTCGGGTCCGCCGAGGTGCGCGCGAAGGTGGTGTAGAAGTCGGCGTGCGAGCCGTGCGTGATCCACGACTTCGTACCGGTCAGCAGATACGAATCGCCGTCGCGGACCGCCTTGGTCGTCATCGCGCTGATGTCGGACCCGGCCTGCGGCTCGGACAACGCGTAGGCTCCGAGCAGTTCGCCGCCGATCATGTCCGGCAGCAGCCGCGTCTTCTGCTCGTCGGTGCCGAACTTCGACAGCGCGTAACAGGTCATGGTGTGCACCGAGAGCCCGACGCCGACCGACATCCACGCCGCGGCGATCTCCTCCAGCATCTGCAGGTAGACCTCATACGGCTGGGCGGCGCCGCCGTACTGCTCGTCATACGGCAGGCCGAGCAGGCCGGCCTTACCCAAGGTGCGGAACGCCTCCCGGGGGAACCGCTCCGCCTCTTCCGCCTGGGCGGCGTGCGGAGCCAGCTCGTGCTCGCACAGCTCCCTGACCAGCGCAAGCAGCTCTTCGGACTCCTCGGTGGGCAACAAACGATCGACGTTCATCTCGGCACCTTCCTCCCTGCCGCGATGATACTGCAAACAGTACTGTCGGCCATACTTCAGTATCGTTCTATGCTGTCTCGATATGACAACGGTCGTACCAGGACGGCGTACCCGGAGGCAGTCCGAACTGCTTGACCGGCTGCTGTCGCTATTCCTCGCCCAGGGCTTCAGCCGGTTCACCCTGGATGACCTCGCCGCCGAGCTCCGCTGCAGCAAGACCACGCTGTACGCGCTCGCTCCGAGCAAGGAGCAACTCGCGGTCGAGGTGGTCAAGCACTACTTCAAGAACGCGACCGCGGAGGTCGAGGCGACCGTCGCCCGGCAGACCCGGCACGACCGGCGCATCGCGGCGTATCTGAACGCCGTCGCGGACGCGTTGCGGCCCGCCAGCCGGATCTTTCTGGACGACGTATCGACGTTCGCGCCGGCCCGTTCGGTGTACGAGCGCAACACCCGGATCGCCGCCGACCGGGTGCGCGCGCTGATCGAGGACGGCATCAACAGCAACGCCTTCCGCCCGGTCGACATCAACTTCGCCGCCGAGATGATCGCCCACACCATGCAGGCCATCCAGCGCGGCGACATCGCCCGCCGAACCGGCCTCAACGACGCCGAGGCCTACCGCGAACTGGCCTCCTTCGTCCTCCACTCCCTCCGCACCGACTAACAGTGATCAGGCGAGTGCACCTCCCCCACTTGCCCGAGTCTCCCCACCCACACCCCTGCTCGTCCATCCACCGCCCGCGCCGCCGCACGTCTATCCACCCTCCCGGTTATCGCCGGTGGGCCTCCATAGGAGCGTCCACCCGACCTGCGCGACGGGCACCACTCCACACAGATCGAAGTTGAGATGGGACTGCAACTGAAGCGTGCGGGTTTTCCCTCGTTGTTGGAGGTAAGGTTCGCCAACTCTTGTGTGCGGAGTGGAGTGGTGGGGTAACACTGAGTTGCAACGGTGTCAGTCCGGCAGGTCCGCCCGGCTCTGCCGCATCGTGAGGAGCTCACCGTGAAACTCCGTTCCGTCCACCGCATCACCTCGATCCTGGCCGCCGCCGGCCTTGTCGCCGGCGCCACCTTGACCTCAGGTCCGGCCACCGCCAGCCCCGCCGCGCCGGTTCAGCCGGCCGCCATCACCGCCGCCCTCGCCGAAGAGGCCAGCATTCCGGGTACCGCCTGGATGACCGGTCCCGACGGCCGGGTGATCGTCTCGTACGACAGCACCGTGACCGGCGCCAAGTTCGCCGCGCTCACCGCCGTCACCAAGCGGTTCGCCGACCGCGTCACCCTGGAGAAGCTGCCCGGTGTGCTCAGCAAGCACATCAACGGTGGCTCCGCGATCTACGGCGGTGGCGCCCGCTGTTCGCTCGGGTTCAACGTCCGCAGCGGCACCACCTACTACTTCCTGACCGCCGGCCACTGCGGCAACATCGCCTCAACCTGGTACGCGAACTCGTCCCGGACCCAGATCCTCGGCAACGTCACCGGCTCGAGCTTCCCGGGTAACGACTACGCGATCGTGAAGTACTCGAGCAACTTCACCGGGACCCACCCGGGCAGCGTCAACCTCTACAACGGCTCCAACCAGGACATCACCACGGCCGCCGAGGCGTACGTCGGTGAGCCGGTCCGGCGCAGCGGCAGCACGACCGGATTGCGCAGCGGCTCGGTCACCGGTCTGAACGCGACGGTCAACTACGCCGAAGGCACCGTCACGGGCCTGATCCGGACCAACGTCTGCGCCGAAGGCGGCGACTCCGGTGGCGCGCTCTTCGACGGCACCCGGGCCCTCGGGCTCACCTCGGGCGGCAGCGGCAACTGCAGCGTCGGCGGCACCACGTTCTACCAGCCGGTCATCGAGGTCCTCAACCGATACGGCGTCAACGTCTACTGACGCCTGCTGAACGGCGGCCCGGCGCGGGGACATTCCGCGCCGGGCCTTGTCGCGCTATCCGGAGTTGAGGCGGCTCTGTAGCGTTCGGGCATGGAAGGCCTTCTGCTGGGACCACTGCTGCGGTTCGTCGACGAGCGGTGCGCGACGGTTTGGGTGGAGACCGCGCGACCTTGCGAGGTAGAGATCCTCGGCCATCGGGCGAACACCTGGTCGGTCCATGGCCATCACTACGCCCTCGTCCTGATCGAAGGCCTGGCCCCGGCGACCGAAACGGCGTACGAGGTGCGGCTGGACGGCGAGCTGGTCTGGCCACTTCCGGACAATCCCTACGGGCCGAGCGTGATCCGTACGCCCGCACTCGAGGAGAACTTCCGGCTGACGTTCGGGTCGTGCCGCCGGTCGGCGCCGTTCGACGAGCAGGCCTACAAGCAGTTCGGGCCGGATGCACTGGTGGCCCTGGCCGAGCGGATGGCGGCGGAGCCGGAGCACGCGCACTGGCCGGACGCGCTGCTGCTACTCGGTGACCAGGTGTACGCCGATCTGCCCAGCGACGCCGTACTTGGACGGCTCCGCCAGGCTCACGGCGGTCGGCCCGGTTCCGAGGTCCAGGACGAGATCGGGAACTTCGAGGAGTACACCTGGCTGTACGACGACGCGTGGACGTATCCGCCGGTGCGCTGGCTCTTCTCGACTGTGCCGTTGTGCATGCTGCTCGATGACCACGATCTGCGCGATGACTGGAACACCTCGCTGACCTGGCGCCGCCGGGTGACGTCACAGCCCTGGTGGCACGACCGGGTCGTCGGCGCCTACGCGTCGTACTGGGTCTATCAGCACCTGGGCAACCTCAGCCCGGACCAGCTGGTGAAGGACCCGACGTATCAGGCGATGCTGTCGATCGGTGACGACCAGGAGCGTACGGCGTACCTGGACGCCTTCGCCGCCGAGGCGGACGCGGATCCGGCCTCGACCCGCTGGAGCTTCTACCGCGACTTCGGCGCGCGGAGCCGGGGCGTTCGGCTGATGGCGGTCGATTCCCGGTGCTCGCGGCATCTCGAACCGGACCAGCGGGCGATGGTCGACGCGCATGAGTGGGAGTGGGTCCGGCGGCACACGGTCGACGCAACCCAGCCGATCCACCATCTACTGCTGGCCTCGACCCTGCCGTTCCTGCTGCCGCCCGGGCTGCACCACCTGGAGGGCTGGGACGAGGCGATCTCGTCCGGTGCCTGGGGCAACAAGTTCACCAAACTGGGCGAGAAACTCAGGCAGGGCGTGGATCTGGAGCACTGGGCGTCGTTTCGCAGGTCCTTTGATGACGTGACGGACCTGCTCGCGGACCTGGTGCGCGCACCGGAGCCGCCGACCACCATCCTGATGCTGTCGGGCGACGTGCACTGCAGCTATTTGGCCACCGCCGAGCTGCGCGACGCCGACCACCCGGGTACGGCGATCCGGCAGCTGACGATGTCGCCGTTCCGCAATCCGGTCGGCAAGCACATCCAGCTGGCCATCCGGCGGCTCGACGGCCGCGGGCTGACCTTCCTGCTCAAGGCGCTGGCCCGGTCGGCCGGCGTCGGCGAGGTGGCGGCGTCGTGGCGGACCACCGACGGGCCGTGGTTCGACAACGGGGTGATGACGGTGGTTATTTCCGGTGACGACGCGGAGATCGAGGTCGCGCACGCCGAATTGTCCGGAAATCAGCAGGTACTGAAACGCACGCTTCATTCTTCGCTGCCGAACTCCGGCCCGTAGCCGGGTATTGACTTTACGCATTCGCCCCGCATAATCGGTGATGCGGCCAATTCTTTATGGCCCAGGGGGAATCACTGAGTCGGTAATGCCGTGCCACGCCTGTGTCATGGCGTTTTAGTGCTGCCCCCGACACCGCCCATCGAGGGGATCAGCCTCTCGAGTGACGAATTCCGGGGGGAATTCAGATGCGTACTGCCATCCGTTGGCAGCGGTCTTCCGCTGCCCTCATCTCCGCCCTCGCGCTGGCCGCGGCGACACTCGCCGGGACCGGTTCGGCGGCCTCGGCAAGTCCGGTGCAACCGGGTGCGGCGCCTGCACCCGCCAGCATCGGCACACCGGCACCGGTGACCAGTGAGGCGTGGGCCGCCGGCCGGCGCACCTTCGGTGCCAAGGCGAACGCGGCCGACGCCGTGCGGGCCTACTGGACCCCGGAGCGCATGCGCTCCGCCAAACCGATCGAGGACTCACCGCAGTACCTCGCCGCGATCCGCCAGTTCCAGCAGGACGGCTCGCCGGCGTCCAAGCCGGACACCTCGGCGGGCAAGCAGGTCTTCAACCCGGCTCCGGGCCAGGTGAAGGCGCCGCCGAGCGGCTTCGGCACCCAGGCGCACAACCCGAACTACGGCGTCGGTCATCCGACCGCACGCACCAGCGGCAAGGTGTTCTTCAGTCAGGGCGGCGGCAACTTCGTCTGCTCCGCCACCGTCATCAACTCCGAGGGCCAGGACACCGTCTGGTCCGCCGGGCACTGCATCCACAGCGGCCGGGGTGGTGTCTGGTCCAGCAACTGGCAGTTCGTGCCGAACTACGACGACGACCTGGCCAACCCCCGTCCGTACGGCACCTGGGTGGCCGCGAACCTGTGGACCCGCACCGCCTGGGTGAACAACTCGGACTTCAGCCAGGACTTCGGCGTGGCCATCATGAACCCGCTGAACGGCAACCACATCGTGTCCTACCTCGGTGGCCAGGGCCTGATCGTGAACGCCGGTACCAACGTCTGGATCAACGCCTTCGGCTACCCGGCGGAGGCTCCGTTCGACGGCGGCAACCTGTGGCAGTGCTGGGGTGGCTCGTCGGTGTTCTCGGGCCAGACCATCAAGATCCCGTGCGACATGACCCGCGGCAGCTCCGGCGGCGGCTGGTTCTACAACTGGGACGGCAACTGGGGCTGGCTGAACGGGGTCAACAGCCGGATCGACCGGATCGTGAACCCGACCATCATGATCAGCCCGTACTTCGACAATGACGCGCTCGACCTCTACAACGCAACTCGCCACCTGTAAATAACTCCGACATTTGGCGGCCCGGTGACGACCGGGCCGCCACCGTCATTTCTGGGCAGTCAATCAATCGACTGACAATTAATATCTGAAGTTGTCATTCTGCCCGTACGTGCATTTTGATCAAAGATCATTTCTGCCCTATTGGGCAAGAACCACCTGACGGAATCGCCGTAACGCCTGGCCGATCAGCGGCCGGGTCCAGTCGGTACCGTCGGCGCTGAGATGCGCGGTGAGCGCACCTTCGGTCGTCTTGCGTACCCGTACTCCGAGCGCCCCGGCCCGACCGGTGTCCTTCGGCCCGGCCGCGCCGGCCACCCGAGCCTGAACCGGGCCGAACCGGTATCCCCCGGGCCACTGCTGCGGCACGTACTCGAAGAACGGCGTCCGCGAGCCCAGGTCGTTCAGTTCGACGATCTCCCGGTTCGGGAAACGCGCGAACCGGGCGCACCCGACCACGGCCTCGCGTACCGCGGCCAGCTCAGCGCCCGACGTGGGCACAGCCAGGTACGACGGCACGATGCAAGGGCCTAGGACCGTTTGCCAGGCGGGCCGGTCCCGCTTCCCGAAGAGCGTTGAGAACACGAGGGTGTCCCCCGGCCCGGTGTACGGCGACATGCCCTCGGCCAAGGCGGCGAGCAACGACACCAGCATGGTGCTGCGTTTGGCCTTGGCCAGTTCCTCCACCCGGGCCAGCTCGCCCGCCGTCAGCACTTCGTCCCGGAAGGCGAACGCTTCTCCCGCCGGCCCGCTGGGTGGCAAGGCCAACTTCGTCTGGCCGACCACCTCCCGCCACCACCGTTCGGCCTCGTCCCGGTTGCGCCGTACCTGCTCGGCCTCATCCATCGTGTACTCGCTGTACTGCGCCGCGACCGGCGGAAGCTCGGTACCAGCCAGACGAGCGGTATAGCCGGCCGCCAGCTCCGCGAGAGTCGTCCACAACGTGACCGGATCCGAGTTCAGGTGGTGCAGGTGCAGCGCCAAACGGCCGCCACCGAGCCGCAACCGGACTGGCGCGTCGAGCGAAACCGGAGCATGCAAAGCCGGTTCCGAGTCGAGCACTTCCAGCGCCGACGCGGGCTCGTCGCCAACCACCTGCGCCGGATCATCGCCATCAACGACCGTGGTCCGCAGTACGTCGTGCCGCCGCTGCAGGTCGTCGAAGGCCCGGGCCAGTACGGCGACGTCGATCGGGCCATCCAGTTCGACCGCGGCGTTCATCGTGAACCAAGGGCCTTTCGCGAACCCCGGCCGAGCCTTGTCCAGGTCCAGCGCGAAGGTCTGCCATAACGAGGTCGGCGCGATCACAGCAAGGCCTTCGAGTAGTCCGGGATCAACGGCCTGGCCGCCAGCAAGGCCTCGTGCAGCTCTGCCAGCACCTCCACGGCGAGCCCCTTCTCGGCCCAGTGCTCGAAGGCGATTCCGAAGCCGAGTTGCCGCCACAGCTCGGCGTTGTGTTGCTCGTGCGGGCCGAACGGCTCGAGCAGCACCGTGGGCGTCGCCGACCAGAGCGAGTCGAGCAACGTACCGCCGCCCGGCTTGCTCACTGTCGCGAGGGCGCGCCGCGCCAGGTCGAACGACCCGTGATGGCCGGTTCGCTGCACGAACGCGGGTGGTTGACCGGCGACGACCTCAGCAAATGGCGGATAGCCGTCGCCGAGCCACGGATGCCAGTCGGGGTCGATCATGAAGTAGCGCACGCCTTCGGTCCCGGCCAGATCGCGATCCTCGTACGCGACCACGTCCAGCGCGAATCCCGCCGCGAGCAGCTCCGGCGCCCGCTCCCGGTACGTCCCCATCCCCCAGCCACCACCGTGGACGAGCAGCCGGTGATCTCGATCGCTCCACGCCAGCGGCTCCTCGCGAGTGACCGGGATGCTGCACGGAACGCGCCCGCCATCCGCGTCGGCCAGCCAAACGTGTTCGACCTCCAGCGTGGTCGGACCGGCCTTGTCGAACGACGGCGACTGGACCGAATCGACGTGGCAGACGTCAACCGGAACCACGCCTGCCTCGGCGACGTACCGCTCGACGATCGGCAGCCAGAACCCGGAGAACACGACGAACCGGCTGACCCTACGCGCACGCCATTCCCGCAGCAGGTCGTCCACGGCTCGGGCGTCCGTGGCGATCGACGCGTCGCGGGCGAGCTTCTGCCCGGCGAGTGCCACCCGGAAGTCCCGGTGGAAGGCCTGTTTGGATCGGGCCGTCGTGACCAGCGTTTGCTCGGGCATCAACCGCTCCAGCACCGACACGTGCGCCGATCCACCTTGTTCGCGAAGGCGATCGGCCAGCAGGAGGCCCGGAACGTGTACGCCGAGGGCGACCCCGGAGGTCAGGATCTCGATCAAAGCTTGGCCAGTTCCGTCGTGAGGTGCCGCCGAACCAAGCGGCCCAGCTGCTCATGCTCGGGCCCCTCGTAGCCGCGTGGCGCGACCTCGATCGTCATGATCAGGTAGAGGTAGACCCGGTATATCGCCAGCCGGATCTCGTCCACCCCGGTCACGCCGTATCCCGCAAGCAGCTCGTCGTCCAGCTCGCTGAACAGCGAGAGCGACACGAACTCCGCGACCGGGTCTCCCCAGAAGGCCCGTTCGCCGTCGACCAGGCCGGTGAGGCGCCCGTTCTCGACCAGGATGTTGCCCTCCCACAGGTCGAAATGCACCAGCACGGGAGTACGGACCGTGTCCAGCAGGTCCAGCCGGTCGATCACCAGTTGCCGGATGGCCGCGGCGGGCCTCGGCAGCGGTACGTCGTACGCCGTGGCGTCGGCGAGGAGGTCGTCGATCATGGCGAGGAACGCCGTCGACCAACTGGTGGTCAGGCCCTGCTGGGGATAGCCGAAGGCGGAACCGGTCACCTCGTGCAGGCCGGCCACGATGGCGCCGAGTTCCTTGCGCAGGCGTGTGCGGTCATCACCGCTGATGGTCTGGGAGTGCCAACTGGTGCCGGGAAGCGCCGTCATCAGCAGGAAATCCTCGCCCGCGTGCACCACCTCGGGCACGGGCGCCTTGCCCTGGGCGGAGGCGTAGAACCCGGTTTCGGTCCGGATCAGGTCGTGCTCGTACGACAACACGGGCGCGGCCGGGTCCGGCGCGAGTTTGAGGATCAGGTCCCCGTCGGGCAGGCCGATTCGGTAGACGGTGTTGAAGGTCCCCTCGGTCAGCTCGTCATAGGACCGGACCTGTGCAGGGTCCTGGCCGGCGTCGTGCAGCAGGCGGTCCAGGCCGGCGCGGTCCAGGTGTCGCTTGTTACCCATGCCTGCTCCGAGCGTCGCGATGAATGTCGTCCATCAGTTCGATCCGGGCTACCGCCGCGGATAGTTGTCCTGGCCAATCAACCTCGGTTCCGGTCAGCAGGTCGCGGATCCGGGTCAGCTGGCGTTCGTAGTACGAAACCGCGGGGAAGGCGACCACTTTGCGCTCGTCCGCCTGGATCACCACCAGGTTGAGCGGCAGAACGCCCATCATCGGCCGGAGGAAGTGCCGCAGTTTGACCCAAGCCCGCTCGAACGTGAAGAGGTGGTCCGCCAGATGCGACGGCCCGAACTCACCCGACAGCGTGGCCTCGGCTCCATCGGGCCACCGCACCACACCATCGAACACGTAGTCCACCGCATTTGGCCCATCGAAGTCCGAGCGCCCTTCCACCTCGACGCCGTCCAGCCCGACCGTCGACTGCAACGCCTCCAGCCAGTAGCTCGCAGCGTCGAGGAAGATGCCGCCGCCAAGCCCTGGATCGTTGCGGTAGTTGCCCTCCGCCGGTACGGCGAAGGCCATCGCGGTCTCCACCCGGACGAGCCGGCCGAACCGCCCGTCCAGCACCATCGCGCGAACCGCGTCCTGCCATTCCTGCCCGGCTGAGGCGACCGCCTCGATTACGTGGACCCCACCTTCGGATGCGGCGAACTCGATCTCCGCGACCTCCTTGGCCGTACGGCACAAGGGCTTCTCGACGATCACGTGCTTACCCGCGAGGGCCGCACGCACGGCCCAACGATGATGGCCGGACGTATGCAGCGAGATGTAGACCGCGTGCACGTCCGGATCCGCCAGAAGGGCCGCGTAGTTCTCGTGCACGACGGATACGCCGTGCGTCGCGGCGTACTCCTTGGCACGGACGGGATCACGCGCGGCCACCGCACGCACGGCGACGCCGGACACCTCCCTGGCCGGTGCGAGGATCGCCCGCTCCGCGATACCGGTGGCTCCGATCAGCCCGAGCTCAAGCGGCATCCGTCAGCCCTCTGGGCGTGAGACCAGCGGCAATTACCTCAGCGACGAGCCGGTGCCGCCACTGCGCGATGTCCTCGGCGGGACAGAACAGCGCGACGTACACGCGACCACCCGGCGCCGCGAGGGTGCTCCCGCTGAGCAGGCACACGCCCGGCTGGGAACCGCCACGGTAGGCGATGGGCTCGATGGCCTTCGCCACCTCGGTGATCCCCTTGCCTGGAGCAACGTTCAGTTCGAGTTGCCAGAGGTGTCCGCGTAGGCCGTGCTCGGTGGCCCGACGATCGAGCAGTACGGCGAGTAGGCCTGGCGACTGCCGGGCGTTGATCTCCAGCACCGGGATGAGCGTGCCGTCGTCGAGGACCATCGCGTCGACCCCGATCGGACCCCAGTAGCCCGCCTTCGTCAGGGCCGGAACCACCCGGGCGAGCGTCTCGACGTACTGGCCGGGATCGACCACGCCCGGCGGCAGCGGACCCGAGCCGAGGTGGCGGAAGCCGCGATTGGTCATACCCTGCACGCCGAGGAACTGCCAGCTGCCGTCGCGTTCGATCCGCAGGTGGCCCGAGAAGTCGTACCGCTTGGCGAACTTCTCCTGGACGATCAGCTCGATGCGCCGACCGGCCTCAACCTGCTTGCGAAGCACCCTGGTGATGGCTCGCAGTACGCCTGGCGTGCTCACTTCGAGTAGCGCGCGGCCCGAGACGCCGTACGGATCCTTGACCAAGGCCCGCAAGTCGAGGGCTTCCACCGCTTGGACCAGCTCATCAACCGAACGAACCACCCGCCCCGCGCCGGGAAGTGCGAGCGCTCTGACGAGCTCGTTCGACCAGGTCTTCGAGTTGACCTCGGCGACGATCGACGCCTTGGGCAACCGATCGTCTTCGAGGCCGGGCAGGACGGCGTACGGCTCCAGGTTGTAGTTCTTCAGCCGTTGCGTGAGGTTGCTGTCGGCAAGAATGTGCGGCTCGATCGGGCCTGAATTACCCAGGGATACGGGCTCGAAGGGGATTCCGAGCGGTTCCCGGATGCACGCGGCCATTGGGTATCGCGTGATGAGCAGATCGCCTGGCGCGCAGAATCCGGCCAGCAGTTCGTCCATCGCGTCCACGGTGGTCTCCCCGCCCGCGGTGAACGACGGCAGGGCGGCCAGGTCGTCCGGCCGCCACCAGGCCTCCGCGTCGAAGGTGCCGAAGTGCGCCGCGGGCATCGCGGTCACTGGACCGGCGCGGCCAGTCGCGCGACGAAGCTGCTGAACTGCCGCACCGAGCGCAGATCGTCCAGCCGCAGCGACGGGTAGTCCAGCTCCACGTCGAACTCGTCCTCGATCGCAAGCAGGAAGGTGATCGTCTGCAGCGAGTCCAGCCCGTACTCGGCGATCAGGTCCGCCTCGGGTCCGATCTCGTCCGGCCCGATGCCGTTGTCCAGCACCTTGGCCAGCACCATTTTCACGCGGTTCTCGATGTCCATCTGGCTCACACCCCGTTCAGGTAAAGGAGAATGCACTTCGAGCAAACCGGCATCATGCCGTTCTCGGACATGATCCGGCGGACCTGGCGGAACGACTCGCTCTGCCACAGCTCGTGGACCGGCTGGTCGTAGAGATTGCCCACCACGAACTCCGGGAAGAACTTGCAGGAGCTGACGGCCCCGTCCGCGTGGACCTCCATCCGGTTGGACACGGCCAGGCACTTGCTGCGGTGCTGCGCGGGCCGCGACGTACCGAGAATGAAGTCGGCGACCTCGTCATCCTCCAACTGCGGCTGGTACCGCAGGCGGACGTTCCAGCGCCGGGAGGCCAGTCGGGCCATCGATTCGCGTAGAACCGGCAGTAGTTCCTCCGGCAGCCGGTAGGTGTAGGAGTGCCAGGTCGGCCGCTTGGTGTTCGTCTCCGGCTTGAGCCAGGCGAAGCTCTGCTCATAGAGCCTGTCCATCTGCTCGGCCACTTCCGGGCTGATGAACCAAGGGAACTGGAAGTAGACCGTGTTCACCCCGAGCTCTTCGGCCCACTCCATGAACTCGTACATCTTGGTGACGGTTACGTGCGACACCATGCAGGACAGCGACAACTCGCCGTCCCACTCGCCCGACTTCTTCAGGTCGAGCATGAGCTGGATGTTGTCCATCGTGCGCTTGAACGTGCCCCGCCCGCGCAAAGCCTCGTGATCCTCGCCGAGGCCGTCCAGGCTCACCAGCAGGTTGAGGTTCTCCCCGATCTTCAGCAGGTCGTCCAGCTTGCGCTTGAACAGCAGGCCGTTCGTGCACATGTTCACCGTGCGCGGGTACTTCTGCAGCAGCTCGGCCACCTGGTCGAACTTGGTGTGCATCAACGGCTCACCACCCCACAGGAACAACTTCGACCGGGTCGCGGCGGTGGTCCGCAGCACGTCCTCGACGATCGACACGTCGAGCTCGGTGCGCTGCCGCTCGGAG
This sequence comes from Kribbella deserti, assembly GCF_042434725.1. Lineage (NCBI taxonomy): Bacteria > Bacillati > Actinomycetota > Actinomycetes > Propionibacteriales > Kribbellaceae > Kribbella > Kribbella deserti. The sequence continues at coordinate 62,852 of NZ_JBHLTC010000006.1, read as the reverse complement.
CTGAAGTCCCGGAAGAATCCCTGCTCGTTCCACTGATAGCAGTGCGTACAGCGCAGGTTGCACCGATACGTCAACTGCAGACTGACCTCCTGCGGCAGCGGCGCCGCGTACTCCGGATCCAGCAGCAGGTTCTTGCGGGCCTTGGAGCGGATGGACACCGTGTGTTTGATGTCCGCGAACTCCTTGGGATTCAGGATTCGTGTGGTGGTTGGACGCATGGGCTAACCGACCTCCTTTGTGACCGCGGTACGACCTGGACGTCGCTGAGCGGGAAGACCTGTCCACTGCTGGGTCCGACCAGCAGCACGCTTGAGCCGGCCAGGACGCCGCCGACGGCCAGCACCACGACCAGCCCGGCCGACGTACCAAGCTGACGACCGAGTACGTCGCCCGCCAGGCCGCCGATCAACGCGCCGAGCGGGATCGTGGCCGAGGTGAGCGTGCGGGCGGTCGCGTGCACGGTGCTCTGCCGGCCGGGTGGGGTGAGGTGTTGCCGGAGGCTGGTGGTGAGGATGTTCCACATCGGCATCCAGATCGAGGCGCAGATCCGGATCAGCGCCAGCGCGATCACCGGCGCCGCGAGCAGGCACAGCGGAATTGCCAACCAGCAAAGGCCTTCCAGCCCGGTGAGCAGCAACGCCCGCCGCATCCCCAGACGCGCGGCCAGCCGATTGGCGACGAGCGCGCCGATCAAACCGCCGACGGCTCCTGCCGCGATCAGCAGACCACCCTGCAGGCTCGACAACCCGAGTGCGCGGTAGGCGAACAGGAGCAGTACGGCGTCCACCATGCCGATCCCGAGACTTCGAACCGCCGCGGCGCCAACCAGCCGACGCAACAGGTCGTGCCGCCAGACGAAGCCGAGTCCGCTGCGAATGCGCGTGGTCATCGCCTCCACGGATGGGTCGACCGGCGGCTCGATCGCGCGGATGCGGGTACGCCCGAAGGCTGAGGCGAGGAACGGCAAGGCGCTCAGGAACAAGCCGGCGTACGGCCCGGCCACCTTCAGGGCGGCTCCCGCCAGCGCCGGTCCGGCCAGTTTGGAGAGGCTGTCCGAGCTCTGCAGGCGTGAATTAGCGCCGACGAGGGCTGGTCCGTTGACCAGCGCGGGCAGGTACGACTGCCCGGCGATGTCGACGAAGACGGTGGCGACTCCGGCGATCGCGACGACCACGAACAACTGAGTCGTGGAGATCCAGCCCGCCAAGGCGGCGAGCGGGATGGTGGCGAAAGCGGTGAAGCGGACCAGCTCACCGGCGATCATCACCGGGCGGCGCGGCAACTGGGCCAGCACCCCACCGGCGACCAGGCCGAGCACGGGATAGGCCAGCCAACCCGTCGCGGCCAGCGCGCCGACCTCGGCGCCGCTCGCGCCCAAGGTCAGGATGGCGATACTCGGAACGGCGAAACCGGTCAGCCGATCACCGGTGAAGCTCAGCGTCTGGCTGAACCAGTACCAGCGGAAATCCCCAGCCGCTTCGGCGGTGCCGCCCGTGACCACCCGCATCCGACCCCCAGCGTGGATCCGCTTTGTTCAAAGCTTGAATTAACGCGCGCTGGGCGTCACGGTGCCATCTCGCCGCGTGATGCCACAAGAGGGTTTGTCCGGACTTCCCAGCCAGTGGACGGTTCCGGAACCTACTACTGAGTCCCGCTCACCTTCTTGGCGTTCATTCGCCGGAAAGAAGCTGGCCCCGGCGTGGAAACGCCGGGGCCAGCTAGGAACTGCTTGGGGACTGCGGGAGATCAGGCCGAACGGCGGCGGGCGATCTCGTACAGGGCGACGCCACCGGCGATGCCCGCGTTGAGGGACTCGGTCGAGCTGGTCATCGCGATGCTGACGATCTGGTCGCAGTTCTCGCGGATGAGCCGGCCGAGGCCCTTGCCCTCACTACCGACCACGAGGACCAGCGGCTCGGTCGCGACCTCGAGCTCGGACAGCTCGACGTCACCGTCCATGTCCAGGCCGATCACGGTCAGCCCGGCGTCGCGGTAGGCCTTCAGAGCCCGGTTCAGGTTGGTGGCTCGCGCCACCGGGATCCTGGCCGCGGCACCGGCGGAGGTCTTCCAGGCCGACGCGCTCATGGACGCCGTACGACGCTCGGGCACGAGCACCCCGTGCGCGCCGAACGCCGCCGCCGACCGGGTGATCGCTCCGAGGTTGCGGGGATCGGTCACACCGTCCAGCGCCACGATCAGCGGCACGTCGCCCGCGTCGAGCGCCCGGCGCAGCAGGTCGTCCGGATGCGCGTACTCATAGGCGGGGATCTGGATGGCGAGGCCCTGGTGGGCTCCGCCCGAGGTCAGCCGGTCCATCTCGAGCCGGGTGACCTCCAGCAGCGCGATGCCGTGCTCGACCGCGATCAGCATGGCTTCCTTCAGCCGCGGATCGCGCTCCGTGCCCTCGGCGACGTACAACGCGCTGGCCGGAACGCCCGCCCGCAACGCCTCGACCACCGGGTTGCGGCCGTACACCCACTCGGGCGTCGGCTCGGTCGTACCCTTGCGATCGCCGCCACGACCGCGGGCGGGCGCACGCTTCGCCGCTCGCTCCTTGGCCTTGGCACGCTTGTACGCCGGGTGCTTGGTGCGCTCCTCGGCAGGCGGCGTCGGGCCCCTGCCCTCGAGTCCCTGGCGGACCCGGCCACCGGATCCGGCGGTCGGGTTGCCCTTGGGCTTCTTGCGGATTGCACCGCGGCGCTGGCTACTGCCTGGCATTTCAGATTCCTTCAGCTGGGGTGGATCCGGCGACCGTCCAACGGGCACCTTGGGGGGTGTCCTCGACGATCACGCCGAGTGCCTTGAGCCGGTCACGGATCTCGTCCGCGGCGGCATAGTCTTTGCGGGCCCGGGCGGCCTGACGCTGATCCAGCAGCGCCTTGACCAGTCCATCGAGCACCTCGGTCAGTTCCGCGCTGCCGCCGGTCCGGGAGACCCAGGGCTCAGCGAGCGGGTCGAGGCCGAGCACGTCGAGCATCGCCCGGACGGCGGCCAGGTTCTCCCGCAACGCGGGCGAATCGCCGTCGCCGAGCAGCTTGTTGCCGTCCCGCACGGTCAGGTGCAGCGCGGCCATCGCGGCCGGCGTACCCAGGTCGTCGTTCATCGCGGCGACAAACGCCTCCGGCAGCTCGGCCGCGGGGGCCGCTCCGCCGGTGACCTCGGTGGCCCGGGTGACAAAGCCCTCGATCCGCTGGAAGCCGGTCGCGGCCTCCTCCAGCGCACCGAACGAGAACTCGACCACGGAGCGGTAGTGCGATTGGACCAGGTAGTACCGCAGCTCGATCGGCCGGACCCGCTCGACCACGCTGCGCACGATGGCGCCGTTGCCGAGCGACTTCGACATCTTCTCGCCGGCCGCGGTGACAAGCGCGTTGTGCATCCAGAACCGGGCGAACTTCTGCCCGACGGCCGTGGACTGGGCCAGCTCGTTCTCGTGGTGCGGGAACCGCAGGTCCAGACCACCGCCGTGGATGTCGAACTCCTCGCCGAGGTACTTGCCGGCCATCGCGGAGCACTCCAGGTGCCAGCCCGGGCGGCCGCGGCCCCACGGGGTCGGCCAGGACGCCGTCAACGGCACGCCGTCGACGTGGCCCTTCCAGAGCGCGAAGTCCCGCGGGTCACGCTTGCCCCGGGGGTCCGCGTCCGGCGCGGCCTCCATGTCGTCGATGCGCTGGTTCGACAGCTCGCCGTACGCCGGCCAGGACTTCACGTCGAAGTACACGTCGCCGGAACCGTCCGGCGCGACGTAGGCATGCCCGCGCTCGATCAAGTCGGCGATCATCTCGAGCATCTCGGGAATGTGCCCGGTCGCACGCGGCTCGTAAGTCGGCGGGCGGCAGCCCAGCACGTCGTACGCCCAGTGCAGTTCGCGCTCGAACTCATACGCGTGGGCCCACCACGGCACGCCTCGTTCGGCGGACTTGGTGAGGATCTTGTCCTCGATATCGGTCACGTTCGCGATCACGGTGACCTCGAAGCCCGAGCGCTCGAGCCAGCGCCGCAGAACGTCGAACACGACCTCCTTGTAGATGTGCCCGACATGGGGCGCACCCTGCACCGTCAGCCCGCAGTGATAGATCCCGACCTTGCCCGGATGGACCGGTTCGAAATCCCTCACTGCTGCTGTCGCGGTGTCATACAAGCGAAGTGTCACCGATCAAGGGTAACGGTGCGGAGTGGGTGCGATGGACAGTTCCCACTCAGCATCTGGTATCAGGGCCCATTCCCGGACTTGTCCTGACCACCTATCTGGGGGCGTCCGGGGTGTTGGGCCGCTCACACGCGTCCAGCGCGGGCATGCCTGGCGCGGTCTGGACCGGCTGGGCGCTAGCGTTTCCGCTCAGGAGGAACCTTGTCGAACTACCAGCAGTACGGCCCACCCCAGTACCCGGGCCAGCCGCAGCAGCCGCTGCCGCCTGCCTTCCCGCAACACCAGTACGGACAGCAGTACGCCGGCCCGCCGCCGCAGTCCGGCTACGGGTGGGGACCGCAGTTCGGGCCTCCCGGCATGCCTCCAGGCCCTCCCGGCTGGCAGCCGCCTCGGCCGCCCAAGCGCCGCAACACCGGCTTGATCCTCTCCCTGGGCCTACTCGGCGTTCTGGCGGTTGTAGCGCTCATCACAGTCGTAGGCGTCGCACTGAGCAACAAGGGCGGCGACGACCCCACGGTCAGCCAGCCGACCTCAACCTCCAGTACGTCGTACACGCCGTCTGCCGATCCATCGGCCTACCCGACGGCTCCGCCGCCGTCGACCCGCCCGACCACAACGCGTCCGGTTCCAACCCGCGCCACGAGCCGCCCGACGACTCCGCCGCCGGATGTGCCGACCGACTGGGAGGTCGTACGCAAGGACGGGTTCTACTTCACCGGGCTGCACAACTCCGTCGGCTGCCGGGAATCCCGCGCGCGGCCCAGCAACATCTCCGCGGCCACCGTGTACCTCCGCACCATGAAGACCTGCCTCGACCGGGCTTGGCCGGCCCAGGTCCGCAAGGGCCGCGACACCTTCCGGGCCCCGAGTCTCGTCGTCATGAACGGCACAGTCGGCACAACGCCCTGCGGTGGCGGTAGCGCCTTCCGCTCGTTCTACTGCGGCAGCAACCAGACGATCTACATGGACGCTCTGACCCGCATCCGGAACTACAACCAGGCCGGCCGCTACAGCAACGCCTCCCAGATCCGGCTGTTCAACCGGATGGCACTGTCCCAGACGATGGCTCATGAGTACGGCCACCACCTACAGGAGCTCACCGGCATCAGTTCGGCGTTCGACCGGATCTGGTACGACGAGAGCAACTACTCTCGCCGGCTCGAGGTCAACCGGCGAATGGAACTCCAGGCCAGCTGCCTCGGCGCGGTCTTCATGGGCGCCAACCGGACCACCTTCCCCGTCACCGGCCGCGCCCGCTCCGAATGGAACTGGCTCGTCATCCACAGCGGCGACGAGTACGACACCGAGCGGACCCACGGCAGCCGCATCGTGCACAACTACTGGTCCCAGCGCGGCTTCGCCTCCCGCAACACCAACCTCTGCAACACCTTCACCGCCGGCTCATCCCTGGTCCGCTGACTCGCAGGCTCAGCAAGCCCTACCGCCCCGCCTGCCCCACGTCCGCACACTCTCACCGGCCGCCCCGGCGATATCGAGGCGCGGGGTTCTCGAAAGATAATCACGGAGTTTGCCTGAGTGAGGTTATTTGTTGGCAGTGGGCGGGTAGAACCATCAGGACACTCCGCCCGCCCTGGAGGTTCTTGTGAAGCCCCTCTTCAGTACTGCTTTGGCCGTTCTTGGCCTGGCGCTGGTTCCGACCGCCGGCGCCGCAGCTCCATCGCCCGCTCATGAGCCCACTGCCGAGGCTCGCGCCCACGGCATCACGAAGGCCGGTGACGCCCACCTTGGGTGGCGCCTGACCGACTCGACCGCCGCCTCGGCGCCGGTCCGTACGACGCAGGGGTTCGCGCCCTCCGCCGTTGTGTACGGCATCGACGTTGCCAGCCATCAGGGCAACGTGAACTGGTCCTATTGGTGGGGCCAGGGCAAGCGGTTCGCCTACGTGAAGGCGACCGAAGGCAACTACTACCGCAATCCGTACTTCGCCCAGCAGTACAACGGGTCGTACAACGTCGGCATGATCCGCGGCGCCTACCACTTCGCCACGCCGAACGACTCCAGCGGCGCCAACCAGGCCAACTACTTCGTCGATCGCGGCGGCGCGTGGTCTCGCGACGGCCGGACGCTGCCGGGTGCGCTCGACATCGAGTACAACCCGTACGGCGCGACCTGTTACGGCCTGAGCCAGTCCGCGATGGTGAGCTGGATCCGCGACTTCGTGAACACCTACCGGTCCCGCACGGGCCGCTATCCGGTGATCTACACCAATCTCGACTGGTGGAGCCGCTGCACCGGCAACAGCACGGCCTTCAACCAGACCAACCCGCTGTGGGTCGCGCGGTACGCCTCCGCTCCCGGCACGCTGCCTGGCGGCTGGGGATTCCACACCTTCTGGCAGTACAGCGACAACCCGATCGACCAGAACAGCTTCAACGGATCACAGGATCGCCTGGTCGCCCTGGCCAACGGCTAAAACCAGTTGCGTGGCGGCGAAAGGAGCCGCATAAGGTCGTTCGGTGACCCTTACCGAGCCGATCGAGACCGACCGCCTGATCCTCCGTCCCTACCGCGAAACCGACTACGACGACCTGCTCAAGCTGCTGTCCAGCGAGGAGGTCTGCCGCTATCTGCTGCACGGGCCGAAGAGCCCCGAGGAGGTGCGGGCCTCCCTGGCGAAGCGGATGGACATTCCGCCGATGGACACGAACGGCCAGGACCACTCGTTCGCGGTGGAGCTTCGGGAGACCGGTGAACATCTCGGCGAGGTGGTGCTCTTCCTGGTGAACACGGAGCACCGCCTCGGCGAGATCGGTTTCGTCTTCCACCCGTCAGCACAAGGCAAGGGGTACGCCGCCGAGGCCTCGACCGCCGTACTGCGCTACGCGTTCGAGACGCTCGGGCTGTACCGGATGATCGGCCGCCTCGACGCCAGCAACACCGCCTCCGCGGCCCTGCTCGAACGACTGGGCATGCGCAAGGAGGCGCACTTCGTCCGCAACGAGAAGGTCAAGGGCGAATGGACCGACGAGGCCGTTTTCGCCATGCTCGATGTGGAGTGGAAAGCCCTTTAAAACAAGGGATTCCAGCTCTGTGCGGCACGCCTTTCGCGGGCTATCGTCGGCAGGTATGACCACACGCCTGCTCGCCGCCCTGCTGTCAGGTGCGATGGCGCTGAGCCTCACCAGCGCCACCGCCCTGGCCGCTCCCCTCGAGACCACTCGCGCCGGCGCGATCTCAGCCGGCCCCGGTTCCGCCGCACGGCCCGTCGCCAAACTGGCCCGCGATATCGCCTACCGGTCCTGGACCAGTACGGCCGATTTCGCCACCGGGGCCCACCAGGGCACCGCCGCTTCCCAAGGCGGATTGATCCTGGCCCGGGCCACCGGCACCACGTCGTACGTCGATCCGTTCGGCGACGGCCGGGCCCGAACGTATGACCAGGCGAGCTGGATCTCGCCGACGGTCCGGCCCGGGTTCGGCCTGACCGAGTTGATCGCCTCCTGGACCGCCGACACCCCGGCCGGGACCTGGATCGAGGTCGCGGCCTCGGGCCAAACCAACCAGGGCAACACCTCGAAGTGGTACGTGCTCGGCCGGTGGGGCGCCGGGGACGACACCAGCAAGGGCGATATCCACCGCACCTCGCTGCCCGGTCAGCGCGACACCAACGGAACGGTTGCCGTCGACACCTTTGTTGCCGCCTCCGGCCGATCGCTGACGGACTGGCGATTGCGGGTGACGTTGTACCGGCTGGCTGGAACGACAGCCGCGCCGGTGGTTCGTTCGGTCGGCGCGGTGGCGTCGCGGCTGCCCAGCACCAGCACCGTGCCGGTCAGCGGTTCGGGCGGAGCCTGGGGACAAACGCTGAACGTGCCGACGTACTCCCAGGAGACGCACATCGGCCACTACCCGCAGTGGGACAACGGCGGCGAGGCCTGGTGCTCGGCCACGTCGACCGCGATGGTGCTGGACTACTTCGGAGCTGGACCCACGGCGGCTGAGACCGCTTGGGTGGATCCGGCCGATGCGGATCCGCAGGTGGATCACGCCGCGCGGATGGTCTTCGACTACGCGTACGACGGCGCGGGCAACTGGCCGTTCAATACGGCGTACGCCGGAACGCGAGGGCTGGATGCGTTTGTGACGCGTCTTCGTTCACTGACGGAGGCGGAGGCGTTCATTCGTGCGGGAATTCCGTTGATCGCGTCGCTTTCCTTTGAGTCGAAGGATTTGGACGGCGCTGGGTATGGCACGAACGGGCATCTGATGGTCATCGTCGGCTTCGCCCCGAACGGCGACGTCATCGTGAACGACCCGGCCAGTCATTTGATCCCGAGCAACGACCAGGTCCGCTTCACCTACAACCGAGCCCAATTCGAAAACGCCTGGCTCCCCCACTCCGGCGGCCTAACCTACGTAATCCACCCCACCACCCGCCCACTTCCCCCCGCCCCGCCCCAGTCGAACTGGTAGGTCCACTAAAACCGGGGCGACTGGCGCGATTCGTATGGCCCAAGTGCTGCGTCGATTCGCCTGGATTCGACCCGCTTGCGCGGCGGGTCAGATTTCACCGCGACGGTCATGCGGTCGAATCCGGGCGAATCGTCGCTAAAGTCCGGCCACGACACCACCCGTTCAGCCATTAGCGACGATTGGGCTGGAGCCACTGAAACCGGGGGCACGGACAGTGGTTCGCGCCGCGCAGGGCTGGCGGTGTTGGCGTCTTCAGCGGGTGAAGAGGGCGCCGGTTAGGTTGGTGGTCAGGTTGCGGAGGGAGTCGGGGAGGTACTGGAGGTGCCAGCCCTGGGGGCCTCGGTACCAGTTGAAGCCTTCGTCTTCGTCGGCGTCGTCGTCGGTGGCTACCAGGGCGTCGATCCAGCGGTCGGACCCGCCCAGGACCACGGCGTACGGCAGGGCTCGGGAGCACAGCTCCGCGTGCTGGTCGTCCGGTAGTTCCCGGATGTCCATCTCGAGCAGTTCGCCCCGGATGGACGCGATCTGGCCCAGCACCCGGCCGGCCGCGGGGGCCTTGGCCGGCATGTGCCGCCCGAGGACCAGCAGACCGACGCCGACCGCCGTCACCGCGAGGCCGAGCAGGCCCCAGGCCGAGAAGACCGCCAGCAGCACGGTCAGGATCACGCCGAGCACGGTCGCGGCGATACCCAGGGTGTTCCACAACGAGCGAGTCCGGTCCGGCCGCTCGACGAACCACCCGCGCTTCACGACGTCGTCGTACAACGCGTCCTGGACCTCGCCGAGCGCGGCGCGGACCTGCTTGCCCAGCTCGGAGACGCGAACCGTGTCGTTGTCCCCGAACAGGGCCCGGACCAGCACGTTCTCGTAGCGGTGCAGCTGCTCGGACGGCGCGTTCGCGACCCGCTTGAGTTCCCAGTCGGGCCGGGCGAACTCGTTCTCGTGGTCCAGCTCGGTGATGATCAGGTGGCCGCGGACCGCGAGGTCGACGATCGTCGCGGTCACGTCGACCGGGTCGATCCGCTCGTCGATCAGCGTGCCGACCTCACCGGGCCGCAGGTCCGACGGCGGCGAGAAGACGATCTTGGTGTCCGTACCGAGGCTGAACAGCGAGGCCGGTACGACGCGACGGGCGTCGACCTGGTCCCGCCCGCGCGTGCGGTACAGGAAGTACAGCGCGGCGGCACCCACGAGCAGCACGGCCAGAGCCGTCAGCAGCTGGGCCGGGTCCGCGCTGAACGAACGGCGGAACGACTTGCGGTACTCGACGATCTCGTTGGCCGCGATCTGGCCGTCGGGGAAACCGATGGTGATCCGCATCGTGTTGCCCGGCGGCAGCGCGAACTGCTTGAAGACCGGCGCGGAGGTCTCCGAGATCTGCGCCAGCGTGCAAGGCGTGTTCGCGTCGATGGCACCGGCGGAGCACTGCACGTGTGAGACCTGCGGCACGCTGAAGGTGACGTTCGCGGTCTGTACCTCCGCGTTCAGGCCGTGCAGCGGCGACCAGCGCAGCTCCGTACCGTTCAGCGTTTTGGCGACCGCGCCGCGCACGACGTAGTTGAAGGACAGTTCGGCCACGCCGTCGACGTTGCCGACGGCAATCGACGTGACGTCGCCGGAGGTGTTGACCTCGGCGTCCTTGACCTGGTCACCCGCCTTGACCTCGAGGTCCTCGACCTTCTGCACGTGATCGACGTCCGCGGGCAGGTGCTCGCGAGTGACGATGTGCCGGGTGAAGGTGCCGGTGTGACCGGTCAGCTTCCAGGTCTCCGCCACCCGCAGCAGGCCGTCCCGCTCGACCCGGACCTCACTGTCGTACGACGTGATGGTCGGGGCCGTCGCTGCGGCGCCCGCGGGCAGCACCGGGCCGGCCGCGAGGCCGATCGCGAAGGTGAGGGAACCGAGTGCGCACAGGGAGGCCCCGAGCAGTCGTAGACGCATCGCTCAATCACACCGTATCGAGGGGTCAGTGGAAAATCAGCCCGCGCGGGCCGTCATCCGGACGGGCGCCACGCTCCGGAACGGAACGCCCCGGCGATGGGTCTGCGAGCAGAGACTACTGTGCGCCCCGGCCGGGCCCACAGCGCCACCCCGAGATCTTGTCGGCGGCGTCGGATACGGTCTAGCCCGCAGCGTACGCAGACCGCCAGGAGTGCACGTGTCGAACAACCAGTGGGGCAATCCCGCCGGGCAGTATCCCCAGCAGCCTCCCCCCTGGCATCCGAACCCCGCGCAGTACGGCGTTCCGCAGGGCCCACCCGGCCCGAATCAGCAGCTGCCACACGGCATCGGCTGGGGCCCCCAGCAGTACGGCGGCCCAGGCGCCCCCGGCCCGTACGGCGCGCCAGGCGGACCCGCAGGTCCTGGTCAATACGGCGGCCCCGGTGGTCTGGGCGGCCCAGGCCATCCCGGGATGCGCCCCGGGCGGCCGCGACGCCGGAACAAGCAGGCGGTCACCACGCTCGCGGTGATCGGCGCCGCGCTGATCGGGGTGGTGCTGGTCGGCGCCATCGTCTCGATCGTGATCAAGAACACGGACTCCAGCGTGGCCCGGCCCAATCCGACGTACCAGCCGAGCTTCACGCCGACCGCGGAGGACACCGGCCCGACGCCGCCGCCGGTGACGCCGAGCGAGACCCCGGCCACGGTGGCGACTCTCGCGCCGACGACCCGGCCGGTCAGCACCCGCCCGACGGCGCCGCGGCCGAGCCAGACGAAAACCACCAAGCCGCCGCAGACGCTCACGCCTTCGCAGATCGTGAGCCGCAGCCGGCTGTACTCCACCGGCCGCCAGGCCTCGGTCGGCTGCCGCGAGTCGTCCGCCCGCCCGTCGAACCAGGCCGGCGCCACGGCGTACTACGCGCGGCTGAAGTTCTGCCTGGACCGGGCCTGGCCACGGCAGATCCGCGCCGGCGGGTTCACCTTCCGCCAGCCGCGGCTGCTGACCTGGGCCGGTTCGGTGGTGACACCGTGCGGCACCGTCTCGAACGCGAACTACCCGCCCTTCTACTGCGGGGCGAACGAGACCATCTACATGAACCTCGGCGAGGACACCGGTTGGTACAACAAGTACCGGGACAACCCGCAGGGCAAGATCTGGGCCCGGATGTGGACCACGCACCAGGTCGCCCATGAGTACGGCCATCACGTCCAGGCGATGATCGGGGTGCTGCGCGCCGACGTCGAACTGCAGTACGAGGCGCCCAACCGGGAAAGCGCGCTCGAGATCAACCGGCGCAAGGAGCTGCAGGCCTCCTGTTTCGGCGACGTGTTCCTCGGTTCGAACAAGAACACCTACCCGATCAAGGGCGAGGCGCTGCGGCAGTGGCGGCACCTGATCGGCACCGTCACCGACTACGGGAACGATCACGGCGACGGCAAGAACCACAAATACTGGGCGGAACGAGGCTGGAACAGCAGGAACCCGGGCTTGTGCAATACCTATGTGGCCGGCTCGTCGTTGGTTGAGTAGCGGCGTGAGCCGATTCACCAAGGCCGGCCGGCGGGCGGGCGAACCGCCGGCTGGATAGCCTGACGGTCGTGCCACCACCGGTGGCGCGATGGGGATCACGGGGAGTCCGGGGGGACAAGGAGCAGAAGTGGCGAACAACCAGTGGGGGCCGGCGCCGGGGCAGTACCCGCCGCCGCCCGGCCCGCCGGTCAGCGGCCCACCGCAGCCGGCGTACGGCAACTACCCGGTGCAGCCCGCGCCGGGTTTCGGCTGGGGACCACAGTTCGGGCCGGGTCCAGGATCGGGTCAGGGCCAGGGCGGCCCGCAGTACCTCATGCCGCCTGGCCGGCCGCCACGCCGGAGTAGCCGCAAGGGCCTGTTCATCGGCCTGGCGCTGGTCGGCGTGGTCGGCGCCGTAGTGCTGGTCGGCGCGGTCATGGTCGGCCTAGCCGCCCAGAGCCCCGACGACGGGCCAACGACCCAGCCGAGCCCGCAGGCGACTCTGCCGTCACCTGATCTGCCACCCGAGACCGCGACCACGCCTGTCCCGCCACCGACTGCGCCGACCGCCACCCAGGCGACGAGCCGTCCGCCCGCGACCCAGCCGACGGCCAAGCCGACACCGCGCAAGCCGTCGCCGCAGACCGTCGTCACCCGGGACGGGTTCTACTTCACCGGTCTGCAGGCGAGCGTGGGCTGCAAGGACCCGGGCCTGCCGATCAACAACCAGCGCAACACCCAGAACTACTACGCCCTGGTGATCCAGTGCCTGAACAAGGCCTGGCCGCGCCAAGTGACCGCCGGGCGGGACACCTTCCGGCCGCCGAAACTGGTGTTCTGGTCGAGCCGGGTCCAGTCGCCGTGCAGCGGTGGGGCAACCGTGTCGTTTTACTGCGGCGTCAGTGAGACCATCTACATCAAGTACAACGACGACATGGCGCTGTGGCGCGATCGGCCGGACGCGCTGAACCGGCGCATCACCCGGCTGTGGGTGACCTTCACCGCCGCCCACGAGTACGGGCACCACCTGCAGCAGGTCAGCGGCATCCTGCCGGCGTCGTACGAGCTGGGTTACGACAACTACGCGCCAAGGGAACAAATGCTCGCCATCAGCCGTCGGATCGAGATCCAGGCCTCCTGCCTGGCCGCGGTCTTCGTCGGCGCCAACCGCTCGTCGTACGGCCTCACCGGGGCCAAGTTGCAGGCCTGGCGCTTCATCCAGGACGGCACCGGTGACGAGAACAAACCGGGTGGCGAGCGCGACCACGGCAGCAGGGCCAGCAACTCGGCGTTCATGCGACAGGGATTCGCCACCCGCAACAACGCCTACTGCAACACGTTCACGGCTTCGGCCAGCAAGGTTTCGTGAGGAGTTTCGATGTCGGAGAACTGGAACCCACCGCCGGGCCGCCCCCCGCACGAGCCGGGGCGGGAAGAGCCGACCCAGCAGTGGTGGACCCAGCCCAGCGAGGAGCCGGACGACTTCCTGTCGCCCGGCCAGCCGCACCCGTACCACCAGTCGGGTCCGGGCGGGCAACAGCCGCCGTACCCGTCACAGGGCCAGCCTCCGCAGGGACCTCCCCCCGGTCAGCCCGCCGGTCCGATGCCCGGCCAGCCCGGCCAGCCGGGTCAGGCACCTCAGGGTCCGGGTCAGTCCCCCTGGCAGCAGTACCCGTCCCAGCAACAGCAGTTCCCGTACGGCGGCCCGCAGGGCCCGGGTGGCGAGGTACCGCAGGGGTGGCAGTACCCGCCGCAGGGTCAGCCCGGCCAGCCCGTACCGCCGATGATGGCGCAGATCCAGATTCCGCGGCCGCCCGGTCCGGGCCGCCGGCGCAAGCCGCGTCGTGGCGGCAAGGCGCTGGTGATCGGCCTGGTCGTGCTCGCGGTGATCGCCATCGCCGGTGGAGTCACCTGGTTCGTGACCTCGGGCGATGACACCCCGACCGCCGGTCCGGACGTGACGACGAGCCCGACGCCGACGCCGACTCCCACCCCGACGCCGACGCCTACCCCAACGCCGACTCCCACGCCCACCCCGACGCCCAAGCCCACGCCGAAGCCGACGCCCAAACCGCCGACGCCCGCTCAGATCGTCACGCAGAACAAGCTCTACGTGACCGGCCTGATCCTGGCCTCGCGGTGCCCGGAGCCGCCGTTCCGGCCGACCACCCCGGCCGCCACCAAGGCGTACTACAACCGGATGCTGCCCTGCCTGAACAAGTCGTGGTACCCGACCATCAAGAAGGCCGGCTACCGCTACCGGGCGCCGAAGGTCGTCGTCTACGCCGGCCGGCTCAAGTCGCCCTGCGGCATCCAGGCCGGGAACCGCGCCTACTACTGCGGCAGCGTCGAGACCATCTACATGCCGTACGCCGCGGACAACAAGAACTTCAAGGCCAACCCGGTCTACGCGCGGGCGCTGATGGCCAACACCTTCGCCCACGAGTACGGGCACCACGTCCAGCTGGTGACCGGCATCCTGGCGGCGTCGTTCCAGCGTGAGCGGACGATGCCGAACCGTGAGGCCCGGCTGCAGGAGAGCCGCCGCCGCGAGCTGCAGGCGTCATGCCTCGGTTCGGTGTACCTGGGCGCCGACAAGCAGTGGTTCCCGATGCAGGGCGAGCTGCTCACCGCGTGGCAGTTCGCGGTTCGCAACTCCGGGGACGAGTTCAACCCGGCCAAGGTGCGGGACCACGGCAACAAGAACAACCACGGTTTCTGGTCGCTGCGTGGCTACAACTCCAAGAACCCTGGGATGTGCAACACCTTCACCGCTTCGGCGAAGGTGACCAGCTGACCCCTGGTCTGGAGTGGACCGGGCTCGTGGCAGGATCGCGGCGGTAGCAAGTCCCCGATCACGAAAGTGAACGAATGACGAAATTTGCCAGCCCGACCACCACGGCCCGCTCCACTCGGTCCACGGCCAAGCGGGGATTGCTGGCCCTGCTGGCTGTCTCCACCGCGTCAGCCGTTGTCGCCCTCACGGGCGTTCAGAGCGCGGCCGCGCACGGCCCGGATGTCCCGGCCCCGGTTTCCCCGTCGGTGACCGGTGAGCACGCCGAGCCGAAGATGGTCAGCACCGGCCCTGGCACCGCGTCGGCGGCGTCGAGCTACAACATCGTTCGGTACAACAAGCTCTACCAGACCGGCCGCCTCGGCGCCTCGAAGTGCAAGATGCCGGCCTACCCGCTCACCACCGCGGGCAACGTGAAGGCGTACCACCTTTCGTTCCTGTACTGCCTGAACAACGTGTGGGTCGGCAAGATCCGCGCCGCGGGTAAGACCTTCACGAAGCCGACGCTGGTCGTGCACGAGAAGGGCGTCAACTCCGCCTGTGGCTTCATTCCGGCCAACAACGCCTACTACTGCTCGGGATCGCGCGGCATCTACATTCCGTGGAAGCGCTACCTGAACATGTGGAAGAACAACGGTGCGGGCTACGCGCGCGCCTACGCGATGCAGATCATCGCCCACGAGTACGGCCACCACGTGCAGGCGATGACCGGCATCCTGCAGGCGTCGCACTACCGCCAGGTGTACGTGCACAAGACGAGCGCGAAGAAGCTCGAGGAGAACCGCCGGATGGAGCTGCAGGCCTCGTGCTTCAGCGCCGCCTACCTCGGCGCGGACCGCGCGTACTTCCCGATGACCGGGTCCATCTACACCAACTGGCGCTGGATGGTCGCGAACATGGGCGACGACGCGGTGGCGGGCGGACCTCGCGACCACGGCTCGAAGTCCAGCCACAACTGGTGGTCGCTGCGCGGCTACAACAACATGACGTCCGCGTCCTGCAACACGTGGACCGGCGCCTCGTCGATCGTCGACTGATTTCCTGACTGGGCCGATCCCCCGGTACGACCACCGGGGAATCCCCTTACCGCACGGTAGTTGCCGGTCGCCGGCCGGCTGTCAACAGCCGGCGACCGACTACCGTGCGGTTTCTGTTTTAGTTGCTCCTGGCAAGGGAATTTTTTCCCGGTGCGATGGGAACCATGCCGCTTCGAAGACCCTCTGAGATGTAAGAGTCGGAGCCGAACAACGGTTCGTCTCGACAGACAACCCGTCCCTGCACGAAAGGCAGTACATTTCTGATGTCCTCCTCCATCATTCGGCGCGGCCTGGTTGCGGCGGCCGCTCTCGCCCTGACCGCGGTCACCGCGATGTCCGGTGTTGCCAGCAACGCCGCGACCACCGCCCCGCCGTCCCAGGCCCCCGACCCGTTCATCCGGCCCACCACGCCGACCCATGGTGACGGCGACTGGAACATGCTCGGCAAGTCCACCGGGCTGACCTACAAGACGGCCCTCACGCCCACCAGCGCGTGGAACACCGTCAAGTACAACAAGATCTACAAGACCGGTCGCGTCTACCCGAGCAAGTGCGGCCAGCCGAAGTACGCCCTGAACGGTTCGGCGAACATCCGCGCGTGGCACCTGTCCTACGGCTACTGCCTGAACAAGAGCTGGGTCGGCAAGGTGCAGGCCGCCGGCTACAAGTTCGTCGCCCCGACGTGGGTCATCTACTCCAAGCCGTTCCAGACGCCGTGTGGTTACGCGAACGGCACCCGGGCGTTCTACTGCTCGGCCTCGCGCGGCATCTACATCCCGGTGAAGCCGATCATCGACCGCTACAAGATCAACGCGCGCCACAACCTGGTGGCCGTCATGCAGACCGCGGCGCACGAGTACGCGCACCACGTCCAGGCCATGACCGGCATCCTGAACGCGCAGTACTACCGCCAGCAGTACGTGCTGAACACGTCGGCCAAGGACCTCGAAGAGAACCGCCGCATGGAGCTCCAGGCCACCTGCTGGGCCTCCGTGTACGTCGGTACCAACCGTGGCTACTTGGGCGTCACCCCCGGCGGTCGCCTGAACGACTACAAGTGGGTCATCTCCCACATCGGCGACGACTACAACCCGCCCGGCGCGCCGCGCACCCACGGCACCCGCGTCAACAACAACTGGTGGGCCACCAACGGCTTCAATTACATGAACGCCGGCTCCTGCGCCACCTGGAACGGCTCCTCCTCCATCGTGGCCTAACCATCCCCAGCACCACCAAACCGCCCGGGCCTTTCGGCCCGGGCGGTTTGGCTTTCCCGAGGCGCCAACACCGGTAGGGCCTTCGCGGGGTGGACCACTATCCGTGCTGCGTCGATTGGGCTGGATTTGACCCGCTACCGCGACGGCCCACCGTGGTCGCCAACGATCATGCGGTCAAATCCAGCCCAATCGACGCTGATCCCGTACGACGAACTTGCTTCGCCACGGAGTCTTTCCGGGTGGTCTCCGTGGGCCGGGTGGTGTCGTGGTCCGGGTTCAGCGACGATTCGCGCGTCGGTACGAATCGCGTCAGTGGTCCCGGCATTAGTGGTCCGCCGGGGACGTGTTAGTCGGCGAAGAGGCGGCGGGAGGTGGTTAGGGCGCCGCTTAGGGCGGTTACGAAGTTGGAGAGGGACTGGCCGATGTCGGAGAGGTGCCAGTTCTCCGGGCCGGAGTACCAGCCGATGCCGGCGTCGGGGTCGTCGTCGTCATCGGTGTTGGCGATTTCCAGGGCCCACTTGTCCGTCAGGCCGAGCACGGCCGCGTAGGGCAGGCACCTCGAGGCGAACTCCAGGCGGTGGTGCTCGGGCAGATCCGCCGACGACTCGTCGCGCAGGTAGGCCCGCAGACCCGAGATGCGCCCGAGTACGGCGGAGCCACGCGCCGTACGGGCCGGAGCAGCTTGGCCGGCCAGGGCGAGCGCGAGGCCCGCGAGCATCACCGCGAGACCGCCCAGGGCGAACTTGGTCGCGATGGCCAGGATCAGCGTGAGTACGCCGCCGGCCACGATCAGGGCCAGGCCGGCGGTGGTCCAGCGGTTGCGCACGGCGTCCGGGCGCTGGGCGAACCAGCCCTGGGTGACCACGTCGGTGTAGAGGTGTTCGCGGATCGCGCCGAGCCGGGGCCGCAGCGTCGGGCCGAGATCGGAGACCACCACGGTGTCGGATTCGGCGAAGACGGCGTCGAGCACGGCCTTCTCGTACGGCAGCAGCTCGGATCCGCCCGCGTTCAGGCGCTCCAGCCGCCAGTCCAGCCGGCCGAACTCGGTTTCCCGCGGCAGTTCGACGATGGTGAGGTAGTTGCGTACGGCAAGGTCCAGCACGGTCGCGGTGATGTCCACCACGTCGGCCGTCTCGTCCACCACGGTGCCGACCTGGCCCGGGCGGATGCCGTCCGGCGCGGCGAACTGCGGACCACCATCGCGGTCGAGCACCGGCCGCGCGGGCATCCCGGCGGCGGGGTCGACCTTGGCGGCGTCCCGGCCGCGGACGAACCAGAGCGCGGCGGCGGCCAGCACGCCCAGGCCGAGCAGCAGCGCGCTCAGGCCGAGCGTCGAGGAGTCGGCGGTGAAGGCCCGGCCGAGGCTCCAGCGGGTGGAGAAGTCGGCGTTGGCCGGCACGGTGGCCTGGTCGTTGAGCCCGGCCAGGAAGGTCAGGCGTCCGCCCGCGGGCACGCCGAGCTGCTCGATCTCGATGGCGGCAGACTCGCCCAGCTGGGACGACGTACACGGCATGCTGGAGCCCGGGCGGCCGGCGAAGCAGACGATCCAGGAGGCGAAAGGCACGTTCAGCGAGATCTTGGCACGCGAGATCGAGGCACTGAAGCCCTGGACGATCGGCCAGCTCACCTCACGGCCGTCGACGGAGTCGGCGACAACGCCGCCCACCTCGTAGACGTACACGATCTCCGACTCGCCGGAGGCGTTGACCGAGATCTCGCGGCCGTTGTCGCTCTCGGCGTTCTCGAAGCCTTCGGCCGGCTTGCCGTTCACCGTGGCCGTCAGGTTCTTGATCTCGTAGTTCCGGTCCTCGTCGGCGTCAGAGCGCACTCGCGTCTGCAGCGTGCGAACGACCTTGCCCGACTCGGGCATGACCTTGACGGTCTCCTTGACCTTCAACACCCCAGAGCCGTCCAGGGTGGCCTCGGCCTTGTATGCCGAGATACGCCCGTCCGGGACGGCAGCGGCCATCGCAGAGGCCGCGGGGACCAGTGAGATCAGGGACAAGATCAGGGCTGCCGGGACCAGGCGGCTCTTCAGTGACATGCCCCGAGAGTAGTCTCGTGCGGGTTCGTCCAGTGCGAGGAGGGCATCGACACGTGAGCAACACCTACGGGTATGGCGGACCCCAGGAGCAGCCGGGCCAGCGCCCAGCTGTACTGCCGCCACCGCAGGCCGCCCCCTGGCCCCAGCAGTACGGCGCGCCTCAGGGCGTCCAGCAGCCGTACGGCGGGCAACCGCAATACCCCGGTCAGCAGCCGTACGTGCCGCAGCAGTTCCCGGGCCAGCAGTACGCCGGGCAGCAGTGGCCGCAGCAGTACGGCGGGCACAACCAGTTCAACTCGTTCGGGCCGCCTCCGCGCAAGTCCAACGGGATGCGGCTCACCCTCATCGGTCTGGCCGTCTTCCTGTTCGTGGGCGTGGCACTCGCCGTTGTCGTCGGTACGGCGCTGAGGCCGTCGAGCGACGACGTGGCCGGCGGACGCCCCGGGCAGATCGGTCCCTCCGTGGTACCGACGCCGAAAACGAATGCCCCCGAGGGGTCGGCCGAGGACATCATGCAGAACAGCCCGATCTTCGGCGCGGGCGGCCTCGGCGAGATCAACTGCAAGGCCGAACCGCTCGGCGACGGCTCCCTGGCGGCCCAGAAGCGGTACTACGAGAAGCTGTTCAAGTGCCTGAACGACGGCTGGCGCCCGGTGCTGAGCAAGGCCGGCATCAACCAGCCCGACCCGGGCCTGATCGTGTTCGACAAGCCCGTCGTCACGGCCTGCGGCAACTTCAAGCCGAAGTCCGGCCGGGTGCTCGCGTTCTACTGCTACGGCAACAACGTGATGTACACCGACGTGCTGCAGATGCAGCAGGCCTTCGGCCCGAAGGAAGACCTCGCCTTCTTGATGGTGATCGCGCACGAGTACGGCCACCACATCCAGGGCGTCAGTGGCCTGTTCTACGCCCGGGCCTCGTACCTGCAGGAACACCCGACCGAGAAGCTCGACAGCTCGCGGCGTAACGAACTGCAGGCCTCCTGCTTCGCCGGAGTGTTCAGCCGGTCGATCGAGAAGAGCTATCCGCTGCGCGGCCGGATTCCGGAGTTCGACTTCCAGGCCAGTAACAGCTTCGGTGATTCGCCGGAGACTCCGCAGGAAGAACGCACCCACGGCCAGGCCAAGAGCCAGGGCTTCTGGATCATGAACGGCTTCAACGTCGGCGAGACCAAAGCCTGTAACACCTTCGCCGCCCCGGCGGACATCGTCCGCTGAGCCACAATTCGATGAACATCTGATGGCCGGATCGTCCACGAAGCAAGGATGATCCGGCTGTTCGGTGCCGGTCGCCGTACGATGCGACGGTGACTTTGCGACGGGCAGACCAGGCCCCACCGGCCCGTACTCTCGTCGACATTCTGCACGTCACGGCCGCCGAGTTCCCGGACGAACCCGCGCTCGACGACGGCAGCGTGACGCTGAGCTATCGGCAATTGCTCCAGCACGTCAGGGCTTTCGCCGACCGGTTGCACGCGGCCGGGGTCGGTCCGGGCGACCGGGTCGGCGTGCGGATCCCCTCCGGCCACAACGACCTGTACGTCGCGATCCTCGGCACGCTCGAAGCAGGCGCGGCCTACGTACCGGTGGACGCCGACGACCCCGAGGAACGCGCCGCCCTGGTATTCGGCGAAGCCGCCGTCCGGGCCGTGGTCACCGAAGGCCTGACGATCACCAGCACGTCCGAAGCGGCTCCGGTCGAACCGGCCGGGCCGGAGTTGCATCACGACGCCTGGATCATCTTCACCTCGGGCTCAACCGGCGTACCGAAAGGCGTGGCGGTCTCCCATCGATCCGCGGCCGCCTTCGTGGACGCCGAGGCCCGGTTGTTCCTGCAGCGCGAGCCGATCGGGCCCGAGGACCGTGTCCTGGCCGGGTTGTCGGTCGCGTTCGACGCCTCGTGCGAGGAGATGTGGCTCGCCTGGCGGTACGGCGCGTGCCTGGTGCCGGCGCCGCGCTCGCTCGTTCGCAGCGGGATGGACCTCGGGCCATGGCTCGTTGCCCAGGGCATCACGGTGGTATCGACCGTGCCAACCCTTGCGGCACTGTGGCCCGCGGACGCGCTGGACCAGGTGCGGCTGCTGATCTTCGGCGGCGAGGCCTGTCCGCCGGAGCTGGCCGAGCGGCTCGCGATCGACGGCCGAGAGGTCTGGAACACGTACGGCCCGACCGAGGCGACAGTGGTTGCCTGCGGCGCCCAATTGACCGGCGAGGGCCCGGTCCGCATCGGTTTGCCCTTGGCCGGCTGGGATCTCGCGGTAGTGGATGCCGAGGGCAACGAGGTGCCCGAAGGCGAGGCCGGTGAGCTGATCATCGGCGGAGTCGGGCTGGCCCGGTATCTCGATCCCGCCAAGGACGCCGAGAAGTTCGCCCCGATGCCGAGCCTCGGCTGGTCCCGCGCCTACCGCAGCGGCGACGTCGTACGGCGCGATGAGGCGGGCCTGCTGTTCGTGGGCCGGGCCGACGAGCAGATCAAGCTGGGCGGTCGCCGGATCGAGCTCGGCGAGGTCGACGCCGCCCTGCAGGCGGTTCCCGGCGTAACGGGCGCTGCGGCCGCCGTGAAGATCACCGCGGCCGGTAACCAGGTCCTGGTCGGGTACGTCGTACCCGCCGAGCCGGACGCCTTCGACCAGAAGGCCGCGACCGCCCGCCTGCGCGAGGCTCTTCCGGCCGCACTGGTGCCGCTGCTCGCCACGGTCGACACGCTGCCCACTCGTACCTCCGGCAAGGTCGATCGAGCCGCGCTGCCCTGGCCGTTGGCGGGAGCCTCGGGCACGGAAGAGCCGGTTGATCTCGAAGGTACGGCCGCGTGGCTCGCGGAGAAGTGGACGCAGATCCTCGGCTCGCGCGTAGCGGGACCAGATGACGACTTCTTCGTGCACGGCGGCGGCAGTCTCGCGGCGGCCCAGCTTGTCTCCGTACTGCGCGAGCGCTACTCCGCCGCGACCGTCGGGGACATCTACGACTATCCGCGGTTGGGCGCGCTGGCCGAACGGCTCGACTCGTTTGTCGCCTCGACCGAGCCGGTGGAGATCCGCACGGTCAAGCCGACGCCGCGATCCACCCAGCTGTTCCAGACCGCGCTGACGTTGATCCTGCAGACAGTGGTAGGCGTGCGCTGGCTGGTCTGGCTCTTCACCCTGAACAACCTGCTCGGCCTCAGCGGCGAACACCCGTGGGTCCGAACCGTTTCGTGGTGGTGGATCCTGGCCGGCTGGCTGCTGCTGATCAGCCCTGCGGGCCGGATGGGTATTGCCGTCGTCGGCGCGCGAATCCTGCTGAACGGGGTCAAACCTGGCTCCTACCCCCGCGGCGGTACGGTCCACGTCCGGCTCTGGGCCGCGGAGAACCTGGCCGACGCCGCCGGAGCCGCGAACCTCGCCGGCGCGCCCTGGATCGCCTACTACGCAAGGGCCCTCGGCGCGAAGGTCGGTCGGGGCGTCGACCTGCACACGCTGCCGCCCGTCACCGGGTTCCTCACTCTCGGCCGCGAGGCCTCGGTCGAACCCGAGGTCGATCTGTCGGGCTACTGGATCGACGGCGACCGCCTCCTGCTCGGCACGGTCACGATCGGCGCCGAAGCCGTTGTCGGCTCCCGCAGCACGCTGCTGCCCGGCGCCGAGATCGGCCGTGGCGCCGAAATCGCCGCGGGCTCAGCCGTCTCCGGCACGGTCCCGGCCGACGAACGCTGGTCCGGCTCACCCGCCACCCGGATCGGCCGCGCCCGCAAGCCCTGGCCGGACGAACGGCCCGCGCGGGCACCGTGGTGGGTCATCGCGTACGGCGCCGCCTCCGCGTTGATGTCGTTGCTGCCGCTCGCGGCCGCCGGCGCCGCCGTACTGGTGCTCGACCGGGCCGTGCGCGACGCCGGCTCACTCGGCGAGGCGGCCCTCGCGGCGCTGGCCGCCGTACCGCTCATGACGGTCATCGGTTTCAGTACGCTCGCGGTTCTGACCCTGATCGGCGTCCGACTGCTCGGCCTGGGGATCAAGCCCGGGCACTACCCCGTGCGCAGCCGGATCGGCTGGCAGGTCTGGGCCACCGAGCGCTTGCTCGACTCGGCCCGCACGCTGCTTTTCCCCTTGTACGCAAGCTTGCTGACGCCGTGGTGGTTGCGCGCGCTCGGCGCCAAGATCGGCAAGGACGTCGAGGCCTCGACCGTTCTGCTGCTGCCGAAGATGACGACGGTAGGCGACGGCGCCTTCCTTGCGGACGACACCATGATCGCGTCGTACGAGCTGGGTGGCGGCTGGTTGCACGTTGCCGGGGCGAAGGTCGGCAAACGCGCTTTCCTCGGCAACTCGGGTATGACCGCGCCGGGGCGTTCCGTACCGAAGAACGGCCTGGTGGCGGTGTTGTCGGCCGCGCCGAAGAAGTCCAAGGCCGGTACGTCGTGGCTGGGTAGTCCGCCGGTCAAGCTGCGCCGGCAGGCCGTCAGCGGGGATCAGACCCGCACGTTCCACCCGCCCACGCGGCTCAAGATCGCCCGGGCGCTGGTCGAGCTGTGCCGGTTCGTACCGATGATGTGCACGGTCGCGATCGCCCTCGGCGTACTCGCCGCCCTGCAGGCCATGGTGATCACGATCGGCCCGTGGTGGACGTTCGTGCTGTCGGGCGCGGTCATCCTCGCCGCCGGCGCGGTCGCGGGAGCACTCGCCACGATCGCGAAGTGGACGATCGTCGGACGGACCCGGGCCGTCGAGTACCCGCTGTGGAGTTCGTTCGTCTGGCGCAACGAGGTGGTCGACACCTTCGTCGAGATGGTGGCCGCGCCCTGGTTCGCGAACGCGGCCGCTGGTACGCCCGTACTGGCGCTGTGGCTGCGCACGCTCGGCGCCAAGATCGGCCGGGGTGTGTGGTGCGAGACGTACTGGCTGCCGGAGGCCGACCTGATCGAGCTCGGCGACGGCGTCAGCATCAACCGTGGGTGCGTGCTCCAGACGCACCTGTTCCATGACAGGGTGATGGCCATGGACACGGTCACCTTCGCGCCGGGATCGACGCTGGGCCCGCACGGCATCATCCTGCCCGCGGCCTCGGTCGGGGCGGGCGCCACGATCGGCCCGGTCTCCCTGGTGATGCGCGGCGAGCGTGTGCCCGCCGGAACCCGCTGGGCCGGTAACCCGATCGCGCCCTGGTCCGCACGCTGATGGTCTCGCGCGACGGCGCCCAGCAGGGTGCCACCTCGGCCGGTGACCCCTACGTACCGGACCACGGCAACGGCGGCTACCGCGTCGAGTCGTACGAGCTGGAGCTGGACTACAGGGTCAACAGCAACCGCCTGACCGGCAAGGCGAAAGTCAGCGCGGTCAGTACCCACGCGTTGATGCGGTTCAGCCTCGACCTGGTCGGACTGCGCGTCTCCAAGGTCACGGTCAACGGCCGCCGCCCGGTGCGGTTCACCCAGCGCGGCGGCAAGTTGCACGTCTGGCCGGCGGCGGATCTGCCCGCGGACAAGCCGTTCCAGGTCGAGATCGCGTACGGCGGTAATCCCAAGCCGTCCGACAGCCCGTGGGGTGAACTCGGCTGGGAGGAGCTCACCGAGGGCGTGATCGTGGCCAGCCAGCCGAGCGGCGCGGCCACCTGGTTCCCGTGCAACGACCATCCGTCGGACAAGGCCCGCTACCTGATCACCATCAGCACCGATTCGCCGTACCACGTGGTCGCGAACGGGCGGCTCGTCTCCTGCCGGACCAAGGCCAGCCGAACCACCTGGACCTTCGACCAGCAGGCCCCGATGGCGACGTACCTGGCGACCGTGCAGATCGGCCGGTACGACGTGCTCGAGGTGGCCGCGAATCCGGTCGCCACCCGGGCGGTATTGCCGCGGCAGCTGGTCCGGGCGTTCCGGTCGGACTTCGGGCGGCAGCAGGAAATGATGGAGTTGTTCGTCCGCCTGTTCGGGCCCTACCCCTTCGGGTCGTACACGCTGGTCGTGACCGATGACCCGCTGGAGATTCCGCTCGAGGCGCAGGGCATCTCGGTGTTCGGCAGCAACCACCTGGACGGTCATCGCGGCTCGGAACGGCTGGTGGCCCACGAGCTTGCGCACCAGTGGTTCGGTAACAGCCTGACGCCGTCGGCCTGGCGGGACATCTGGCTGAACGAGGGATTCGCCTGTTACGCCGAGTGGCTGTGGTCGGAGTTCTCCGGCGGCCAGACGGCCAACCAGCACGTGGCGAAGTGGCATGGGCGGTTGGCCGCGCTACCGCAGGACCTGGTGATCTCGGATCCAGGGCCGGAGAAGATGTTCGACGACCGGTTGTACAAGCGCGGAGCGATCACCTTGCACGCCGTACGGCTGTCGCTGGGCGACGAGGCGTTCTTCGGGTTGTTACGCGACTGGACCGCCCGCTACCGCCACGGCAGCGTGACCGCCACCGACTTCATCACCCTGGCCCGCGCCGCCGGAGTACCCGCGGCCCTCTTCCCCCGCTGGCTCGACCGCCCCGCCCTGCCCCCGAAACCCCGGCGTTAGAAAACCAGGGCGGTGGCGATGGCGGCGATGCCTTCGCCGCGGCCGGTGAGGCCTAGGCCGTCGGTGGTGGTGGCGCTGACGGAGACGTCGGCGCCGCAGGCCGCGCTGAGGGCCTTCTCGGCCTCTTCACGGCGGGGCGCGAACCTTGGGCGATTGCAGACCACCTGTACGGCGATGTTGCCGATCTCGAAGCCGGCTGCCCGGACCCGGCGAGCCGCCTCGGCCAGCAGCGTCGCACCCGACGCCCCGGCCCACTCGGGCTCCGCCGTACCGAAGTTGGAACCGAGATCGCCCAGGCCCGCGGCCGACAGGATCGCGTCACAGGCCGCATGCGCGGCGACGTCGCCGTCGGAATGCCCGCTCGGCCCGCTCGTCTCCCCGGGCCAGTGCAACCCGGCCAGCCACATCTCGCGGCCCGCCTCCAGCGGATGTACGTCGATACCGTTGCCGACCCTAGGCCTCATCGGGCCTGCCTTTCGTTCAGCAGTGCCTCGGCGAGCAGGAGATCCCGCGGCCGGGTGATCTTGAAGGCGTCCTCGGAGCCCAGCACGGTCTGCACGGTGACGCCCAGACGCTCGCACAACATCGCGTCGTCGGTTGCCCCGTCGGCCGGACCGGAATGGGCCTTGCGCAACAAGCCGGGCTCGAACCCCTGTGGGGTCTGCACGGCAACAAGGCTGCTTCGCTCGGGCGTGTCGACGACCTTGCCGTCGGCATCAACCCGCTTGATCGTGTCGGTGACCGGCAGTACCGGAACCACCGCGCTCGCGCCGGCCCGGATCGCGAACACGACCCGCTCGATCATGTCCGGCGGTACGAACGGCCGGGCCGCGTCGTGCACCAGCACGCAGTCGATGCCGGGGGCATCGATGACCTCGAGGGCGTTCCGGACCGAGTCCGTTCGCTCCTTGCCGCCGGCAACACAGTGCAGCTCGGCGGAACCCACGAAGGGCTCGAGCCGGGCATGCATGTCCTGTTCGGTGCCGGCCGGAACCGCCACCACCAGACAGCGAAGGTCGATGGCGCTCGCTGCTAACAGCCCACGAACCGCGTGGACCAGCAGAGAGTCGCCACCGACCTCTCGAAATGCTTTTGGTGCCTCACCGCCGAGCCGTAGCCCGAGACCGGCCGCCGGAATGATCGCCGCAGTGCTCATGCAATGAACCTACGCAGGGCGGAACGGTCTCGCGACTCCGGATCAGGAAGCGAGGACCTCGTCGAGGATGGCTTCCGCCTTGTCCTCATTCGTGTGTTCGGCCAGGGCCAGCTCGGAGACGAGGATCTGGCGAGCCTTCGCCAGCATCCGCTTCTCACCAGCGGAGAGGCCACGGTCACGCTCGCGGCGCCACAGGTCGCGAACGACCTCTGCCACCTTCATCACGTCACCGGAATGCAGCTTCTCCAGGTTCGCCTTGTAACGACGCGACCAGTTGGTCGGCTCCTCGGTGTGCGGCGCCCGCAGCACGTCGAAGACGCGCTCCAGACCAGCCTGATCCACGACGTCGCGAACGCCGACGAGATCGAGGTTGCACGCGGGGACCCGGACCACCAGGTCGTTCTGAGCGACGATCCTCAAGACCAGATAGGTCTTGTCCTCACCTTTGATCTTACGGGTCTCGATGTCCTCGATGACGGCCGCACCGTGGTTGGGGTAAACAACCGTCTCGCCGACTGTGAAAGTCATATGTCACGTGCCCCTTTCCTCCTCTAGAGTACCACGCGGCCGCTGCTCGGCTTCGGGCGTTTGTGCTGGTCAGAGGCCATTTCCCGCCTTGACAAACGATCTGGGTCGTGCCACGCGCACGAAAATCGAGGTACCTGGTGACGGGCCCGCCCGCGGCGATCGCTAGGCTGTGCCCGCCCGGAGCCTTTGCTCCATGGCATTCATCGCTGTGTAGGAGAGGGAACACCAGTGCCCATGACGTTGACCTCGCGCACCGTACGGCGGACCAGCCTGCTCGGGGCAGCCGCACTCGCGGTGACCGCCCTCACCGGCTGCGGCGCGGGCTTCGGCGCCCAGACGCTCCAGCCCTACCAGGCCGCCGAAGGCACCAACGCGCAGTCCGGCGAGATCCTGGCCCGCAACGTGCTGGTTCTGGCCGACGCCGAAGGCAAGGGCGAGCTGAACGGCGCCTTCCTCAACGACGGCGCGAAGAACGACTACCTGACCAAGGTCGAGCTGGACCCGTCGCACCAGGGCATCGAGATCACCGGGATGCGCGCGTTCACGCTGCGCCCGGGCGCGTTGCTGACGTTGCCGCCGGCCGGTGGCAAGCCGATCGTGATCGACGGCGTGAAGCCCGGCACGATGCTGAAGATGACCTTCACCTTCGGCGTGGCCGGCCCGATCACCACCCAGGTGCCGGTCCTGCCCGAGGACCACTACTCGCCGACCCCGCCGACCGAAACCCCCGACGAGCACCACGGCTGAGTTCACAGCCTTCGCCGGGCTTGGGCCAGCTGGCCTGGGCCCGCGCCATCGGCAGAACGGAAACGGCCGGCCTCCCCTCAGCGGGAGGCCGGCCGTTCCGGTTTCGGGGCCGGTTACCTGGGTGCGCGGCGCGGAGGCGAGGCCTTTACTTGGCGGCCTCGGCTGCCTTGGTGAGGCCCGGGAGGATCCGCTCGAGCACCCACGGCACGCTGAGCACGCTGACCGCGCTCATACCGGAGACGACCTGCTTGTCCTCCATTAGATAGACCGAGCCCTTCTTCGAGGCGCCCATCGCCGCGTAGACCGGGTCCGCCTTGAACTTCGCCGCGGTCAGGTCGTCGACGTACGCCACCACGACGTCGGCGTCGACATCGGCGACCTTCTCCTTGCTGACGGTCATGTAGAACTGCTTCTGCGCGTTGGCCTTCTCCAGCGTCTCGACGCCGGGCGAGTTCACGAAGCCCATCTCGTTCAGGATCTGCACGCGCGGATCGTTCGGCATGTAGACGTAGTTCTCCGCGCCGAACGAGGCCACGGTGATCGTCTTGCCCTTGAACTCCGGGTGGTCCGCCGCGGCCTTGGTCGTCAGCTCCTTGACCCCGTCGATCAGCTTCTGCGCCTCGGCGGACTTGCCCAGCGCCTGACCGACGAGCTTGGTCTGGTCCTGCCAGGTGGTCTGCCACGGCGCCCCCGGGTACGCCACGGTCGGCGCGATCTCGGTCAGCTTGTCGTACGTCGCCTTGTCGAAGCCCTCGTACGGCGCGAGAATCACGTCCGGCGTGAGGGCCGCGATCTTCTCGAACGGAATGCTGTCGGTGGTCTCCAGCAGCGTGGTCTTCGCCGGGTCGAAGTGGCTCTCGTTCCAGGCGGTCGTGCCCGCGGCGGTCTGGCCATACGTCACCTTCGGCATGCCGACCGGCGTCTCACCCAGCGCGTAGACGACGTCCTGCGCGTTCCAGCCCAGCGTCACGATGCGCTCGGGCTTCTTCTCGAGGGTGGTCTCACCAAAGGTGTTCTTGATCGTGACCGGGAACCCGGCAGCGGCCGGCGCACCCGCTTGATCGCCCGCGGGCTTCTCGTCGCTACCGCAAGCAACCAACGAGCCGGTGGCCAACAGGCCAACCAGCAAGGCAGCCACCGGTCGAGTGCGGCCACCAGCCACACGAAGACGGGACCAGGACATGGGCGGTTCTCCTTAATAGCTGAAACAACTAAGGCCAGCCTAACCTCATCTCTCCCGCCCCACCCCGCCCGGGCTGTCAGATCCCCCACATCCCGCCCCTTTTCCCGCTCCCGCCCCGGCCACCTCGACCTCACGCGGAGACCCAGCGCCCAGCCCACCCCGTACGACGCAACGCCACCCCCGTACCGACACGGCAGCCATCGCGGAGGTTCACCTGCGAGATGGCAGGTCAACCTCCGAGATCTGACGGGTTGACCTCCCTTTTCGCAGGTTGACCCCGCGCAGGACGCGTCGACGGTTGGTCACGTCGAGTTTTGATGGCCTGGAGGCGCCGGATACCGGGTAGTTGCGCGGCTACCGGCTTTTGGTGTCCCCGCTGCCGAGTTGTTGGGCCACTACCCGGTTGAAGCCAGGTAGTCGCAACAAAAGTCGGCAGCCGACCCGTCTCGACCGCCGCATTCCGCGTCCGACCGTGGGAAAGGGTGCGTCGCTAACGCCCTGGCCGGGATTCCCTGCTCACGGAAGACTTTCTGCCACGGGGAAACCTCATGGCGAAAGCAATACGTCGTCCGGGATTAGCGACGATTCGGCTGGATTTGACCGCATGACCGTCCGCTCCCACAGTTGGCCGCCGCGGCAGCGAGTCAAATCCAGCCCAATCGACGCAGCACGGAGAGTGATTCGACCCGTCAACGTCTACCGGTGTTGGCGTCCGCAGTACGGGCAGTGGTTCGACCCGCCGAGGCCCTACCGGTGAGCGCCGTCGGCCGGGGGATCAGGCTTCGAATTTGTAGCCCAAACCTCGGACTGTGACTAGGTGGTGGGGGTTTGAGGGGTCTTTTTCCAGTTTGCTGCGGAGGCGTTTTACGTGGACGTCGAGGGTTTTGGTGTCGCCCACGTAGTCGGCGCCCCAGATACGGTCGATCAGCTGGCCTCGGGTGAGGACGCGGCCGGTATTGCGCAGCAGCATTTCGAGCAACTCGAATTCCTTCAGCGGTAGCCGGATCTCGGTACCCGCGACGGTGACCACGTGCCGTTCGACGTCCATTCGGACCGGGCCGGCCTCGAGGGTGTCGGGCAGCAGTTCGACGTCGGCGCCGCGACGGAGGACGGCTCTTATCCGGGCGAGCAGCTCGCGCGGGCTGTACGGCTTGGTGACGTAGTCGTCGGCGCCCAGTTCGAGACCGACGACCTTGTCGACCTCGGTATCCTTGGCGCTGACGATGATCACGGGCACGTTGCCCCGGCTGCGCAATGCGCGGCAGACCTCGGTTCCGGACAGGCCCGGCAGCATCAGGTCCAGCAACACGATGTCGGCACCCGCGCGGTCGTACTCCGCCAGGGCGTCGGGGCCGGTCTCGGCCACGGCGACCTCGAAGCCCTCCTTGCGCAGTACATAGGACAGCGCGTCGCTGTAGCTCTCTTCGTCTTCGACGACCAGCACTCGGGTCACGAAGCTGCCTCCTTGGGAACTGACGACGGGGTCGGCGTCTTGGTCTGGCCGGCTTCCACCGCGAGGGTGGCGCCGGCTGGGTGCCCGGTTGCGGGGTCGAGCCGCAGCGGGAGTCTGATGGTGAAGGTGGAGCCCTGGCCCTCGACGCTCCACACCCGCACATCGCCACCGTGAATGGAGGCGATGTGCTTGACGATGGACAGGCCGAGACCGGTACCGCCGGTCT
This sequence comes from Kribbella deserti, assembly GCF_042434725.1. Lineage (NCBI taxonomy): Bacteria > Bacillati > Actinomycetota > Actinomycetes > Propionibacteriales > Kribbellaceae > Kribbella > Kribbella deserti. Next base: position 31,955 of record NZ_JBHLTC010000006.1, on the reverse strand, counting down.
CACGGCTGCGGGCCCGGTCGACCCGGTAGAAGCGCTCGAAGATGCGCTCCAGGTCGCTGCTCGGGATACCGACGCCCTGGTCGCGGACGGTGATCTCCACCAGGTCCCCGATCGGCTGGGCGGCGACGGCCACGCGGGTCCCGTCGGGGCTGTAGTTGACCGCGTTCTCGACCAGGTTGCCGACCGCGATGGCCAGCTGATCGGAACTGCCGAGCACCTCCAGGCCGGGATCGACGCGCACGACCAGGTCGATGTCCCGGTTCTCGGCATCCACGCGGCAGCGGTCAACGGCCTGCTCGATCACGGCGCCGATGTCGATCGGGCCGGGGTTCTCCAGCGGGTCGTCGCCCTGCAGGCGGGAAAGCTCGATGATCTCCTTGACCAGCCGGCTCAGCCGCGAGGCCTCGACCCGCATCCGGCGCGAGAACCGCTGCACCGCGTCCGGATCGTCCGAGGCTTCGGAGACGGCGTCGGCCAGCAGGGTGAGCGCGCCGATCGGGGTCTTGAGTTCGTGGCTGACGTTGACGACGAAGTCGCGGCGGATCGCGTCCAGCCGCTTCTCCCGGGTCCGGTCCTCCGCGAGTACGAGCACCAGCTGGCTGCCCAGCGGAGCCACCCGGGCGCTGACGTACTGCGTGGCGCCGAGGCGGCCGCGCACGATCTCGAGTTCCTGCTGCCGGATCTGCCCGTCGCGCCGTACCTGCCGGACCATGTCGAGCAGGTCCTCGACAACCAGCCGATTACCGCGCACGATGCCGAGTACATGGGCCGGGGCACTGGCCTGGAGGACCTGGTCCTCAGGACCCATCACAACCGCAGAGCTGCGCAGTACCGACAAGACGGTGGCGACACCGGGCGGTACGGCCGGATCGGGGGAAATAGGCACCCGGCGCTGAGATCGTTCACTGAAGACGACCGCGGCGACCGATAACGCACCCAGGGCGACGCCGGCGACGCCCCCCAGCACTGCTGCCAGCGTGGAGTCCACATCAGTGATCGTACGCGGACAGTGACCAGGTCGAGGCCGTTTTGGCCAGCTCCGCGCCTGGCCAGTTCCAACTGTTCACCGGCCGTTCACCGCTCGTCGCCAGGCGGCAACCTGGACGGCCTACGGTCCACGATGGCGGCCCGTGCGTGGCGCCAGGGCCGTTCCAGACACCACAGATCGGAAGCAGACACGATGCGCGACACCTATCACGAGCAGCTCGACGACATCCTCGCCGAGCTCGAACGCATGACGCGAACGGTGTCGACCGCCGTCCGGCGCTCCACCACCGCCCTGCTGCAGGCCGACATCCGGCAGGCCGAGGAGGTCATCGCCTCCGATGTCGAGCTCGACGCCAGCGGTGAGCAGGTCGAGGACAAGGTGTTCGACCTGATGGCCCTGCAGGCGCCGGTCGCGAACGAGCTGCGGATGCTGGTCGCCGCGCTGCGCATGGTGGCCGACCTGGAGCGGATGGGCGATCTCGCCGCCCACGTGTCGAAGATCGCCCGGCTGCGCTACCCGCACCCCGCGATCCCGGCCGAGCTGCACGGCGTGATCGAGGAGATGGGCTCGGTGGCCGGCAAGATGGTCGACGCCGCCGGTGACGTGATCCGCTCCCGCGACGTCGAGGCGGCCGCACGGCTCGAGGCCACCGACGACGAGATGGACAAGCTCCGCAGCAGCCAGTTCCGGCTGATGATGGACGACACCTGGCCGCACGGCGTCGAGGTGGCCGTCGACATCGCGCTGCTCGGCCGGTACTACGAGCGCATCGCCGACCACGCCGTCTCGATGGCCCGCCGGGTCGTCTACCTGGTCACGGGCGAGCTGCCCGTCGCCGTCGGCGGTACGGCGGCCGGCTCGGGCGCAGGCGCCTCGGCCCCGACCGTCAACGCGCGCGACTGACCTACGACACCGAACGAGCCGCCCGTCCCCAAGGGATGGGCGGCTCGTTTTTTGTTGCTGGAAAGACTTGGCCGGGAGTCGTCCACACAGTAGGCTCGAACACATGTTCGAAGATGAGCTGTACGCTCTCAGTCATGCCAGGTTACTGACCGAACTGGCCGAGGCCGGGGTGGGACTCGCGCAAGCCCGGGCGGATCTGCGCGAAATCATCGCGGATCACCCGGACCTGCAGGAGCGATTACCCGAGCTTGAGGGCCGGCTCGACTACTACGACGCGGAGGAGGCCGTATTCGCAGCTATCAGCGGCCCTGGTTCTTGACGGCCTCGATCGCCGCCTGTGCCGCGGCCGGGTCGAGGTATTCGCCGCCCTTCTTCAACGGGCGGAAGTCCTCGTCCAGCTCGTAGTACAGCGGAATGCCGGTGGGCACGTTCAGGCCGACCACGGTCGCCTCGTCCAGGTCGTCCAGGTGCTTGACCAGGGCGCGCAGCGAGTTGCCGTGCGCGGTGACCAGTACGGTCTTGCCGTCGCGCAGGTCCGGCACGATCGAGTCGTACCAGTACGGCAGCATGCGCTCGACGACGTCCTTGAGGCACTCGGTGGCCGGCAGGATCTCGCTCGGCAGTCCGGCGTAGCGCGGGTCGCCCGACTGGTCGAACTCGCTGCCGCGCTCGATCGCCGGCGGCGGGGTGTCGTACGAGCGGCGGAAAAGCATGAACTGCTGCTCGCCGAGCTCCTCGAGCGTCTGCTTCTTGTCCTTGCCCTGCAGAGCGCCGTAGTGCCGCTCGTTCAGCCGCCAGGACCGGCGAACGTCGATCCAGGACCGGCCCGCCACCTCCAGCGCGATGTTCGCGGTCCGGATGGCCCGGTGCAGGAGCGAGGTGTGCAGCACGTCCGGCAGCAGGTCGCGGTCACGCAGCAACTGGCCGCCGCGGTGTGCCTCCTCGACCCCCTGGGCGTTCAGGTCGACATCGACCCAGCCCGTGAAGAGGTTCTTGGCGTTCCACTCGCTGTGGCCGTGACGGAGCAGGATCAGGCGGTAGGTCATACCCGCACTCTATCGAGTGTCCGCGGAGCCCTCGGACTCCAGCCAACCCTTGAACGCGTCCAGATTGCGAGTGGACTCACCCCGGGAGATCCGCCACTCGTACTCCTTGCGGATCGACGAGGCGAACCCGAGTTCCAGGATCGGGTTGAACGAGGAGTCGGCGTACTCCAGCACCGAACCGAGCAGCCGGTCCACCTCCACCGGGTTGATCGCCTGCAGCGGGATCCGCCCGTCCAGGTAGATGTCCCCGAGGTGGTCCACCGCGAAGGCCACGCCGTACATCTTCAGGTTGCGTTCCAGCAGCCAGCGGTAGACGGCCTCGTGGTTCTCGTCCGGGCGCCGCACGACAAACGCCCGTACGGACAGCGCCTGCGTGCCGACGATCAGCGCGACGGAGGTCTTCAGCTTCTTCTCACCGGGCAGCTCCGCGCTGAACTCGCCTGGTTTCACCTCGGTGAAGACCAATTCGTTCTCGGTCAGCACCTGGCGGATCACATCCGCCGCCGACACCCTCATACCGCCACCTCTCGTCGGAACTCCATCAAGAACTCGCCAGTTCGGCCGCGACCTCGGTGGCGAGCGCCTGCTGTGCCACGCCGTACGCCGCCAAGGTCCGTTCCGCGGTCAGCTCCCAGCCGAACCCGCGAGCGTGTTCGACCGCCGCCCGGCTCATCTTGTCGCGTACGCCCGGGTCGGTCGCGATCCGGTGCAGCGCGTCGGCGAAGTCCGCCACGGCATGTCCCTCGACCAGTAACCCGGTTAGGCCATTCCGAACCGCGGTGGTCAGGCCGCCGACGGCTGCCGCGACCACCGGCGTACCGCAGGCCTGCGCCTCCAGCGCGACCAGCCCGAACGATTCCGAGTACGACGGCACGCACACCACCGTGGCCGCGCGATACCAGTCGGCGAGGCCTTCGCGGGCCATCGGCTTCACGAACCGGGTCACGTCGTCCACGCCGAGGCGACGGGCCAGGTCCGCGTAGGCCTCGGGGTGTTCCAGGCCGTTGCCGGACGGACCACCGATCACCGCGACGACGAGTCGCTCGCGCAGGCCCGGGTCGTCCGCCAGCAGCTTCGCGGCGGCCCGGATCAACATGTCCGGCGCCTTCAGCGGCTGGATCCGCCCGACGAACGCCAGCACGATCGCGTCCGCCGGAACACCGACGGCCTCCCTGGCCAGCAGCTGATCGCCCGGCTGGAAGATCTCCAGATCGACCCCGGGATTGACCACGCCCACCTTGGCCGGATCGGCGCCGTACAACTTGATCAGTTGTTCGGCCTCGTCGTCGGTATTGGCGATCAGGCGGTCGGCGGACTCGACGACCTGCTCCTCGCCGATCAGCCGCGCGGGCGGTTCCGGGCTGTCGTCCTCGGCGAGGCTGGCGTTCTTCACCTTCGCCATCGTGTGCATCGTGTGGACGAGCGGTACGGCCCACCGGTCGCGCGCGAGCAGCCCGACCTGGCCCGAAAGCCAGTAGTGCGAGTGGATCACGTCGTAGTGACCGGGCTCGCGAACGGCCTCGGCGCGCAGCACGGAACGGGCGAACGTACACAGCTGGGCGGGCAGATCGTTCTTGCCGAGGCCTTCGAACGGCCCTGCGGCGACGTTGCGCACGGTCACGCCGGGCACCACCTCCACCCGGGGCGGCAGGGCCGAGGAGGTGGCCCGGGTGAAGACGTCGACCTCGATGCCGAGGCCCGCGAGCTGTTTGGACAGCTCCACCACGTAGACGTTCATGCCGCCGGCGTCACCGGTGCCGGGTTGATCCAGCGGTGAGGTGTGCAGGCTGATCATCGCGACCCGCCGAAGCGGAGGGCGGTCCAACCGGGGCTCCAAGGTCACCCCTCCAGGGTATGCCCGCCCGTTTCGTCCGGATGCCGAGGCGGGCGCGGGCGGCGCCGCGGCAGCAGGCAGACTGGGATCATGAGCAACGACACCAGGCCGATCGCGGTAGTCACGGGCGCGAGCAGCGGGATCGGGGCGGCCTCCGCCCGGCGTCTCGCCGCCGAGGGGTTCGAGGTCATCTGCGCGGCCCGCAGGGTGGACCGGATCGAGGCGCTGGCCAAGGAGATCGACGGCCGCGCGGTGCGCTGCGACGTCACCTCCGCCGAGGACGTCGCGGCCCTGGCGGTTGCCGCGGGCAACGAAGTCGCCGTACTGCTGAACAACGCCGGTGGCGCGTTCGGCCTGGAGCCGGTCGCCGAGGCGGATCTCGATGCCTGGCGGCGGATGTTCGAGGTGAACGTGATCGCCGTCGCGGCAGTCACCAAGGCGCTCCTGCCCGCCCTGATCGCGGCGCGCGGCCAGATCATCGTGATGGGTTCGACCGCCGGCCAGGTGGCGTACGAAGGTGGCGGTGGTTACGTCGCGGCCAAGCACGGCGCGAAGGCCGTCGTGGACACCCTGCGGCTGGAGCTGTTCGACCAGCCCGTGCGGGTCTGCGAGATCGCCCCCGGCATGGTCCGCAGCGAGGGCTTCGCGCTGACCCGGTTCGAGGGTGACGAGGCCAAGGCGGAGGCGGTGTACGCCGGAGTGGCCGCACCACTCACGGCCGAGGACATCGCGGACATCGTCGGCTGGGTCGCCACCCGCCCGGAGCACGTCAACATCGACCGGCTCACCGTCCGGCCGCGCGCCCAGGCCGCCCAGCACAAGGTGCATCGGGTGAACTAAGTGGTCGGAACCGACCACTTAGCGTGTGCGGAGCGTGTCCGTACACGTGCAATAACACACGCGCCGAGGCGGCGATTCGCCGGTTGCCGCTTACTCGCCGTAGGATGGAACGGCTGCGCCCGCACTTTTCAGGGGCCCGCCGTCTAACGCCGTCTGACCCCCGAGTTGCCTGGAGTGCTTTCGCATGCCCACCCGTAATGATCTGCGCAACGTGGCCATCGTGGCCCACGTCGACCATGGGAAGACCACCCTCGTCGACGCGATGCTGTGGCAGTCCGGTGCCTTCGGCGCGCACCAGCACGTCGACGAGCGCGCGATGGACTCCGGCGACCTCGAGCGCGAGAAGGGCATCACCATTCTCGCGAAGAACACCGCCGTCCGGCACAAGATGGCCAGTGGCGAGACCGTCACGGTCAACATCATCGACACCCCCGGTCACGCCGACTTCGGTGGTGAGGTCGAGCGCGGCCTGTCCATGGTCGACGCGATCGTGCTGCTGGTGGACGCCTCCGAGGGCCCGCTGCCGCAGACCCGGTTCGTGCTGCGCAAGGCGCTGGCCCGCAAGATGCCGGTGATCCTGGTCGTGAACAAGGTCGACCGGCCGGACTCGCGGATTTCCGAGGTCGTCGACGAGACCTACGAGCTGTTCATGGATCTGCTCGACCACGACGCCGACCAGAGCGCCCTCGACTTCCCGGTCGTGTACGCCTCGGCCCGGGCCGGCCGCGCCTCGCTGAACAAGCCCGCCGACGGTGGCCTGCCGGACTCCGAGGACCTTGAGCCGCTGTTCGAGACGATCATGGCGAACGTGCCCGCCCCGACGTACACCGAGGACGCGCCGCTGCAGGCCCACGTCACCAACCTGGACGCCTCGCCGTTCCTCGGCCGGCTCGCGCTGGTCCGGGTGCACGAGGGCACGCTGAAGAAGGGCGCCCAGGTCGCCTGGTGCCGCCACGACGGCTCGATCCAGCGGGTCAAGATCACCGAACTGCTGATCACCGAGGCCCTCGAGCGGGTCCCGGCGGAATCGGCCGGACCGGGCGACATCTGCGCGATCGCGGGTATCCCCGAGATCATGATCGGCGACACCCTGACCGACCCGGAGAACCCGAAGCCGCTGCCGCTGATCACGGTCGACGAGCCGGCCATCTCGATGACCATCGGCACCAACACCTCGCCGCTGGCCGGCCGGGTCAAGGGCACCAAGGTCACCGCCCGCCTGGTCAAGGACCGGCTGGACAAGGAACTGGTCGGCAACGTGTCGATCAAGGTCCTGCCGACCGAGCGTCCCGACGCCTGGGAGGTGCAGGGCCGTGGTGAGCTGGCGCTGGCCATCCTGGTCGAGCAGATGCGCCGCGAGGGTTACGAGCTGACCGTCGGCAAGCCGCAGGTGGTCACCCGCGAGATCAACGGCAAGAAGCACGAGCCGGTCGAGCGCCTCACCATCGACTGCCCCGAGGAGTACCTCGGTACCGTGACGCAGCTGCTCGCCGTCCGTAAGGGCCGGATGGAGCAGATGACGAACCACGGCACCGGCTGGGTCCGGATGGAGTTCCTGGTACCGGCGCGTGGCCTGATCGGCTTCCGGACCGAGTTCCTCACCGACACCCGCGGTACCGGTATCGCGCACCACGTCTTCGAGGGTTACGAGCCCTGGTTCGGCGACCTGCGCACGCGTCCGTCCGGCTCGCTGGTGTCCGACCGTACCGGCGTCACCACGTCGTACGCGATGGTCAACCTGCAGGAGCGCGGCACGATGTTCTGCGAGCCCGGCACCGATGTGTACGAGGGCATGATCGTGGGTGAGAACTCGCGCGCCGACGACATGGACGTGAACATCACCCGTGAGAAGAAGATGACCAACGTGCGGTCCAACGCCGACGAGTTCGAGAAGCTGATCCCGGCGCGCAACCTGTCGCTGGAGCAGTCGCTGGAGTTCTGCCGCGAGGACGAGTGCGTCGAGGTCACCCCGACCGCGATCCGGATTCGCAAGGTCGCGCTGTCCCAGGTCGAGCGCGCGAAGCTGGGCCGCAGCCGCAACAAGTCCTGATCGGCCGGTCACTTTGGGTGGATCCTGACCTAGGTCACGAAACCGGCGGGGGAAAGTTTCGGTTTCGTGACCTAACGGGTCGAACCCACGCGACAGCCATGACGTCTACCTGTTGAACATTCACTTTGGGGGAAGGAACGGACCATGAGCATTTTTCGTAAGTTCGGCGCCGCGGCGGTTGCAGCGGCGGTATTGGGCGTCGGTCTCACGACCGCCAGCACGCAGGCCCATGCCGCGCCGGCCACGGGCGCTGTGCCTGCGGTGAAAACTGCTCCGTCCGCGACGACGTCATCGTCTGCCATCGTCAAGGGCAAGCTGCAGATCGACCGGCGCTGCCTGGCCGCGGGGCGCATCCTGTGCGTCAACAAGACCACCCGCAAGGTCGTCTTCATGCTGAACGGCAAGGTGCTGAAGACTGCCGACGCGCGCTTCGGTGGTCCGCGTACGCCGACCCGGGAGGGCACGTTCAAGGTCTACCGCAAGTCCAAGAACCACGTCTCGCGCCTGTACGGCTCGGCCATGCCCTACGCGATGTTCTTCAGCGGCGGCCAGGCCATTCACTACTCGGCCGACTTCCGCGCCCGCGGCTACAACGGCTCCTCGCACGGTTGCGCCAACCTGCGCAGCCGGGAGATCGCGGCCTGGATGTTCGCCCGTGCCAAGATCAACGACAAGGTCATCGTCTACCGCTCTTGACCTGGTAGTTCGGCCGTCATGAAGGGTGGTTCCCCGTTGGGGGACCACCCTTCAGGCTTTTCTCGAAGGCCTTGAGCACCCGCGGCTCGATCAGGCAGAACGTCGCCTGCTCCACCTGGGTCGGCGTACTGCTCATCGTCCGTACGGCGATATCGGCCGCCGACTGCACGGGCCAGCCGAAGATCCCCGCGGATACGGCCGGCAATGCGAGGGTCTTCAGTCCGAGTTCATCGGCGACCCGAAGGGCGTTGCGGTAACACGACGCGAGTGTCTCGGGATCCCGCTGGCCCGCGGTGTAGTTGGGGCCGACTACGTGGATGACGTACGACGCACGCAACTCCCCCGCCGTGGTCCACGCGGCCTCGCCGGGCTCGATCCCCCGCGGGTACTTCTCGATGCACTCGGCCAGAATGCTCGGCCCACCGGCCCGGTGGATCGCCCCATCGACGCCACCTCCACCCCGCAACGAGTGATGCGCCGCATTGACCACCGCATCCGCCTCAACCCGAGTGATATCCCCTTCCCGCACCAAGATCCGCATCCCCCCACCCCACCAACCCCGCCCTCACAAGGCAAGCCCCAGCACCGGAGCCGCCCGCACAACCCCAGCCACCCAAGCCTGCGTCGATTCGCCTGGATTTGCCCCGCTCCCGCGGCACGCACTCTCCAAAGGGTCATGCGGTCAAATCCGGGCGAATCGACGCTAATCCAGCACAACGATCTGCCCGGGGTGGTGCCGGTTTCGCTCCGTTCGGCGTGGCGGCGGGGGTGTTGGGGAAGGTGCGGGAATTCTGTTCGGGTGCGGGGCAAACCGGATGGGCTGAGCTGGCGTCTTACCTGATGTAGCGGTGGTATTTCGAATACTTGGGGGCAGGAAATGCGGTTCTTCGGGAAGGTGCTGACGACGGCGGCGGTGATCACCGGCGCGCTTGGTCTCGTGGGGGCGGGAATCGTCGTGGCCGAGCGGGTCGACGCCGAGCAGGCACAAGCCGGCGGCCAGTCGGCGTCGTACAACCAGCAGGTGCCTCGCGCCGGCGGGATCAAAACCGTGCCGTTCGAGGTCAGCGGCGAGCTCCCGATCTACCCGAAAGCACTCTGGGAGGTCGACTCCACCGGCCCGGCCGTGCGCAAACTGGAAGCCCGGCTGGTCCAGCTACGGCTGCTCGACGCGCAGTACCTCGACGACGCCTTCGGCACGATGACCCGCAGCGCGGTCAAGAAGTTCCAGTCCTCCAAGGGCATTCCCACCCTCGGCTACGTCGACCAGAACACGTGGGACCAGCTCAAGTCCGCGACGCACGAGCCGACGCAGCAGGAGTTGTATCCGCCCGCGCCGGTGGTCAACGGCAAAAAGCTCGACCAGCGCTGCGCGACCGGCCGGGTGCTTTGCATCGACAAGTCCACCCGTCAACTGCGGTACGTCGTCAACGGCAAGGTCGTCTCCAGCATGGACGTGCGCTTCGGCGCCAAAACCACCCGCACCCGCGAGGGCCTGTTCAGCGTGAGCTGGAAGAGCCGGAACCACGTCTCGAAGCTGTACGACTCGGAGATGCCGTTCGCCATGTTCTTCAGCGGCGGCCAAGCCGTGCACTACTCATCCGACTTCGCCGCACGTGGTTACAACGGCGGCTCCCACGGCTGCGTCAACGTCCGCGACCGCCAAAAAATCGCCTGGCTCTTCGACCGAATCAAGGTAGGCGACAAAGTAGTCGTCTACTGGTCCTGACCACGCGATCGCAGGTGACCACCACCATCGGTCGAGTGCCAGGCTGCAAGCGGCCTTCCGGCAGTCGGGTGGCGTAGTCGCGGGTGGCCTTCCGACGTCAGCCGGCGCAGTCGCCCCTGGCCGCATGGCTGGGCGACTGCGGGGCTATGGTTTCGAAGTGCCGGCGCGCTTGTTCTGGCCGCGTCTGGTCCGTCGCCACACGACCAGACCGGCAGCCGCCGCCACTATATACGCCCACAATCCGGCGACCGAGGCGAGCGGAATCCTCGCGATCACGCCGAGCAACGTCAGCCCGAGCGCTCCGCAGACGGCAAGCTCGTACCAGTTCCCGATGCGATGGCGCCGGCCGTATAGAGCCGAGTGGGTCACAAGGGCCGCGGCCATCAGCACAAAGAACCACCAGTGGTTCACAAAGGGCTCAACCTCTTGCACCGAAACCACCAATCGCCAACCGGACCGCCGCGCCCTGGATGCTGCCATAGAACCAGGCGAGGGATGCAGACGACCGGACGGTCTAACACCGCGATGTCGCACCGGCGCAGCGGCGAACTCCCCGTAACGGAGCAGGCCGTGTCGGCAGCACGAGTCGCGCTTCCACGCCCTGCCGCGGCCTGGGGCAGGCGCGGCAGTCGTCGGTCAGCGACAACTGAGGACAGCTTGTCGGAGCGGGTGGTGCGCGTTAGAGGGGGCGGGGGCCGCGGCGGCGGCGGATGCCCCAGCCGCCTCGGCCTCGGCCGGTGGCTTGGCGTAGGGCGGGGCGGGCGTCGACGAGGTAGACCGCGGCGGCGACGATGCCGAACAGACCGAAGAAGCTGAGCACGCCTTGGAAGATGTGCGACAGGCTGAAGGCGGCGAGGATCAGTACCCAGCCGGGCTTGGTGAGTTTGTCCGCACGCAGGAATACGCCGCGGGGGCGAAGGGCCGCATCGAGAAGGGCGACGAGCTTCAGACCGAGCAGTGCCCACCAGATGATCTCGATCGGTCCGCCGAAGCCCGGGAACAGGGTCGGGAAGGTCGCGAGGGAGATCATGCCCCGAGCCTAACGCAAGGAAAGGACCGCCCACTCCTGTCAGCTGACAGGCGGGCGGTCCTCTCCACTGTCCGGCCAGGATCAGCGTGGCGAACCAGCCACCCAAACCACCGTCCGCAACCGGAACACGGCTTTCAGCAACCGCCACGCGGCAACCGGGCAGCAGCACTAGGCCACCACGCCGGGACGCGGCGACCAGTGACCAGTGACCAGCGACCGGTTGATACCGATCGCTGGTCGGGCGCGCTGAAGGTCTGGCGCTGGGGTTGGGCGGTGGGTCAGTCGCCGATCTTGGTGGCGGCGTCGGTGGCGGCCTTGCCAGCGGTCTTGGCGGTCTTGCGGGCGCTGGTGACGGTGCCCTTGGCGCTGCGGGTGGCCGAGTCGGTGGCCTTGCGGGCGGTGGTACGGGTGGCCTTGGCCTTGCTCACGGTGGACTTGGCCTGGGCCTCGAGGTCCTCGGTGGCCTTCTGGCTGCGGATCCGGGTGACGAGGTCCTTGCCACGGCCGGCCAGCTCGTCGTACGCCTCCTCGGCCTGGCCGAGCACGGTGGTCAGGTTGGCCTGGACGACGGCGGGCAGCTCCTTGAGCTGGGCCGGCACGGTCTTGGCCTCGGCGGTCAGGGTGCCGACGATGGACTCGAACCGCTTGGTCAGCTCGGCCTGGGCCTTGACCAGCTCGGTCTGAACCTTGGAGATCTCGGTCTGCACGGTCTTCTGGTCCGCGAGCGCGGCGATGCGAACGCTGGCGTCAGCGCTCACCTCGCGCAGCTTCTCGACGGCGAGATCGCCGGCGCCGGCCAGCGCGTACAGCGGGGTGACGTTGGACTTGGTCGTGGTGGGCATCAGGCGTTCTCCTCTAAGAGCTGAAACGATGGCAGTGCACGGCCGACCCGGTGGTTAGACGCGGGGTGAGGTTCGGCCGGTCTTCGGTGCCGCGACGGTTTGACGAGGCGTTTTGGCAGCGGCCTTGCGAGCCGCCGGCTTCTTACCGGCCGCCGGCTTCCCAGCGGCCTCAGGCTTGGCAGCGGCCGCCGGCTTGGTGGCCGGCGTTGGCTTTGCAGCGGGTGCGGGTGTCTCGCCGGCTTCGTTCTCACGGACGAAGGAGGCATATACATCGAGCAGGACCCGCTTCTGGCGCTCGTTCAGCGCCGGGTCGAGCAGTACGGACTCGACCACGTCGATCCGGCGGGTGGCCGGGTCGGTGTCGTCGTCCGGGTCGAGAATGCCGGCCCGGACGTACAGCGTTTCCGCGGAGATCCGCAGCGCCTTCGCGAGCTGCTGCAGTACGTCGGCCGACGGCTTGCGCAGGCCGCGCTCGATCTGGCTCAGGTACGGGTTCGAAACCCCGGCCAAGTCGGACAACTGACGCAGGGTCAGTTGCGCGTGCCGACGCTGCTCAGCGAGGTACTCCCCCACCGACCCGACAACACGATCACCCAACGAGGCCATAGCCCCATCATGCTTGCAAGCTGCTTGCAATTGCAAGCAAACCCGCCGTGAACTGAGTCACCTCAGCCTGCGACTAGCTGAAACCGCAACGAAATAAGGGGAAAACGTCAGCCCCTCACACTGCCGACAGCGTGCACGGAACCCACCGGCTTACCGCCACCCAGCAAAGGCTCGCGCAGCTGGGACTCGATCACCGGGTTGCTGATGCCGAGGCGCTGCAGCGTGGCGGCCATCACCACCTTGCGCGCGCGGACGCCACCGTCGTCGATCTTCAGCGCGATCCCCCGGCCATCGGGCAGGCCCACGGCGTACACCGCCTCGGCGCCGACCTTGCAGAACAGGCCCGGTACGGCGCGCATCAGCTCAGCCTCGTCGCGCCGGGTTCCGCTCGCGTACTCGGGAAAGGCCCGGAAGGCGTCGGCGATCCGGCCTTCGTGACTGTCGGGCGCGGCCGCGGCGAACAGGCCGAACGAGCGCGCCAGCCCGGCCAGGCTGATCGCGAGCAAAGGCGCGCCACAACCGTCGATCGCGACGGCGGCGACCTTCTCGCCGGCGCTGTCCTCGATCGCGGTACGAATCCCCTGCTGGACCGGGTGATCAGCGTCCCGGTACGTCGTGAGGTCCCAGCCGTTCGTGGCGGCGGTCGCCAGCATCGCGGCATGCTTGCCCGAGCAGTTCATCGTGATCGGGTCCTTCACGCCGCCGGCGCGAACCCACTCGTCGCGGGTCTCATCGTCGACCGGGTACGCCGGCGGGGTCTGCAGCGCCGACTCGTTCAGGTCCACGCTCGCGAGGATCTCGCGGACACCGTCCAGGTGGATCTGCTCACCCGAGTGGGACGCGCCGGCCAGGGCGAGCAGGCGCCCTTCGAGCTGGAGCCCGAGCCGGAGCATGCCAAGCGCCTGCATCGGCTTGTTCGACGACCGGGGGAACATCGGCCGGTCCACCACGCCCACGGACCACTCGACGGTTCCGTCCGGGGCGGTCACCACCACAGAGCCGTAGTGATGGCCCTCAACGAAGTCGTTGCGGACGATCTCGGCCACGATCACAGGTTCGGTCACGAGCAAACGATAGGTGATCGCCTTACATCTCAGACCACCGTGGTCAGTGGTTCAGCTCACAACCGCCTAGAAACGCGCGCGACCAGCCAGGCCGAGCGTGCTCAGAGGCGAGCGCGGACGTGCAGGCCGACCTCGGGATCAACGAGGGCCTCCTGGGTCGCCATCACCGTCGGCTGGTCCTCCGCAACGACCTGGAGTACGGCGTCCGTGGCCGTGGAACGCTTCACCAGCGCGAGCGCGATCGGCCCGAACTCGTGGTGCCGCGCGGCCGATCCGATGAACCCGACGGTCTTCCCGTCCAGCTGAACGGCATTGCCATGCACGGGAAGGTGGTCCACCGAACCGTCGAGGTGCAACCGAACCAGCCGACGCGGCGGCCGGCCGAGGTTGTGCACCCGGGCCACGGTCTCCTGGCCGCGGTAGCAGCCCTTCTCCAGATGAACGGCCACGTTGAGCCAGCCGAGCTCGTTCGGAATGGACTTGTCGTCGGTGTCGAGGCCGAGCCGTGGAGCGCCCGCTTCGATCCGGAGCGCCTCGTACGCCCAGACGCCTGCCGCGGGTCCTTCCTGGCCGGCTAGTTCCGCACGCGGCAGGAAGACCTCGTGCCCACCAAGCGAATCGGCCGCGGCGCGGGTCACCGGTCCACCGGCGACGGCATTGCCCGGTCGCCAGACGATCGCGTACTCCGCGGTGACATCGGTGATCACGACGCGAGACATGAAGACCATCGAGTTGAGCCACGTCATCAGGGCCGCGCCGGCACCGGGCTCGGTGTGCAACCAGAAGGTCTCGCTGTCGTCCACGCCGTACATCGCGTGCTCGACCCGGCCTGTCGGCGACAGCACCAGCGCGGTCGTCGACGTACCCGGCTTGAGGCCCTCGAAGTACTGAGTGGTGATCGCGTGCAACCAGGTGAGGCGGTCCGGCCCGGCGACGGTCAGCACGTCTCGGTGCGAGAGGTCCACGAATCCCGAACCCGCCGCCAGCGCGCGCTGCTCCCGCAGGTCGGATCCGTAATGCGCCGCCACTCCCGCGTCGAGGCCGTCGGCCTGAACCGCGCCGGGCAGATCGAGCAGGGGACTGCGATAGCTGGACATGTCACCAATAGTAGGCCGGTGCCGAACCCGGCCCGGACCTGCGGACCGAAAGCGGCTACTTGCCGCGCAGCGCCTTGCGGACTTTGCGCATCGGAGCGCCGACGACCCGGCCGATCCGTACCGTGCGCGAGTTCCGCAGCGCCTTCAGGTCCTTCTCGACCTTGGCCTTCTGCGCCTTGGCGGTGGCCACCTCGCCCTTGAGCTTGGCGATCTCCTTGCGCAACGGTTCGAGCTGCTTCTCCGCCGTGGCCAGCTTGTTCTCGAACCAGCGGGCGCGGGACGCGTTCGACTCCTCGTGCTGACGGGCGCCGGCCTCCGCGGGCGTGGCAACCAGCCCGGCGGTCAACCGGTCGAGCACCGCCTGGTCCACCGGCGCACCGCGCATCGCGGCCACCCAGGCCACCGCCTCGGGCGCGGTCAGGTATGACGGCCAGGTACGGCGATACCCGTGCCGCTCGGCCTGATCCACCAGTACGGCGACACTCGCGACGAGTTGTTCGTCAGCGGTGTACGCATGCCCGTGCCCAGGTGCGAGCGCCAGGAACGCATACGCGCCGTCCGGGGTCCGTACAACCTGGTCCGCGCGGGCATGACCCGGCGCGGCGAGCGTGCCCAGCCAGGCGGCGTACGACGCGATCTCGGCGCGCAGGCGCTGCTGGTCCGGGGCGACAACCGCCTGCAGAAGCAGGTCCGAGACGAGCGCGCCGGACGGCAAGGGCTGTCCCCCGCCGTACCGCGGGACGCCGTCGATGCACCAGATCGGCTCGGCGACACCGGCCACGTGAGCGATCAGGTCGTGCGGCGGAACGATCGGCGCGGTTGCACCGGCTACGACGAGCCAGCCGCTTGCCAGTTCCTCGAACCGCCCGGCGCGCCAGATCCGCCTCAGCAGCAAGTACGGATCGCGGGCCATCGGACGGTGCTCGAGCACCTCTGCGGCCCGGGCCGACAGTGCCGCGAGTACGCCGGCGTAGGCGTTCCGGTCGACGGTAGCCGCCGCAGGGCCCCAAGCCACCGTGGGCGCGGACAAGGTCGGGTAGAGCGGCCAGGCGGCGGGAGCACCAACGAACGCCATTAGCTCGTTCGCGCTCTGCGGACGGGTCTCGTCCGCAGAGGAGGGCCGATCCCACGCAGGCGTCGAGTGGTCCGTCTCCGGCTGGGTCTTCGCCGAGAGCCGGTGGGCGCCTAGCTCGTTCTCAACGGCCAGAACCAGTACGCCGTCCGTGGCCAACAACCTCCGCAGGTCCGCCGTACCGTTGGCGAAAGTCGGCTCAGGGCCTTCGGGTGAGTAGAGGCGCCGTACGTCGTCTAGGGCGACTACAGCGTCGAACTGGCCGTCCTTGAACCGCTCGAGGCTTCCGCAGGCCACAGAGACCTTCTGGCCGTCGAACCGCTCGGCAAGGGTGATGGCGTCCGGGATGGACCGAACCAGGCAGGTGACCTCCACGCCGGTGGAGAGCACCGCACCGACCAGCTCGGGCCCGTGCGGGCCGGCCAGCAGGATGCGGCTGCGCCCCAGCAGAGCCTCGGCGACGACGGGGAACTGCGCACCGGGCTGCGGAACCGGCCAGGGCGAGTCGAAGTCCGACCAGGTCGGCAGCTCGCCACCGATCAGCTGCACGGAAGCCGGAACGTCTTGGTCACTCATCGAGTACTCCACCCCAGTTCGAAAGTCAGCTCGGCCGGGCTCAGGATGTTGTCGAGCCCCAGCTCCTCGCGCGTCAGCGCGGTCATCAGGTCACGGTCGACGAACGGCTTGTGCAGGTCCGGGAACAACCGCTGCACGTAGTCCTTGGCGTCGAAGCCGCCCCGGTCCTCGACGAAGTCCATGGCCGGGCCGTAGATGCCGACCTCACAGCCGACCGAGGCACCGTAGAACAGTGCGGTCGACAGCCGGTTCGAGGCGACTCGCTCGTGCTTGCGCAGCTCGGCCAGCTGGCCGTGCAGGAAACGCGTATTGGTGCCCTGCCAGAGCGTGCCGCGCTGGCCGTGGCAGATGACCCGGAAGCCCGCGTCCTCGTAGGCGCCGCGAACGTCCGCCATGTCGTACTCGATCCAGTACAGGCAGATCGTCACCGGGCCGGTCTCCGTGGCCCGGATGGCCGCAATCAGCTCCTTGTGGTCGCCCTCGACACTGCCCTGCTCCCAGGTATGGAACGGGTAGAAGATGGTGCCCTCGCGCTTGGTGGGCTGCTCGGTCTCCTGTTGCAGGAGGTAGGCCCAGGGCGATCCGATGACGGAGAAGTCACGCCAGCCGATCGCATGGCCCCGACGCCTGGCGACGTCCGACCACACGAACTTCACGAAGCCCAGTGGCGGCTCATGACCCGGCCCGAAGCCGTGCAGCACGTTCCAGCCGTGCTGGAGCACGCCGGCGATCCGTGGCGGCTTCGCGGGATCAAACCCGCAGTAGGCCGACAGGATGTGCGCATGTCCGTACCAGTGGTTGCTCGAGTCCATCAGCAGCAGCCTGCCGGAACGAGCCGAGGGGTTAGAAACACCAAAGCATTCTAGAAGGCGAAAGGGTGGCGACATGCCGCCTGTCGCCACCCACGCCGTTTTACTTCCGTTACGACACGTCTACGGATGCCTTGGGCTGCTGCTCCGGTACGTCGCCCGCGTGGGTGTCACCGGCCGCGAAGGCCGCTTCGTCGAACGGGTCCTCCCCGGCGAACACCTGCAGGGCCTGGTCCTTGTCGAACAAGCCGACCCAGTGACCGACCAGCACGGTCGCGACGGCGTTACCGGCGAAGTTGGTCAGCGCCCGCGCCTCGGACATGAACCGGTCGATCCCGACGATCAGGCCGACACCGTCGACCAGGTCCGGGCGGTGCGACTGCAGACCGCCGGCCAACGTGGCCAGGCCCGCGCCGGTGACACCGGCGGCACCCTTGGAGGCCACGATCATGAACACGAGCAGTGACACCTGCTGACCGAGCGAGAACGGCTGGCCCATCGCCTCGGCGATGAACAGCGAGGCCATCGTCAGGTAGATCGCCGTACCGTCCAGGTTGAACGAGTAGCCGGTCGGCACGGTGATACCGACCACGCCCTTGTCGACGCCGAGGTGTTCCATCTTGCCGATCAGGCGCGGCAGCGCGGTCTCCGACGACGAGGTCGAGACGATCAGCAGGAACTCCCGGCCGAGGTACTTCAGCAGCTGGAAGATGTTCAGCCCGGTGACCGCGCGGAGGATGGCCCCGAGCACCACCACCACGAAGATCAGGCAGGTCGCGTAGAAGGCGATCATGATCTTGGCCAGGCTGACCAGCGCGTCGGTACCGGTGGCTCCGACCACGGCCGCGATCGCGCCGAACGCACCGACCGGGGCGACCCACATGATCATCGACAGGATCTTGAAGACCAGCCGCTGGATGTGCGTGATGCCGCGAATGATCGGATCACCGGCGGTGCCGAGGGCCTGCAGGGCGAAGCCGACCAGCAAGGCGACGAAGACGGTCTGCAGCACCGAGCCTTCGGTCAGCGACGACACGATCGTCTTCGGAATGATGTGCAGCAGGAACTCGGTCGTGCTCTCGGAACCGGTCGCCTCGCTACGACCGGCCTTGGCCGCTTCCGGGGTCAGGTCCAGTCCGCTGCCCGGCTTCACCAGGTTGCCGACCACCAGACCGATGCCGAGGGCAACGGTCGACATGGTCAGGAAGTACGCCAGCGCAAGGCCACCGACCTTGCCGACGCTGGCTGCCTTGCGCACCGAGCCGATGCCGAGCACCAGCGTGCAGAAGATGATCGGGCTGATCATCATCTTGATCAGGTTGACGAAACCGGTGCCGAGCGGCTTCAGCTCGACCGCGAAGTCGCGGAACAACAGTCCGATGCCGATACCGAGAATCACGGCGACGATGACAGCGATGTAGAGGAAGTGCGTCCGGTCGTTGCGGACCGGTGTCGGTCGTGGGGCGGTGGTACTGGACATATGAACTCTCCTCGGGGGCGGCGCGGGCAGGCGGCCTGGGGACATGCTTTGGTAACTGTGACGTGACGCACAGGCGAAGTGCAGATTTCGTTCATATCGTTCGCGCCGGAACCGTGGTGGGCACCACTCCGCCGCCCGAGCGGCACAATGACTTACGTGATGCGCCGCCCGAGTGAGCTGCGACGCCAGGTGCTCTGGCTCCAGGCGTGGACCGTCACGCTCCTGATCCTGGTGGTCTGCAGCACCTCGGTAGTGCTCGCGAAGGGCCAGGCCGATCGAGCCGCCGCGGTGAACGGTGTTGCCGCGCCCGGCTGGTGGGAGCTGGTCCGGCCCGAACTGCGGTCGCTGCTCGGCCTCGCCTGCCTGATGCTCGGTATCTCGATCGCGGGCAACGCGCTGGTCTCGTGGCGGGTGCGCCGCGCCACTCGCGGCCTGGGTACGCAGACCCTGGCGTGGATGCTCGACTTCTACCAAGGTGTGCTGCATGCCGCTCGCGAAGGGCTGTTGCTGCTCGACGGCGACGGCCGGGTCCAGCTGGTGAACGACGAGGCTCGCCGGCTGCTGCGTCTGCACGACGTACCGCCTGGATCCAGCGTCGCCGAGCTGGGTCTGCCGAGCACCCTGGCGGACCTGCTCACCGGAGGCCGCACGGCGTACGACGAACTGCACCTGGGCGCGAACGGCGTACTCGTGGTCAACCAACTCCCGGCCCAGTCGGCCGACGGCGGCCGGATCGTCACGTTGCGCGACCACACCCAGCTCCAGCGGCTCCTGGGCGAGCTGGATGCCGTGCGCAGCCTGGCCGAATCCCTGCAGGCGCAAAACCACGAGGCCTCGAACCGGTTGCACACCGTGGTCAGCCTGATCGAGATCGGCCAGCCGGACCGGGCCCGCGAGTTCGCCGTCTCCGAGCTGCAGCTGGCCCAGGCGATGACCGATCGAGTGGTCGGCACAGTGGGCGATCCGGTGCTGGCCTCCCTGCTGCTGGCCAAACTCGCCCAGGCGCAGGAACGCGGCGTACTGCTCGGGCTGGACCTCGGTTCGGAGCCGCTCGACGTACGACTGCCGGCCCAGGACGTGGTGACCGTGGTCGGCAACCTGCTCGACAACGCGGTCGAGGCAGCCCGTGGCGGCACGGCACCTCGTCGGGTGGAGCTGGTCGCGCGAACCACCCACGACTACGTCGATCTGGCCGTCACGAACACCGGCGCGGAACTGGGTGCGACCGATCTAGCCCGGATGTTCGACCGGGGCTGGAGTACGAAGGCCGAGCCGGGTCACGGTCTGGGCCTTGCCCTGGTTCGCAGTACGGTCGAACGTTGGCAAGGGCAACTAATGGTCGACCCGGACTCGGAGATCGACGATCTGCCCGCTTTGACCGTTCGGGTCCGGCTGCCGAGGGCGGTGCGCGATGCCTGACGAGGACTTGCGCGTACTCGTGGTCGAGGACGATCCGATCGCCGCCGAGGCCCATCGCACGTACGTCGACCGGCTGCCCGGTTTCACCTGCGTCGGCATCGTCGGTACGGCCGCCCGGGCGATTCAAACTCTCGCGCAGGGCCAGATCGACCTGGTTCTCCTCGACATGAACCTGCCCGACGGCCACGGCCTCGACGTCGTACGGCGAATGCGAGCGGCGGGCCTTGGTACGGATGTGGTGGCGGTGACGTCCGCACGCGAGGTGGCATCCGTACAAGCCGCGGCGCGGATCGGCGTCGTGCAGTACGTCCTGAAGCCCTTCGCTTTCGAAACGCTCCGCGACCGGTTGACCGCCTACGCCCGGCAACGGCGTTCTGCCACGGCTGGACGGACTGTGGCCGACCAGGACGAGGTGGACCGCCTGTTCCGGCCGGTGGTGCGTCCGGAGGACTCGAGCGTTCCGAAGGGGCTAGCCGGGTCTGTGCTGGAACGGGTGGTGCGGCTGCTTGGAGACCGCGAAGGCTGGACTGCCGAGGAGATCGCGGGTGAGCTGGGTACGTCGCGTATTACCGCTCGGCGCTACTTGGAACACCTGGCGGACCAGGGGCAGGCCTTGCGCACGCAGCGCTACGAGGGCCGCAGTGGACGGCCGAAGGTGGAGTACTCCTGGGTTTCGGAGAGCTGACCGCGGCGGCTGGCGCAAGCTCAGGCTGACGGCTGGGTCGGTGAGCTGCTGCTACCGGTGAGCTGCTGGGGTCGGCGGCTGAGCTGCTGGGTCGAACGCGGCTGGAGGTCAGGCGCGGATCAGGGTGGCCCAGAGGTGCGGCTGCAACGGCTGGCCTTCGGCAGCCATGTCGTAGGCCCACATCAGTTCGCCCTTGACCAGGCCGTACAGCCGGTGGCCGGCGCTGACCTCTTTGGCGGTGGTCGTCCGGGCGACCACATCGGTGCGCATCTCGATCTTGGCGTTGTCGATCTCGCCGTACCAGATCTCGGCGAAGCCGGTCGGATGCGCCAGCACGACCTCAAGCTTGCCGTCGGGCTTCGGCCGCCAGAAACCGGTCTCGACCGCGAGCGCGCGCTCCTTCTTACCGTCCTCGCCGACCACGTAGGTCTGGCTGACGTAGTGCAGATAGGGCTTGCCGTTGTGGCTGAAGTCGATCTGCTGCCCGAACTCGAACTTCTCGATGGTCGGGTAGTCCCCATGCCCGCGGCCCTCCCACCGGCCGAGCAGCCAGGCAAGCGGCATCAGGTCGGGGTGCAGGTCCTGCGGGATCTCGAAGGCCATCAATCCGCCGATCAGGACCGGCCGCGATACAGGCGGTAGACGACGAAGGCCGAGAACCACCCCATGAACAGGGTGACCAGGACCAGCAGCGAGGTGAATACGACATGCAGCACGAGGCCAGTCTAGGGGATGGCGCCGCGCGGCCCGGAACTACGCTGTGGTGATGTCGCGCACCCTGGTGATCAAACTGACAGCCGGTTCGGACGAGGCGGAGCGGACCAACCAGGCCTTCACCGTCGCCGCCGCCGCCATCGCCGCCGGAGCACCCGTCTCGCTGTGGCTCACGGGTGAGGCCGTCTGGTTCGCCGTACCGGGGCGGGCGGAATCGTTCGACCTGCCGCACGCGGCTCCGCTGCAGGACCTCCTCGCCGCGGTGCTTGCGGCCGGGACTCTCACCGTTTGCACGCAGTGCGCCAAGCGCCGGGATCTCACCGGGGCCGACCTGCTCGACGGCGTACGGATCGCGGGCGCACCCGCGTTCACCGAGGAGATCCTGGCTCCCGACGCGCAGGCCATCGTCTATTAGCCTGCGCCCTTGCGACGCGCGGGTCAGACCTCCTTGCCGGCTTGTTGCTGCTTGGCGGTCTGCTGAGCGCGCTGGTGGTGGGCGCCCGCGGTGGCCCCGGCGTGGGACTGAGCCGCTGGAGCCGCCGAAGGACGCTGAGCGGCGCCCGCCGCCGGGGCGACCCCGCCAACGCCCATCTCGTGCATCCTGTTCATCTCGGCTGAGCGCGCGGGCTGCGCCTGCTGAGTCGACGCCTGCTGACCTTGCTGATCCTGCTGCCCCTGCCGCCCGGCCTGATTGGCACCGCCGGGGCCCTGCTGATTCGGGTTCTGCTGGTTTGCGGTCTGCTGGCTGGTGGTCTGCCGGCTCGGGTGCTGCTGGTTCGGGTGCTGCTGGTTCGGGTTCTGCTGCGAGGGGTTTTGCTGCGAGGGGTTTTGCTGCGAGGGGTTCTGCTGGGTTGCGGTCTGCTGCGGTCCGGCCTGCTGGGTGGTGGCTTGCTGGGTCGGCACCTGCTGCCCGGGATTCTGCTGACCGGGCTGGTTCTGCTGGTTCTCGGACACGTCGGGCTGACGGTTGTCGGTCTGCTTTTCCGCGTCGGTCTCCGCGTTCGGACCGGTCTCGCGCTCGGTCTGCTGCTCATCCCGCTCGCGCTCGGTCTCCTGCTCGGTCTCGCGCTCGGCCTCGGGGCCGGTTTCGCGCTCGTCCCGCTCGTTCTCTTCCGTACGGTCGATCGTCTCGTCCGCCTCGGAGCGCGCCTCTTCCGTGGTCTCCGGCTCGTTGCCGTCGGTCTCCAGGTCAGGCCCCGAAGGCTGCTGGTCGCTGTGGACCTCTTCGGCCTTGGCGTCGCGTAGTTCCTCGGCGGCTTCCGCGTCGGGCCCGGCGTTCGGTCCCGCCTCCGGCCCGGCCACGATGTCGCGCTCGGCCTGCGTGGGCGCCTCGGCCTCGGGACCGGAACTCTCCTGGGGGGATTCGTCCTGGCCGCGGTCCTGCTTGTCCAGCTCGTCCTCCGCAAGCGCCGCGGCACCCGCCGCCGCCCCTGCCGCGCCTGCCGCCAGGACCGGGTCTACCGCGTTCGGCGCGACGTCGTCCCGCTCGCGATCGCGCTCCCGCTCCTTGGCCTTCTCGCGATCGTGCTCGGGGTCCCGGCCGGGGTCGAGGTCCTGCTGCGGGTCGAGTTCGGGATCGACCTCGGGACTGTTCCGGTCGCCGTTCTGGTTGTCGCTGTCCTGCCCGCGCTCCTCGTCCTGGTTCTGATCGCGGTTCTGATCGCGGTTCTGGTCCTGGTTCTGGTCCTCGCCGCGATCGTCCCGGTCCTCGTCGCGGTCCTCATCCCGCTCTTCATCGCGATCTTCGTTCCGGTCGTCGCGGTCCTCGTCACGTTGTTCGTCGCGATCTTCGTCCCGGTCTTCCCGCTGCTCATCGCGGTCCTCGCGCTGTTCGTCGCGGTCGCGCTCCTCCCGCTCCCGGTCGCGATCCGCCTCCGGGCCCTGGGGACCCTGTGGGCCGTCGGCACCGTCGCGGCCGAGGCCGTCGCGGGCGTGATCGCCGAACTGCCGGTCATGCCCGGGCCCGGGCGGGTTGTGCCGGTCGATCGTGCGGTCCAGATCGGGGTCACCGCGCCGCCCGTCGCGCAGTTGCTCCCGCACGATGTGCTCGATGATCGCCCGCAGGTGCGCGTCGCGCGCAGCGGCTCGCTGCCGGGCCTGGCTCCGCTGGTGCAGCGCCTTGACGAGCTGCCCCATGCCGCGGCCGAAAGCTTTGAACTCGTTGAAGATCTCCTGCTCGGCACTCATGACGTCACCTCGGCGGCGTAGACGGAGTAGTTGATACTGACCGCCCGCGTCGGCGAAGTGGCCTCCGGCTGCAGGGCATACAGGTGGAACTCGGCGCCGCGCCGCAACCAGACCGCGAGGTGCCGTCGTCCGTCGGCCACCTGACCGGGACCACCCGGATAGTTCGGCTGGCCGAGCATTCCGACGTACGCCGGTGGGCCCCAATGGCGGCGGGCCAATTCGAGATGGCGCGGCCAGTAGTGGTCGAGGCCTTGCTCAGCGAGCGGGACCTCCGCCGCGCTGATCTGGTACGCCGACCAGCCGCTGCGCGGACTCTCCGGTAACACCGCGCCGGGATAAACCTGCATGAGCGTTTCGCGCCGGGTCATCAGGCCCCACGAACTCTGGGCCGGATCCACCTCGGTCGAGTCGTCGATCGGCCAGGGCAACCACCCGGTGGCAGCCGAAACCCGCTGGGCCAGCGCGACAACACCCGCACGACCCAGCGCCTCCGGACCCCAGACCCGGGTCCAGTCCGGCACATCGGCCAGATCCGCCATCGCGCGATCGTCGTCATCCAGCGACCGGTCCTGCGTCTTCACCGAACTCCTCCACCGTCTCAACCAGCGAACCCTCAGCCTAGGACGTTCCAGGCGCATTCGTGGCTCCGTTGCAGGAACCTGTGGACAACCGTGCGGCCTGAGTCGTACGGCGAGGCGACACGTGACCGCCGTTCTGCCGCGCCTGGTCCGGCGCAAAGACCGGCCCCCCACGGCCTGGGCTGGTCTGTCGGCTCTTCAAGCGCCGGGATTCGTCCGAGCCGCTCGCGCGACTGGAGGGACGTTCGCGAGCAGTAAGCGCGAGGGTGGTCCGCAGCGGGCCTGCGTGAGTTGTGATGGAGAGCATGAAGTTGCCGGCTCTCCCGAGTGAGGATTCGTTCCGCTCGCCACTGCATCACCCGCGCGTGGCTACGGTTCTCGGCCGGTGGCTCGGCATCGCGGTGCTGATCTGCTTCCTCACCGGACTGCTGAGCCACTGGCAGCAGGAAACGCCCGCCTGGTTGACGATTCCAAGTCGCCCGGCGTCCCTCTATCGCGTAACGCAAGGGCTGCACGTCCTGTCCGGCTTGGTATCCGTGCCACTGCTGCTCGCGAAATTGTGGACCGTCTACCCGAAACTGTTCGCCAAACTGCCTTGGCCACCAAGCCGTAGGGCCTTCGCGGAACTCCTCGAACGCCTCTCCATCGCCATACTCGTCGCCGCCCTGGCACTCGAGGTGTTCATCGGGTTTCTCAATACGCTGCAGTGGTATCCGTGGCCCTTCCCATTCCGCGAAACGCACTACGCCTTGGCGTGGGTCATCGTCGGCGCACTGCTGATCCACCTCGCGGTCAAGCTGCCGCTGATCCTCGCCCACTGGACCCGGCCGTTGCCTTCATCGGAGTCCGCATCCTTGCCTGAGGCAACTGGTGGAATGAGCCGGCGAACACTGTTCCGGACGGTGGCGGGCGCCGGAGCGCTGGTGGCAATCACCGCCGCCGGTCAATCCGTACCGGCCCTCGCGCCAATCGCCGTACTCGCGCCACGCCGGCCGGGCGTCGGCCCGCAAGGCCTACCGGTCAACCGGACTGCCTCGGACGCCGGAGTCGTCGCCCAGGCACTATCGGACGAATGGCGGCTGACTGTCGTGGGACCACGCGAGCTGACGTTCAGCCTCGAACAGCTCCGGGCTCTTCCGCAGAGCCGCGCGGACCTTCCGATCGCTTGTGTTGAAGGGTGGAGCCAGAGCGCACGCTGGGAAGGCATTCGCGTGCGGGATTTGCTGCGGCTATGCGGCGCGGGCGATACGGCCCGGGTGCGGGTGGTCTCGCTCGAACGCGACGGCTTCTACGGCACCAGCGAACTCCCGCCGCAATTCGCCGCCGATCCCCTCACCCTGCTCGCGCTGCGAGTGAACGGCGAAAACCTTGACCTGGATCACGGATTTCCCGCCCGGATCATCGCGCCGAACCGGCCCGGCGTACTGCAAACAAAGTGGGTCCACCGCTTGGAGCTCCTGTGACCAACCACCCGCGCAACCCGCATTTCGCGTCCGACCGTCGGAAAGTCGATGCCGCATCCCGCCGCGGGAAGGAGGGACAAGGCTCGCATTCCGCGTCCGACCGTCGGAAAGTAGGCAGTGGCTCGCATTTCGCGTCCGACCGTCAGGAAGAAGGCAGTGGCCCGCACTTCGCGTCCCGCCCTGGTGGGCTTGGGGTGGTTCGGGGGATTTTGGTTGGGGCTGGGTTGCTTGGCGGGGTGTACGGCGTGTGGCTGTTGGTGGTGGGGCTTGAGCCGGCCGCGCTGGTGTGGCTGCCGGTGTGGCTCGGCGGCGCCGTACTGGTGGACGATCTGGTGATCGTTCCCGTCGTGTTCCTAGTGGGCTGGGTGCTCAACCGGAGGCTTGGCGGGTCGGCGGCACTCGGCTTTGTCCGTACGGGCTTGCTTTATGGCGGTCTCACCAGCCTGATCGCCATTGCCCTGCTACTTCGCCAGGGCAAGGGCGCGAACCCGACGGTGCTGCCGCGCGACTACGTCCGCGACTGGTTTTTGCTAGAAGCGACTATCGCCCTGAGTGCGGTGATCGCCTACCGTTTGCACCGCCGGCGCCGGGGTCCACGCCCGGACGGGCAGTAGTTAGGCCGCGCGAGTGTTGAGCAGGGACCGGGCCTCGTCCGGGGTCATCGGCGGGCGCTGGGCGAGGGTGGCGAGTTTGGCGGCGCGTTCGACCAGCTCGGCGTTGTGGGTGACGGGTTGGCCCTTGGCCAGCGTGAGAGTGTCCTCCATGCCGACGCGGAGGTGGCCGCCCAGGGACAAGGCCGCGAGTGCCACGGGCAGGGTGGTTCGGCCGACGCCCGTCGCGGACCACGAGGTGACCGCGGCCGGCAGGCCGTTGACCGCGGCAACCAAGGCCTGTGTCGTACCGGGCATGCCGCCGGGTACGCCCATCACGAGGTCGCAGTGCACCTTGCCGCCGTACGGCAGGCCGAATTTGTCCAGCAGGCGGTTCAACGCCGCGACGTGGCCGAGGTCGAACAGCTCGAACTCCGGCACGATCTCGCGCTCTTGGGTGAGCCGGTAGAGCTCGGTCACGAACGGCCACGGGTTCATGAACACGTCCTCGCCGAAGTTCACCGTGCCCATGGTCAGCGAGCACGAGTCCGGCGCGGCGTCGAGCACGCGAAGGCGGTGCTCCAGCGGATCGGTGACGGCACCGCCGGTGGACAGCTGCACGATCAGCGAGCTGTTCTCCCGGACTGCCACCACGGTCTCGGTCAGCCGGGCCAGGTCCAGTGTCGGCCGGTGCTCGGCGTCGCGGATGTGGATGTGGATCATCGCCGCCCCGGCCGCCTCGCAGCGCTTGGCGGTCTCCACCAGCTCGTCCAGCGTGGTCGGCAGCGCCGGGCAGTCGGCCTTGGCCGTCTCGGCGCCGGTGGGCGCCACGGTGATCAGCGTCGTCATAGGACGAATCGTGCCAGATGGGCAGCTGAAACGGGATATTTCACGGCTAAACTGCCCGATCACCGGACGATCTGTCTCACGGCAGACTGGTGGCATGAGAGCAGTCATACAGCGAGTGAGCCAGGCATCGGTCACGGTCGAGGGCGAGGTGGTCGGCGCGATCGACCGGTCCGGCCTCGTCGTTCTGCTCGGGGTGACTCACGGCGACACCCCGGAGATCGCGGCCTCGCTCGCCGCGAAGATCTGGACCTTGCGGATCCTGGCCGGAGAACGTTCATGCGCCGACGAGCGGGCCCCGATCCTGGCGATCAGCCAGTTCACCTTGTACGCCGATACGCGCAAGGGCCGTCGGCCGTCCTGGTCCGACGCCGCACCGGGGCCCGTCTCCGAACCGCTGTACGACGCGTTCTGCGATGCGCTGAAGGCCCTCGGCGCGGAGGTGGCGCGCGGCCGCTTCGGCGCTCACATGGAAGTTGCCCTGGTCAACGATGGCCCGGTCACGCTGATCCTCGACAGCTGAAATCACTCGCAACACGGCCGAAGGCGATAACCAACGGCGCAACGCGAGACCGGACCCTCCGGTCCCGGGATCACGAGGATCCGGGACCGGAGGGTCCGGTGGTGTTTCGGTACTGCTACCTACAACCCTGCTGAACCGGTGAGGTTCGAGTCAGCGGGCTATCAGCCGATGACGCCGGCCTCGGAGTAGGCGATCTTCACGACGGTGTTCAGCGCCTTGACGCGGACCTCGAGGGCCGTGACGGCGATGACGCTGCCGCGCTTCTCGACCTTGTTGAAGGTCAGCGAAGCGATGTCCAGCACGTTGACCGTCTTGTTGACGCCCTGCGGAACCGGGATGACCTTGTCACCAACGCGGATCGACAGAACCTTCGAGCCACCGCTCAGCTGGGTGTTGGTGCCAACGGTCTTGCTGGCCTTGGCCCAGGAGGTGACAGCCTCGACGACGATCTTGTTCTTGCCGCTGCCGATGGTGACGCGGCCCGTCTTGGCGGACATCTCCGCGACGGCGCTGTCAGCGGTGGTGGTGCCACGCTTGGTGGTGGTCACCGCGCCGACGTAGATCAAGTTCGGGATGTGAACCTCGGCGACGCCCTGCGTCACAGCCTTGCCGCCGGTGTTGATGCACATCGTCTGCAGCGAGGTCGGGCTCGACTTCACCAGGTCGCCAACGCGAACCTCGGTGCCGAAGCCCTTCGCGCGCAGCACACCACTGACCGGGCCACCGACCTCGGCCTTGGTGAGCAGAACGGCGACCGTCGCGCCCTTCGGGATGAAGTTGTTCTTGATCGTCGAGTGGATCAGAACGGCCGCGGAGTTCGCGACAGCGCTGGTCGACGTCGTCGACAGCTTCTGGTAGTTCAGCACGATGAAGCCGAGGCCCGGAACCGCAACCTTGGTGTTCGGGCTGGCGTCGATCAGCTTCGGCACAACCAGGTTGCCGATCTTGATCGAAACGATCTTGGTGCCGGCGGTCGCCTCGAACTTGCCGTTCTTGTTGACGGCCGTCGACCAGTTCTCGACGCCCTTCAGCGTGAGCAGGTTGCCCAGCTTCACGTCGACAGCGGTCGCCTTGCTGAGGTTACCGTTGCCCCGCTTGTCGTTCACCGTGATCGTTTCGGTCTTCACGGTGCGCGCGATCGCCTGACGGTTAACGTTCGCGGTCGCGAGGTCGTTCGTGGAACGAAGGCCGACCTTGCTGGTGCACGCGAGCTGCGACGAGACCTGCGGGCCGCTGTTCGCGAGACCCGTGTAGATGTAGGTGCCGTGCGCGAATCCTGCGTAACCGAACGTCTGCGCGGCGGTAGCGGAACCCGACGTCAAGGCGATCGTCGAAGCTACGCCAACGACGGCAACTGCGCCGGCGGCGACCAGCTTCTTGTATCCGATGCGGGGTCGCATTGACCCCTCCTCCCTGAGTAATGACTCGACCCGCGTTCGGGTCAGGACAGAAGGGACAACTCGCGGGGTTGCCGTAGGTAACGAGACCGATGCACACCGAGACCTAACCGTGACATTCGACCTCATCCTGTGAGAAACCAGGTCTTGCGCGTAACCTTCCCGCCTGCATCACATCGGCGAGTCGCCTTGCCAGCAAGCGCTTTCGGACTTCGGCCTTTGCCCGTTGATGCAACCTCACAGCGAGCCGATGTGGTTGACGGCGAAGGTTGTTACGTTCCGCCCGCGCGCGTTTCCATCCAGCGGGGGACCCGGAATGAGACGAGTACTTCCGGCCGCGACGGAACCGGCCAGGCCGTGCGGTTCCCGGCGCTGTGTACCGGCACAGGCTGCCCGAAGGCGATGATCGCCACTCCCGCCGAGGCGTCGCTCAATCCGGGCACGCTCGATTTCGCGTACGGCGCGTGGATCAACGTGGCCCGGCCGTCTCGACGACGTCTGCTTCCACGTGGACAAGCCCGCGCTCCAGGACCGACGGACTCCGAACGACGAAGGGCCCGGACCAAAGCGGTCCGGGCCCAACGCTTCGAACTAGGTCAGACGGCGACGGAGACCTCCGCCACCTCGCCGTACTGGGCGACCACCTGGCGGTCGACCGGCTCGGCCTTGGGCGCCAGCGTGCGCAGCGTCCAGCTGCCCGGTGCCGCGAAGAAGCGGAAGTGCCCGGTGGCCGAGGTCGGGACCTCGGCGGTGAACTCGCCAGTGCTGTCCAGCAGGCGCACGTACGCGCCACCGACCGGCTCGTCGCCGCGCAGGACCTGGCCCTGGATCACGGCTTCCTTGTCAACGTCTACGCCCTTGAGGGACAGGCCGCCCTTGGTTGCTCCGCACATGTCAGGCCTGCCCGGGCTCGTCGCCGAGGGCTACCGGTACGCCGACCAGCGAGCCCCACTCGGTCCAGGAGCCGTCGTAGTTCTTGACGTTCTCCTGGCCCAGGATCTCGTGCAGCACGAACCAGGTGTGCGCCGAGCGCTCACCGATGCGGCAGTACGCGATCGTGTCCTTGCCGAAGTCGACGCCCGCGTCGGCGTACAGCGCCTTCAGCTCGTCGTCGGCGCGGAAGGTGCCGTCGTCGTTGGCCGCCTTGCTCCACGGGATGCTGACCGCGGTCGGGATGTGACCCGCACGCTGGGCCTGCTCCTGCGGCAGGTGGGCCGGGGCGAGCAGCCGGCCGGCGTACTCGTCGGGGCTGCGCACGTCGACCAGGTTCTTCACGTTGATCGCGTCGAGCACCTCGTCGCGGAAGGCGCGGATGTTGAGGTCCGGCTCCTGGGCCTTGTACTGGGTCGGCTCGCGCTTGACCGTCTCGTCGGTCAGCTCGCGGCTGTCCAGCTCCCAGCGCTTGCGGCCGCCGTCGAGCAGGCGGACGTCCCCGTGCCCGTAGAGCTTGAAGTACCAGTAGGCGTAGGCCGCGAACCAGTTGTTGTTACCGCCGTAGAGCACGACGGTGTCGTCGTTGCTCACGCCACGCTCGGAGAGCAGTGCCTCGAACTGGTCCTGGTTCACGAAGTCGCGGCGGACCGGGTCCTGGAGGTCGTCCTTCCAGTCCAGCTTGATGGCGCCGGCGATGTGCCCGGCGTCGTACGCCGAGACGTCCTCGTCGACCTCGATCAGGACGACGTTCGGGTCGGCCTTGTGCTCCTCGACCCAGTCGGCCGAGACGAGCGCTGATTCCCTGCTCATGTACTACTCCTCAGGTGGTGGTTGCGTGGGTGGAATGCGGCGCGCGGATCCTCTGGATCAGCAGGTATGCCTCACAGCCGAGGCACAGCCCGACCGCCGCGTTCACGAACGCGGCGACGAGGGCGAAACCGGTGGCGACGACGCCGAGTACGGTGCCAGTGACGGCACCGCTCAAATAGCCCGCCAGGCCGGCCAAGGCGAAGACCAGACCGACGAGCTGGGCGAACCGCGGCGGTACCGCGGACTCCAGTTCCTTCGGCGGGCCGAGCCGGGGCCGGACCAGGCGTTTGAAGATCAGGCCGTACGGCGAGGCCTGGACGCCGAACGCGACGGCGATCGCGAAGACGGCGGCCTGGATCGCGAGCGGCCAGGGGTTGTTCAGGACGAGGGTCAGCGCCAGCACCACGGTCGTCACGGCCGCGGCGAACCGCAGACCGCGTGGATCGACCTGTGCCTGCTGGTCAGCCGGCTGACTGGACATGCGACTCCCCGGTGGAGAGGGTTTCGAGCTGTTCCGCCACCGTGAACGGGCGGGAGGCGACGTACTGGGAACCGTGCTCAGCGACCGGTTCCGGAGCGCTCGGGACGCCGCCTGGTCAGGGCATACGACACAGGGACGAGCGCATGCGGCAGTTGTCCACTGCCCTGCGCTTCGTCAACCACGTCGTGTAAGCCACGCATTGAGAGTACGGAAGCCAGTACACCCTTGCTATCCCATGTCCCACTGAGTGAGACAACTGATCATAGGTTGGGACGACACGCCGAGGTGGAGGGGGTTGGTCCCCCGTGGTGGGGGAGCTGGTGGGCACCCGTCCCCCGGAGTCTTTCGAATTGTCAGGTCGGTTCGAGCCGCGTCAAGGGTTGGGAATCGGCTGCGCCGACGCGTTCGCGCCCTTGACCCGGCCCGAACCGACCAAAGGCGGCAGCTATCAGGGGGACGGGTGAGGTCTGGCCGGGATTGGAGGACGTTCCGTGCGCTGCGCGTCGGGTTGCGCCGTCCGGGTTCGGCGTCGGGTTGCCGCGTTGGTTTGCCGTCACTTTGGCCGGGTGGTTGGCGGCGGGCGTCCAGACGAGCCGGCTGCCGACTTTTGGTACGACTACCCGGCTGCAGAGCCTGTTGAGGAATGGGTTCGGGTGGTGGTGGGGTAGGG